>JAFQDE010000019.1 GCA_017416155.1 Tyzzerella sp.
AGCAAGACGATAAGCCGGGTTATGTCGTTGAACGGTCATCTATCTAGACCTGCTGTTGCCAACAGGCTCAAGCAACCTACCTAAAACGTGACGGGCCGCCACATTGTTTTTATTCGGTTTTGCTTCGGATGGGGTTTACATGTGCCCCCGCTGTTACCAACGAGGCGGTAGTCTCTTACACTGCCCTTCCACCCTTACCTTAAAATTAAGGCGGTATATTTCTGTTGCACTGTCCTTGGAGTCGCCTCCACCGGCCGTTAGCCGGCATCCTGCCCTGTGAAGCCCGGACTTTCCTCTCCTGCAGCCTTTCGGCACTTGCAGCAGCGACCGTCTGTCTTACTTCAATTCTTAGTGATTCTAACACTTCTATATAATTTTGTAAAGTAATTTTGTTTTACTTCACAATCACATCCTCCTGCAAGTTCTGACCATCTGCCGCCGTCGTCGCAAGCACATCACATCTCTCATTCTGCGGATGCCCGTCGTGACCTTTCACCCAAATGCATTCGACTTGATGTGGTTCCATCGCCTTTAAAAGTCGTTTCCATAAGTCGACATTCTTCACTGGTTCATTTTTACCACGCTTCCACCCTTTTGCGAGCCAACTGTCAATCCAGTTCTGATTAAATGCATCCACCAAATACTTTGAATCCGAATACAACTTGACATCGCATGGACGGTTAAGTGCTTCGAATCCCACAATTGCAGCCATAAGCTCCATGCGATTGTTGGTCGTCTTTTGATAACCGCAAGAATACTCTCTTGTATGCAGTTGTCCTTTTCCATCCACATACTCAAGTACGGTTCCATATCCGCCAGGTCCATCTGGATTACCTCGCGCCGCGCCGTCTGTATAAATACTTACTAACATCACATTCTCCTATTTCATATCTTCTATCAATGCCAACACATGCTCCTCTTTTGTTGCCCAGCTTGTACAGAAGCGTACAACACTATATTTTTCTTCATAGCGCATCTGGTATTCGTAGCTGTACTTTTCATCCAATTGTTTTAATTTCTCATCTGCAACAATTACAAACTGCTGATTCGTCGGACTGTCTGCATAGAACTTATACCCTAGTTCTGACAAACCACTCTTTAACAGTTCTGCCATCTTCATCGCATGTTCTGATATCTCAAAATATAATCCATCTTTAAAGAGTTCGAAGAACTGAATTCCCAGAAGTCTTCCTTTTGCAAGCATGCCGCCTTTTTGCTTGATGATATAACGAAAATCCTCTTGAAGTGCCTTGTTCGTGATAACCACTGCCTCACCGAACAGTGCACCAACCTTTGTTCCTCCGATATAGAACACATCACAATTCTTTGCAATGTCTTCCAACGTCAAATCATTCTCTTTGGATGCTAAACCATATCCAAGACGAGCCCCATCTAAGTAAAGATACATGTTACAGTCATCACACGCCTTGCGAATCGCTTCCAGTTCTCTCTTTGAATAAATGGTTCCAAGCTCTGTTGGATTAGAAATATACACTAATTTCGGCTGTGTAATATGTTCATGTGCACCATCTCCCCAGTGAAGTTTATGTTGCTCACGTATCTGCTCTGCGGATATTTTTCCATCTTTTCCTTCTATAGCCATCACCTTATGGCCGGTTGCCTCGATAGCCCCCGTCTCATGAGCATTAACATGTCCCTCTTTTACACAGAGAACTGCCTGATGTGGCCTTAAAATAGATGCAATCACTGTCAGATTGGCCTGTGTACCTCCTACCAAGAAATGCACCGCTGCATCTTCACATTTGCACGCTTTTTTAATTACCTCTCTTGCGGCTTCGCAATATTCATCCTCTCCGTATCCGCAAGTCTGAGACAAATTTGTTTCCGCCAAGGCCTCTAATATACGCGGATGCGTTCCTTCTAAATAATCACAATTAAATCTTATCATTTTTATATCCTTTCCTATAACATCGAAATCATTTCGCCCGCATCTTGAAGTACCATATGCGGCTTGTCCTCTGATGCATCCAAAATTTCCTGCGTTGTCTCACCGCTGAGAACAAGAATTGTGTTGATTCCTGCCTTTAATCCACTCTTAATATCTGTGTAGATTCTGTCACCGATTACTGTTGTCTCCTCTTTTGTATATCCGTGTTGCTGCATGGCAAGCTCCGGCATCAACGCTTCCGGTTTTCCAATTACAATCGGACGTTTCTTTGTCGCATTGTAAATCATATCACACACGCTGCCACAGTCCGGAACACTTCCAAATTCAGTTGGACATACATAATCCGGATTCGTTGCTATGTAAGGAATTTTCTCCCTTGTAAGTAACAACTTGCTAACATCCTCTAACTTTTTAAAAGTAAGTTCTGTGTCAAATCCCATGACAATACAATCTACCTCATCTAACTCTTCGGTAATTACAAAACCGTGCTTGCGAAGTTCTTCCTTCAAAGAATTTGTCCCACAAACATATAGCCTGTCATTTGCATGGTGAAGTTTTAGGTAATAAGCAGTTGCCTGTGATGACGTTATAAAATCATCTTCGGTCGCCTCAATACCAAGTTTTTCCAATTTCTTCACATAATCAGCTACACTCTTGGAAGAGTTGTTTGTCATAAAAAGATAGCGTTTTCCTTTTGCTTTAATAGTAGTTAAAAGTTCCTTTGTAAACTCATATAACTGACTTCCCAGATACAAGGTGCCATCCATATCAAATAAAAATAGGTTTTGATTTTTTAACATTTGTTCAGCCTCCTGCAAAATCTTTTCTTATAGTAACATATTCTTGAAGATAATTCAAATTCAAGTAGAAAAACTTATATATTTATGTTACTATAATGACAATTGTAAAGATATAAGTGAGGTATGTAACTTGTTAAAACACCTAAAGAAAATTCGTATTGTGAAGTTAATAATGCTGACTGTAGCAGGTATCATAAATGCCTTCGGCATTACACTTTTTTTAATGCCCGTCAAATTGTATGATAGTGGCATCTCAGGAACATCCATGTTGCTTGACCAAATAACTCCGGGATACTTAACACTCTCCCTTTTTCTTTTGATACTGAATATCCCCCTATTCTTATTGGGATTTAAAAAGCAAGGATGGCTATTTACAGTCTACGCCATCTATACGGTTGCAAATTATTCTCTCTTTGCTTGGCTGATAACCGACATTCTTCCTATTGATGTAAGTATTGCTTCTCCCCTTGCCGGAACAGACCTTTTGCTTTGTGCTTTGTTCGGAGGTGTAATATCGGGAATCGGAAGTGGTCTTGCCATTCGTTTTGGCGGTGCAATGGATGGTATAGAAGTTATGGCAGTTATTTTTGCCAAACGTCTTGGTGTTACTGTTGGTACTTTCGTAATGGTATATAATGTTATTCTGTATGTGATTTGCGGATTCGTACTGAAAAGTTGGATACTTCCTCTATACTCTATTGTCACTTATGCCGGCGCCTTAAAAACAATCGACTTTATTGTAGAAGGTATCGACAGAGCAAAATGTGCAATCATCATAACAGAATTACCTGACGAGATATGCAAAATACTTGGTGAAACTTTCGGTAGCGGAATGACGCATCTTGAGGCTAAAGGCGGCTACTCTAATCGGGATAAAGCAATGATATACTTTGTTGTAAACAGATACCAGGTAATACGGATGCGTGACATTGTCCACGAAATTGACCCGCATGCATACATAACCATCAGCGAGGTTGCCGACGTCTTTTCCAACAATAATAGAAACAATTAAAAATGAACGGACAGTTATAACTGTCCGTTACTTCATTCAAGGCATTGCTATACTATATAATAATACAAACCATTCCGCCGTTGCTGTCATTGACAATCTTCTGCATCGTATCCTGCAATTTCATCTGACTCTCATCATTGATCGTCGCTATCTTACTCTTCATGCCGTCTGTAATCATTTCCTCAATGGATTTTCCGAAAATATTAGTTCCCCAAATGCCTGCCTCTGTTTGGCTATTATCTTTGATATATCTCACCAAGTCACTTGCCTGTTGTTCACTTCCGACAATCGGTGCAATCTCGGTTTCGATATTTGCTTTAATCATGTGAATAGACGGTGCTTCTGACCGAATTTTTACGCCAAATTTGTTACCTTGTTTGATAATCATCGGCTCATCCACCTGTATTTCTTCCCTGCGTGGATTTACTACACCATAGCCCTTCATCTTGACAGATTCCATTGCGTCCCGCACGTCCTCATACTCCTGCTTCATTTCAGAAAGTTCCTTCATCATGCGAACCAATTCATACTCATTATTTATTTCGGTTCCAATAAGATCACTAAGCATTTCATAATAGCAGGCCTCTTCTACTTGAATGCGAATAGTAACGCATCCGGTATCCATTGCAATATCTTCCACTCGAATATCAGAGATGCAACTGTTCACCGGTTTCTCTACTCCGGCTACTGCATCTTTTATATCATGAAAGGTGTTTAAAATTCCTCGAATATGTTTTAGCATTTCTTGTTTAATCTTATGTTCACGGGACAACATTTCCACCCATTTCGGTATGTAGAAGTGTATCTCTGATATTGGAAATTCAAATAAAACTTTTTCCATAATGTGATGAATATCCTCCTCGCGCAATTGTTCACAATTTACCGCCATTGCTGACACATCATATCGCTCTTTGATATCACACACCAATTGCTTTGTCTCCTGACTGTAAGGCTTTTTCGAGTTTACTAAAACAATAAATGGTTTTCCAAGTGTCTTGAGTTCTTGAATCGTCTTTTCTTCTGCAGACAGATAATTTTCTCTGGCCAATTCACCAATACTGCCATCTGTAGTCACTACAACTCCGATGGTTGCATGATCACGAATTACCTTCTGCGTTCCTACGCATGCAGCCTTCGTAAATGGAATTTCATAATCAAACCAAGGTGTCTTCACCTTACGTTCCTCTCCATTCTCCATATGTCCGGAAGCACCTTCTACCATATAGCCGACGCAATCCACAAGACGCACCTTAACCTTTACATCCTCCATAAGCCGAATTTCGGCTGCTTCTTTCGGCACAAATTTCGGTTCCGCTGTCATGACAGTTTTACCGGAAGCAGACTGCGGCAATTCATCTCTTGCGCGCTCACGACTTGGTTCATCCTCAATCTTTGGCAATACCATTAAATCCATAAATCGCTTAATAAATGTAGACTTTCCTGTTCGCACCGGTCCGACTACTCCCAGATATATGGCACCACCTGTCCGTGCCTTAATATCTTTATACACATCAAATACTTCCATACCAATCCCTCCATTTTCTTCTACAATCTATGAAGAGATATGTACAAATATTACAAAAAGGACCTTGAAACTTCTTTCAAAGTCCTCTCTTTCCTTTAATCCCATAGCAAGTCTGTATTTTCACATCCTGCGCCACGAACCATCAATTCGTGGACTGCCTCCGCTGCTGTCTTATCCTCAAATAAAACTCGGTTTACCTGCTCAATAATCGGCATGGACACCTCATACTTCTTGGCAAGTGCAAGCCCTGCTTTTGCAGAGTACACCCCTTCTACTACCATCTGCACTTCATCCATAGCCTCTTTCATTGTTTTGCCTTGACCCATAAGATAACCGGCCTTACGGTTACGGCTGTGCACGCTGGCACATGTTACAATAAGGTCTCCGATTCCGGTAAGACCTGCAAATGTCTCAGCCTTTCCACCCATCTTCACGCCGAGTCTTGTAATCTCTGCGATTCCTCTTGTGATGAGAGCGGCTTTTGTGTTATCTCCATATCCGAGTCCGTCCGCAGCTCCTGCTGCAAGTGCGATGACATTCTTAAGTGCTCCGCCAATCTCGATTCCCAAGATATCAGGGCTGGTATATACACGGAAGAAATCATTCATAAATGCTGCCTGCAGATACTGTGCTGTCTCCTTTGTTCTTGCTCCTACTACGATGGTTGTCGGAAGCTGACGTCCAACCTCTTCTGCATGACTTGGTCCTGAAAGCACTGCAACATCTGCCTCAGGAAGCTCCTCTTCAATCTGCTCCGATAATGTCATCAATGTGTTTTCTTCTATTCCTTTTGCAACATTTACAACCTTCTGACCCAGTTTAATATATGGTTTCATACTTCTAGCAGTACTTCTGGTAAAAATAGATGGCACTGCCAGAACTAGGAAATCTTTATCTTTCATACCTTCTTCCAGATTGTTGGTAAACACCATATCCTCCGGAAGCTTTACGCCCGGAAGCTTGCTCTTATGTTCTCTTTCGGTTTGAAGCATCTCCACTTCTCTTTTATCAATGGACCATACTGTCACATCATGTCCGTTCTTGTACAACAAAAGCGACAATGCAGTTCCCCAACTACCTGCTCCTAAGATTCCTACTTTAGCCATGACTAATCCTCCTATGATTTTTTACCTATTTTTCTAACATCTGTTTTGTTTTCTGTTCCATTTAACAATCTCTTAATGTTTGCACGGTGTCTCCAAATTGCCAGCAGTGCCAAAACAATTGCTAATGCATAGTATTCATACAAATCAGCATTCGACACAAAAAGCATACCGGACTGTCCTTTCACAACAACCATAGTAACAAACAAAATCATGATGGCAATGGATGCCAATGACACGTATTGTGTGAATAATACAATACCGATAAATACAGCGGCAACAATCAAAAACATGCGTGGATGTAATGCTAAAATCAGCCCTGCGGTGGAAGCAATTCCTTTCCCGCCCTTAAACTTCAAATAAAACGGAAAATTATGACCAAGTACGGCACCAAACCCTGCATACATTGAATACAAGGCTTGACGTGGATCCTGTATAAACAGAAACTGAACAACCGTAACTGCCACCACGCATTTTAGACAGTCACCAATGAACGTAATCACTCCTGCCTTCCAGCCAAGTGTACGTAGAGCATTGGTTGTACCTGCATTTCCGCTTCCGTGCTTGCGAATATCAATATTCTTTATCTTGCCGTAGATATATCCTGTCTGAATCAGGCCAAACAGATATCCAATCACTACACATAATAGACGTTCCATGCTTACTGCTCCTTTTCTTTACGCTCACGTATAAAGAATTTGAGTGATGTTCCTCGGAATCCAAATGCTTCACGAATCTTATTCTCAAGATATCTTGTATAAGAGAAATGCATCAGTTCCTTATCATTCACAAAAATAACAAATGTTGGTGGTTTGACGGAAACTTGTGTGATGTAATATAGTTTGAGTCTCTTACCTTTATCTGATGGTGGTTGCTGCATTGCAACTGCCTCCGCCATAATCTCATTAAGGACTCCGGTGGCCACACGTAGTGTTTGATTCTCCATTACCATATCAATCATATCATACAGTTTGCCAAGACGCTGTCCTGTTGCAGCAGACACATACATAATCTCTGCATATGGCATATATGCCAATGTCTTGCGGATATCCTTCTCAAACTCATTCATGGTCTTGTCATTCTTTTCAATGGCATCCCACTTGTTTACTACAATAATGATACCTTTGCCACGTTCATGTGCAATACCTGCAATCTTCGCATCCTGTTCTGTGATACCTTCTGTCGCATCAATCACCATAAGAACCACATCTGCACGTTCTACAGCTGTTACCGTACGAATGATACTGTAACGCTCCAATTCTTCTTTAATCTTATTCTTACGACGAAGCCCCGCTGTATCGATAAATACATATTCTTTTCCATTGTGCTTGATTGCTGTATCAATTGCATCTCTTGTTGTCCCTGCAATATCGGATACAATGACACGATTTTTTCCGAGAAGTTTGTTTATAATGGAAGATTTACCTACATTTGGTTTTCCGACAATTGCAATACGCGGTCTGTCATCCTCTTCTTCCTCCTCTGCACCTTCCGGAAAATGTTTTGTCACTTCATCGAGCATGTCTCCAATTCCAAGTCTGGAAGCTGCTGAAACCGGTATCGGATCACCGATACCAAGGTTATAAAACTCATACACATCGCTCATAAACTTTTCAAAGCTATCTACTTTATTTACAACAAGCACAACCGGCTTTCCGGAACGGCGAAGCATATCTGCTACTTTTGAATCTGCGTCCTGAAGCCCCTGTCTTACATCGGTGAGGAATATAATAACATCTGCCGTATCAATGGCAATCTGTGCCTGCTCACGCATCTGTGACAGAATAATATCCCTGCTGTCTGGTTCAATACCGCCGGTATCAATCATCGTGAACTCACGATTGAGCCATGTGACCTCAGCATATATTCGGTCTCTTGTAACTCCCGGCGTATCCTTGACAATTGAAATATTCTCACCCGCCAGTGTGTTAAACAATGTAGACTTTCCAACATTCGGCCTTCCTACAATCGCTACAATTGGTTTACTCATAGTTTGTCTCCTATATTATCTACTATTAATAATTGCTTCTATAAATTCCCATCCGCTTGATTTTACAATATCTGCCTCTACTTGTAAAGAATCTTTTAATTCAGGAAGAGTTACATCATCAAGGAAAACTTCTTCACCACTGCGAAACATGTTGCAAGGAAGAAGTAGTTTTTCTCCCAGCGACTGCCCTTTTAATTGCGCAATCAAATCCTGTCCTGTGATAAGACCCGCAACCGTAATTTTTTCTCCAAAGAAATCATTGCGAATCGGATATAGATGTACTGTGATATTTGGAAATTTCATCTGCAGTTTTTCTATCATCTTCTTGAGATATGGATATGCAAGGAATCCGGTTGCCATAGACAGCTCAATATCACGGTCGTCTCCATCAACTTCCGCATACGCTTCCTCAAATTCATTGATCAGAAGCCTTAACATTCCGACACCATTTTCCAACTGAAGATACCCGTCATATCGTTCTTCCTCCGGCACCTCTTGCTCCGCCAAAATATACCACTCATCTCCCGCATGAATAAAATGAAGACCATACTCTTCATAAAATATTTTTTGCCATTTTTCGATGGTGTCAATCACTTTCTTGGCATCTTCTTTTGTAAATGACTGAAGTGGATATAGCCCATCACGATATTTGGTAAGTCCAACCGGTACAACCGATACACTCTGTAAATGCGGCAAATACTTTGACATGTCGCAAATACTTCGCTCTAACTCTTCTCCGTCATTAATGCCCTTGCACAGCACAATCTGCCCATTCATCTGAATACCACCTTCATAGAGCTTGTCTACCTTCTTAAGTGCTTCCCCAGCAAATCGATTGTGAAGCATCTTGCAGCGAAGCTCCGGATTCGTGGTGTGAAACGAAATATTAATCGGCTCCAAATGGTACTTTACAATACGTTCTATATCATGGTCACTCATGTTGGTTAGCGTAATATAGTTTCCCTGCAAAAAAGAAAGTCTGGAATCATCATCCTTAAAGTATAAGGTTTCACGCATTCCCTTTGGCATCTGGTCAATAAAGCAGAACATGCACTTATTTCTGCAAGAGCGATATTCGTCCATAAGTCCCTGCTCGAATACAATTCCCAAATCTTCTTCATAATCCTTCTCAATCTCCAATTCCCACTCTTCACCATCCGGCTTTTCAATGAGAAGTACAATCTCCTCATCATTCACATAATAGTGGTAATCGAAAACGTCTTCTATGGTATTATCATTGATACTTATCAGTTTGTCGCCGGCTTCAATACCCATCTCTTCGGCAATACTCCCTGACTCCACACACTTTACAATATGTTCATGTTTCATCATCATTTCCTCAAATCATCTTAATCTTTTTCCATCATACTAAATTTCTGAAAAAAAAGCAATTTTCCTCCTTTAAAATTGTTGAAGCAAATCTTAAATTTTGCTAAAATAACTATGTTAGAGAAAACATACTGTATTGGGAGGCTATGATGTCTAATATTACACAATTGGAAAAAACACTGCCAACTGCTCCTCTTAAGATTGTTGCGTTGGATAGTTGCAAAGAATTAGGAAAAAAGGTGAACGATTACATTGTCTCTTTCCGAAAAGAAGCGATATCAGAATATCCGGAGCTTTCATCAATTGCGCATTATGATAGTGAAAACTATCTTGTGGAAGCAGCCTGTCCTCGTTTTGGCTCAGGTGAAGCAAAAGGTGTTCTGAAAGAATCCATTCGCGGAAAAGACTTATTCATTATGGTTGATGTGTGCAACCACAGTCTGACATATAAGGTGAATGGTCATATCAATCACATGTCACCGGATGACCATTATCAAGATTTAAAGCGTATTATCTCGGCTGCTACAGGTAAGGCACGACGTATCAATGTTATGATGCCATTCTTGTATGAGAGTCGCCAACATAAGCGTACAAAGAGAGAATCTCTCGACTGTGCTCTCGCACTTCAGGAACTGATGGAGATGGGTGTATCCAATATTATGACTTTTGACGCTCATGACCCACGTGTACAGAACTCCATTCCGATAAACGGGTTTGACAACTTCTCGCCGAATTACCAGTTTATGAAGGCGCTACTCCGTGCAGAACCTGACCTTCAGGTAGACAAAGACCACCTGATGATTATCAGTCCGGATGAGGGTGCGATGCATCGTGCGGTATATCTTTCAAACGTACTCGGTGTAGACATGGGTATGTTCTACAAACGCCGTGATTACTCTACTGTCGTAAACGGTAAGAATCCGATTGTTGCTCACGAGTTCCTTGGAACAGACCTCGCAGGCAAAAATGCGATTATCGTTGATGATATGATTTCTTCCGGTGAAAGTATGCTGGATGTTGCAAAGCAGATTAAAGAACGCGGTGCAAACCGTGTGTTTGTATTCACAACCTTCGGACTTTTCACAGAAGGAATGGCGAAGTTCGATGAATATTATGAAAAAGGATTTATCGACCGTATCATTACAACAAACCTTACATATCTCCCACAGGAAACTCTGGATAAACCATATTTCACTTGTGCAGATATGAGCAAATTTATCGCGCTGATTATTGATTCATTGAATCATGACACACCGATTGGAACGGTATTAGATCCTTCGGATAGGATTCATAAGTTGTTGGAAAAGCATAATGCAAAATTAAACAACTAGTATATAACAACTAGAGATACGGTGTCCCATCTGGGCACCGTTTCTTATTGTATCAACAGATAAAATAAATAAGCTTGGTCATACGAACCAAGCTCATTTATTTGTGAAATTATAATATTTGGCACCATTTTCCAACGTAATTCCTCTTGCCTTTGCCATCTCACTGACTGTCACGAGCTGGTATCCTCTCTCCTGTAATAGCGGAATCAGTTCTATGGTTGCCTGAACAGTCGCTTCATAGATATCATGCATCAACACAATATCTCCATCCTTCACTGTGTTCAGAACGTAATTCCGTATAAGCTGCGCATCCTTTAGTTGCCAATCTAATGTGTCCACTGACCAGAACACTAAAGGAACTCCGGCCTCAGACTGCACCACTTCATTCACTGCACCATAAGGCGGTCTCACCATCGTCGGTTTCTGTCCCACAATACTATCGATGACATCTCTCGTATAATTGATTTCCGTTGCAATGCCTTCTGCAGCATAATCCGTCAGTTTGAGATGATTTGTTGTGTGATTTCCAAGTTCACAGCCTGTCTCCACCATCTTGCGAACGGCATTCGGATACGTATTCACTCTCGTTCCCATCATAAAGAATGTTGCTCTTGCACCGTGAGACTCCAATGCTTCTATCAGACGTTCTGTTCCCAGGCCCGGACCGTCATCAAATGTGAGTGCAATCATCGGACGATTTGGATTCACCGAATTCTTTTCGGTATCAAACTTTCCATCTTTGTTGAAATAGTATGTATTTCCAGAAATCTCTTGCTTTCCCGTGACTCTGACGCCCTCTTCATTAAAATAGTATGTCTCAGGTCCCAGATTCGTCCAACCGGAGGCATAACTACCATCTAATAACTTGAACCTACCTTCTTCCCAATCTCCATACTTATTCAAAACTTCCACTGTTCCGGTCACGATACGGAATCGCAATTTATAATTCCATGAATATAGAAACTTTTCTTTGAGTTCATCCAATAACTCTAAGTTCAACGCATACGTTCCCTCTTTTGTATTGTCTACGTCATTTACGAGTTGATAACCCTTTCCTTGATTCAACTCACTCATCAATTGATTGATTGAATAGCCTGTGCTTTCATCTAACACGATATCCTGCTCTCCGCTGTAATCCGCATATATTTCAAACTCCGGCAGCTCATCATCCTGTCGTATAGTTACACTATTCACTTGTATCGTTACAACCGGCAGGAAATACTGATACACGCTCACGCTGGCACAAAAAAATAGTAGGGCAAATGTCATTATAAGCCCTACTACAATCTTATTCTTATACTCTAAATCATTGTACATATATATTGTTGTCCCCTATAATAACTTTCTCCAAAAATTATTATATGACACATTTCGACAGAATGCAATGATTCTTATTTTTTCTTATTACCTATTTTTGCCATAATCCATACAAAAATCATAATAACGGTAAGTGCCACAAAGATCCCGAGCATACCTTTCCACATCATATCCAATGCCTGTAATACTGTTTCTTTCATTTCGAAAACCTCCCTTTATCCTATAAATACTGAGACACTAAGCTGATTATGAGACCACCTGCAACTACAGATGCAATCTGTCCCGATACATTGGAACCAGCCGAGTGCATGATTAAGATGTTTGATGGGTCTTCTTCCATTGCAATCTTCTGAATCACACGAGAAGACATAGGAAATGCAGAAATACCTGCTCCACCAATCATTGGGTTGATTTTCTGTTTTCTAAACAAGTTCATAAATTTTGCAAGCATAACACCGCCGATGGTATCCATTACAAACGCGAAGAGACCGATTGCCATAATCATAAGTGTCTCCCATTTTACAAATGCTTCCGCTTTCATACTGAATGAAATCGTGATACCAAGTAACAATGTGATTAAGTTTGCCAGTTGGTTCTGTGCTGTCTCAGACATTGTTCCGAGAACGCCACATTCACGAATCAGGTTACCAAACATCAAGAAACCTACAAGTGCTACTGACTGAGGTGCCACAAGACCTACAATCATAGTTACAGCAATTGGGAACACAATACGCATTGTCTTAGAAACTGACTCCGGTTTGTATTCCATATGAATACATCTTTCCTTCTTCGTTGTAACAAGTTTAATTGCCATCGGCTGAACGATAGGAACCAACGCCATATATGAATATGCTGCAACTGCAATAGGTCCTACATATTCTGACTTTAACACCTGAGATACCAAGATAGCTGTCGGACCATCAGCTGCGCCGATTGTACCGATTGCCGCTGCATCTTTGATATCGAATCCTAAAAGTGCCGCGAGTAAAATTGCTGCGAAGATACCAAACTGTGCCCCTGCACCAAATAAAAACATCGATGGCTGTGAAAGCAGCGGTCCAAAATCAATCATCGCACCGATACCGATAAACAACAGAATCGGCATAGCCTCTGACGCATTAATACCAACATCAAATAACCATTCAATAATACCATGCGCTTCTACTCCACCAACTGTCTGATTTAACACACCCGAAAGTGGTAAGTTAACCAAAATTGCACCAAATCCCATAGGTAACAAAAGTGAGGGTTCATATTCTTTCTTAATTGCAAGCCAGATTAATGTAATACCAACCGCAAACATAACAAGGTTCTTCCAACCACCCTCTGCCATGACAAGTGCTTTCACGCCCTCCAATAAATAATCCATTCTCATTTCCTCCTAAATGTAAATAATATCAAATTATCCAATCACTCTTACTCTTAAGACGTCATTTACACCCTCAATATCTGCGAGAATGTCCGATGTGATTTCATTTTCTGCATCGATAATGGTGTAAGCGTAGGAACCCTTACTCTTATTTGTCATGTTTGCGATATTAATACCGTCCTCAGCTAAGATAGTGGAAAACTGACTGATCATATTTGGCACGTTACGGTGCATAATCGTGATTCTTGTATGCTCTCCGCGAAGTCCCATCTCACAGTTTGGATAGTTCACAGAATTGCGAATGTTACCATTCTCAAGGAATTCCATAACTTCTTTCACTGCCATCTTTGCGCAATTGTCTTCTGACTCTTCTGTAGATGCACCAAGGTGAGGAATGACAATGGCATTCTTCACACCTGTAATCACCGGATTCGGAAAGTCTGTAACATACTTTTTCACCTTTCCGGAAATAAGTGCGTCAATCATATCCTCCTCATTTACAAGTACATCTCTTGCAAAGTTAAGCACAACCACCCCATCTTTCATCAGACTAATGGCATTCTTATTAATCATGCCTTTCGTTGATTCTAATGCCGGAACGTGAATTGTAATATAGTCACATTCACTGTAGATTTCTTCCGTTGTCTTTGCGTGATAAATGCTTCTGGAAAGTTTCCATGCACCATCTACGGAAAGATATGGGTCATAACCGTACACATCCATACCAAGCTGTACTGCAGCATTTGCGACAAGTACACCGATAGCACCAAGACCGATTACTCCAAGTTTCTTTCCTTCCAGTTCACAGCCTGCAAATGCTTTTTTCGCTTTCTCAGCCTGCTTTGCAATGTCTCCGTCTTCCTCGTGCTCCTCTACCCAATTGATTCCACCGATGATATCGCGAGATGCCAAGAGCATACCTGCAAGCACTAGTTCCTTTACACCGTTTGCGTTTGCTCCCGGCGTATTAAATACAACAATTCCCTTTTCTGCACAGCGATCAAGCGGAATGTTATTCACACCTGCTCCTGCTCTTGCAATCACTTTCAAATTATCTCCAAATTCCAAATCGTGCATGGCTGCACTTCTGACGAGTACTGCATCTGCATCATCCATATGGCTGACTGCTGCATATTCATCTCTAAATTGACTAAGTCCAATATCTGCAATTGGATTCAAGCAATGATATTTATACATTACAGATTCTCCTCTTCAAATTTTTTCATAAATGCTACTAATGCTTCTACGCCATCAATTGGCATTGCATTGTAGATACTTGCTCTCATACCGCCAACACTTCTGTGGCCTTTTAAGTTCTTAAAGCCTGCAGCCTCTGCCGCTTTCACAAACTTGGCATCCAGTTCTGCGTCACCTGTAATAAATGGTACATTCATAAGTGAACGGTCTTCTTTTACAACTGTTCCTTTGAACAACTTACTCTCATCCAGGAAATCATAGAGAATCTTTGCTTTCTTCTCATTATGCTCTTTCATCGCCTCGAGGCCGCCCATCTCTTTAATCCATTTGAACACTTTACCGCAAATATAGATACCGTATGCCGGTGGTGTATTATAAAGAGAGTCCGCGTCTGCATGAATCTTATACTGTAACATTGTTGGTGTACCCGGAAGCACATCCTCTGTAATCAAATCCTCGCGGATAATTACAATAACCACACCTGCCGGTCCGATGTTCTTTTGTACACCACCGTAGATAACGCCGTATTTACTAACATCTACAGGCTCAGACAAGAAACATGAGGAAACGTCTGCTACAAGAAGTTTACCTTTTGTATTTGGCAATTCTTTAAATTTGGTTCCGTAAATTGTATTGTTTTCGCAGATGTAAACATAGTCTGCATCTTCTGAAATCGGCAAGTCGGAGCAATCCGGAATATAAGAAAATGTCTTGTCTTCCGATGTTGCAATCTTATTCGCTTTACCATATTTCTGAGCTTCCTGATATGCTTTCTTTGCCCATTGCCCTGTCACAATGTAATCTGCCACTTTATTTTTCATCAGATTCATCGGAATCATGGCAAATTGCTGTGATGCACCACCCTGCAAGAACAACACCTTGTAATTATCAGGAATATTCATAAGGTCACGAAGGTCCGCCTCTGCTGTCTTGATAATCTCATCATAAGCTTTGGAACGATGGCTCATCTCCATCACTGACATTCCGGTGCCTTTGTAATCTAACATCTCTGCTGCTGCTTCTTTTAATACGCTCTCCGGCAATACTGCCGGTCCTGCTGAAAAGTTATATACTCTTCCCATCGCTATTTCCCCTCCTCTAAATCTTCTTCACTAAACGCTTCGCTGATAGCCGCTCCCGGAGCCACCATCGGCCACACCTTATCATCACTGTCAATCTGACAGTCAATCACTACCGGTCTTCCCATAGTAAGAGCTTTTGCAAATGCTTCCTTAAACTCTTCCTGCGAAGTTGCACGAATTCCGACTGCACCCATAGCCTCTGCTAATTTTACAAAATCCACTGCATCATTCAATACAGTTGATGAATAACGCTGTCCGTAGAATAAATTCTGCCACTGACGAACCATTCCGAGTACGTGGTTATTGATAACCACTTGAATAATTGGAATGTTATGTCTTGCTGCTGTCGCAATCTCATTCATATTCATACGGAAACATCCGTCTCCAGCAATATTTACTACGGTCTTATCAGGAACACCCATCTTTGCTCCGAGCGACGCTCCGAGTCCATAACCCATGGTTCCGAGCCCACCTGAAGTGAGAAGTGTACGTGGTTTACTATATTTATAAAATTGTGCTGCCCACATCTGATGCTGTCCAACTTCTGTTGTAATCACTGCATCGCCTTCTGTCTGTCTGTAGATTTCCTCTATAACGAATGGTCCTGTTAAAACATCTTTATGATATGTAAGTGGATATTTTTCTTTGTATTCTTGAATGGTTTCCTTCCACTCTGTATGATCTTGCTGTTCTAATTTTGCATTTAACAACTTGAGCACAGCGTCGACATCACCTGTGATACTTGCATCGGTCATGATATTTTTATCAATCTCTGCAGGGTCAATGTCGATTTGAATAATCTTCGCTTTGCTTGCAAACTTGCTTGCATTTCCTGTGACACGGTCACTGAATCTTGCGCCGACAACCACTAATAAGTCACATTTGCTCACGCCAAAATTCGATGCCTTTGTTCCATGCATACCAAGCATTCCCGTGTAAAGCTCATCAGTTCCCGGAAATGCACCTTTTCCCATCAAAGAATCGGTAACAGGTGCATCCATTTTATGTGCAAATTCAATCAGAGCTTCGCTGGCACCGGAAAGTACTGCTCCTCCACCTACAAAGATAAATGGTTTCTTCGACTTCTTCATCATCTCGATTGCTGTGTCGATTTCTGATTCTTTTATTGTGTCCTTAAACACTTTATCTGTACGGATTTCTTTCTTCTCATATTCACATGTGTTAGCCGTTATATCCTTCGGGATATCGATAAGTACCGGCCCCGGACGTCCTGTTCTCGCAATCTCAAATGCTTTACGGATCGTATCCGCTAACTTGTTTACGTCTTTTACAATATAGTTATGCTTGGTAATCGGCATTGTTACTCCGGCAATGTCGATTTCCTGGAAACTATCTTTTCCAAGAAGGGATACTCCTACGTTACATGTGATTGCAACAACCGGAATGGAATCCATATAGGCTGTCGCAATTCCTGTTACTAAGTTCGTTGCCCCCGGTCCACTGGTTGCAAAGCAAACGCCCACCTTCCCGGTCGCTCTTGCATACCCATCTGCCGCATGGGAAGCTCCCTGCTCATGGGATGTTAATATATGTGTGATTTCATCGCTGTGCTTGTAAAGTGCATCGTATACATTCAGAATTGCACCACCCGGATATCCGAATACGGTGTCTACTCCTTGCTCCTTCAAGCATTCGATTACAATTTCTGCTCCTGTCAATTGCATGTCAAGTCTCCTTCTCTATCTCGGTATTTCTAAGATTGCTCCTCTGTTCCCTGATGTCACCATAGATGCATATCTTGCCAAGTACCCTGTTGTCACTTTTGGCTGTCTTGGTACCCATTTTGCCTTACGTTCTGCTAACACTTCGTCAGATACTTTTAATTCCATCTTGTTTTCAGGAATATTAATCTTAATGATATCGCCTTCTTCTACTAACGCGATTGGTCCGCCAACTGCTGCTTCCGGCGAAACGTGTCCGATAGATGCTCCACGGGATGCACCACTAAAGCGTCCGTCTGTGATAAGCGCTACGCTTGCACCAAGTCCCATACCTGCAATTGCAGATGTTGGATTGAGCATTTCACGCATACCAGGTCCGCCTTTTGGTCCTTCATAGCGAATAACCACAACGTCACCTGCAACAATCTTGCCGCCCTTGATTGCGTCGATTGCATCTTCTTCACAGTCAAATACTCTTGCAGGTCCTTCGTGAACCATCATCTCTTCCACTACTGCAGAACGTTTTACAACGCTGCCGTCCGGTGCAAGATTACCTGTGAGAACTGCAAGCCCACCCGTTTCACTATATGGGTTTTCAATCGGTCTGATAACCTCTGGATTCTTATTTGTACAATTTGCAATGTTTTCACCTACTGTTTTTCCTGTTACAGTCATACAGTCTGTATGTAATAAGCCTTTTTTGTTCAGTTCATTCATAACCGCGTATACGCCGCCTGCCTCGTTGAGGTCTTCCATGTAAGTCGGACCTGCCGGTGCCAAATGACAAAGGTTTGGTGTCTTTGCACTGATTTCATTTGCAAATGTAATATCAAAGTCCATACCAATCTCATGTGCAATTGCCGGTAAATGAAGCATGGAGTTTGTAGAGCATCCAAGTGCCATATCTACTGTTAACGCATTGAGAATTGCTTCTTCTGTCATAATATCTCTTGGTCGGATGTTCTTTTCCCAGAGTTCCATAACCTTCATACCTGCATGCTTTGCAAGTCTGATTCTCTCCGAATAAACCGCAGGAATCGTTCCATTTCCTTGAAGTCCCATACCAAGTACTTCTGTTAAGCAGTTCATACTGTTTGCAGTGTACATACCGGAGCATGAACCACAGGTTGGACAAACCTTTTCTTCAAATTCTGTCACATCTTCCTCTGTCATTGTTCCTGCCGCATAAGATCCTACCGCCTCAAACATGCTGGAAAGACTTCTCTTACACCCTTTTACTTTACCTGCAAGCATCGGACCACCGCTTACAAACACAGTCGGCACATTAATACGCGCTGCAGCCATAAGTAATCCAGGTACGTTTTTATCACAGTTTGGAATCATAACAAGTGCATCAAACTGATGTGCCATTGCCATAGCTTCTGTAGAGTCTGCAATTAAATCTCTTGTTACAAGTGAATATTTCATACCTACATGTCCCATTGCAATACCGTCACACACTGCGATTGCAGGGAACATAATCGGTGTTCCGCCGGCCATTGCAACGCCCATCTTAACAGCGTCACAGATCTTATCTAAGTTCATGTGTCCCGGTACAATTTCATTATAAGAACATACGATACCAACTAATGGTCTCTGACGTTCTTCCTCTGTATATCCCAATGCATTGAATAACGAACGATGTGGTGCCTGTGCCATTCCTTTTGTTACTGTATCACTTCTCATCTCTATCTCCTCCTTGATGTCTAGGTTATTCCTACTTAATATACTCCGCAATGAGCGAGCCAATCTCTGCTGTTCCTACTTGCTTCTTGCCATCTGACATAATATCTATCGTTCGGTACCCTGCTTTTAGCACTGTAGCCACAGCATGTTCAACTGCATCTGCTTCTTTGTCCAAATCAAATGTGTAGCGAAGCATCATGGCTGCTGAGAGAATCGTTGCAATCGGATTCGCAATGCCTTTTCCTGCGATATCCGGTGCTGAACCGCCGCTTGGTTCATAAAGTCCAAATTTTGTATCATTGAGACTTGCAGATGCCAGCATTCCGATGGAACCTGTAATCATACTTGCCTCATCTGATAAAATATCACCAAACATGTTCTCTGTCAGAATCACGTCGAACTGTTTTGGATTTTTCACAAGCTGCATTGCACAGTTGTCAACTAGCATATGCTCTAAGGTCACTTCTGGATAATCCTTTGCGACCTCTTCTACTACTTTTCTCCAAAGTCTCGAAGAATCGAGCACATTTGCTTTATCAACGCTAATGACCTTTTTGTTACGCTTCATTGCAATGTCAAATGCACGAATTGCAATTCTGCGAATTTCGTTTTCATTATATGTAAGCTCATCCTGCGCTGTCAGAACACCGTCTACTTCTTTTGTCTCTCTGTTTCCAAAGTAAAGACCGCCGGTAAGCTCACGCATAATCATCATGTCAAAACCGCCCTCGGTAAGTTCTTCCTTAAGTGGACATGCGCCTTTGAGTTCATCATATAGAACTGCCGGTCTCAAGTTTGCGAAGAGGTTAAGTTCTTTTCGAATCTTAAGAAGTCCTGCCTCCGGTCTCTTAGATGGTTCCAACTTATACCACGGAGATACCTTTGCATCACCGCCGATTGACCCCATAAGCACTGCGTCGCAAGATTTTGCAATTGCCACTGTCTCATCTGTAAGCGGGATTCCGTGTACATCGATGGATGCTCCTCCCATTAGTAATTCGTTGTATGTATAGCTATGTCCGTAGACTTCTCCTACTTTATTTAATACTTTGATTGCCTCTGTCACAATCTCAGGTCCAATGCCGTCACCTCGTATAACACCAATATTCAGTTGCATACGTTTCTACCTCTTTCCTAATTTAGAATAATTACCCTTAATAATACCTCATTTTTCTACTTGTTTCAACCCTTTAGCACACAAAAGTGCAGAAAAAAAGTGCCACTTCCGTGACACTTTTGTGTTCTCTTTTCAATATTATTCTGCACTTGGTTTCTCAACCTGTGTAATCGCTGCTTTCTGCATCGGAATACGGCAGTTCTTATTGTTACCGAACTCCACGATTACGTCATCTTCTGAGATATCAATAATCACGCCATAGAATCCGCTTGTTGTAAGAACTGTATCTCCCACTGCCATCTCTGATAACATGAGTTGAAGTCTTTTACGTTCCTTTTTCTGAGGTCTCATCATGAAGAACCACAAAAGTCCGATAAACGCAGCATAGATAATAAGTGTTGTCAACATACTACCACCTGCACTTGGTGTACCACTTAATAACATCATTTCCATATCCTCCTAAATTCTAAACACTAAAGGTATCATACTAAATAAATATGATTTCTTCAAGTTGTTTTTTTATTTTCCTGACATTCTTGCCAGTTTTTCTGCTTTATATTCTTTATAATGTCCTTGTTCAATTGCCTCTCTGATTTCTTCCATCATCGTATTGTAGAAATACAGATTGTGAAGCACACAAAGTCTCATACCGAGCATCTCTTTTGCCTTAAGCAAATGTCTGATATAGGCTCTGCTGTAAGTACGACATGCCGGACATTGACAGCCTTCTTCGATTGGAGAATCATCCAGTTCATATTTTGCATTGAACAGATTGATTTTGCCGTGATTCGTATAGACATGTCCATGTCTTCCATTTCTACTCGGATATACACAGTCAAAGAAATCCACACCTCTGTCAACTGCTTCCAAGATATTAGCCGGTGTTCCGACACCCATCAAATAGGTTGGTTTTTCTATCGGAAGATGTGGTACAACAGCATCTAAGATACGATACATATCCGCATGGGATTCTCCTACTGCAAGTCCTCCTACCGCATATCCATCCAAATCCATCTTAGCAATCTCTTTTGCATGCCGGATACGGATATCTTCATAGATACCGCCCTGATTGATGCCGAAAAGCATCTGATTCTTATTGATAGTATCCGGAAGTGAATTAAGTCTTGCCATCTCATCCTTGCATCTCTGAAGCCAGCGGGTTGTTCGTGCAACTGAGTCCTCCATATATTTTCTGCTTGCAACGCTCGATGGACATTCATCAAATGCCATTGCTATTGTAGAGCCGAGATTTGATTGAATCTGCATACTTTCCTCAGGGCCCATAAAAATCTTGCGTCCATCAATGTGTGAGTTGAAATACACACCTTCTTCCTTAATTTTGCGAAGACTCGCCAATGAAAACACTTGGAAACCACCGGAATCCGTAAGAATCGGTTTGTCCCATACCATAAATTTATGAAGACCGCCAAGTTTTTTTACTACTTCATCTCCAGGTCTCACATGCAGATGATAGGTGTTAGATAATTGTACTTGTGTTTTGATCCCCTGCAAATCTTCTGTGGAAACAGCTCCTTTGATTGCCGCTATTGTTCCAACATTCATAAACACCGGGGTCTGAATTACACCATGTACTGTATGAAATTCTCCGCGCTTTGCCAGCCCGTCTCGTTTAATAAGTTTATACATATTGTTTCCTCATTCTAATAATGTATGACAACTGGAGTTCCTTTTGAAATCATGTTGTAAAGTTCTCCTGCTTTTTTCGGTGGCATATTAATGCAACCGTGAGAACCATTTGCAATATATCTGTCGCCTCCAAACGTCGGTTGCCAATTCGCATCATGGAATCCGATTCCGCTCCATGTCACACGCATCCAATAACTAACCGGTGTCAGGTAAGATGGTTTTCCATTAGCAAGTGGCCGCCCACGCAATGTCTTATTTCTCATCTTTTCTAAGATGGTGTATGTTCCTGTCGGAGTATCGTTTGAACCCTTTTTACCGGTAACAACATCTGTCTCCAGTGCTATTGAACCATTTACAATATACCACATATATTGTTCAGTTATATCTACTTCTATGTATGTAGTTCCCCAAATAGTCTGTCCTTCCGGAGTTTCTGTCCTCGAAAAAATCGGTTCTCGCGTTACTGTCTTTCCCTCTTTAATCTCAGCAATCAACTGATTTGCCTCGGCATCAACGCCGACTGCACGTCCATATCCTGCCAACGCAACATTAACTACTTTCCCCGTCGGAGTTGTAAGTTGTCCACCGCGGTTTGATGTGTTATATTTATTACCCAAAGTTTTAGCAAATGCTTTCGCACTATCTGTCGAGATTCCCGGCGTCATGTTCTCATCAACGGAAATCCATGAATATATTTGACTCTTATCCAATGTCACAACAACATCATCTTTACTATATGTAATGCACGCAGTGAGATATTTGTTCATCTCATCTTTAGCCGCAATCACTTCCGGAGATTTTTTTGTGAATCTCGGCTGAATATAGCAACCAACCTCTTCCATATTCACCTCAGTCTCTATAGCCGAAACTGCCGCAAGAATCACTTCACTCAATTTTGCTGTGTCTACCTGTGTTCCATAAGTCTCATCTTGAATAATAAATTCTCCATCCTTGTATACAACAGTAGCCGCCACAGCTGCAGTTTGATTTTCAGTTTTCAGGCATTCCAATGTTGTAATTCTCTCATTTAGTTTTTCACTGTCATAGTCAAAATCAATCTCTACCTCGATTTCATTTTTCTCAAATAGCGCTTTTGGCCACATGTAAGAATTCTGTTCGTTAAATGCTTCCTTTAACTGTCTATATCCATTGTATACGATACCGATGTCTGTTCCTTTGATTTCTTCTGTAGAAGCATTTACCCCTTCGATAGTAAGCACATACTCTTCGACTTTCTTTTGCAAAATGTTTCCAACTTCATCAACTGTCATTCCGGAGCAATCCGTTCCATTCACGAAAGTTCCCATTAAGAAACAATCGGCATATTTTTTTGCCATGCCAAAATATACTCCTGCCAATAAAACAATCACTGCTATAACAGAAATAATACCTATTTTTAGCGCCTTACGTGATTTCGGTGACTCTTGCTCCTGTTCTGTCGTAGTTTCCTCTGTTGATGAAGTTTCTGTTGAAGCCTCTTCTGTGTTCGATTCCTCATTTTTAGACTCTTCAGCAGTTGCCTCCTCTGCTTTTGGCTCTTCAGTGGTTTTCTTCTCTGATTCAGGTTCCTCGTTAACCACTTCTGCAAGCGCTTCTGCCAACTCTTCTACCTTATCATCTACTATATCATCCACTCTATCTTCTTGGTTATTGTCATTTGTATATTCTTCGCTCATGATGATCTAACTCCTTTATTTTCATAATCTTGTACATTATAATACGAACAAACATAAAAGTACATATATTTTTAAAAATATGATATTGCACTTTTCGTCGAAAAATTGCATAATGGTAATTGTATAATTGGGTAAATTTTATATAAGTAGGAGGTCAATTAAATGGCAAGAAAATTAATCGACATTTCACACATTTCAAAATCTTATGGAGACAACCTCGTGTTGGATGATTTGAACTTATATATTAATGAGAATAAATTTTTGACTTTACTAGGTCCAAGTGGATGCGGCAAGACTACTTTGCTACGTATTTTAGGTGGTTTTGAAACACCTGATCAAGGAAATGTAATCTTTGACGGTGTGGATATCACGAACCTTGCTCCAAATAAACGTCAATTGAACACCGTGTTTCAAAAATATGCATTGTTTACCCATATGACAATTGCTGAAAATATTGCTTTTGGTCTGAAAATCAAAGGAAAATCCAAAGCATATATCAACGATAAGATTAAGTATGCATTAAAATTGGTAAACTTAGACGGTTTTGAAAATCGTATGGCGGATCAATTAAGTGGTGGTCAACAACAACGTATCGCCATTGCGCGTGCTATCGTAAACGAACCTAAAGTATTGCTTTTGGACGAGCCTTTAGGTGCCCTTGACTTAAAACTTCGTCAAGACATGCAGTACGAGTTGATTCGTTTAAAAAATGAACTTGGCATCACATTTGTATATGTAACTCACGACCAGGAAGAGGCTCTGACAATGTCAGATACGATTGTTGTTATGAATCAAGGATACATTCAGCAGATTGGTTCACCGGAAGATATTTACAACGAGCCTGAAAATGCGTTTGTTGCTGACTTTATCGGAGAAAGTAACATTCTTCCTGCTACAATGGTTGAGGATAGACTGGTTAAAATCCTTGGCGTTAATTTCCCTTGTGTTGACACTGGATTTGGACGCAACAAACCTGTCGATGCTGTGATTCGTCCGGAAGATATAGACCTTGTCAAGCCAGGCGAAGGACTTCTTGACGGTGTTGTTACGCATCTTATTTTCAAGGGTGTTCACTACGAGATGGAAGTAACTGCAAACAACTATGAATGGCTTGTTCACAGCACCGATATGTTCCCGGTTGGAACAGAGGTCGGCATCAAGGTGGACCCGTTTGACATTCAAATCATGAAAAAACCAGAATCTGAAGATGAGGAGGCCGTACCGATTGAAGAATAAAAAGAGATTACTTACCGGCCCATATCTATTCTGGGCTATCGCATTTATCATCATTCCGATTATCATGATTTTTTATTACGGTCTGACTGATGATAACTATCAATTTACGCTGATGAATTTGGCAGAAATTACAACGCCGGAGAATCTGAAGGCGCTTGGACTCTCTCTTCTGCTCTCTTTTATCAGCACGGTGATATGCCTTATCTTAGCATATCCTTTGGCAATGATTCTGTCTCAAAAGAACACGAGTCAATCCAGTTTTATTGTGTTTATTTTCATCCTTCCAATGTGGATGAATTTTTTGCTACGCACATTGGCATGGCAAACCTTATTGGAAAAAAGCGGCGTTATCAACGGGTTGCTTTCGCTGTTGCACTTGCCGACACTCGATATTATTAACACACCTTACGCCATTATTCTAGGCATGGTATACAACTTCCTGCCGTTTATGGTGTTGCCTATTTTTAATGTGCTAGCAAAGATTGATAAGGACGTTATTAACGCCGCAAGAGACCTGGGAGCAAATAATGTTCAGGTGTTTACGAAGATTATCATGCCTCTTTCTGTACCGGGTGTAATCAGTGGAATTACGATGGTATTCGTTCCAGCTCTTACAACTTTTGTTATCTCCGATATATTGGGTGGAAGTAAAATTCTCCTTATCGGAAATGTCATTGAGCAGGAATTCATGCAGAGCTATAACTGGCATGCCGGTTCAGGACTTTCTCTTGTGCTGATGATTTTTATTGTCATCAGTATGGCCCTGATTTCAAAATATGATAAAGATGGGGAGGGAACGACATTTTGATTAAATCAACTTTACAGAAAATTTATCTTGGTTTCATTCTCCTATTACTGTACGCTCCGATTTTAACCTTGATTGCACTGTCCTTCAACAGTTCAAAGACGCGTTCAAAATGGGGCGGCTTCTCAGGGAAATGGTATGTTGCGCTTTTTCAGAATGAGGATATTATGAACGCGCTCTATACGACATTAATTATTGCGCTTCTGTCCGCACTGATTGCCACAATTATCGGAACTGCTGCTGCCATCGGAATACAGGCACTGCATGCCAAATTCCGTGCAGTAATGATGGGTATTACTAATATCCCAATGTTAAATGCGGACATTGTAACCGGTATTTCTCTCATGCTATTATTTATTGGATGCAGAACGTTCTTCCCTCAGTTTTCATTGGGATTTACGACAGTTCTGTTAGCACACATTACGTTTAATATTCCGTATGTGATACTAAGTGTGTCACCCAAATTAAAACAAACAAACAAATATACTTACGAAGCTGCACTGGATCTTGGTGCCTCTCCGATATATGCATTTTTCAAAGTTGTAATGCCGGATATTTTCCCTGGAATTTGTTCCGGATTCTTACTTGCATTTACTATGTCGTTAGATGATTTTGTGATTACCCATTTCACGACAGGTGCAGGAGTACACACGTTATCAACAAAAATCTACAGTGAAGTCCGTAAAGGAATTAAACCGGAGATGTATGCACTCTCCACTCTACTTTTTGTTTCTGTATTACTTTTGTTGATATTGGTAAACACTGCTCCTCAGGAAAATGTTAAAAAACCGAAGAAAGCCCCAACAAAATTGCGTAAAGCCACTCGCATTGTAGTTCGTCGAATTGTTCCTGCCACTATGATTCTCGTCATTGTCGGCGGTGGATTTTTCTACAGCGCGCAGAATCGCTCTTCTGCCGCTAACAAAGTAATTGTATACAACTGGGGCGAATACATTGATCCGGAAGTGTTAGATATATTTGAGGAAGAAACAGGAATTACCGTTGTCTATGAAGAATTTGAAACAAATGAAGGTATGTTTCCAAAGGTTCAGGCAGGGGCAGTTTCCTATGATGTTGTGTGCCCGTCTGACTACATGATACAGCGTATGATAGAGAATAATCTACTTGCTGAAATCAATTTTGACAATATACCAAATATCAAGAATATCGGACCGCAGTATCTAAAACAGTCGCAGGGCTTTGACCCCGAAAATAAATATTCTGTTCCATATTGCTGGGGAACTGTTGGAATTCTTTATAACAAAACTCTTGTGGATGATCCGGTAGACAGTTGGTCTATTCTGTGGGATAAAAAATATAAAGACCAGATTTTAATGCAAAACAGTGTACGTGATGCTTTTGGTATTGCACTAAAATATCTTGGTTATTCCTTGAATTCCACTGACCTTGATGAACTCCAGGCAGCAAAAGAACTCTTAATGAAACAAAAGCCTTTGGTGCAAGCCTATGTTGTAGACCAAGTTCGAGATAAAATGATTAGCGGGGAAGCCGCACTCGGAGTTATCTACTCAGGGGAGGCAATCTACACGCAATCTGAGAATCCGAATTTGGAATATGTGATTCCAAAAGAAGGTTCCAACGTATGGATTGACTCTTGGGTTATTCCAAAAAATGCACAAAACAAGGAAAATGCAGAAACTTTTATCAACTTCCTGTGCCGTCCGGACATCGCCAAGAAAAATTTTGACTATATTACCTATTCCACACCGAATATACCGGCACGTGACCTTATTGAAGACGATGCAATCCGAAATAGCACTATTGCGTTCCCTGATGCAAGTGAATTGGAACGTTGCGAAACTTACAACTATCTCGGAACAAAATTTGATAATATTTATAATGAATTGTGGAGAGAAATTAAATCCAAGTAATAATTACGGTGCAGGAAGTATTGATTTGCTTTTTGCACCGTAATTTCATAAAACAGGAGAATCTATGAAACGCACTTTGATTTACACAATACCAACTGAATATAATGGTGAAACTCTTCTATCTTTTTTGAAAAGCAAGAAATACTCCAGCCAAATCATCACACACCTAAAGCGTACGAAAAATGGTATCTTGCTCAACGGAGAATGGGGACGCGTACGCGACATTCTACATACTGGTGATGAACTTACCATTCAATTGCTTGAACAAGAAGCTTCCGAAAATATTGTACCAACCAATCTCCCGTTACATATTGTATACGAAGATGAGGATATATTGGTGATAAACAAAGCTGCTAATACACCTATTCATCCATCACAGGGCAATTACGACAATACTCTTGCAAATGCTGTTGCCTACTATTATGAACAAAAAGGTGAAGTTTTCACTTATCGCTGTATCAATCGCCTGGATCGAGATACAACCGGACTTCTTGTCATTGCAAAACACATGTATAGTGCCTCCCTCCTTTCAGATATGGTTGCAAATCGCGAGATTCATCGCGAATATCTTGCCATTGCCGCTGGAGAAATCCCTAAAAACGGAACCATTATTGCACCTATTGCTCGTGTCAATGGTTCTACAATTGAACGATGTGTCGATGAAATTCATGGCGAATATGCCTGTACACATTATAAAAGAATTGCATATAAAAATGGATACTCCTTAGTTTCTCTTAAACTTGAAACCGGACGCACACATCAGATTCGGGTGCATATGAAACACATTGGCCATCCGCTTCCGGGTGATTTTCTGTATAACCCAGATTATTCTGTGATAGAACGTCAGGCTCTACATTCTCACAAATTAAGTTTCATACATCCAATCTCAGGGAAATTACTGGAATTTGTTGCTGAATTACCTGAGGACATGAAGAAAATTATAGAATAAATTTACGGTGTAGCAAGCCGCAATGACTCACTACACCGTAAATGCAATAAATTATAAATATCTTGCTTATTCTTGCCATCTCAAGCACTTCTAAATATGGAAACATCCACCACCGATAAACTCTTTGAGCAAGGAATTTGTTGGCACATGTTCACTTCCAACTCCCACAAAATAATCTAAGAACTTAAGCAGACGCTTAGCTTCAATATATTCCTCGCAGTCCTTCTCGATTCCAAATAAAACAGGCTCTGCATACTGCTTGAGTACAGCAAGTTCATAAATTAATGCTGAATTAAACATCACATCTGCTTCTTCCTGATATGGGAAGATATTTTCTTCTTCTCCTCTGCGAACAGACGGCCACATGGCAATTGTCTGTTTTGCAGTAGTTCCCCGTGTTCTCGCATCACGCACCATACGACGAAGAAGTCTTCCATCCGTGGTTGGAATGCGGTTATGCTCGTCTATATTAAGCTGGGTTAATGCACTAATATAGATTTTAAATTTATTCTCTTTTGCCAGACGATATGTTAATTTATCGTTTAAACAGTGAATGCCCTCAATGACAAGCACATCCTGCTCACCCAGTTTCTTCGGTGGCATAATGTACTCTTGCCTTCCAATTTTAAAATTAAAAGTAGGAAGCATAACTTCTTTACCTGCTAGCAAATCTGTCATGTCCTGATTGAATTTTTCCACATCAATAGCTTCCAGACACTCGAAATTATATTTACCGTCTTTGTCCTTTGGCGTCTTTTCACGATCTACAAAATAATTATCCACCGCAATCGGATGTGGAATCATACCATGTGCACGAAGTTGAATCGATAAACGATGGGAAAATGTTGTCTTACCGGAAGACGACGGACCTGCAATAAGTATAAACTTCACGCCCGGTCGGTCCGCAATTGTTCTGGCGATATCACCAATCTTCTTCTCCTGAAGAGCTTCCTGCACAAGAATCGTCTCTTGGATTCTGCCCTTTGTAATCTCTTCATTCAAGTCCGCAACTGTCTGAATCCCCATCATATCGCCCCACTTACTGGACTCATTCAGCACTTGGAACAGTTTGTGACGAGGTTTAAATGGTGGCACAACGGTCGGCGCAGTTTCCTCCGGCATTTGGATAACAAATCCTTCGCCATACACGTGTAATTCGAAATATGGCAAATACGATGCATCTGGCACCATATAACCATAATAATAATCCTCAAATTCATTCATGCTGTAGATGTTGACCTTCGAAACACGACGATATTCAAATAGTCGCTCTTTATCATGCATTCCATGCTTACGGAACAAAGCAACCGCTTCATCTGTGTGAACACTTCTTTTCTTGATTGGCATCTTTGCCTCTATCATTTCATGCATGCGTTCCTTCACCTTTGCAAGAAATGCTTCATCTACCACTACGTTTCCGACAACGGTACAATAATATCCCTTACTCACCGAAAAATCAATTCTCACTTTACATGCATCATCATGTCCGCAAATATCATGTATGGCTTTCACCATCATCAGACACATACTTCTCTTATATGTCTTATTTCCAACGGAATCTCCAAGTGTAACAAATGTCAGATTGCAGTCTTTCTTTAGTGTCTTTTTCAATTCAAAGAGTCTGTAATTCTCGCATCCAAGAACAATGCGATGTTCATACTGCTCTTGAAAATCTTTTGCAATGGTTTCAAAAGTTGTACCTTCTTCGTACTGACGCACAACATCATTAACTCGTACCTGATACTTTTTCACTTCCATCTCGATTCCCTCCTCTATTTGATTAAACACAATTTACACCAATTGAAATGGGTGTTTCTTCGGTGCAGTAACAATATCTACACCTTGTATTTTTTCTCGAAGATATTCTGACACATCTTTAATAAATATATGTTCAAGACCATAGTGTCCTGCGTCAATAATCGCCATTCCCTGTGCAACTGCATCAATGCCCTCATGGTGGTCAATCTCTGCCGTCACAAACACATCTGCACCTTTTGCCATGGCAAACTCCGTCATATGTTTTCCAGAACCCGGTGAGATAGCAACACGTTTCACCTTTTTATCCAAGTCACCGAACGCCTTGACTCCATCTAATTCAAATTTCTCTTTTATAAGTTCACAGCATTCTCTCAATGACAGCTCTTTTGCAAGCATTCCGACTCTTCCGATTCCTTCCATCTGCTCTGAATCTGTTACTTCTAACACATCCATATCACTCAGCCCTAAGATATCACCGGACAATGCCGCCATGCCAAGCACATCATAATTGGTATGCATGGCGTAATAGGAAATATCGTGCTGTAATAGCTTTACAACACGACCTCCGATAAAACACTCATCTGTAATTTGCTTTAGTGGGGAGAATAATAATGGGTGATGCGTAATCAGCATATCAGCACTTAGCGCGATCGCCTCATCTATCACCTCGTTAGTTGCATCCAGTGCCACATAGATTGTCTTAACATCCTTATCCATGCGACCAACCAGCAGACCAACATTATCCCATTCAAGGGCTGCATGCTTTGGATATGTAGCTTCAATCACTTTCATAATATCTCTGCAAAGCATACTCAATTTCCTCCAGTTCTTCCTTTATTTCTTTTCTGCGTACTTCGATGTGAAGTCCGTCTTCCTTTTGTATATTTTGCAAAATCATCTTCTTTGTCTGTTTTTCTTTTTCCAGAAATGCCTTGAGAACAGGATGCTTCTGTGAAAGTAGGAACTTCCCATATCGAAACTCTATTGCATGATACGTATCAGATGCTCCGTTTATTACTTTCATCATCGGATAAAACTTACCATCCTCCATCACCATATCCTCGGCAACAACACAATATCCTTGTTCAAACAGATATTCCCTGACTTTGTAAAGTTCAGACTGTGGCTGGATAACAAATTCTGTAAGGCTTTTAAAAATATGTTTTCCTTCTTCAAGAATCTTGATTATCAGCGCTCCACCCATACCTGCAATGACAACTGCTTCGCATTCCCCTACTTTTAACTGCTTTACACCGTCTGATAGCCTTGTCTCAATCTGATTCTCTAATCTATGCTCAGTAATATGCTCTTTTGCTCGAAGAAGCGGTCCTTGATTCACATCCATCGCAAATGCTTTTTTACTTTTTTCTGTCTCTATCAAATATATGGGAATATACCCATGGTCCGTTCCGACGTCAGCAACCACCAACCCTACGCTGACAAGGTCGGCAACTGCCTGCAATCTCTTTGATAATTCCATAGATACTCCTAGTCTAAATAATCACGCAATTTACGGCTTCTGCTTGGATGACGAAGTTTTCTGAGTGCTTTCGCCTCAATCTGACGAATACGCTCACGGGTAACATCAAATTCCTTTCCAACTTCCTCTAACGTTCTGGCACGTCCATCATTCATACCAAAGCGCAGACGAAGAACTTTCTGTTCTCTTTCTGTCAAAGTCTCTAACACTTCATTTAATTGTTCCTTAAGAAGTGTTGCTGCTGCTGCCTCAGCAGGTACCGGAACATTATCATCCTGAATGAAATCTCCCAAATGGCTATCTTCTTCCTCACCGATTGGTGTCTCTAAAGAAACAGGTTCTTGAGAAATTTTCAAAATCTCACGCACACGTTCTACAGGCATGTCCAATTCTTCTGCGATTTCTTCCGGAGATGGCTCGCGTCCCAATTCCTGCAACAGTTGTCTTGATACACGAATTAATTTATTAATCGTCTCTACCATGTGTACCGGAATACGAATAGTCCTCGCCTGGTCAGCAATGGCACGTGTAATTGCCTGACGAATCCACCATGTCGCATAAGTACTGAATTTAAATCCTTTTTGATAATCAAATTTTTCAACTGCTTTGATAAGACCAAGGTTACCTTCCTGAATCAAGTCCAAGAATAGCATACCACGTCCTACATAGCGCTTTGCAATGCTGACAACTAGTCGGAGATTCGCCTCCGCAAGTCTCTTCTTGGCGTCCTCATCACCATCTGACATACGTTTTGCTAATTCAATCTCTTCGTCAGCACTTAAAAGTGGTACTTTACCGATTTCCTTCAAATACATGCGGACTGGGTCCTCGATGCTGACACCTTCCGGGACAGACAAATCAATCTTCTCCATGTCAACTTCATCTTCTTCTGACAGAATCAGATCTACATCATCCGGAATTTCCTCTTCTACCTCCGGAGTAATTCTGAGCACATCAATCCCCTGGGTTTCAACATACTCCAACACTTTATCCATTTGTTCTGCTTCCAGCTCCATGTCTGAGAAAACATCATTGATTTCATTAATTTCAAGGGTATTCTTTTTTTTCTTTCCCATATTAACCAATGTTTTCAGTTTTTCCTCAAATTTAATAGCTTGTTCTTCCATGTGGTATCCATCCTCCATAAACTTGTTTATATTTTATCCTCAATCAATAGAAATATGCAATTTTTGCAAGTCCTGCAAGCTTCTTTTTGCTTCCATGATTTTTTGTAATCCCATAATATCCGTCGGTTCAAGCTTCCTTGACGCTTCCTCAACGCTGTGACTCTTCACACGAATAATAGTCTCTTTTAAAGCTTTTTCCTGTTCTGCCCTTGTTTCTAATCTCTGAATTCTTGTATTGAATAAAGATGCAACTTCTCGATGCTCTTCTTCATCCGTAAAATGATTCATGACCTTAGCAGGAACCAGATTACCTTCTTCATATTGTTCATATAGAAGTTCAGCAACCGTCTGATACAATTCTTTGGTGAAATCCTGTGGTGTAATATACTTTTTAATCCACTTGAAAATCTGCTCGCTCTCAATCAGCCAAGTCAGCAGAATCTTCTGCGATTGAAGATTGCCATCTTCCTTGCCACGCTCTTTCCCGAGCGCCTGTTTCGGCTTTGTCGCAGGAGTGGCTTGTCCTATCTTAATTGCCGTCTTCGCAACCAGTTTTCGAAGACTCTCAACGCTGATATGATATTTTTCCGCAACAGCCTCAATATAATTATTTCGCTCTATCTCTTCTTCAAATTCAGTCAAACGCTTCGCTGCTTCATTGAAGAAGCTTGTCTTACCCTCCGGAGAATTCATATCATAATCCCGCTCCAATATCTCAAGCGAAAATAAGAATCCATTTCTTGCTTTATTAATGCGCTCCTCAAATGCTTCCGCACCCAAATTCTTTATAAATTCATCCGGATCTTTGTACGGGTCCATGCGAATAATCTTTGCCGTAATTCCTGCTTCCTTTAATATAGGAAGCGCTCGTAGTGCCGCTTTCGTACCGGCGCCATCACTATCAAAGGTCAGATACACCTCATTTACATATCTCTTAATCAGAGTAGCATGTCCCGGTGTAAACGCTGTCCCAAGCGATGCAACTGCGTTTGTAAAACCTGCCTGGTGAAGCGCAATCACATCCATATAACCTTCACATATCAAAAAATAACTCTTTCTCGACGTTCTTGCTCGATTCAATCCATACAGGTTCCGGCTCTTGTCGAAAATCTCCGTCTCCGGAGAGTTCAGATACTTGGGCTCACCCTCTCCCATCACTCGACCACCAAACCCTATTACTCGATTGTTTGCATCCATAATCGGAAACATCACACGGTTCCAAAACTTGTCATATACACCCTTTTCACTTGCACTGATAAGTCCTGCCTTCACGAGGAGTTCGTCCGAATAGCCTTTTGTTTTTAAATATTTGTACAAATCATCACTATATTTATTGGAATATCCCAACCCAAATGCGGTAATTGTCTCCTCGCTCAATCCACGCCTTATCAAATATGTATGCGCATGCTTTGCATGCTCCGTCTTCAACTGTGCGTAAAAATACTTTGCCGCCAATTTGTTAATCTCAAGCAAGGTAGCCTTCAGGTTAGCCTTTTGCTTTGCTTCCTCTGAATACTCCACCTCCGGTATATCTACGCCTGCACGCTCTGCAAGTAACTTCACTGCTTCGGCGAAAGTGTAATTCTCATACTCCATGATAAATGTAATAACATTTCCACCGGCACCGCAACCAAAACAATAATACATCTGTTTCTGTCGACTCACTGAAAAAGAAGGTGATTTCTCGTTGTGGAACGGGCAAAGTCCAAAATAGGAGCTTCCCTTTTTCTGTAACTTCACATATCCGGAAATGACATCTACGATATCGTTTCGTTGTCTGATTTCTTCAATTAACTCCTCTGAAAAGTACATGTCATTCTCCTTCCTTCTAATTTATAAATCCTTACTCTTATAATATTCGACAAAACCTTCTGATTTCCTTTAAATTTTCCAAGATTCCGGAATAAAAATTTTTTGGAACATTTTTACAGCGTAATTATCAGTCATTCCTGCAATATAATCACAGATTACCTGCTCTTTTGTATCCCCGTTCGCCTTCATGAGTCTCAGATATTCCTCCGGCAACATTTCAATATGCTCCATATAATGTCCATACAGTTTCTTCATCATTTCAACTGCCTTGTTTTCCTCACCCTTTGCAACCGGATTGCGGTATACATTATCAAACATGAATTTTCGAAGTCCTTGCATTGCCTCATCCACCTCTTCAGACATCTGAATAAATGGTTTGTCCATACTATTAATAATCACATCATGTGTAATTCTGTTTAGACGCTCCTTAGTGGAATTGCCTAATATTTTTCTAAACTTTGGTGGAATATCTGCCTCTGAAAGAATGCCTCCCCGAATCGCATCATCAATATCATGGTTCACATATGCGATTTTGTCTGACAAACGAACAATTTGTCCTTCAAGAGTCATCGGTTCCCCCGCTGTCTGATGTGTCAGAATACCGTCCAACACTTCTCTTGTCAGATTCAGCCCTTGTCCATCCTTTTCCAAATATTCCACTACGCGCACACTTTGCTCATTATGTCTGAAACCATTAGGACATATCTCGTTCAATGCTCTTTCCCCCGCATGTCCGAACGGTGTATGACCCAAGTCGTGTCCTAAACTTATTGCCTCTGCCAAATCTTCATTGAGCCGAAGTGCCTTGGCAATTGTACGTGCATTTTGTGACACCTCCAACGTATGTGTCAATCTTGTCCGATAATGGTCTCCCCACGGCAGTAAGAACACCTGCGTCTTTTGCTTAAGTCTTCTAAAAGACTTACTATGTAAAATACGATCCCTATCTCTCTGAAAAACCGGACGAAGATCACATTCAACTTCTTCTCTCTTCCGTCCTTTTGATTCGCTGCTCTTTGTCGCATACGGACTCAAATATTGTAATTCTCTCTGTTCTAATTGTTCTCGGATTGTCATAATCAAACCTCCCTTGACATCATTATCCATTGTATCATTTATTCTACTAAAACACAAGTTTTCTCGATTGGAATAACTTTATTTTATAGAATACTCTTACTTTCGCCCGAAATAAGGTGACAAAGAATCATTTATAGGCATTTTACGGTGCAATGAACATTTTCACGTTTTAAAACCGTAGTTTCAAATAGTGTGTTATGCATTTTACGGTGCAAATTGGACATCTCGACCACTGCACGGTGAATTTAGGCTATAATTAAGTAATTTCAAAGTAAAAATGCTTGTTTTTACGGTTTATATTAGAATTTGCCTTCCACACACCGTAATATAACAAAACAAAATCTATTTTCTACGGTGTATTTTTATAAAATAAGTATTTTCACCGTAAAACCACAAAAAACATGTCTTTTACGCAGGAGATGGGGTGCAAGACGTCCAATGGGCGTCTGTTCCGCTCTGCTTCTAACGCAAAATGGAGTAGACATTTCGTCTACTCCATTTGTGTTAAATGCAGGAGATGGGACTTGAACCCACACAAGCGCATTGCTTACAAGATCCTTAGTCTTGCTCGTCTGCCAGTTCCGACACTCCTGCATAAACCTCACACGACAATAATAATCATGCAAGATTCAGTCGGGGTGACAGGATTCGAACCTGCGACCTCCTGGTCCCAAACCAGGCGCTCTAGCCAAGCTGAGCCACACCCCGTTATATTCTTTTGTTTTCAGCGACAAACCATATTCTAACGAATCGTTATGGATTTGTCAAGCGTTTTATTCTAAATTTTTGTTTTTATTTCGAACTTAGTTCAACCTTTATTTAACACCCCGAAGGACTTGCATCCCTCGGGGAATAAATTCGTTTATTAAGCGAGTGCTTTCTTTGCTACTTCTGCTAATGTTGCAAATCCTTGTGCATCATTTACAGCCATGTCCGCTAAGATTTTTCTGTTAATTTCAACACCTGCTACTTTTAAACCATGCATCAACTTGCTGTATGATAAACCGTTCATTCTTGCTGCTGCATTGATACGAGCGATCCACAATTGTCTCATCTGACGTTTGCGTTCTTTTCTACCAGCGTATGAAGATGTCAACGCTCTCATAACTGATTGTTTTGCTACTCTGTATTGTTTTGATCTAGCTCCTCTATAACCTTTAGCGAGCTTTAATGTTCTATTATGTCTTTTCTTTGCGTTTAATCCGCCTTTAACTCTTGCCATGTCCTTCTAATCCTCCTTCTCCAAATCTTATAAGTATGGTAATACTTTTTTCATGTTCTTAACATTTGTTGCATCTGTAATAGTTGCATGTCTAAGATTTCTTTTTCTCTTAGTAGATTTCTTAGTTAAGATATGGCTCTTGTAAGCTTTATTTCTCTTTAATTGACCTGTTGCTGTTTTTTTGAAGCGCTTTGCAGCTGCTCTATTTGTTTTTAATTTTGGCATGATATGTTCCTCCTTAATATGTTTTCTCTTTTTAACGTTTTTCAGTTAAAACCATGCTAATGCTTCTGCCTTCGAGTTTCGCCGGCTTTTCTACAGATGCAACATCCTTCAACATATCTGCGAAATCATCTAAGATATGTTTGCTTGTCTGCATGTGAGCCATCTCTCTTCCTCGAAAACGTAAAGTAACTTTTACTTTATCACCTTTTTGAATGAACTTCTTCGCACTGTTTACTTTTGTGTTAAGGTCGTTCTTATCAATGTTCGGTGAAAGACGTACTTCCTTCACGTCAACAGTTTTTTGTTTTTTCTTTGCTTCTTTTTCTTTTCTTGCCTGTTCGTATCTGTATTTACCGTAATCGATAATCTTGCAAACAGGTGGTTTTGCTGTTGGAGCAATCTTTACTAAGTCCAATTCAGCTTCCTGAGCCAACTTGAGGGCTTCTTTTGCTGACATAATTCCTAATTGGTCACCGTTCTCTCCGATAACGCGGACTTCTTTGTCTCTGATCTGCTCATTAATCATTAATTCGCTAATGGTAGTACACCTCCAAAAAAATAATATTACTTTACTCTTGCATCTGCGCAAATTTTGTTTATAAAACAAAAAATGAATAGTCATAGACTATCCACTCCATATCTGCACACTTCAGCCAACATCTCCTGTCTTAAGTTATGCTTCAATATCAACCGCCAGTCACGCATTTGTGCTGAGGTGAGAGTGGAACTCTACTTTCTTTTCCGCTTTACGCAACAATTAATTTACCATATATTTTCTTACATGTCAACACATTTTTATTAAAAATTACACTTAATTTTCCTTGCTATTCTTTACAGAATATGCCATAATATTTCTTAGCGTTTTGCTTTACATAAAGGAGGAATTTGACAATGAATCAACGTAGTAATTTCACTAGTAAGATTGGTTTCGTCCTCGCTGCAGCAGGTTCCGCTGTCGGACTTGGAAACCTCTGGCGTTTTCCATACCTGGCAGCACAGTACGGTGGTGGTACTTTCTTATTAGTATATTTAATTTTAGCGGTAACCTTTGGTTTCGCATTAATGATTGCCGAGATTGCAATCGGAAGGAAGACAGGACTTAGTGCTATCGGGGCATACAAGGCTCTTGATAAAAGATTTGGATTTGTAGGTGTTCTCACAGCTGCAGTTCCGATTATCATTCTTCCATATTATAGTGTGATCGGCGGATGGGTTATCAAATATTTTGTAACATTTATCTCGGGCGATGCACATGCAGCTGCTAACGATTCGTATTTCGGTGGTTTCATTGGCTCACCGGTCGAACCAATTGGCTGGTTCTTCTTGTTTATTGCCTTAACAGCTATCATCGTTTTGTTTGGTGTAGAAAAAGGAATTGAAAAAGTAAGCAAAGTTATGATGCCGATTCTCGCTGTTTTGACAGTTGGAATTGCTGTATATGTTGTAACAAGACCGGGAGCAATGGATGGTGTTTTATATTACCTCAAACCTAACTTCAAGGACTTCTCACCAACTACAGTCTTTGCAGCTATGGGACAACTCTTCTACTCTATGTCGTTGGCTATGGGTATTATGGTTACATACGGTTCTTATATGAAGAAAGATAATCATATGGAGAAATCTGTTCGTCAGATTGAACTTTTTGACACAGCGATTGCTTTTATGGCAGGTCTTATGATTGTTCCTGCTGCATATACCTTCTATGGGGGCTCAACAGAAGAACTCAAAAAAGGACCGACACTTATGTTTGTTATCCTTCCAAAGGTATTCGACCAAATGCCTGGTGTTATGGGAACTGTTATCGGTGTAGCATTCTTCTTATTAGTATTCTTTGCTGCACTTACTTCTTCTATCTCATTGATGGAAACAGTTGTTTCCATTGTAATGGACAAGACAAAATGGGGAAGAAAGCTCACATGTATCGTAGTATTCGTATTCTCCTTACTGATGGGTATTCCTTCGTCATTAGGATTCAATATTTGGGGACACATTACATTCCTGAACGGTCTGACATTCTTAGATTTGTTTGACTTTGTAAGTAACAGCGTGATTATGCCAATCGTAGCATTCTTCACTTGCGTACTGGTTGGATTTATCATTAAGCCAAAGGCAATTGCTGACGAAGTAAAAGAAACAGATGGAACATTCAAGAGCGAGAAGCTTTTCACTGTAATGATTAAATGGGTTGCACCGATTTTCATCCTTGCAATTCTCGTCTTCTCAGTGGCAGAAGGTATGGGCTGGATTGCAGTATAGAACTTTAGAATGATTATTGTATAACAAATGAAATCGAGCAGGTTGATTCATAATAATATCAACCTGCTCTTATTTTATCTTGCAATTTCATTTTCTCCAAATGTCGTTCGAAACTTAATTACGCTCACCCATGTAGAAAATAGACACTACTCCCGGGCCTGTGTGGCTTCCGATTACAGAACCGAGACAATTAATCATAATATTTGTGATTCCAAAACGCTTTACGATTTCATTTTTCACAAACTCTGCATCCTCCGGTGCATCTCCGTGAACAATCATAACAATATCATTTTCAAATCCCTTCATCTTCTCTTCCATGCGGTCTACCAATGTCATCAAGGATTTCTTACGTCCACGCTCTTTTCCAATTACAATAAGCTTTCCTTCATCATTCACATGAATGATTGGTTTAATCTTAATCATAGAACCCACGATTGCAGATGCCTTCGATACGCGTCCACCGCGGTGTAAATGGAACAAGTCATCTACTGTTACATCATGGCAGATGTGAAGTTTGTTATTCTCTACCCATTCCACAATCTCGTCAAAGCTCTTGCCCTGCTCTTTTAATTCAACTGCCTTATAAAGAAGCATTCCTTCACCCATGGCAGCACAGAGACTGTCAACAACTACTATCTTTCTCTCCGGATACTCTTCTGCGAGTTCCTCAGCCGCAATACGTGCACTATTATAACTTCCGCTAAGACCTGATGTAAATGCGATATGAAGTACGTCTTTTCCTTCTTTTAAGAATACTTCAAAGGCATCCCTTGCCTGCTCCGGATTAATCTGAGAAGTTGTCGGCATCGCACCTTCTCGGATCTTGTCATAGAATTCTTTCCCTGTTAATCCGTTACCATCCTCGTATGTAACGCCGTCTAAAATATAAGTGAGTGCCATAATCGGAATATTCTTATCTGCCAAATATTCCTTTGGCAAATCCACTGTGCTATCCGCTGTTATAATGAATTCACTCATCCAATTTACCTCCTATATGTAAATGCTATAACCCTGCATTTACCCGAATGCAAATATTATAGCATACTTTTTTCAACAATTGTTGATTTTCTCCAAGATTTTTAATTTATTTTTACGTTAACATAACTTCTTCCAGATAGAGTCTTATTAAACACAATTGAACCAATCACGATTAACGTTCCAATTGCAAAACCAACCCAATTGAAAATCGCTGTCAAAATCAAAAGCAATAGCCGCATAAACTTAAGTGCGTAGCCAAGTTCAAAGTTTGGCTGTGTGTAGTTTGAAACAGCAACGAAAGACATATATAACATTACCTCACTGTTAAACCAACCGGACTTTACCGCAAACTCTCCCAACACAATACCGGCAATAACACTGAGCGGTGTACTCAGCATAGTCGGCGTATTCATCGCCGCCAATCGTAATCCGTCTATCGCAAGTTCCAAGATAAGAAGCTGATATATGAGTGGTATATTCACTGTGTCTTTTAGTGCCACGAAGGAAAACATCTCTGGAAGCCACTCTGTATTCTGCATGAATAACAAAAATAACGGTGTCAAAAACACAGTTGCCAACGTAATCAATGCTCTTGATATCTTGAGATACACATTTGTGAGTGTCGGGAAATAATAATCATTAGCTTCCTCAATAATATCAAATATTGATGTTGGAAGAATCATGGCTGATGGGGAGTTGTCTACAAGAAGCACTATTTTCCCTTCCATAATGCAGACTGAAGCCGTATCCGGTCGCTCGGTAAACTTAAACTTCGGAAATGGATTGAACCACTTTCTTGTGAAAAGCGCATCTGCCAAGCTCTGTTGGTTCATTCGAAGTGCATCAATATCAAGAGACTGAATACGCTCAGTCAGATTTTTAAGCAAATCTTTATCCACGCGATTTGACATATAACAGAGTGCTACGTCTGTGCGTGACGTTTTCCCGACATCAAACATCTGCATTACTAGATGCGGGTCACGGATTCTTCGGCGAATCAGTGCTGTATTAAAAACAATTGTCTCTACGAATCCATCCCTCGACCCTCGCAGGGACTTATCTTTATCAGGTTCATCCACACTTCTTGCCGGATAGGTACGACAGTCAATGAGCAGGCATGCTTCATATCCATCAATAAAAAGGCATGTCACACCTGATAAAAGACTTCGTACAATCATATCAAAATCTCCAATAACATCCACCTCCACATAAGGCAATGCCATCTTTGCAAAACCAGTCGCCGTACTCGGCATGTCTTCTTTCTTAATAGCAAAAAAAGAAGTCATTAATTTCTGCATGCTCTCATCCTTCGTAAATCCATCAATAAAGTAAAAGGTACACTTCCTTTCTCCTATGATAATATCTCGCTGCAAGAGATCAAAGCTCTCTTTGATTGGTAAAATGGAATTCATGTATGACACGTTTTCTTCCAACGTCGCAAATATTGTTTTCTTTTCTTCTGACATAAAAAACCTCCGGTCATCATACTTGGTGTTAGTATGTATGAAAACCAAAGGTTTTATACTTTTCAGAATTTATTTTCCGGTAGAACCAAATCCCCCGACACCACGAACAGTCTCGCTTAACTCCTCTACTTCATCAAACTCCACTCCCAAGAATGGAACAACTACAAGCTGAGCAATCTTCTGTCCTGCTTTGATTTCGCGAATAACTCCTCCATCATTGTGAAGTGCCACTTTCACTTCCCCGCGATAGTCTGCATCTACAACTCCAACACAGTTTGCAGGACGAAGTGCTTCCTTAGAAGAAAGGCCACTTCTTGCAAAAATACCTCCAAAATATCCTTCCGGAATCTCCATTGCAAGTCCGGTTCCAATCATCTTTGTCTCGTGTGGCTGAATCTCAACGCTTCCATTTACATCTGCAAACAAGTCATACCCTGCTGCATAGGCACTTCCTCTCTCTGGAAGAATTGCAGTCTCTGTTAATCTCTTAATATTAATCTTCATATAATACAACGTTCCCTTCTGCTAATGTCTTCTGTACATCTATGACTCTTTGGTTCGTGCTGCCCACCCAGTGAGTATTTTCATCTTTCTTATCAACCTCAAATTCGCCGTCACACAACACATCAAGATATGGGATTACGCGCATATGCTTCACTTCTTCCCATGTTCCGCCGGTATAAAGCCATATTGATTTGTTTGGAAATTTTTCTTTAATTTCCTTTGCCAACTCAGCTACGTCATAAGCATTGTTGATATGTAATGGGTCACCGCCGCTGAACGTGATTCCATGCACATAATCTTTTTTTAGTTCTTCGAAGATTTCCTGCTTTGCTGCCTCGTCAAACTCAAGACCACCGTTTGGATCCCATGTTATTGGATTATGGCATTCCTTACAACAATGGGAGCAGCCTGCAACCCATAATACAACGCGCAGGCCTACACCATTTAACATGTCATCTTTTGTAATATTGTGATATCTCATTCCTACATACTTTTCCTTTCTGCAATTTCCGCCATCTTGGCATCATTCAGACGCGTATCACCTTTTACGCGGGAGTATGATAAATATCCGTTCATACGGTCAATCTTGGTCAGGTTCTTGCTACCACATTTTGGACAAATATCCATAGAGAGTTCCTCATGACCACAATCATCACAGTATGCCAGCGACAAGTTTACTCCCTCATAGAAACCAAGGTCCATCGCACGGCGCACCAAAGCCTTAATCGCCTCTTTATTATAGTTAATCGGATATTTCACATACTGAATCTTTCCACCATTTGAAAGTTCCCAAAAACGCCCTTCCAAATCCTGTTTCTGAATCGGAGTAATGTCCTCAGACACGTGACAGTGGAAACTATTACTTACGTATTCACGGTCAGATACATTTTCGATAATTCCGTATTTCTTGCGGAACTGCTGTACCTGCACACCACAGAGATTTTCTGCCGGTGTTCCGTAAATTGCATACAAATGTCCGTCTTCTTCCTTGAACTGATTTACCTTCTTGTTGATATATTCCAATACCTCAAGTGCAAACTGTCCGTCTTCTACCAAAGACTTCTTGTTGTGAAGCTGCTGAAGCTCGTTAAATGCGGTAATACCGAAGGATGCTGTCGCAGCCTTAAGGAGTGGCTTAATCTTGTCGTATAAGCCTAGTTTACCGCCGTAGAAACCTCCCTCACAGTAAGCAAGTGGGTTTGTGGACGCCTTGAGTTCACCAAGGTAATCATAAGTTCTGATATGAAGTTGTCTGATTAATTCTAAGTAATAATCCAGTACATCATAGAAGTTTTTACCTTCCTGTTTTGCTTTTGCGTAAATCATCGGAAGGTGGAGACTTACTGCACCAATATTAAATCTTCCGACAAATACAGGTACATCGTTCTCATCTGCCGGATTCATGCCACCTCTCTCATACCAAGGTGATAAAAATGCTCTACACGATGCTTTCGCATCAGACTATATCATACACGTTAGGTCGTGTCCTCGCACTTCCCTATAAGCCTTTCATCCTATAGGTACTCTACTCGGTTATTCACAACAGAAACCCTAATCAATCTGTTGCTATCCTTTCGATAGTCGTTTGACTTTTTTCGTCGTCTTCGCAATATCTAAAATAATATCCATTGTATGGGGATTTTGTTTTCCCTCTACATCTCATGGTAACCATTCCAAGTGTTGTTACATTGAAATATTGTTGAAGTTCTGTTAGCGTATCAAAGTATTTTGTATCAGAACCATCTAGCGAGACTGCCTTACACCTTTTTGCAAATGGGTTTAACTTTCCGTTCTTTCCGTACATCCCATTTCTTGGTCCATGCAACCCTCCATAAATTTTCATTGGGTTTTTATCTCCCAATTTACTCTGACGAATCTTTTCTTTGATTTCGTCAAGATTTTGATGTTCCGATAATGTATCTCCACCACATTTTCCAATACTATCTTTTGAATTGTACCCATTTTTTACTGAATCATATAACTTAATGTAATATATCTCTTTTTCGTCTAATTCTTGTTGTGTATCAGCATAATCAATGGCTTCAATTTTAAAATTTTCTTTTCCATACTTTCGAATTGCTCGATAAAACTTTGTGTCATGTTCGTCTTTTTGGTATCCTATATGTCGAGCAAATCTTTTTTCAATCGTTTCAGATGTTTGCCCTATATACACTTTTCGATTCACTAAACATGTTATTTTATATATTGTTAAAATTCGAATCACTCCCTTTAACCATTGCGAAGTGACGAAACTTAGCACAGGATAACATCTCTGCTTCCCCTGTTAGCACATTACCTAACTGCCATTTCCTGCAGTTCCTTTTCGTGTAATGCACACCCTAGATTTCTAGGTTCACGAGGTTTTAGATGGGCAGTAGTGTATTTTATTTACCCATCGGACTAATTATCTTGCCGTACTGCTTGTACATACTTGCAACATATCCTTTTCCTGTCAGACTCAACCAGTCTGGATACATCGTCTTTCTTGAACACTCAATACCGGCTTCAAACACATCTTCCAACTCTTTTCCCGGGCCATGAAGATTCTCGTCATACAAGAATACAATCTTCGGGAATAGTACCGGCTTCTTATGCCCTTCCTTACCCTGTCCGTTCATACGAACCTTGAGCATGGATACGGTGACTAACTTACCATACTTCGATGTGTTCGTTCCTGCAGTCACTGTGATAAATGGATAATCACCGCGACTGGAAGATACGGAGTTGAACTTGTACTCCCATCCCTGGAAGCCCTGCTCCATCTCTTTCTCCAAATCAGCCCAGGCAACTTCTTCTGCCTTCTCCTGCGATAATCCTAGGTCTAAATACTTTTTCAAATGTTTTTGATGGGATTTCTCTGCATAAGGCTCCAAGATATCATCTACACTCGGTACTGTGAATCCACCGTACTGTTGGCTTGCTGCACTGAGGACGATATCTCCGATAACGTCAAACGCTACATCCAAGGTCTTCGGTTCATTGTACCAGAGGTTACCCATCTCAAATCCACCGCTGAGTACATTCTGCACATCGAACAGACAACAGTTCATGGTATCTCTTCTCGCTGACATATCGTGAATGTAAATATACCCATCTCGGATTGCCTGAATCTCTTCTACTGTAAGGAAAAACTTCTTGTACAACTCTTTGTTGAGTTCGTTAAAAATAAGACTTCGCTTTGTAGAAACCAATGCACTGTCTGTATTACTGTTCTCCTTGTCTCCGATATACATAATGGACTGGCTTTTCTTGTATACCTCATCCAACATCTGCACAAAATCCTGCTTATAGTTACGATAATCTTTATAACTCTTCGCAACCATCGGGTTTACTTTTTCCAGTGCACCCTCAACCACATTGTGCATCTGAGCAATCTGAATCTCGGTAATACCCATCTTCTTTACTTCTTCTTCTACAAATTTGCAGATGAAGTCTAATTCTTCTTGTGTAAATTTAATCAACGCGCGATACGCCGATTTATTTACTGCAACGACGACCTTCTGGACATTAAAATCCTCTTTTGAGCCGTCTTTCTTGACAACTTTAATCACTTTGTTCTTCTCCTTTCTGTTTTACTATATTTTGTGTTTTATAATTAATCTAGTCACTATATAATGTGTTTCTATGCATTTCTAATGATATCATTCCCTCATCATATCGTCAACAAAATTCCACTGAAATATTACACAAAAATTCAAGAGATTTTTCTCTTGTTTTTTGGTAAAAAAATAGATTGCCAAACTCTTGACAATCTATTCAGTCTTCTACTCATCATCTTCCAATATATACGGTGTAGCCTGATATACGTAATAATTCGCCCAATTTGTATACAGGTTGTTTGCATGGGAACGCCAAGCAAGAATCGGCTTGTTCTCGCAATCATCATTTGGATAATAATTTTTAGGAACCTTGATATCCAATCCCTTGTTCTTATCTCTCATATACTCATTATGCAATGTCACTCTGTCATATTCCGGATGCCCCATCACAAATATCTGCTTTCCATCCTCTGTCATGCATAAAAATACGCCTGCCTCATCAGATTCTGCCAAAATACTCATGCCCTCTATGGCACGAATTGCATGTACTGGAACGGTAGTGTGACGAGAATGTGGTGCGTAGAACACATCATCGAAGCCACGCACAAGCGGTGTCTTTCTGTTCTGTACACGATGCTTGAAAACGCCAAACATCTTTTCCGGAAGTGGCTCTTTATCTACACCGAAATGATAATAGAGTCCTGCCTGCGCACCCCAGCATAGATGCAATGTTGAAGTTACATGTGTCTTCGTCCACTCCATGATCTCTTTGAGTTCTTCCCAATAATCCACGTCCTCAAACGGCATCTGCTCTACTGGTGCTCCCGTAATAATAAATCCATCAAACTTTTGCTTCTTAATATCCTTATACGGCACATAAAACTTGTTCAAATGACTTGTTGATGTGTTTTTTGACTCATGACTCGACACATTGACAAACACAACATCTATCTGTAGCGGTGTATTAGAAAGCATACGAAGAATTTGAAGTTCTGTATCTTCTTTTAACGGCATCAGATTCAAAAGTCCGATTTTCAGTGGACGAATATCCTGCTGCATCGCACGGTCTTCGTCCATCACAAATATATTTTCCTGCTCTAAAATTCCTCTAACCGGCAAATCATTTTGTACTCGAATCGGCATCTTCCATCTCCTCTTTCTTTACTGCTTCTGTAGGCACAATAAATTTTCCATCATCGCCCACATAATTTTTTTCGTTATAATGCTCCGTCTCAACCGGTAGCTTTTTCTGCTCTAATTTCTGTTGTATCAACATCTTTATAATGTAGTAGATAACTGCAAAGGTCGGCACTCCTACAATCATTCCAGGCAACCCAAAAAGGCCTCCGCCTATCAAAATCGCAAACATTACCCAAAATGCAGAAAGTCCGGTAGAGTCTCCCAAAATCATCGGTCCTATCACATTACCATCTAACTGCTGAAGCAGGAATATAAAGATGATAAAATACAGTCCTTTCATCGGATCTACCAAAAGAATTAAAATTGCACTTGGAATCGCTCCGATATATGGTCCAAAAACCGGAATGACATTGGTTACTCCGACGATTACTGTTACCAGCAACGTATATGGCATTTTCAAAATAGAAAGTCCTATAAAACAAAGTACACCGATGATTGCTGAATCTATAATCTTTCCTATAATAAATCCGTTAAAAGTTTTGTTCGTCTTTGAGGCAATATGTAGGATAATATTGGCTCTTCTTGGTGGATTAAAGGCATAGACTATTTTTCGACATTGTCCCATAAACTTTTCTTTTCCAAACAAAAGATAGATTGCAACAATAAAACCAATTAGAATATCAATCAAACCATTGACAACACCGATAACACCTTCTGTGAGACTTGTCATTAAATCATTCGTATGTTTGAGCAAATCATTCTGTACCCAATCCAAAACCATGTTTCCAAAGCCTCGCCGCTTTCTAAAAGAACACTCTTTAATGTCTTTCCAAGGAAGGTATCCTCTTGCAGAAATTCATTTGCACGTGCACTGACTGTATCCATATGAGCAGGAAGCGCCACTACCAAATCATAAATACTTTTGTAGAGTTCTGGTATGAGCATATTAAACAATGCCGTAATTACTGCAATTGCAATAATAAAACTTACAACAACACCTATACTTCGTGCTGTTTTTGATACAGCCTGTTCATTTTTAATCACTTTTTTAAATTTAGGAATCAAAAACTGCTCCACCCGTTTTACAATTGGGTTTAAAAGAAACGCAATTACCAGACCATATATGATTGGCATTAAAACGTCAATTACTTTTCCCATTGTGTCTGCCAATTCATCAAAACGCCACATTGCAAAGAAAAACAACACACCAACAACTATGACAACGAGAGTTGTCATGCCACGTTGAAAATGTTCACGTAATTTTGAAGGCTGTTTGTTTATAAATTGTGGTTGTTTATCATGATAATTCATCTTCTTTTTATCCTTTCGCAGATATGTGTTATTATACAACTTTATCCCATTATGCGTCAACTTGAAATTCCGTTCAAAACAAAAGACGGTATAGCAATTGATACTATACCGCCAATCCTTATTTCCCTTTTTTAAATGTTGCACACTCTGTCTCTTCGACACGATTTGCATCAGAACCCATGACATTGATTCTTCCTGCATAACACTTGCGTGATTCATTGTATTCACATTCCACTGCCTGGCAGCGAACATCGCTTCTCTCAGAAGCCTCTTTGACACTGTTAGTGTACTGTTCCCCTTTTCTCTCTTCAAAACTACCACAGCTAGTCTGTTCAGAAATCTGCGCCGAACTACCAACCACTTCAATTTCATCTAAATTACAATAGTTTTGTTTGTTGTGTTTACATGTAACAACTCCACATCTTAATTCTGGCATAATCATACCTCCTTGCATATTTTAATTGCATATTTTAATTGCATATTTAGTATGACCATTTACAGAATCTCTATGCGCGTAGTTCCACTATTTCCCACAACATTTTTTATATTTTTTGCCACTTCCACACGGGCATGGATCATTTCTTCCAATCTTTTTCTCCTTGCGGACAGTTCCGGAATTCTTCTGTTCCTTATATAATTCTTTTCTCTTTTCCTCTGTAAAAATTGCATCCCATTGTGGAAGCTCATAGAGCCAGTCTGCTCTTGCAGCAACCATGTTCTTGTACAATTTTTCTTTATCAAATGCAAGACTTACAACAGTATCCTCTTCCATTTCTTCGATTGGATTTGGTTCCTTCAAACTGTCATTGATTCCATCCAAAAAGCCTGTCATTGTAAATACTTCAATTCCGTATTTTGCAGCAAGTTCTTTTACTGTTCCTTTTACCTCTTCATCAGGATTAGTCAAAAGCTGCTCATAAATTCCTTTTTCCAATTCAAAATAGGTTCCCCAGAATTGTTGTACTGTGTTCTGATCCATCTCCTGCGAGTACGCTGTGTCGCGCCATTCTTGTAATAAAGCCATTTGTCTATCTCCTTTATAATCATTTTCACCTATTTGAGTATCATAACATCGGATACAAATTTGGTCAATAACTTTCTTTTTCTTGACATGACGTATAAAAGGCGACTATACTAATAATATTGTAAAAAGGAGTGAAAATTATATGGAACATTTAACCATACCGAAAGATTACGAAGCACCTCTTACGATTCGCGAAACAGAGGTTGCCATTAAAGAAATAAAAGACCATTTTGAACGAGCGCTTGCAAAATCTCTGCACCTTACTCGCGTGTCTGCTCCGCTTTTCGTAAAACCGGAGTCGGGACTTAATGATAACTTAAACGGTGTAGAGAGACCTGTATCTTTTGGAATCAAAGAACAGAATGACAGTCCTGTTGAGATTGTACACTCTCTTGCAAAGTGGAAACGCTACGCGCTGAAACGTTATGGTTTTCATTCAGGTGAGGGGCTCTATACGGATATGAATGCGATTCGTCGTGATGAAGATACTGACAACATCCACTCTCTCTATGTAGACCAGTGGGATTGGGAAAAAGTAATCTCCAAAGAAGAACGTAATACAGAGACTTTGGAATACACGGTCCGCAAAGTGTACGCTGCCCTCAAAGAGACGGAAGAATATATTTCGAGAAGATACAACTACATAGAACCAATCCTTCCGGATGAGATTTTCTTTATTACCTCTCAGGAACTTGAGAACTTATATCCGGATATGACTGCAAAAGAACGCGAATACCGGATTGCCAAAGACAAAGGGGCTGTTTTCATTTCTCAGATTGGAAAATATCTTCTTTCCGGCGAAAAACACGACGGTCGTGCACCGGACTACGACGATTGGGAACTGAATGGTGATATCATTGTTTACTATCCTGTTCTGGATATCGCATTAGAATTATCCTCCATGGGAGTTCGTGTGGATGAAGAGACATTGCTCCGTCAATTAGAGCTTGCAGGTTGTCCGGAACGTGCTGAATTAGCTTTCCAAAAAGCACTGCTAAATCATGAACTTCCGTACACCATCGGTGGTGGACTCGGACAGTCTCGTATCTGTATGTTCTGCTTGAGAAAGGCTCACATTGGTGAAGTACAATCTTCTACTTGGCCGGAGCACATTGTAGAACACGCTCTTGCAAACGGAATTCAACTATTATAATTTTTAAAAGTATAAAAGGTTCAAGGCAAAATCGCCTTGAACCTTTCTCATTATAGTTAGTTTGTGTAATTGTCGAAGTAACCTTGTACCAATACAACTGGTGTTCCTTTATCTCCGGAACCACTTGTCAGGTCACAGAGTGAACCGATCAGGTCTGTAAGTTGTCTAGGTGTTGTTCCCTGAGAAGCCATATCCCCTACCAAGTTATCATTCTTTTCTTTGATACGTTTTGAAATCGCTTCCTTAAGAGCTTCGCCGCTAAGATCAGCGAAATCATTGTCTGCAAGATATTTGAGCTTCAACTCGTTCGGTGTACCGATAAGTCCTTCTGTAAATGCAGGTGAAACAACCGGGTCAGCAAGTTCCCAAATCTTTCCTTGTGGATCTTTGAACGCACCGTCTCCATAAACCATTACTTCTACGTGCTTTCCTGTCTTGTCCAGGATTTGTTTCTGAATATCTTTCACTAAATCAAAGCATTCATTTGGGAATAACTTGATTGTATTCTCTGTTGCCTTGTTAGAACCAAGAAGACCATATTTTGCATTGTAACCACTTCCGTTTACAGATGCATTCAGAATATCATCCAAACCACAGACCTTCTCTGCTCCTGCTGCTTTCAAGATACGTTTTGTTCTTGCTCGCGTATGAATATCACAGTTAATTACATTCTTTGTATAATCTAAGATTGCTCTTGGGTTGTTTGCAAAGATAATCTCTACTTCAGCACCAGCTTCTTTGACAATGTTTCCGTAGTATTCCACATAGTCAACACCTGTAAACTCATGTTTATTCTCACCAAACAATTCTCTGTATTTTTCTTCTGTAAGGACATCACTGTAAGGATTAATTCCGGCATCATCCAATTTATCCAGAGATACAAGTTGATTACCAACTTCATCACTTGGGTAGCCAAGCATTAATACTACCTTCTTTGCTCCCATTGCAATACCCTTTAAGCAGATTGCAAATCTATTTCTTGATAAAATCGGGGTGATAACACCAACAGTCTCTCCGCCCAATTTTGCCTTTACATCTTCAGCAATCGCTTCAACAGTTGCGTAATTACCTTGCGCTCTTGCTACAATAGACTCTGTAACTGAAATAACATCTCTGTCACGAAGTTCAAACCCTTCACTCTCAGCAGCCTCTAATACACTGTTTACTACGATATCTGCAAGATTATCGTTTTCTCTTATAATTGGACATCTAATACCTCTTGAAATTGTTCCCACTTTTCTTTCCATGTGATCGTCTCCTATCTTTTTAAAGTTTTTTCATGAAATCACGGAATAGATTATACTACATTTTTTTTCAGATGTAAAATATTTTTTTGAATTATATCTACTTTCCAAATCTACATTAATGGAGCAATTAAACGCAACACTCTTCCCGCGATTTTATCCAGCATGTTACGCTTTTTCAAAGTCTCCTTTGTGACCTTCTGACACTTTTGAAGTGTATTCTGAAAGTCTTTCTCAACATCCCAAACTACCGGATTTTTATAAATAAATGCACCGCACTCAAAATGATGATAAAGGCTTCTGTAATCCAAATTAATGGTTCCCACCGTTGCTGTGTCATTGTCTGAAACAAACACCTTTGCATGTACAAATCCCGGTGTGTACTCATATATCTGTACACCAGACTGGATAAGGGTTTCATAATATGTCTTTGCGACTGTAAACGCATACCACTTATCCGGGATGTGAGGCATAATAATAATGACCTCTATTCCACACTCGGCAACATATTTTAGTGTTGTGAGCATATCATCATCAATAATGAGGTATGGCGTCATGATATGCACATATTTTTTTGCGTGATTCAAAATATGAAGATACACCTGTTCTCCCGGATTCTTGTGGTCAAACGGACTGTCTGCATAAGGAAGCACATATCCCAATTCTCGTTTGAATACATCACTCTTCGCTGTCAGATATCTTGAAAAATCATCCGGGCGCCGTTCTAACACATTCCACATCTGTAGGAACATCATAGTGAAACTCTGGACAGCTTCTCCCTCAAGCATGATTGCCGTGTCCTTCCAATGTCCAAAGCGTTCTTTCTCATTGATATACTCATCTGCAAGATTAATACCTCCGGTAAAAGCAACGCGTCCGTCAATGACACAGATTTTACGGTGATCTCGATTATTTTGATGTGAAGACAAAACCGGGCGGATTTTACTAAATTGCTTACATTTGATTCCTACACGCCTAAGTTCCTTATCATAATGATATGGTAGTTGAAATATACTGCACATACCATCATACATCACACGGACATCGACTCCCTGCCATACTTTCTCTTTTAGTATGTCAAGAATCTCTCCCCACATACGTCCTTTGTCAATAATAAAATATTCAAGGAAAATATAGGACTCAGCTTGCTGAAGCTGTTTTTTTAACTCCTCAAACTTTTCTTCTCCACAAGTGAAATATTTTACAGATGTATTTCGATGTGTCGGAAATGACATCTGATTGTTTAAGTAAGTGGCAAGATTCGCATTTGCCGGTTTTGATGTGCGAAAATCCTCTAACACTGCTTTATCCTGTAACATATAAGGTTTTATAGCCTTACCCTGTTCCGTTAAACTCTTCTCTAACACTGCCGTTCCCGGTTGGTTTCTTACATATAGATAAAAAACACTTCCAATAATCGGTGTAATCATAATCAATAACATCCAAGTGATTTTAATGTCGGGATTACTGCTGTTATTAATCATACTGACAACTGTAATAACTCCAAGCGCCAAAAATCCGGCATAAATATAGGTCGCATATTCTTGCAAAAACGTAACTGTAGCCGCCAAAACATAGAACTGTATAAGGACTAACACAACAAGAATAAACACTCTGCTAAACAGAATGTTTAAAATCCCTTTTTTTGCTTTCTTTACTGTCATTCTTTTCTCTCTTGTCATTCTACAATCACTTTCCTTTATGTCTTCATTAAAAATGGACCGTCCCTACGACAGTCCATTATATTGCAATTTGTTTTTTATTATGATATTTTGAATGAACTTTTCAATGAAACGATGCGATTAAATACCAACGCATCCGGTTTGGAATCTTTCGCATCTACACAGAAATATCCATTTCTTACAAATTGGAAACTGTCGTAAGCTTTTACCCCCTCAAAGCTCGGCTCCAAATAACAATCCTTTAATACTGTTAAAGAATTTGGATTCAGATTCAACGAACCATCTTCTTTATTATATACTCCCTTTTCTTCGTCTACGATATTCTCATAGAGACGAACTTCTGCTTTTGTTGCGTATGGAGCAGGTACCCAGTGAATGGTTCCCTTTACCTTACGTCCTGTAAAGCCTGTACCGCATTTCGTTTCCGGATCATAGGTACAATGAATCTCTGTCACCTTACCCGTCTCATCCTTTACATAGCTTTCACATTTTACAAAATAAGCATGCATCAGACGAACTTCATTTCCCGGGAACAAGCGAAAATATTTCTTTGGTGGCTCTTCCATAAAGTCTTCTCTGTCGATGTATAGCTCTCTACAGAAAGGAACTTTTCTAAAACCTAATTCTTCGTTCTCCAAGTTATTCGCAACATCCAAATACTCTACTTGTCCTTCCGGATAATTATCGATAATTAACTTGATCGGATCAAGCACCGCCATCATACGAGGCTTCTTCATCTTAAGGTCCTCACGGATACAGTACTCAAGCATTGCATAATCAACAGAACTATTGCTCTTAGATACACCACACATCTCTACGAACATCTTAAGGGATTCGGGTGTAAATCCACGTCTTCTGAGTGCTGCAATCGATACAAGTCTTGGATCATCCCATCCGTCAACGATACCTTCTTCTACTAATTTCTTAATATATCTCTTACCTGTCACAACATTTGTCAAATACAATTTCGCAAACTCAATCTGTCTTGGCGCTGGATCGAATTCACACTCTCTTACTACCCAGTCATAGAGTGGTCTGTGGTCTTCAAATTCCAATGTACAAATCGAATGTGTAATCTTCTCTACTGCATCTTCGATTGGATGCGCGAAGTCATACATTGGATAAATGCACCATTTGTCACCTGTATTGTGATGTGTCATGTGTGCCACACGATAGATAACAGGGTCACGCATGTTGATGTTCGGAGAAGCCATATCAATCTTCGCGCGGAGAACTTTTTCTCCATCCTCGTATTTGCCATCTCTCATCTCTTCAAAAAGTTGAAGGTTCTCATCCACAGAACGCTCACGATATGGGCTGTTCTTACCTGGTTCAGTAAGTGTTCCTCTGTATTCACGAATCTCTTCCGCTGTAAGGTCACATACATATGCTTTACCTTTTTTGATTAATTTAACCGCGCATTCATACATAACTTCAAAGTAGTCAGACGCAAAGAATAAATTATCTTCCCAGTCAGCACCTAACCATTGAATGTCCTCTTTGATAGATTCCACGAACTCGATCTTTTCTTTTGTTGGATTGGTATCGTCAAAACGCATGTGGAATTTACCATTATACTTCTGTGCTAATCCATAATTTAACAAAATAGATTTGGCATGTCCGATATGAAGATATCCGTTTGGTTCCGGCGGAAATCTGGTACATACGGTGTTATACACGCCTTCTCTTAAATCTTTCTCAATCTCTTGTTCTATAAAATTTTTTGAAACTACTTCTTTTTCCATGGTAGTCCTCCTAAAATCATTTCCATTATCTAGTTATTTTATCATAAATATACAGGTTCTGTAAACATCTTAATTATTCTTCTTTTTCAAAGTTGACAAAATAATATAGTCTGTTATAATGAACTTAACAAGACAGCCGACGAGTAGGTGCACGCTACCCGTTCTGTCAAAATAATTGTTGAGCTACAAGAATAGCTGTTCCAACTTTTTGCAGAGGCAGGAACGGCTATTTCTTATTGTTCAAACTTAGAATCGCGACAACTAACATTGCTATAGTTAAAATCACCATAAATTCTTCATATGTACTCATAAGACATCATCCTTTCTAAATCATAGAACGGATAAACGAGCCGCCTGTCGGCCGCCTTGATAAATTCATTATTAAATTATTCACTCTGAAGCACTCGCATGAAACATGCATAAGATAATAAATGATAACACAGAAATGTGTAATATCAAAAAAGCTGCTGGCGGGACTTGAACCCGTGACCTCCGCCTTACCAAGGCGACGCGCTACCGACTGCGCCACAGCAGCATTCTGTCATCGACAGTACTTTTATATACTACTATATGTGATAATAAAAGTCAAATCATTATTCTAAAATTGTACGCATTTTTTGTCTGATTCTCTGAAGTGCATTGTCAATCGACTTTGGACTTTTATCCAACAATTCTGCAATGGAACGATAGTCCTCCCCTTGCAGATGCAAATGTAAAACTCTTCTTTCCATGTCACTCAAGCGCTCGTTTAATTCTTCCACTAACATTTGCATACGTTCTTTGTCTAAAAACAATTCTTCCGGATTACTGTTGGTCTCGATTTCCAATTGTTCAATCAGCGGTGACTGCTTATCATCATAATCTGACTTTTTAATATCATACAAAGAAACATAGGAGTTGAGTGGCATATGCTTCTGTCTCTGCGACAATTTGATTGCTGTGTACATTTGCCTTGAAATACATAGCTCGGCAAAACTGTAAAATGATGTTTCCTGATTGGTATCAAAATCTCTCACCGCTTTAAAGAGACCAATCATGCCTTCTTGTATGAGGTCATCATTTTCTCCGCCGATTAGGTATATGGCTTTTGCCGCACGTATAACCAGATATTTATATTTACTGATAATGTAATCCATGATGGCCCTCTCCCCTTCGCGCAACCTGCGAATCAACTGCTCATCCGGAATATTTTTATATTTTTTCATACTAACTCAAACGTTGTCTCACAATCTCATACGCTAATACACCTGCTGCCACAGAAGCATTGAGCGAATCGATATCACCTTTCATAGGAATGGATGCGATAAAATCACATTTTTCTTTTACAAGACGGCTGACACCCTCTCCTTCATTTCCAATCACAAGACCGATAGGACCTTTCAGATTCAGGCGATACATGGTTTCGCCCCCCATATCTGCACAGACAAACCAAAGGCCTTTTTCCTGCAATTCTTCCATGATCTTTGCCAGATTAGTAACTTTCACAACCGGTGTGTAATTGAGTGCTCCTGCCGATGTCTTTGCAACTGTTGCTGTAAGTCCCACTGCACGGTGCTTTGGAATAATGACACCATGTGCGCCCGCAAGATTCGCAGTACGAATAATGGCACCAAGATTATGAGGATCTTCAATATTATCTAAAAGTATTACAAATGGGTCCTCCCCCTTTTGCTCTGCAAGTGTAAAGATATCCTCTAACTCAGAATACTCATAAGCCGCAGCATAGGCAATCACACCTTGATGCTTCTTTGTTTCAGAAAGTTGGTCCAATCTGTCTTTTGTCACAAACTTAAGAATCGTGTCATGTTTTCTCGCCTCGCGCACAATTGTGCGAATCGGCCCATCCTGACAACCATCCAGAACAAACAACTTATCTATCGGCTTCCCTGAACGAAACGCCTCTATTACGGCATTACGGCCTTCTATCATTAAACTTGTCACTTTGTTATCTTCGTTCATACTTTCCTCCGCAAAACGTCTACTCACAATTTGCTTTGTTGCTCTCTAAACTGTCTAACCCAACCTTTACCAAGTCAAGCAATCTCTTATAATCCTTTTTCAAATACAAATACCCAAGAAGTGCCTCAAACCCTGTTGCTCTTCTGTAATCCGTTATCGACTGGTTCTTCGCCGGAGATACAGATTTCGCATTGCGACCGCGTTTATAGACTGCATGCTCTTCCTCTGTCAAATACTCCTGCATAGTACGCATCATCAGCGACTGCGTAGATGCCTGTACCAGCTTGCTGGTCTTCTGGTGAAGCTTATTCACCTGCTTATTACCGGCATTGATTACCAGACTTTTTATCACCAAGTCATAAACGCAATCACCTATATACGCCAATGTAAGAGGTGAATATTCTCTGATATCCACCTCTTCCATCTGAAACAACTCATTCATATAGGAAACAAATTCAAATCCTACGCTTTTCTCCATTTTACTCCTTCACGAGTATCTTCTAAGATGATACCCTTTTCTAACAGTTCATTACGAATCTCGTCTGCTCTTGCAAAATTCTTTGCCTTTCTTGCAGCCTGACGCTCTTCGATTAACTTCTCAATATCTTCTGCAAGCAGTTCTTCTTCTTTCTCTACAATGAGTCCAAGAACATCTGTAAGTTTCACAATCAGTGCAAGGATGCTTTCCAAATATTCCTTTGAACTGTCTCCACTTGCTGTTGTGTTTGCATATTTTACAAGTTCAAATACAGAAGATACTGCATCGGCTGTGTTAAAGTCATCTTCCATAGCTGTTTCGAATCCTGTTACAAATTCTACTGTCTTTGCAAACGCTTCTTTCTCTGCATCTGTCATTGAGTCTACTGTAGCTGCACTAATTAAATGCTTGAGGTTTGCCACTGCTGTCACGATACGGTCAAGTCCGTTCTTAGATGCTTCCATAAGGTCGGCGCTGAAGTTGAGTGGACTTCTGTAGTGAGCACTTAACATGAAGAAACGAAGTACCTGAAGGTCATACTGCTCGCTGATTTCACGAACCGTTCTGAAGTTGCCAAGTGATTTTGACATCTTCTTGTTATCGATATTAAGGAATGCATTATGCATCCAGTATTTTGCAAATTCTTTTCCGTTGGCGGCCTCGCTCTGTGCGATCTCATTCTCGTGGTGTGGGAATACTAAGTCTTCTCCGCCTGCATGAATGTCAATCTGTTCGCCCAAGTATTTCTTAGACATAACAGAACATTCGATATGCCATCCCGGACGACCGTCGCACCATGGTGACTCCCAAGCCGGCTCTCCTTCTTTTTTCGGTTTCCAGAGAACGAAGTCTAATGAATCTTCTTTCTCATCCTCACCTGTCACGAGAAGAGAACGTCCGCCCGACTGCAAATCATCTAAGTTCTTATGAGACAACTTACCATACTCTTCAAACTTTCTGGTACGGAAATATACGGTTCCGTTCTTCTCATACGCATAACCTTTTTCAATAAGCTGACCAATCATCTCAATCATGCCGTCGATTTCTTCTGTTGCAAGTGGATGTGTAGTAGCCGGTTTTACATTCATGCCAGCCATATCCTTCTTACACTCTTCGATGAATCTCTTAGAAACTTCATCAGCTGTTACGCCTTCTTCGATTGCTTTCTTAATAATCTTGTCATCCACGTCTGTGAAGTTTGATACAAAATTCACATCATATCCCTTGTATTCAAAATAACGTCTTACGGTATCAAATACAATCATCGGTCTCGCATTTCCGATGTGGATATAATTATATACTGTAGGACCACATACATACATTTTAACCTTGCCTTCCTCTACAGGAACAAACTCTTCTTTCCTCTTTGATAATGTATTAAAAACTTTCATGTCCTTCCCTCCTTTTTCCTATTAACAACTTTATGAAAAATATACCTTTTTGTCAACCTCTAGACAACTTCATTTAGAAAAACTTTTGCCTTTTTCAGATCAAAATCGAATTCCGAATTCAAAACCTTGGCCATAATCATTGGTTTTGATTCTTCAGTTCCATATCCCGTACATAAAACTGAATCTGATTCATTGCCGGTGAGATGATAGATGGCATACTGCAGGATTACTCTTTCTTTTGTTAACGGCTCATGCATCTGTAACTCAGCTCCTCTTGCATAAGAAAATACTCCTACAATCTGCATATTCCTCTTTGCAAGTAAAATTCCTCCATCTTCACTTGCAAGTTCAGAAAGTAATATCTGGTAATACTTCTCATCCCGCCACGTCACTACATTGTAGTCTTTCAGCATTTCATTTGCAAAATCGGCAATTTCCTGACAATGGTTCGAACTTACTTCCGTAATTTCCAAAGTGCTATCCTCACACTTTTTCCCAAATACCTTTTCTCTCTTTTGTTCATATACGAATTCAAATCCAAATGGTTTATAAATCGCCTCATCGGCCGGCATAAGAAACGTGAAGGGTTCTCCTCGTTCTCTCATCACTTGCATAGCATAATTCAAGAGTTGTCTCATAAATCCCTGATGCCGATATCTTTCATCCGTCGCAACTGCTACGATATAATGCGTCTGATATACCTTATCCTTCACACGCATCTGATACGGATTCAGATGTAACATTGAAACGATTTCACCACCATCTTCAATTACATAGATTTCGTTGTCGTTTACCTTTACCGAATAATAATACTCTAGGAACTCCGAAGTGTCTTCCGTAAATATCTTTTCCCACAACCGCCTTGTTTTGATATGTTCTTCTTGTCTTAATTTGCGAACTTTCATATATTTCTTCCTATTTTTTCTTACATCCGCCGCAACCGGCACACCCGTCTTCGCTATCTGCCACTTTATAGCTTGTCATATTAGTAATTTTTTCAATCGCACAGATTGCCTGTGAAGAGATTCCTCCGCCTGTTCCGGTAAAACCAAGCCCTTCTTCTGTTGTTGCCTTTATATTCACTTGGTCTACATCAATCCCAAGGACTCTTGCAACATTTTCTCGCATTGTCGGAATATGTGGTGCCATTTTCGGACGCTGTGCAATAATTGTCGCATCAATATTCTCGATGACATACAACTGCTCGTCCAATATCTTGCCCACATGCTCCAAAAGTTTCAAACTGTCAGCACCTTTATATGCAGGATCTGTATCCGGAAAGTGCTTTCCGATATCTCCGAGTGCTGCCGCTCCCAAAAGTGCATCCATAATTGCATGCACCAGAACATCTGCATCCGAATGACCTAACAAACCTTTTTCATAAGGAATGTTAACGCCTCCTAGGATTAAGTCTCTTCCTTCCACTAATTTATGAACATCATATCCTAAACCTACTCGCATAACTTACCTCTTTCTTGTTACTTGTGTTCTTAGTATATCACATTATAAAGACAAAAACAAAAAAAGATTCTTTTCAGAATCTTTTCTTAGTAGCGGGAACTGGATTCGAACCAGCGACACTACGGGTATGAACCGTATGCTCTAGCCAACTGAGCTATCCCGCCATATTCTTTTAAATGATATGGGACCAATAGGGCTCGAACCTATGACCCTCTGCTTGTAAGGCAGATGCTCTCCCAGCTGAGCTATGATCCCATATGTAAGCGGGTCGTTTTCGCAACCCGCTTTGCTAGTATACTATTAACATGTAGTGCTTGTCAACACTTTTTTTCATTTTTTTACAACAATTTTCTAGTACGCCAATGCTTCTTCTCGAGTGAGCCAAAAATGTATTCCTGTGGTAGAATCCTGCCATCGATCTTCATTAAAATCAAGCACCTCCACCCATTCTCCTTTGCGATAAACAAAGTTCTCATCCACCAGAGACCATGCTTCACTAAATTCCTCTTGATAGTCAAAACTCTTTATTGTAAGAACCTTGGCCTTACTGCATCTGCATGAGTTCCTTGTTGCGGATGTTCTTTTGGCATCTGCCGGAATCAGAAGCTGCACCAAACGATTATTGAAACATTTCTTATATCCTAAAAACGGTCCCGTTTCCGGACAATGCATTTTAAACCACTTTGTCTCATCGTTATAGATGATTCCATCTAAGTTGGCATATTCAAGCACCGCTGCAAACAAATCAGCCCCTTCAATATTAGCTCCTGTCAAATCATTATAACGCATAGCACATGTTCTCATATTTGCATGGCGAAAATCAGCACAACGAAATGTACAATTTTCAAACAATGCATTTTCGATACTACTGTGAATAAAACTCACTTCATCAAAGCAAACATTTTTAAATACACTGAGTGTGAAATCCATATAACTTAAATCAAACCCGCGAAGATTCATATCGCACAGTTCAATATCTCGGGCATCACACATCTGTCCTTCGACGCGTTTTGTTAATATGTGTTCCAATTCATTTTTCGAAATACAACGCATGGGATCACCTACATTTAATTACTCTTAATACTTCCAATGAAATGTCTTGTTCTCTCTTCCTTCGGATGTTCAAACACTTCTATCGGATCTCCTTGCTCCAATATACGCCCGTCATCCATAAAAATCACCTGGTTGGACACTTCTTTTGCAAATGACATCTCATGCGTGACAATAATCATCGTTGTCTTCTTGTCTGCAAGTTCCTTAATTACACGAAGCACCTCTCCGGTAAGTTCCGGATCAAGTGCTGAAGTTGGCTCGTCAAAACACAAAATATCCGGTTCCAACGCCAGCGCACGTGCAATTGCAACACGCTGACACTGTCCACCTGACAATTGATGTGGATAATTGTTCATTCGATTCTCAAGCCCCATCTGTCTTAAAAGTTCTTCTGCCTGCGCCTTGATTTCCTCGTAAATCTCTTTCTTCTTCGCCTTATAATCCGGTCTTTCTTTTGCAAGCAACTCTTTTGCAAGCATTACATTCTGCAATGCTGTGTACTGCGGAAATAAGTTGAAGGACTGAAATACCAAGCCAAAATGCAACCGTTTGCTTCTGATATGAGACTCCTTTTGTGTACTTGCATCATCTGCATCAAATAGTGTCTCACCATTTACACGAATGACGCCCTTGTCTGGGTGTTCTAAAAAGTTCAAACATCGAAGGAGTGTGGTCTTACCACTTCCCGACGAACCGATAATGGAGAGAACCTGCCCCTCTTCCAATGAAAAACTGACATCCTTGAGGACATCGATGCGCCCGAAACTCTTATATATGTTTTCAACTTCTAATACTGTCATCTCACACGCACCTCCCTATCGGAAATAATCCAGTTTTCTCTCTAAACGTCCAAGAAGAACGGTGAGAATTCCACTAAATATTAAATAGTAAACGCCGGTAAAGAACAGTGGCCAGATTGCACCTGCAATACCTTGAGAACCTTTAAGGAACGCCTGTCCTGCCCAAATAATCTCCTGAAGTGCGATAATGCGGGCAAGAGACGTATCTTTAACCAATGTAATAATCTCATTTGACATCGGTGGTATGATACGCTTAATCATCTGCAACAATTTTACCTTAAAGAATATCTGACTTTTCGTCATACCAAGGACAAGTCCGGCTTCTTCCTGTCCGACAGGAACGCTCTGAATCCCACCTCGATAGATTTCTGAAAAGTAACATGCATAGTTAAAAATAAATGCTACTGCTGCCGCCAGAAAACGCCCGGCTTCACCGCTTCCCCAGATTGGTGTTCCCAGAACCAATCCCGGAAAATAGTAGAAAATTAAAAGTTGAATCATGAGAGGCGTACCTCTCACGATCCAAACAATAATCTTTGTAAAATAACTCAATGGTTTAAATCGGGACATGGAACCAAAGGTAATGATAAGTCCCAAAGGTACTGCACCGATTAATGTCGCAAAGAATAACTTCAGCGTCTGCATAAAGCCGACATTCAGTGCTCTTACGACAATTGGAAATTGCTCCAATATTAAATCCATATGTAATCCTGCTTTCTAAGTATATTATTGCTCAATGATAGATTCCTGAACACCGTACTGTTTTGCACATTTCATCATAGAGCCGTCTGCGTAAGAATCTTTAAAAAATTTGTTCAATGCTGCAGCAAGGTCAGAATCTTTACGGAAACCAACACCATACTCTTCACTGTTAAGACTTACTGTGTATGTCAAATCAGCATATCCTGTGCCCTCACCAATCATAGCACCAGCCATGAGTAAGTCGATAACTGCCGCATCTGATGTTTTACTTTTTACTTCCATAAGAGCATCAGATTGTGCTTTGACAGGTGTGTTTTCTAATTTTAATTTTGTAACTTCTTTTTCTCCTGCGCTTCCCGCCTCTACAGCAAAGGTCAAATCTTTAAGACTTTCTACTGTCTGATATTTATCAGCTACAGCTTTGTTAACAACAACTACCTGCGCATTTTTGCAGTATGCATTTGAAGTTTCCATTGCTGCTTTTACTTCATCTGTCAGAGTCATGCCGTTCCATACGCAGTCGATTGTTTTTCCGTCTAATTCCATAACCTTGTTATCCCAGTCAATTTCAACGAATTCCACTTCTACACCAAGGCTCTCTGCAAATGCTTTCGCCATATCTGCATCAAATCCAATCCATTCACCCTTGTCATCTTTATAATCCATTGGTGCAAAATCTGTGATACCAACAATGAGTGTACCTTTGTCTTTTACATATTCCATATCTGTCTTTGGTGTTTTGTCAGCATCTCCTGATGTGTCCTTTGTACCGCAAGCTACTAATGAAAGTACCATAAGTACGCTTAATAATAATGCAATAAATTTTTTCATGATTTTATTCTCCCTTTAAAGTATAATTTTAAAATACTTTGTTATGTTATCACGTTACTATACTAAAGTCAAGCGCTTTTTTGAAATATGCTACACTTTCTATAAACAGGGTACAGCATCTTCTATACCCAGCCAAACATTAAAAAATGCGCCGGTTATAAACAACCGACGCATCCATCTACTTCTTATACAATTCCTTGCGCTGTCATTGCATCTACAACTTTTTCAAATCCGGCAATATTAGCACCTACAACATAGTTACCCTCTGCGCCGTATTTCTTAGCAGCTGCAGCTGCGTTATGGCAAATGTTAACCATGATTGTCTTTAATTTCGCATCTACTTCTTCGAATGACCAGCTAAGTCTCTCGCTGTTCTGTGACATTTCAAGAGCTGATGTTGCAACGCCTCCTGCGTTAGAAGCTTTACCAGGAGCAAAGATAACTCCGTTTTCTTGCAAGTAATGTGTAGCCTCTAAAGTTGTAGGCATGTTCGCACCTTCTGCCACCGCTGTAACTCCATTAGCAACCAATGCCTTCGCATCGTCAAGAAGAAGTTCGTTCTGTGTTGCACATGGAAGTGCGATATCAACCTTCACTGTCCATACACCTCTACCCTCATGATATTCTGAGTTTGGACGATATTTCTTGTATTCTGTAAGTCTTCCTCTTTGTACTTCCTTGATCTCTTTGATTGCTACAAGGTCAACGCCCTCTGCATCGTAAATCCAACCATTTGAATCACTCATGGTAAGTACTTTTGCACCGAGCTGTGTAGCCTTCTCTGCTGCGTAGATTGCAACGTTACCGGAACCTGAGATTGCAACTGTTTTGCCAGCAAGTTCGATTCCTGCAAGTTTGAGCATTTCTTCTGTGAAATATAATAAACCATATCCTGTCGCTTCTTTTCTTGCCAAAGAACCACCATAGCTGAGTCCTTTACCTGTAAGTACACCTTCGTATACATTACGGATACGTTTGTACTGTCCGTACATATAACCGATTTCTCTTGCGCCTGTTCCGATATCACCTGCCGGAACGTCTGTGTCAGCGCCGATATGTTTGCAGAGTTCTGTCATAAAGCTCTGACAGAATGCCATAATCTCTCTGTCTGATTTTCCTTTTGGATCAAAGTCAGAACCACCTTTACCACCGCCGATTGGAAGTCCTGTCAGTGAGTTCTTAAATGTCTGCTCGAAACCTAAGAATTTGATAATACCTAAGTTTACAGATGGATGGAGACGGATACCTCCCTTGTATGGTCCGATTGCGCTGTTGAATTGTACGCGGTATGCTTTGTTAACCTGTACATTTCCATTATCATCTACCCAAGGAACACGGAAAAGAATCGTTCTTTCCGGCTCTACTAATCTCTCTAAAAGAGCATCTTTTCTATATTTTTCTTCATTTGCTTCAATTACTACTCGAAGCGACTCCATAACTTCTTTGACTGCCTGGTGGAACTCTGGTTCCGCAGGGTTTTTCTTTACCACTAATTCAATAATCTCATCTACATATGACATAATTAGTACCCTCCTTATTTTCACTGCGTAAAGTATAATGCTTTATCACAGTAAAGTCAAGAAATTTTACATACTATTTGTTTAATTCAATTCGTCTAGTTCCTTAATCCACACATTCACACATGCATCACTCGGCATGCGAAGTCCGCCTCTCGGCGATACATCCACGCTTCCAACCTTTGGTCCGTCCGGCAGACAAGAACGTTTAAACTGCTGAGTAAAGAATCTCCAGTAGAACTTCTTAAGCCACTTCAGAATCGTCTCATCATCGTACGTTCCCGCAAATGCATACTTTGCAAGTCTATATATCTTGCTCGGTGCAAAACCGAAACGAAGTACATAATACAGATAAAAATCATGAAGCTCATAAGGTCCAACTAAGTCCTCTGTCTTCTGTGCAATCTCTCCGTCTTTCGGAGGCAAAAGTTCCGGACTTACCGGTGTATCAAGCACATCATACAGTACATCACTCAGTTCTTTGTCTTCACAGGTGTCTGCGTAATATCTCACCAAATGACGCACCAATGTCTTTGGTACAGAACCATTCACGCCGTACATTGACATATGGTCACCATTGTAGGTTGCCCATCCAAGTGCAAGTTCTGACATATCTCCGGTTCCGATTACCATACCACCTGTCATATTTGCAATGTCCATCAGCACCTGCGTACGTTCTCTAGCCTGTGCATTTTCAAACGTTACATCATGTTTATCTTCCGGTTGTCCGATATCTCTGAAATGTGTGCGAACCGCATCCTTAATATTTACCTCACGTAAATTCGCACCAAGCTTCTGTGTCATCTTGCAGGCATTCTGATATGTTCTGTCCGTCGTGCCAAAGCATGGCATCGTCACACTCTCAATCTTATTTCGCGGGATTCCTAACATATCAAATGCTTTGGCAACTACTAAAAGTGCCAATGTAGAATCCAATCCTCCTGAAATTCCCACTACTGCACTTTCACAGTGTGCGTGCTCAAGACGTTTCTTGAGTCCCATCGCCTGAATCATGAAGATTTCTTCACAGCGATTCTCGCGGTCTGTCTTGTCGCTTGGAACAAATGGCATCGCTTCCACTGTCCTTGTAAGTGTCGTCTTCTCCACCTCCAATGAAAATGGAACCTCAATTGCATCCTGACGGTCCTCCATCTCTTGGAATGTCGTATTTCTGCTACGCTCTGCCACTAATTTTTCTATATCAATCTCACTGTAAACTGTCTCATTCACAAAGCGGCTGGATTCATTTAATACCACGCCATTCTCTGCAATCACATTGTGACCGCCGTAAACTAAATCAGTCGTAGATTCGCCTTCTCCTGCATTTGCATAAATGTATCCGGCTATGAGTCTCGCCGACTGTCCTGTAATAAGATTCTGACGATAGGTATCTTTGCCAACTGCCTCCGCACTTGCAGAACAATTTGCAATCACCGTTGCTCCCAACAGAGCAGCCTCCACGCTCGGCGGAATCGGTGCCCATACATCCTCGCAAATCTCTGCAGACACAACTAAGTTCGGCATCTCATAGCAGGAATACAGAATCTTCGGTCCAAATGGAATCTCATCTCCCTCATACCAAATCCAGTCTGCCTTCTTCGGGCCAGGCTGAAACTGTCTCATCTCATAGCCTTCCCCGTAGTTTGGCAAAAATGTCTTGGTAGTAAGACCGAGCAGTTCCCCACGGCTGATCGCCGCTGCCACGTTATATACTTTGTTGCGAACTACATAAGGAAGTCCCACAAAGATCAGGGCATCTTTCCCTTCGGTATATCCAACAATCTTACGAAGAGCATCCTCTGAGGCTTTCAAAAGTGCACTCTGTGCGAATAAATCTCCGCAAGTATAACCTGTCACACACAGCTCCGGAAACACAATTATCTTCGCTCCGTTTGCCACAGTCTCGTCAATCTTTTTACAGATTTCCTGTGTGTTATACTCTACATCAGCAACTCTCACATTTGGAGTTACTGCTGCTACTTTTACGAATCCCTGTTTCATAATCAAAGCCCCCTATCTGCTTTTCTTCAAGATTTCCTTTAATTCTTCCACTGTAAACGGATAACTGGTATTGCAGAAATGACAATGCATCTCTATCTCTTTTCCGTCATCAATCATTTCCTGAATATCTTTTCTGCCGATGCTAATCAGCGCTTTCTCCACGCGTGATTTCGAACAGTTACACTTAAACTGCGTCGGCATTTTGTCGGTAAATTCGACATCCATTCCTTCCAACACAGTCTCTAATATCTGTTCCGGTGTCATTCCCTTGTCAAGCATACTTGTCACCGGCTCTAACTTCGCAATGTTTTCCTCGAGCTTTGTTACAACCTCATCTTCCACAAACGGCATCACCTGTATAATGAATCCGCCTGCCTGCTTCACTGTGTTATCTTTCTCCATCAAAACACCAAGTCCGACAGACGACGGAACCTGTTCTGAGGTTGCAAAATAATAGGTCAAATCCTCTGCAATCTCGCTTGTCGTAAGGATAGTATCACCTACGTAAGGCTCTTTAAGACCCATGTCCTTAATGACACTGAGTACACCCAAGCCAAGTGCCTTGGCTACATCTAATTTCCCTTTTTCACTGGCCGGCAGAATCACCATTGGCTCTTCCACAAATCCTTTGACATTACCATTCACATCGGCTGTCACGGTAAGTCCCTTAATCGGACCATCACACTGAATCTTGATGGTAAGAAGATCCTTTTCATTCTTCATCATGCTACCCATCATAGCCCCTGCTGTCAGCAGTCTCCCAAGCGCTGCTGTTGCCACCGGGCTTGTCCCGTGCGCCGCACGCGCTGTCTCTACTACATCTCTTGTTGTCGCTGCAAATGCACGCACCTGATTGTTAGCGGCAGTTGCTCTTACAATATAATCACTCATGTTATTGTCCTTCCCTATGTCATCTTAATATAATCGCTTTCTTAATTCTTAATCCTCAGATACGCATTTTCCACGTTCGCGGGCAACTACATACACTCGCTCGCTTTCATCCGTCGGCTGATTCCTCGTAAACGCATCATAAGCTGTTATATATTCCAATCCGGATTGCTCCAACAATCCTTTGATGGCATCCAAATTATAAGCTTTCTGATAATGCATCTCCTGATATTTGCGATACAAATCAGAATCCTGTTCCTTGATAAAAAGACTTAATTCATACTCGTTAATCTGCTCATCTTCATAATAGTAATTATCCCAGATGAAGCTGCAGTCTTCTCTGTCTTCCGCAATCGTCTGATTGCCGAGTACTTCGCAATACTTGTAAACCGTATTGAAATCAAAGATAAAGATTCCCTTCGGGTCCAAATAATTATTCGCCAAGCGAAATACCTCCAGCAAATCCTCTTCTTCTGTGATGTAATTGATAGAATCACAGATACTCACAATCGCTTTCACAGTTCCGTAAAGTTCAAACTCACGCATATCCTGTAAGAGATACAGAATATCATGTCCTGACTTTGCCCGTTTCTCCATCGCGATTTCAAGCATTTCCTCTGCATTGTCCACGCCAATCATATCATAGCCTGCTGTTGCAAGAAGTTCTGTCATGTTACCTGTTCCGCAACCGAGATCCAACACAAGGCCATCACTGATTCCATATTCTTTTAACAAATCTACTAAGTATTCTGCCCATTCTTCGTATGGAATATTATCCATAAAAGTATCGTAGACAGAAGCAAAACTTGTGTATGCGTCCATAGAAAATCTCCTTATTTTATGAATTGTATCACAGAAATAAGGAGATGTCCAATTGTATGTTACGTTAATTTGTTTCAAATAAACATTACTATATAAGGATATTACACTTCGATTTGATATTTTTCAACCATAGCCTGATAAAACTCAGGATCAGTAGTTAATTTTGGTATTGCTTCAAGTTCACCATCTGCAGTCATCTTTTGGATTAATGTGAATACGCAAGTCTGTGCACGTTTTTGACCTTCAATTTTCCCATCGTCATATAACATTTTACCTAATCTTGTCATCTTAATTTCCTCCTTTAACTGTTCCATTTCAACTGAATCTAAAAATTTGTCTGCCATAATATAAATCACTGCCTCAACTTTCCGAATAACTTCCACATCTTTAATAGTGGCCTGCCTAGTAATATCATATGCCGTTGATATACGCTCCTTTTGTGACATTGTGCCACTCATGAGTGGACAAAGTACAAGTGGTAATAAATCTGCTTTTGTAATCTCTACACCTTTACTTACTTTTTGTTTCAATTCGGCAATCACTATGTCAGCATTTTTGTTTTGCATGATAATCGGAACAATACGATAAGTATTTACACCTTCTGCATATTCTGTCATCGGATTCTTAATTACTCCCGAAAACAAAACATATGTAGTGACGGCCTTGTCATGTCTAAGACTTAATTGTGCTTCATATACACGAAAACGCTTAAGACCTGTTATACCCTCATTAGTGCTTTGGAATTCGAAATGTTTAATTGTATCATCTTCCATTAGATAATTAAAATCTTCAAATCCTTTTTTTAGTTCCAAGTGAATCTCCTCTGTAGGTAAAACACTAACAACATTTCCTTTGATGTTCAGCATAGGCATAAGTTCCTCTTTGAAAAACTGTGCCGTTACTTTCAGTGCAACATCTTCATGCTTTGAAATGCTTGAAGGCTCTCGTGTAGAGGACGATTGCAAATTGAATGCGGGATTCTTTTGTTTTTTCTTTTTCTTCATATGTATCCTTTCTGCAAAAACATATAAAGAAACTATCTATTTTTATTTTAACGCAAAATAAAAACCTAGACAACGGCTTTTTACTATTTTCTAATATTGTTTGCTTGTCTTTCTTGGAATAACCTCAGATATTGAGATGATATTCTAGAAAATATTGAATTTTTGATTCTTATTGAAATGTGATAGTTTCCCTATATAGAACCATCGTCTAAGTGGATTCTTAGTATAATATGCTTCGCACATAGCTGTCAAGCGTCAAATTAGATATGGCACCTCGTTTGGGGTGGACAACTCTTAGTAAAATGTGGTAAATTATAATCGTAAAAATTTAAAGGAGGAGTATTATTATGAGATTTGATTACATGCATCCCGCTGATCAGCTTATCATGATTATGGAACGAATCTATACCCATGGCATGACTACAACCAGTGGTGGCAACCTATCTATCATGGATGATAATGGTGATATCTGGATTACACCTAGCGGTGTTGACAAAGGTTCTTTGACAAGACAAGATATCATGCAGGTGAAACCTGACGGAACCGTTATTGGTATTCACAAACCTTCCGTTGAATTACCTTTCCATGCACATATTTATAAAATCCGTCCGGATATTAAAGCAGTTCTTCACGCTCATCCACCTGCACTTGTTGCATTCAGCTTGGCAAGAAAGGTGCCTGAAGCTTACCTTACCACAGCCTCTGCCACCATTTGCAGTAATATAGGTGTTGCAGGATATGCAGTTCCGGGTTCAGATAAACTCGGCAAACAGATTGCAGAACAGTTTGAAGCAGGACATGACATTGCTATGATGTGGAATCACGGTGTTGTTATTGGTTCTGAATCTTTATTTGAAGCCTTTAAGAAATTTGAAACTCTTGAAACTCTGGCTAAACTTCAGATTGATGCATCTAGATTGAACAAGAAGATGAAGGTCCTCACACAGCTTGAACTTGATACGTCAGGTTCTAATCAGATGCCTCTCTTAGAGACATTTATTCCTAAGACTATTTCCAGTGAGGAAAAAGCTGCCAGACGTGAAATGGTTAAGCTCATCAAGAGAGCTTATTCGCAAAGACTTTTCGGAGCGACACAGGGTACTTTCTCACAGCGTCTAAGTGATGGCTCATTCATTATTACACCTTACAGAATTGACCGTGCATACTTAGAGCCTGAAGATATCGTTCGTATCCAGAATGGACGTTGTGAAGATGGAAAGACACCTTCCAGATCCGTTCTTTTACATAAGACGATTTATGACTTGCATCCTGAGATTAACTCTCTTATCTTAGCACATCCACCATACATTATGGCGTTTGCTATTACAGATTCAGAGTTTGATTCAAGAACAATTCCTGAGAGTTACATTATGCTCAGAAAAGCACAGAGAGTGCCTTTTGGTGAGTCATATAACAATATTTTAGGCGTATCCAAGAAATTTTCACAGAGTTGCCCTATGCTTATTTTTGAAAACGACTCCGTGATGGTATCAGGAACCAGTCTGATTAACGCATTCGACAGACTTGAAGTAGCTGAATTCTCTGCACATTCCATCATCGCTGCCAATGGCGTAGGTGAAATCGTCACCATCAATGATGAAGAGACAAAAGAGATTGAGATAGCTTTTAACCTTGAAGACTAATTCAAAAGGCATACCAGCCCACGCTGATATGCCTTTCTTTATACTCTACTTATTTAATCTCATGAATCCATCCTTCCGGAGCTTCGATTCTTCCCATCTGAATTCCGGTTAATGTATCATATAATTTCTTTGTAATCGGTCCCATTTCTTCCATCCCGCTTGGCAGACAGATTTCTGTTCCATGGTCAACAATCTTTCCAACAGGGGAAATAACTGCTGCCGTTCCGCAAAGACCGCACTCAGCAAAATCTTTCAATTCGCTTACGTATACTTCTCTCTCTTCCACTTCCATACCAAGATACTCTTTTGCAACGTAGCAAAGTGAACGTCTTGTGATAGATGGAAGAATTGTATCTGATTTTGGAGTTACGAGTTTACCATCCTTTGTGATAAAGATAAAGTTCGCTCCACCCGTCTCTTCTACCTTCGTTCTTGTAGCAGAGTCAAGATACATATTTTCATCATATCCTTGATGATGTGCATCTACGATTGCATGCAAGCTCATTGCGTAGTTAAGACCTGCCTTGATGTGTCCGGTTCCATGCGGAGCTGCACGGTCAAAGTCACACACACGGATTGTAATCGGTTTTGCACCGCCCTTGAAGTATGGTCCTACCGGTGTTGCAAAGATACGGAACTGATATTCATCAGCCGGTTTCACACCGATAACCGGATTACTACCGAACATATATGGACGAAGATACAGTGTTGCACCTGAGCCGTATGGCGGAACAAAGTCTGCGTTTGCTGCTACCACTTGTTCTACTGCCTCTACGAATCGGTCAACTGGAAATACCGGCATCTCTAATCTCTTCGCACTGTCGACCATTCTCTGTGCGTTGAGGTCAGGACGAAATGTTACGATGCGTCCATCTTCTGTTCTGTATGCCTTAAGTCCCTCAAAAATCGTCTGTGCATACTGAAGAACACCTGCGCATTCGCTGAGAACTACGGTTGCATCCTCTGTAAGCACGCCGTCATCCCATGCGCCATCTTTAAAATTCGATACATATCTTTTGTCTGTCTGGATATAGCCAAAGCCTAAGTTTGACCAATCAATCTGTTTACTCATGTCTATTTCTCCTTCACTATCTCTGTGTCATATTAATGGCCTCAATGCCCACACTACCACCGCGTACAACTTCAATATTCTGGAATTCTTCTTTCATCAGTTTGATGATTGCATCATTCTTTGTTGCCGAATGAACGAATTCCAATAATAGGCTGTCTTTTCCGTAATCCACAATTCGTGCCTGGAAAGACTGGGCTATCTGGAACAACTCTTCTTTCTCATGTCTGCTAATCTTCTTCACTTTTACATAGAGAAGTTCTTTCATGCAGACAGAACAGTCGGTAAAGTCTACTACCTTGATAACTTCTACCATCTTGTTGAGTTGCTTTTTGATTTGTTCAAATGTCTCATCATCACTGGATGTCGCAATTGTCATTCTTGAAACCGTTGGGTCTTCTGTCGGACCTACGGTAAGGCTGTCAAGGTTATATAACTTTCCGGAAAAGAGCCCAGAAATCTTAGGAAGTACACCGACCTGATTCTCTACGAATAACGAAATCCATCTTTTTTTCATTGTCCCATTCATCGCTCAAGTCCTCCTTCCTAACAATCCATAATGAGTTCTTCTAATGTTCCGCCCGGTTTTACCATCGGATAAACCAAGTCTTCCGGGTCGATGATGAACTCAATCAATGTTGGTGTCTTTGTATTCTGACGAGCTTCTTCAAAAGCTGCCTTTACATCTTCCGGATTGAATACGCGAATTCCCTTTGCCCCATAACTCTCTGCCAATTTCACAAAGTCAGGTGTATATGGCGGACATTCACAGCCTTCGGTTCCGCATTTGCCCTCGCAAGCCTTGCCTGAACGAAGACATGTCATAGAATAACGTTTGCCGTAGAACAGTTTCTGCCACTGGCGAACCATTCCTAGGTATGTGTTATTAAATACACATAAGATAACCGGCAGTTCCTGAAGCACCGCTGTTGCAAACTCCTGAATGTTCATCTGCATACCACCGTCTCCTGCTATCATAATAACAGGTGTGTCCGGATTGCCGAGTTTCGCACCGATTGCTCCCGGGAAGCCGTAGCCCATGGTTCCGAGTCCTCCGGAAGTAAGAAGTTGTTTCTTCTCATTCAGTGCTAGGTATTGTGTCGTAAACATCTGATGCTGTCCGACGTCTGTCACGACAATTGCCTCATCAAATATTTCATTAATTGTCTCAATAATCTTCTGTGGTGTCAGTTTTACCTGATTCTTCATGGTAAGCGGATGTTCCTGCTTCCAACCTTCAATCTGAGCAAGCCATTCAGCCTGTTCATTCTCTTCCACATACTCTAATATCTTTTCGGTTGCTTCTTTTGCATCTGCAACAATCGGCACATCTACATGCACGTTTCTTGAAATAGATCCTGTGTCAATATCAATATGTACAATCTGTGCATTTGGGGCAAATTCATGAAGCTTACCTGTAATTCTATCATTAAATCTAGTTCCGATTGAGAACAGAAGGTCACATTCACCAACAGCCATATTAGCCGCATACATTCCATGCATACCAAGGTTACCGATATACATCGGATGGTCTGTTGGAATCGCACCTCTTCCCATAATCGTTGTGACAACCGGAATCTTTGTAATATCTACAATCTTTGTAAAGTTCTCATTCGCATCGGCGATATTCACACCGCCACCTGCGAGGAACAATGGTTTTTTCGCTTTCTTAAGCATCTTAATCGCACGCTTGAGTTGTCCGATATGTACGCCTGGATTTGGCTTGTAACCACGAATGTTCACTGTCTCAGGATACTCTGCATCCCCAAGTTCTGCCATCACATCTTTTGGAAGGTCAACTACAACAGGTCCCGGTCTTCCGGTCCTCGCAATGTAGAATGCTTCTTTGATAATTCTTCCCAAATCTTCTCTGCGCTGTACAGTTACACCATATTTACAAATACTTCTAGTGATACCTACAATATCGACCTCTTGGAAAGCATCGTTTCCAATCAAATGTCTCGCCACCTGACCGGTGAAACAAACAAGCGGTACACTGTCGTAGTTTGCCGTAGCGATACCTGTCACAAGGTTTGTTGCTCCGGGACCGCTGGTCACCAAGCACACTCCGACTTTACCTGTAGAACGCGCATAAGCGTCTGCCGCATGCACAAGTGCCTGCTCATGTCTTGGCAGCACAACCTTTGTATAATCCTGTTTGTATAATTCATCACTGATATCAATTGTACAAGCTCCCGGATATCCGAAGAGAATATCAACTCCTTCTTCCTTCAGAGCCTTTACGAGTAATTTATTTCCGGTAATCTTCTTCATAAGTCGCCTCTTTCCATAATCATAACGTATCTAAAAAATTATAAGATTTTCTAGTATATTTGTCAAACCTTTTCAATCAAACATTCTACATTGCACCCCAGTGCACCGGATAATTTAAATAAATATTCTACCTGTGCTTTATTGATATTCTTTTGCCTCTGTTCATATTGTTGAATTGTCCGCACTGGAACTCCGGATAGTTCTGCAAGCTCACTTTGGCTAAGACCGACTTGTTTTCGTTTTCTTTGCAAATTTGTATCAGGTTTTGCCTCACGATATAACGCATTCATTTTTTCAATAAAATGTGTGACATCCATCTCGTGATATGGGGAATACAGTGCTTTCACATAATGTATCGGGATAAATCTAACAATTTCTTCGAAACTCAATGCTGTTTTCCACTGATAGTGTGCCAGTGCCCATCCCGTCCAATACTCTTCACTTCGGTTCATGGTATACCTTGGTCTAAAAGAGTCCACACCTATCTGCAGCTTTTCTAAAACCTCATAAACTACTTCCACACCTGATTTCCCTGCCAAGATTGTATAGTCACCTTTCTCAAAACGCTCTGCTACACCTGATTTGATAAATAAGGAGAAAAAATCATCCAGGCTATATTGCAAATCATATACAGCAAAATCAAGCATTCTTCCAAGCACTCTTTTGGCACTCTCAAGATAAACTTTGTCGTAAGCGCAAATCATCTTTCTTCATCTCCTCATCTATAATCTGTATAATGTAAATATCACCGCGTTGGTATCTGTTTCGCTCAATATCAAAATATTCTCTTCTTGCAGTCTTATCACGAACCATTTTCTTTGCATACCATGCTTCACTTTCTGCAACTTCATAGCCAAGAAACTCCATCCGTTCAAAGGCTTTTTGACTTTTAAGAACAATCTGTTGCCCTAAATTTCGCAAATGCATTGCGTAGTTTAACTGTCTGTAGGAAATGGTGCCATTGATAAAATCCTGTGCAAATGAAAAATAACTGTCATCTGCCCGATACCCTATAATGACATCATAACTCTCATAATCCACCAAAAAATGTTTTAATAAATATTCTTTAGCCTCCAATGCCAGTCCACTTAGAATATCAAATTCTCTATTCTGCAAAAGAATTGCAAGCCAATGAAGGATACCGTACTCTTCGCTATTCAAGTCCAGTATCTTAAGTCCATCAAATTCCAGTTCATAGCAATTGGCATATCCATCTTTATTTTCAAAAACACCCCATTCTTTCGCCATATCAAGATTTTCGGTACAATAAAATCCCAGACCATAGTCATTATATTTCTTTCCAAAAGCGAAAATCGGCTTTTCGATAATGTTTTGCGAACCGTGATACAACTTTCTTGTCATACATATCATCTCCATTCTCAATCAAACTATACTCCCAAAGGAGTATAATGTCAACTTTCATTTGACGCAATAAGACTTTCTTATCCTATAAAACAACAAAAGAATGCATTACTGCACTCTTTCGTATCTCACAAATTCGTATTCTAAATTAAAATAAGTCTGCTCATCGCTCACACCTGTCACTAACCATTCCTCATTCTCATCAAGGTTTGGAAAATAGGTGTCTGCCTCATAAGCATGGTCAATCTTTGTCACATGCGCAATATCGCAATATGGAAGCATCTGTCTGTAAATGCTGTCTCCACCGATGACATAAACATCTTCGCTATTATAGTTCTTAAGTTCCTCCAATGCCTCCTCGACACTGTGAACAACAATCGCATCTTTTACGCTATAGTTCTTATCTCGTGTAATAACGATATTCGTTCTCTTCTTAAGCGGTTGTCCACCCGGAAAGCTCTCCAATGTTTTTCTTCCCATAACAACAACCTTACCCATCGTTGTCTCGCGGAAAAACTTCATATCCTGCGGAATACTGACAAGTAATTTATTCTCTTTTCCGATTGCCCAGTTCTTGTCTACGGCAACAATTAAATTCATATTGTATCCTCCTAAACAGCGATTGGAATATTCTTAATCTGTGGTCCTGTCTCATAATCGTCAAGACGTACATCATCCGGTGTGAAATCATAGAAGTTTTTAATCTCCGGATTCAACCAGAATTTCGGTGCTGAATACGCTTCTCTGGAAATAAGTTCTTCCACAAGTGGAATGTGCTTATCGTAAATATGAGCATCTGCGATTACATGCACAAACTCTCCCACTTCCATATCGGAAACCTGTGCAAACATATGCACAAGCACTGCGTACTGACAAACATTCCAGTTGTTTGCCGCAAGGACATCCTGTGAACGCTGATTCAAGATAGCGTTTAACACTAACTTATCTGAACCTTCTTTTTTGGTAACATTGAAGGTCATGCTATATGCACATGGATAGAGATTCATCTCGTGCAAATCTTGATGTACATAGATATTCGTCATAATACGGCGACTATACGGATTATGTTTTAAATCATAAAGCACGCGATCCACCTGGTCCATCATGCCTTCCTTGTACTGATGTTTTACACCCATCTGGTAACCGTAAGCCTTACCGATAGAACCGTCTTCATCTGCCCAACTGTCCCAAATGTGTGGCTTTAAATCGTGAATGTTATTTGACTTTCTCTGCCAAATCCAGAGAAGCTCGTCCACACAGCTCTTAATTCCTGTGCGGCGGAGTGTCAGCGCCGGAAATTCCTTTGACAAATCATAACGATTGACCACGCAGAATTTCTTCATGGTGTAGGCATATGTACCATCCTCCCATTTCGGGCGAACCTTTTCTCCCTCTGTACTGACACCGTTATCTATGATATCGCGACACATATCAATAAAAACTTTATCTGCGTAACTCATAGCGCAAACCTCCTAACTATAATAAAAACTTATTTATTAAGCATTTTTTCAAATACTTTTGCATTTTTCAATGCAGAAACAAACATATAGAATAAAATACCCAAAACAACAATTTGAACTGGTTGTTTTATGAGGCTTGTTATAAAAATTGGCCAAAAACCTTTTTTATACAAAACAGACTGCCATAATGTTCCCAATGGCAAATTTATCAGAACTGCAACTAATATTTTTGAAACAATAATACGCAGTAACGTTAATTTCTTTTTATATAATACAATTCCGTATATCATCTGTCCAAGTATAGCATTTAAAAAGAATCCTGGGAAAAAGGCATATCCATTCAACAAACAATCAATAAGGTCTCCCAATCCTCCTATAATTCCACCAACAATAGGACCATATAAAGCAGAAACTAACTGTGGTGCAATAACAGAAATCCCAAAATTTCCAGCACCCGGTATTCCTGTTTCAACAGTAAAAACAAAGCCCAAAATCGTTCCTAACGCTAGCATTAATGCCGATACCATTAGTGTATTTATCTTCATTAATTCTTTTGCTGAATTTGAAAATTGTGATGGAATCTGCTTTACTTCTTGGAATAGATGTTGTAACACATTATTTTCTCTCTTTTGCTCTTTCATAAAAAAACCTCCTTTGCAGTAGTCCTGAAGCTACGCATAGCAGGTATTTGAAAATCATACAATTATCTGTCATGTGCAGCAGCGGGATGCAGAACATATACCGCGAGTGTTACTCTTCGTCTCACCGACAACTCCCCGTTCGGCAAGCACTTAACGCATACATTCTTACTCTGCGCTTCTTAAATTTTCTTCTTTGAATTGTATCACACTACCTGGCATCGGTCAATTCATTTTACATTTGTTCCATAACATTTTGCCAGTACATTCTATCTTTTAAAATTCGAATAACAGTAATTACTTTATCATGCACAACATAAAAAATCAAATATGTATTACATGGTTTATAATAAATATCTAATCCTTCTATTGAGTATTCAGTTTTCTTATTTGCTTTAGGGAATAATTTTAGTTTTTGAATTGATTTCTTGATTTTGATTGAAAAATTTTCCGCATATTCGCGGTATTTAAATGTGCTAAGAATATATCTCTTGATAGACGTTATATCATCAAGAGCATCCTTAGAAATATTTATTGTATACTCCATATCCATGATTATATAAGATCTATCTCCTTCCACGCCTCGTCAAGTGTATAAACATCACCTCGTTTCATGCTTCGTATACCTTTTTCTAATTCATTGTGTAATCTTTGTGTTGCATTTGCATCACAATGTTGCTTTTTACCCAAACGAATACTTCCCGAAAAACATTTTGGTAATTTCATAGATTCACGTCCTTTCCAATATTCTTAATACAACTATATCTTATTTGAATCATTTTGTAAACATTAAAAAACTATTTTTAGCATAAAGTCATCACTAAAATCTTCTAGTGGGTATATGCATAATTATTATTACATTTATACCCATAATCTTGATGGAAATGCCGGAAGTTACTCAACTTTTGACATGAGTTTCTATAGAATGCGTTATAGGTTCCTCCAACACCCACTCTTTTGCCAAATCGTGGGTATAGACTGTATGAATCATGTAACGTATAGATATTCGAGTTGATTTCCCAAACTTTTAATAAGTTGAAATACAAAAACTGGGTGTGAGATGATGGATTTGCATCTCTCATACCCAGTTTTGCTTTGCTAATCTAGTCAACAATCGCAATTCGCATCATGTTACTCATGCCCTCGCGTCCTTTTTTCACGCTCGGCGAAGGAATTCCTGCTGTAACGACAACAATATCTCCGGTCTCTGCGAAACCTTTTGCTTTTGCAAGGTCAATTGCCTCATCACAGATTTCATCGGTTGTCTCATAAGGAATCGATTTAACAGGATATACACCTCTGTAAATCTGCATGCGACGCACTGACTCTTCGTTTGGCGAAACACCTACAATCATGGCTTCCGGTCGGAACTTAGATACCACTCTCGCTGTTGCACCGGATGCAGTTGGTGTAATAATACAACTTGCGCCAAGACTTGCTGCCGTGGCAACAGATGAGTATCCAATCGCACATGATATACTCTTCTTTTGATTTTCCTGTGCCTTTGAAAGCAACATATCATAATCCAGATGTTGCTCTGTATTCTTCACAATCTCTACCATCATCTGCAATGCTTCTAGTGGATATTTACCCTGTGCAGTCTCTCCGGAGAGCATGACTGCGTCCGTCCCGTCATACACGGCATTCGCAACGTCTGTCACTTCTGCTCTTGTCGGACGAGGATTTCGAATCATGGAATCAAGCATCTGAGTTGCTGTAATAACAGGCTTGTAATTGTCATTACATTTTTGAATCAACCATTTCTGAAGATGAGGAACCTCCTGTGCCGGAATCTCCACGCCAAGATCTCCACGAGCAACCATAATGCCGTCTGCACAGTGCAAAATCTCATCAATATTCTTAATTCCCTCTGCATTTTCAATCTTTGCAATAATCGGAATATGAGGTGCTTTGTGTTCTTTTAAAAGTGCTTTGATTTCCAAGATTCCTTCTGCGGAACGCACGAAAGAGGCTGCAATGAAGTCCACTCCCTGCTGAATACCAAATACAATATCTTCTCTATCTTTCTCTGTGAGAGCCGGAAGTCTCACCGGAACATTCGGCACGTTAACACCCTTTCTTTGTCCCAGTTCACCGCCGTTTAACACCTTGCAGACAATCTCAGTATCTGCAATCTTCTTTACTTCCAATTCAATCAGACCATCATCTATCAGAATGTGTTTCCCTATCTCCACATCTTCTGCAAGACCATCATAGGTAATGGACACTCGGTTCGCATCGCCCTCTATTACTTCTGTTGTCAGTGTAAATGTCTGCCCAGCTTCAAGCATCACCTTTTTGCCGTTTTTTAAAAGACCTGTTCGGATCTCCGGCCCTTTTGTATCAAGCAAAATAGCTACAGGTTGTCCTACCTCCTCACGAATGCTCTTTAACATATCCATGCGTTCTTTCTGTTCTTCGTGGTCTCCGTGTGAAAAGTTGAAACGTGCAATGTCCATACCATTTTCCACTAATTTTTTCATCAAATTTCTATCGTTCGTATTTGGACCCATGGTACAAATAATCTTTGTCTTTTTCATTTCATTCCCTCTTTTCGTTATCTAATATGTTCATGCGTAAACAAATGGTCCTGACAGTATTCGTGTGCGCCATTACACTTTGAACAGTAACGGAATTCTAAGTTTGGATCATCCAGTTCCGTGCGACCACACACGGTACAGCGATGTTTCGCACCATTTGTATACTGCTGATTCTGACGCGCTTCACTAACTTCTTTCTGATACACACGTCTTCTGTGCATTTCCTTTGGAGAATACTTTTTATAGTTCCTGCTTGTAAAATAAAATATCAGGAAATTCAGGAAGGATACGAATGCCTCCAACGCTAATGCTTTGTAATATATTCCGGCGTAACTTCCACCATATGCAGGAAGAAATGCCCGCAATATAGTATATCCAAAGAAGAACGCATCAATCCATGCAAGCCATTTTACTTTTACCGGAATAATCATAAACAGATAAAACTGCTGATTCGGATACAATGCCGCATACGCAAAAAACAACGACAAATTCAAATAGTACGTACCCATTGGCAAAGATGCACCAAAAATCACATAAACCAAAAGGGCAGCAATAATATGAAACAATACACCCATGAAGAAATATAAATTAAAGCGGAATACGCCCCATGCAAACTCTAACTGACGCCCAATCATGTAATATAGGTAAAGCGTAAATACTACAAACCACAAATTTGTATCCGGCGGTTGTATAATAAATGTAATCAGTCTCCATACCTGTCCCTGCATGATTGCATACATATTGAGAGAGAGATAATCAACATAAAATCTAGGTGCAACTATATTTAATATAAATCCAAATGCATACAAAACAATAATATAATACATTAAATTCGGTATCGCATATTTTCCAAATTTGCGTTCCAATTTATTCATCCACTTCATTTAAAAATGGCCCCTTTCCATTCACTGTATCATTTTCTTAAGTTTATCACACATTTCTCAATTTGTGTGTTATAATTTTATTCTAGTTACATATTTATATCATCACAAGGGAAAAATCAATCATGATAAGTAAAAAAATAAGCAGACAAATTTTGGATGGTACTTTGGTGAAACGTAAAAACTACCTTTTCGGTTCATACAAAGGCTATTACATAACAATCGACTGTAAACCACATGTATATATCGTTTATATTCATGCTACATTTGACACATTTTCAGGACAAATTCAATTGCGGTCTTTTTTAAAAGACCATGAAAAGAAATTGCAATATCTTTCGAGAGCTGAGGACATCGGTCACGCAATCAAACTTCGAATCGTGAAACCAAAATGTAAGAAACTCATTCCTTCTATTCTCACTGATGCAATTGAACCGGTAATCGAACAGCTCCTCGAGAATGAATATGACACCGGTTGCATCGGTTGCGGAGATAATGACGGCAAAATGGACTGCTATGAAATCTGCGGTTTTCATTATTACGTATGCGAAAGATGCATTTGCCGAAGCCAATATGAATTGTCGTATATCAGTAAGATGTTCAAAAAGTCTTATCGTCACCCTGTCAAAAAAATGAAACCATAATGAAATCAAGGGCTCCTAATCAATCTCGGAGCCCTTTCATAATAAACTTATTTGATTAATAATGATGTTCCAGACATCTCTTTTGGCTGTTCCATTCCCATCAGTTCAATCAGAGTCGGAGCGATATCAGCAAGACATCCGCCCTCTTTTAAACTGTATGCAGGATCTGCATTTACAAGGATAAACGGAACTGCATTCGTTGTGTGTGCTGTAAATGGAGCACCTGTCTCGTAATCCAAAAGTTGTTCTGCATTACCATGGTCTGCACAGATAAACATCTGTCCATCTACTTCTTTGAGTGCCTCAACTGCTCTTCCGACACATACATCTACAGCTTCCACTGCTTTTATTGCAGCTTCTTCCACACCAGTGTGTCCAACCATATCCGGATTTGCAAAGTTGATAATAATCACATCGTATTTGTCAGATTTGATTGCTTCTACCAATTTATCGCAAACTTCAAATGCACTCATCTCCGGCTGCAAATCATATGTTGCAACCTTAGGTGATTTAACAAGTATTCTGTCTTCGCCTTCGTTTGGCTCTTCCACACCACCATTGAAGAAGAATGTTACATGAGCATACTTTTCTGTCTCGGCAATTCTTGCCTGCTTAAGACCATTTGCTGCAAGGAATTCACCAAATGTATTGGTAATCTCTGTCTTTCTGAATGCAACGTCTTTATTTTCAATTGTTACATCATACTCTGTGAAGCATACATAAGTTGTCTTCACTCTTTCTCCTCTGTCAAAACCTGTAAACTCATCATCACAGAATACTCTTGTGATTTCTCTTGCTCTGTCCGGTCTGAAGTTAAAGAAAATGATAGAATCGTTTTCTTTAATTGTTGCTACAGGTGCACCGTCCTTCATGATAACCGTCGGAAGCACGAACTCGTCTGTCTTGTCATTATCATATGACTCCTGAATTGCACATGGTCCGCAGCAACCTGTCTGACCTTCACCTTTTACCATAGCCTTGTAAGCTAATTCCACGCGGTCCCAACGATTATCACGGTCCATTGCGTAGTAGCGTCCCATCACCGTTGCCACTTCGCCGACACCGATTTCAGACATCTTATCTACTAATTCCTGTACAAAATCTTTTCCTGATGCCGGAGGTGTATCACGTCCGTCTAAGAAACAGTGTACATATACTTTCTCAATACCCTGACGTTTTGCCAATTCAAGCAATCCATAAATGTGTGTATTGTGACTGTGAACACCACCATCTGATACAAGACCAAACATGTGAAGTGATGAATCATTCTTCTTCACATTCTCGCAAGCGGCAAGAAGCGCTTCATTCTCGAAGAAATCTCCATCCTGAATTGCCTTTGTAATCTTTGTCAAATCTTGGTATACAATTCGTCCTGCACCCATATTAAGGTGTCCCACCTCAGAGTTACCCATCTGACCATCCGGAAGACCTACTGCCATACCACTTGCATTACCCTTTACAAATGGGCACTCAGCCATCAATTTATCCATAACAGGTGTCTTTGCTTCGCATACTGCGTTTGCTTCGCACTTGTCGTTTAATCCATATCCATCTAAAATCATTAAAACGGTTGGTTTTTTACCCATATCTCATTCTCCTTCTATGTGAAAATCATTTTATTCATACCTCGTCTATTCTACATGATTTTCCATATTGTTGCAAGATAAAAATCTCGAATGCATCCGCATCCGAGATTTTCTTTTTCATAACTATACTCTCTTAAGAAGTACTTCGTTTTCGTATTTTTCAATTTCATCGTAGTAGTTGTCAGCATCTACACCACACTGTCTGCAGTACTCAGCCCAAACATCTCCGATTGGAAGCATCTTGCAGTCTTCCATCATCACCATCTTGCGTGAGAACTGTGCAGAATCCTGTAATTCCTTCATTGCCGCATTAGGTGTACAGAGTGCATTAAGAAGTGCTTTCTGCATACTTCTAAATCCTGTTACCCATGCAGAGATACGGTTGATAGAAGCATCGAAGAAGTCTAACGCGATGTATACTCTGTCAAGAGCATCACAGCGAACGATTTCCTGTGCAATTTCTTTTGTCTCATCATCAAGCACTACTACATGGTCTGAATCCCAGCGAATGCCACGTGTTACGTGAAGCGCAACCTCAGGGAAGAATGTTAAGAGTGCAGGAATCTTATCAGAAACTACTTCTGTTGGATGATAGTGACCGTTGTCCATAAGTGGTAAGCATTTATCTTTGTTCATTGCAGCATAGCTGAGGGTGAACTCTGCTGAACCTGCGGTGTAAGCTTCCACACCGATACCGAATACCTTTGATTCCACACATGGTTTTACTTTTGCTATATCGTATGGTTCTGAGAGAATCTCATCGATAGATTGTTTGTAGCGCATTCTTGGTCCCATGCGGTCTGCCGGAACATCCTTGAATCCGTCACCAATCCAAATATTCATAACACATGGAATTCCTGTCTCTTCTGCAAAATAGTTTGCAATTCGGATACAAGCCTTTCCGTGTTCTACCCAGAACTTTCTTGTCTCTTCATCAGGAGATGAAAGTGTTAAACCATCTTTTACCTTTGGATGTGAGAAGAATGTCGGATTAAAGTCAAGTCCCATTCCTCTTTCTTTTGCAAAATCAACCCATTTTTGAAAATGTCTTGGCTCTAATACATTACGGTCAGCGAATTCGCCTTCTTCAAAAATTGCGTAGCAGGCATGTACATTAATCTTCTTAGCACCTGGCATAAGGCTCATTGCCTTGTCCATATCTGCAAGAAGCTCTTCTGGTGTTCTTGCCTTTCCAGGATAATTACCTGTTGTCTGAATACCACCTGTAAGTCCTCCATCGTGGTCGAATCCGATTACGTCATCACCCTGCCAGCAGTGCAATGAAACCGGAATCTCCTTACATTTTGCAATTGCTGCATCTGTGTCGATGCCATACTTTGCATAAATCTCTTTTGCTGATTCATATCTTGTCATTGTTTTATTCTCCTTATTCATAAATTTTAATATCAAACGAATCTCTTATACATTCTCTTGCTTCTACAAGATTGCCAAGTTCACCGGAATACATCATCTGTACTGCAAGGTTACCAAGTGCTGTCGCCTCTGTCGGGCCTGCATGTACCGGTTTCTTACAATATTTTGCAGTCAACTCATTTAAGTAGCCTGCATTAGCGCCACCGCCAACCACGTGGATACGGTCGTATGTTTTTCCTGTTACTTTTTCCAATCCTTCGATCGTGTCAGCATAGCATTTTGCCAAACTGTTGTAGATAACAGATGCAATCTCTCCTACTGTCTGCGGAACCTGCTGATTGCTGTTTGCGCAATAATCTTGCACTGCTTTAATCATACTCTTTGGAGCTAGGAAGCAATCGTCATAGCAATCCACGATAGACGTAATGCTCTCTTTCGACGCCATCTCACAAATCTCTGCAAATGACAAATCTTCTGTAAACTCTTTCTTCACCGACTGAATCATCCAAAGTCCCATAATGTTCTTAAGGTAACGGAAACGATAGTCATATCCACCTTCATTTGTAAAGTTCTCTTCCATACTCTTGAGTGAGCAGTCAGCTTCCATTCTCTCTACTCCAAGCAGTGACCATGTACCTGAACTTATGTAAATGCCATTGTCATCATTGGTCGGGACTGCAAGCACAGCAGAGCCTGTATCATGTGTTGCCGGCAAAATAACTTCACAGTCAAATCCAACCTCTTTTTGAATCTCTTCTGTAAAGTTGCCAACCTTTGTACCTGGTTTTGTAATTGGGCAGAGCATGTTTTTGTTATAGCCAAGCATCTCAATCAATTCATAATCCCAGTCCTTTGTCTCAGGATTCAAAAGTTGTCCCGTAGAAGCTTCTGTGTATTCATTTACCTTAACACCTGTTAACTTGTAGTTAAAGTAGTCCGGAATAAACAGTACCGTTTCTGCTGCTTCCATGTGCTCTGGGTTGTTTTTCTTCACTGCCATCCATTGATAAATGGTATTAAAGATTGCTTTCTGAATACCGGTTCTCTGATAAAGGTCCTTCTCAGGAATAATCTTATAAACCTCTTCATCCATTCCGTTATTACGACTGTCACGATAGCCATATGTCTTACCAAGAATCTTATCATCCTTGTCAAGAAGCACATAATCAACACCCCATGTGTCAATTCCCATATAAGATGGAATCTTTCCAATCTCCTTACATTTCTTGAGACCTGTTACAATCTCATTGAAAAGTCGATCAACATTCCAGCAAAGTGAACCGTCCACATCATCCATTCCGTTCCAAAAACGATAAACTTCTTCTAATACGATTTTACCGTTTACGATTTCTGCGATAATGTGTCGTCCACTGGATGCACCAATGTCAATTGCCAAATAATATTTTCCCATATTTCGCACCTCTCCTTTTGTTCTACACATATTATAAACGTCTTTTTTTGCATAAAAAAGGACGTTATTTACACAAAACAACGTCCTTATTTGCTCTATTGATGTTGAACACGGAATTCCTTTGGGGAAACTCCGTATCTTTCTTTAAATTTGCGGTGAAAATAACTAGTATTATCGTATCCGACCATTCGAATAATCTCTGCTACGGACACCTGACTGTTAATTAACATATACGCCGCCTGGTTCATCCGCTTCGTCTGAACCAGCTCTTTATAAGTCATTCCCGTCCTTTTCTTAATCTCATGGCTCAACCAATAGACACTATAGCCCATAAGTTCTGCCAATTCCGTGAGACTTCCTTCCTTATACTTTGTCTCCACATAATTCAGCACCGACACCTCGAACTCCTGCCGATACGCTCTCCCACCTGCTTCCATCTTTTCAATGTGATTGAGAAGGTGCAAAAAAACGAGCCCCATCGTCAACTGATTACAACTTCGCTTGTTAAACTGGTTGTTCAAAAGCGACCATATCATGTTTTCAATCAGGTTCTGAATCGGCAATACATCCGCTACGTGAAAATACAAATAAGATGTCCGTCTGCCATCCTCACAGAGACTTCCCACGAGGAAATCTCGAAGCAGATTATCATCTGCACCAATCATCTCAAATGCCCGATCAAAGAACTGTGGTTGAATAATAAAATTAATGGCAATGTCATCCTTTCCCGCCGGCAGAATCTCCTGCGTCGCATTCTGGTTGAGGAATAAAAGGTCCCCCTCCTCTAGCACAACTTCATTTCCATCAATAATGTGCGTGGTCTTTCCCCTACACATGTATATCACTTCCACATAATTGTGTCGGTGTTTCGGGAAATGCACAAATCTCGTATGAGTTCGAACCTGAATTAATTTCCCCTTCTGCAGAAAGTTCTGACTGTCTACCACCAATTCTTTCCTGTTGGTATAAATGTTCTTATTGATATTCTTTTGTCCTTCTAAAATGCGCTGCTCTTCTTCCGTAATTACGGACAGCTGCTTTACAATCTCCGCATTCATTTTATTCCTACTTTCGATTCACGATATGTACGGAATAATTATATCACATTTTTCCAACTTTTTCTATAAAATTTCTCCGCCGTTCAGCCACTCTACATTTGCAAACATTCTGAAATCTGCAAATCTCGGTGGATTATCTGTTGGCTCGTCCTTTGCTTCCTGAATGGCAATCCACAAATCTAATGTGATTGTTTCACATTCACGAAGGTCCGGTACTAAAAGACCACCGTTATCGTAAAGAATGTCTTCTGCACCTTTGATATCTCCCGCATCCAAGATAGAGAATGCATAGTAAACACGGCATCTCGGTTCTTTTTGCAGGTTCTCAGGCATATTTTCATATACCTTCTTCAGCTCTTTGAAGCACTTATTCTCATACAGGCAACGAAGTGTCGCTTTCGCAAGAGAAATATCATATGGAATCATATCCCATGCTTTGAGCATATATTTCACTTCATCCTGATGGTTGCCCATATCGCGGTAAAGAATTGCCAGCGCATACATTGCCCATGGAGACTCTTTACTTGCAAGAGATTCCTGTAGCATCAGTTCTGCACGCTCATAATCCTTTGTAATAAATGTATTAAGTCCCAACTGAAGCCATGTGAACCAGTTGTTCTCGTCCTTATCCTTTACTGCGTTCTTAAGAAGCGCCGTCCACTCCGGCTGGCACATATATGAAATCGGTGCATTCTGTGGTGCGTGCTCTCCGAGTGTACCATTCTGCAACAATTCAATCCATGGAAGCTGTTCTTCTGTCAATGGGCCGAAATCTAAGTAAGCACACATTTCGTCCTCGCCTGTGATGCGACGTCTCTCCTGTTCAAGTGCACCCCATCCGTCTGCCTGAAATAACACTTCCTTCGCAGGACTCTTCGCCATCGCTTTTGTGGATTGAAGAAGTTCTTCTAAGGTTTCTTCTGTCAACATCTCATTCAAGCGACTTGCTGCCTCTGCCTTCGCATCCTCCCAAGCACCATGTGACTTGCTTACATCTGTCTGGATTGCCCCATAAGCTTCTACCCATTCCCATACAGTCTTTGGTGGCATCGGAATACATTCATATTGAGTCTGTGCAACACCGGCCTGAATCTCATTATAACTTCCGCTTTCATCGTCTGCAGTAAGGAAATTCTTCCAGTGGTCGCCGCCTTCGCTATTGCCCCACACAAAGAGTTTTCTTCCTTTCAGTCTCCTTGTAGAAGTCTGTACTAATCCATATCCATCCTTATCTACCTGACAAATGAACTTTCTCTCATCCTTTGGTATATTCCAGAAATAATCAATTGAAATAACATTATCAAGCGGATAGGTGATGTCTGTTCCGTTATATATCGGTACTGCTATCTTCACTGGATGGCTGTCTCTTGCAGTAAATGTCTCCGTTACCGGTGTGATTACACGATTACCCGGTTCATCCGGTGCCGCAATATTACTCCACCAGTACATAGGCACCACTTTGAACTGTGGATTCACAATCTTTGTTCTCACATATAAGAATCTAGACTCATCCGGCAGGAAGAAATCCATCTGATACACAATTCCTCGAATACGCTCATACTGATAGAAACGAAGTACCGGAGTACCGTCATCCAGATATGTTTTTGCCGTATGTAACCAGTCACAGGTAAACGGATTGTGACCCACATAACCGCAGTTCCATTCTACACCGCCTGACATCCATGCGTTGCGTACGCCAAGATGACAAGGACGAACCACACTGTTCACAAACAACAATTCTTTCTGTTCTTTCTTATCAAACAAGGAATGCAACTTCCCACCAAACTGAGGAAGAAATGTTGCTTTCAGATACTCATTTTCCAATACAACCGTCACTTGTTCCTTGTCCTTTAATTCACGGGTATAGTTATCCTGTGCTTTATACGGAAAACCATAGTCAACCATACCGAAATTTACAAATAATTCATCATCCTCATGTAGTTCAAACACATCCTGCATAAAAGATAGTCTCAGTTCCTCTGATATCGATGGCAGAGAACTTACACCGTTAAATTCTGCACTTGGAATTGTCATATTTTCTATACGAAATTCTGTCATAATCACTCTCGTCCTTTCATGAAATAGATAAATGTTTCTACTGTAATTAAAACACAATTTCACGCAAAATCCAACGCAAAACTGTGCATAATTTATGCATATATTTTATACATTTTTTATTTGAAATGATAGGGTTCTCATGTTATCATGAGTTATATGTGATTTGATATTTGATTCAAGGAGAGTACAACAGAAATGACATTACGAGAAGAAGTTACTAAAAAACGTCAAGAATATTTTGCTACAGCAACGAAAAAAGAAAAAATTGCCTATCTGATTCAATATTATGGTATCCGTACTATATTGATATGCATTGCCGCATTGTTTATCGGTTCCTGGATTTATCATCTCATAACTGATCCGGACCGGATCCTTACCGGAACATTTGTAAATTATAACTTATACGACACAACCTTAAACATAGATGAATTAGAAAAAGACTTTCTATCTGCACAAAAGATTGACGAATCTGAATATATGGCTGACTTCCTTACAAACATAACCATCGTACAATCGGAAGAAGCAACCGGACAGCAAAACGATCAGACTCTGTATACACAGATTGCAAGCGGTGTATTAGATTTCGCAGTCGCAGACATTGAGGTTCTTAAAAATTATGCTTACGGTTATCATTTTGCAGACTTAACTACTATTCTATCGAAAGAACAGATTGAATATTTCGAGCCATACTTTCTCTATGTTGATATAGCGGTAATGGAAGAACGCCAGGAAAAGCATGAAGAAATTCCGCTTCCTGATATGAGAAATCCGGAAGCTATGGAAAACCCGCTTCCTGTGCTCCTTGACATCTCAAACTGTCCGATTATTCAGGAAATATATGGAGAGAACAGCTCTGATATATGCTATGGCATTATAAGAAAAGGGGAACATCGGGATAATGCGATCAAATTTTTAGAGTACCTTTCCGTCAATCAGTAAGCAACCTTCTTTATTCCGAAGTGCCAGAATCAGTTCATCCATTGTTCTGATTCTGCGCTCAAAGTTATTACCCGTACGGCCGATTCGCCCCTCACTGATCATATGAACATCCCCACCGGATGTCATGATTTTGTCAAGTCTAACAGCATCCTGGTAAGCCATATCATTTGTGGCATAGTCATCACCGCCATTGTAGACTTCAATACCATCGCACACATCATAACGTGGCATAACTCCCTCCGGAATATATCCGCGTTTCCGATACGGATGCGCGTGAATTATAATACCACCCTCTTCATGAACCAGTTGTGCCAATGTGTCTATATCTATAGTTTCTATCTCAGGATGAGCCCGTAAAAAATCCAAGTCAATACCATATATCAAGACTTCTTTGCCTTTACCATAATGATGCTCTATCCCAAAAAACACATCAAAATCAAGCTGGGCAGCTTCATCTTTTGCTTCCAGATATGCATCGTAATACATGTTCATTCTTTCGCCCCATGAAATGTCTTTGGGTACGCAAGTGTTTCCTGTTATAAAATGATTCGTCAACACAAAGCCCGCATATCCTGCCTCTTTATATCTTCTTACCATCTCTCTGGCAGTACTGCTGGCACAAGCACTACATTCAGAGGAATGTAAATGTGTTTCGTATAAGTACATGTTTGCTTTTATCCCTTCATAAATAATGTAAATAACTTACTTATAATTAAAGCACAATTTCACGAAAATTCCAACGTGAAATTGTGCTTAATTTATACAGTCTTATAACCGACTTTTATTCTAGATTGTTCCATCCCATGTAGATGTCTCTGTCTTCTTCGCTTCTTCTTCATCGAACCAGTGTTGTGTTACAACCTTAGTCTCTGTGTAGAAACGGTAGCCGTCTTTTCCAAGACAGTGAAGGTCACCGATGAATGAGTTCTTATGTCCTGAGAATGGGAACATGCCAACCGGTACCGGAATACCTACGTTAACACCTACCATACCGCCGTCTGTGTGACGAGCAAATTCTCTTGCGTAGTAACCACTCTGTGTATAGATAACAGAACCGTTTGCAAATGGGTTGTTGTTCATAATGCGAAGGCCCTCTTCAAATGTCTTCACACGTTTGATACAAAGTACAGGCCCGAAGATTTCTCTTGCTCCAACTGTCATTTCCTCTGTTACATTGTCAAGGATTGTAGGACCTACATAGCATCCGTTTTCGTATCCTTCTACGACTACATCACGTCCATCTAATACGAGTGTTGCACCTTCTTCGATACCTTTATTAATCCAATCGATAACAGATTTTTTGTGTGCAGGATTAACAACAGGTCCGAGTTTTGTTTCTTTGTCATATGCAGGACCAATCTTCAGGTTCTTAGCAAGTTGTACAATCTTAGCAACGAGTTCGTCAGCAATTTCTTCCTGAGCTACAACTACAGGAAGTGCCATACAACGTTCTCCTGCACATCCAAATGCAGAGTTGATGATACCTGCTGCTGTTCTGTCGATAGCTGCATCATTTAATACTAACGCATGGTTCTTTGCTTCACAGAGTGCCTGTACACGTTTTCCGTTCGCAGCTGCCTGTGCGTAGATATGAAGACCTACAGATGTAGAACCAACGAATGTGATACCTTTGATATCCGGATGGCTCATGAACATTTCTGCCTCATTTCTTGAGCATGTTACAATGTTGATTACACCGTCAGGAAGACCTGCTTCTTTGTAAAGTTCAGCGATGCGAAGTGCTGTTCTTGGTGTGAAACTTGCTGCTTTAAGTACGATTGTGTTACCGCAAGCGATACACATTGGTGTCATCCATCCCATTGGAATCATAGCTGGGAAGTTGAATGGAACGATACCTGCAAATACACCAAGAGGTTCTCTGTAAAGTACGGTATCATATCCTGAAGAAGCATCCATAAGGCTTTCACCCATCATAAGTGATGGTGCAGAGATTGCCTGCTCTGTTCCTTCTTTTGCCTTTAATACATCACCCTTTGCATCTGCCCATGACTTACCGTTTTCTCTTGCTACTAACTCTGTAAGTTCATCCATGTGCTCGATGAGTAAATCTCTCACTTTGTAGAGAATCTGTACTCTCTTGATAACCGGTGTTGCTGACCATCCCGGGAATGCAGCCTTTGCTGCGGCGATTGCCATCTCTACTTCTTCTTTTGTACAGCATGGTACTTTTGCAACTACCTCTCCTGTACTTGGATCGTAAGCGTCCAAATATTTCTCTGTTTTTGATTCTACATATTCACCGTTGATATACGGTCTTAACTTGATTACTTCTGACATTGTTTTGTTCTCCTTTTTTTGTATTTTGTATCTTGTTTTATGATAAGTGTAGCTCTGCTTACATCATAATCTCAGAAATTGCTACCGGTCTGTGTTCTTCTACTGACTTTTTCGCTGCAAGTCCCATTAATACAGGTTTTAAACCATCCATAACACCAAGTGGTGTATCTGTATCGTTTTCAATTGCACCTATAAATTGGTTCATTTCCTCACGGAAGGAATCCATATATCTCTCCAAGAAGAAATACAATGGTTTTTCTCCTGTTACGCCGTCTGCATTGCTAATCACTGCTGTTGACAAGCTGTCATTTCTTGTTGCAACCATACCGCCTGAACCAAACACTTCTGCTCTCTGGTCATATCCGTATACTGCTTTACGAGAGTTGTCAATCACAGCGATTGCACCGTTTTCCATCTTAAGTGTGATAACTGCTGTATCCACATCTCCTGCTTCACCGATTCCTTTATCAACTAAAACTGCTGACTGTACATATACTTCTGTCGCGTCACATCCTGCAAGGAAACGCACCATATCAAAATCATGAATCGTCATGTCAAGGAACATACCGCCTGACACTGCAACATAAGCTGGTGACGGTGGTTCCGGGTCACGTGATGTAATCTTGATGATGTGTGGATCTCCGATTTTTCCTGCCACAACGGCATCTTTTACTGCCTTGAAGTTGTGGTCGAATCTGCGGTTGAATCCAACTTGATATTTCACATTGGATTCCTTCAACGCATCGATAACTTCTTTGATTTTGTCGATGTCATGATCAATTGGTTTCTCACAGAAAACATGTTTTCCTGCCTTGATTGCTTCTACCGAGAGTGGTGAGTGTGTGTCTGTTGAAGAACAGATAATAACTGCATCAATCTCCTCATCTGCAAGGATCTCTTTGTAATCCTTTGTTACTTCAATACTGCTGTCCATGCTATGAATCCATGCTGCTGTGTCATCATTCATAAATGGGTCTGCAATTGTCTTGATTTTCGCATTACGCACGCCAGTGATAATGCCTTGCGTATGTACCTTGCCGATTCTACCGGCACCGATAATTCCTACATTTACCATGTGGTTTTCCCTCCTATAAGCCTGTTTTTTCTTTAATATATGCTCTCGCCTTCATGGCATACTCTAATGGATTTGCCTTAGCAGGATCCTGCTCTGCTTCCACCAGCATATAACCTTCGTAATTGTTTTCTTTTAATACTTCAAATATCTCATCAAAGGAAATGCATCCGTCCCCCGGTACTGTAAAGGTTCCAAGACGCACACCGTCTAAGAAGCTTAAGTGTTTTTCTTTAACATTCTTAACCACTTCCGGTCTGATGTCCTTCAAATGCACATGCTTAATTCTGTTCACATGAGCCTTTACCATATCTAATGGATTCTCTCCACAGTATGCGAAATGTCCTGTATCGTACAAAAGGCTTACGTATTTTTCATCCGTCTCATCCATCAAACGTTTTACTTCTTCCGCAGTCTGTACTACAGTTCCCATATGATGATGGAAGGTAAGCGCAACGCCGTACTCTTCTAAGGAAATCTTTCCAAGACGATTTAATCCGTCTGTCAGAAGCTTCCACTCTTCGTCGTTCATCACATATTTGTTATCAAACACTGCTACATCCTGGAATCCCTGAATGCTGTGTCCCTGCTCTGATACGCCGACTACCTTTGCACCCATTTCTTTTAAGAATGCCACATGTTTGCGAAACTCTACTTCTGTTTCCTCAAATGGCTTTGTAGTTAAAAATGTTGAAAACCATGCGTTGCAAATCTGCATACCTCTAAGCTCTAATGCTTTTTTCAATACTGCTGAGTCCTTTGGATATTTATTTCCGATTTCTGACCCTGTAAATCCTGCCAAAGCCATTTCGCTCACGCATTGCTCAAATGTATTCTCCTTGCCCAAATCCGGCAAATCATCATTTGTCCAGGCAATTGGGGCAATTCCAAGTTTTACTTTGTTCTTATCAAACATTTTCTTTCTCTCCTATTCTAGAATTCTGCATCATGCATCCACACATAACGTTCATCTTCATTTCTGTCTGTCTGAAGCCATTTCTTGTTGTCCAAATGACGTATCATCCAGCAGGTGTACATCTGGAAGCCCGGTGCACACACCTGCGGATGCAATGCTCCGCCCGGTATTGCAGAAAAACTTCCGTCCACACTCTTGTATACATCATCATCAATGTAGCTGGCACCAAAGCCCTCCGGTCTGTCAAATAAGAAATAATACACTTCCGGTTGCGGATGTCTGTGTGGCAGATATCCTGACCAGTTGCCTGGGTCATTTAATACTTCTCCCAATACCATGTTGGAATATGGTGCAATGTCAGCATCAAAGATTGTGTTCACTCTGCGTTTCGCCGTGTTTCCAAACTTTCCGAGACATGAATATTTAAAAGGAGCATCTTCCGGTTTGTATATCTTTGTTTCAAACTCTTTGTCATTCTTTGTACTTTGTACCAGAATCTCTGTATCACTCATAGCTTCCACTGTTACTTCTGTTCCCTTGCACACATGCATGCAGTATGGTCCTTCTGTAAAGACATCTTTTCTGGAGCATGCAATGCTCTTTTCTTCTGCCTGCATAGATACAGAGCCTTTTAACAAGAGTACGGCTGTCTCTTCGCCGCATTTCTGAAAGCTTTTCTTTTCGCCTGCCTTCATCTGATACACACGAATATCCATCATCATATCCTTGTACTCATTATCATAAGTAGTAAGAATCTTTTCTCCGTTTGCATCAAAGGTAGGATAACCAAACACTTTACTCATCGCCTTACTCCTCCTAGTAGATTCTTGCCTGACTTCTGCCTTCCATAACTCCCTGGCAGGCAGCGTTGACGCTTTCTTTTTCAGAAGTCGTTGCAATTCCGACATTCCACCATGCTCCATAGCCGTCTGTCATTGTCTTTGGAATAACCTTGAGGTCAAATAAACATGCTACATCTTGTGTTTTTGCATCTTCTAAAGCATCTACTAATTCTTCAATCGTTCTACAGGTGTAAGATTTGAGTCCGTATCCTTCAGCAACCTTCGCATAGTCCACCGGAATCAAATCTCCGTCCGGTTTCTTTCCGCTTGTGTAACGGAACTCAGTTGCGAGACTTCCGATTCCATGATTCATTTCTAAGTTGTTAATGCAGCCGAATCCACAGTTGTCAAATACCATAATATTGACTTTTGTTTTCTCCTGCATAATCGTCATAATTTCACTGTGCATCATCTGGAAGGACGCATCTCCTACAAATGCATATACTTCGCTTTCCGGATCTGCCATCTTAACACCAAGTGTTGCAGCTACCTCGTATCCCATACAAGAATATCCGTACTCTGCGTGATATGCTCCTCTCTTATCTGTAGTCCACATACGTTGCAGACAGCTTGGAAGAGAACCGCCGGCTGTGATGATGATTGCATCATCCGCAATTGTTCTTCGTACCGCTGCGATGGCACCTGTCTGTGTTAGTTCACCTTTTGTAAGCTCTACAAATTCCGGAATGGTTCTAGGGTCCATAGCCTTGATATTTGGCTCAAAACCTTCTTTTGTATAGGCATAGTTAGAGAGACGTTCCATCTCTTTGTCCCATGCTGTTTTCGCTTCTGCAATCTCATTCTCATATGCCGACTTATAGCCCTTGCTGCGAAGAACCTCTGCCAATGCTTCGATTGTAGCCTTCGCATCACCGACAGCTTTCACAGCATCCAATTTGTATGCGTGGAATCTGCTGTTGTTGATAGTTACAAACTTCACGTTTTCATTCTGATACAACTGTTTGGAACCAGTCGCAAAGTCAGACATTCTGCTTCCGACTGCAATAACGACATCTGCATCTTTTGCCAAAATATTTGCTGCATAAGTTCCTGTGACACCGATTCCGCCAAGGCACATCGGATGGCTGGATACACATGCGCTCTTTCCTGCCTGTGTTTCACCGAACGGTATCTTGAATTCAGTACAGAAATTCTCTACAGTCTCTCCTGCATCGGAATATTTTACACCTCCGCCCACAATCATAAGTGGCTTCTTAGCGTTCAAAATTACATTTGCAACATCTTCGATTTCCTCTTTATCTGCAACCACTCTTGTAATGCGGTGCACTCTTTTCTGGAAAAAATATTCTGGGAAATCAAAAGATTCCCCCTCTACATCCTGGCTGAGTGCAATACAACAAGCGCCTGTCTCTGCCGCATCAGTAAGCACTCTCATTGCATTGATAAGTGCCGTCATAATCATCTCTGGTCTTGTAATTCTGTCCCAATATTTGCATACTGGTTTGAATGCATCATTGGTTGTCACAGCAAGGCTGCTACTGATTTCCAACTGTTGAAGCACCGGGTCCGGCTGTCTGGATGCAAATGTATCCGCCGGGAATACAAGAAGCGGAATGTTATTTACGGTTGCTGTCGCACATGCAGTTACCATATTTGCCGCACCAGGTCCGATAGATGAAGCACAAGGAATGATTTTTTTGCGATTGTGCTGTTTTGCAAAGGCAATCGCTGTATGGCACATACCCTGCTCGTTTCTTCCCTGGAATACTTTTAGGTTTCCCGGATTCGTATCTAACGCCTCACCGAGTCCTACGGCAATTCCATGTCCGAATAAGGTGTAAAAACCTTCTACGAATTTTGTCTCCACACCATCCATGGAAACATATTGATTATCTAAAAACTTTACAATAGCCTGCGCTACTGTCATACGAATTGTTTTATCCATGCCCTTATGCTCCTCCTTATACTCTGGCAACCATTTCACCATAAAGTTCTTTTTCCTCTGCGATAAATGCACGCACCTTATCCTCTGTCGGCAAATCATCGGAGCAATTATTGCTGCGCACCATCATAGATGCCTCTGCAGAACCGAACTCCAGACAGTCGAAAATCGGCCATCCTTGGAACAATCCATACAAGAAGCCTGCCGCATAACCGTCACCACCGCCAAAACCTTTTCTCGCGGTTACAGGGAATGGCTTGATAGAGAACTTCTGTCCATCGCGGGTGTATGCGGTAGAACCTTTCATACCATGCTTAATTACAACGATTTGAGCATGATGTCCCTGCCAATAAGCTGCGCTCTCTTCATCCGTCATACCAGGCTGAATGAGTTTCTCTGTAAGATCAAACTCCTCTCTAGAACCCATAATAATGTCCGCTTCTTTTGCAATAATCGAATAATACACAGAGATTTCATCCTTATTTTTCCAGTTGTATGCACGGTAATCGATATCAAAGATGAGCTTTGTTCCATTCTTCTTAGCCAGCATTGCCGCCTTGACTGCAGCCTCTCTCGATGGGCTTTCCGCAAGCGAGGTTCCGGAAATCAAAAGCGCCTTTGTGTTCTTTATGTATTCCTCGCTGATATCATCAACAGAGAGCTGTAAGTCCGCAATACAGTTGCGGTACATCAAAATGCTGCTCTCAGAAGGCGAAAGCATTTCCGTAAAGGTAAGGCCTAATTTCTCTCCATTTGTGCATCTGGTAATCTGTGATGTATCAATTCCTGCTTCGTCAAAATAATCTGTCACGAAATCACCGAACTGATCATCTGATACCTTTCCGATAAAGCCGGTCTTCATGCCATGCTTATTCACTCCTACTGCAATGTTCGCCGGAGAGCCACCTAAGAATTTTTCAAACACATGTACCTTCTTAAGTGGTTTAAACTCCTCTTTAACCTGGTCGTTGTACGCAGGATTAAAATCAATCGCAACACGTCCGAGCAATACCAAATCAAATGGTCTTGTATTATCAAATTCGATATATTTCATCATCTTCACCTCTCGTAAATGTCTCTATTTCATCCAAGGATCCATTACAATCTTCATGCTCTGGCTGTAATCCATAGATAGCTCAATTGCTTTCTTTGCATCCTCTAATGCGAAACGATGTGTAATCAGTTTTTCAAATGGATACATATCCTGATATCTTTGCATCATGCGCATAGATGGGTTGTAACCTGAAATAGAGTGATTTGACATTCCAAGGATTCTTACGTTCTTAGCGCAGAGTTCATGTGGCTTTAATTCTACGCTACGCCCAACGTCTACGAAGTTACCAACGATAAGGTAAGTTCCTGCTTTACGAACCATGCGAAGTCCCTCTGGGAATGCTTCAGGCTCACCTGCACATTCTACTACTACGTCTGCTCCGCGTCCGCCGGTCATCTGATATACCATTTCTACACGTTCGTCTTCTGTTGTATCTGCAAGACATAATGTGAGGTCTGCGCCAAACTGTTTTGCCATATCCAAGCGGAACTGTGATGTATCTGTCATGATGACTTTGTCTGCACCAAGCATACGTGCTTTGATCATGTGGCAGATACCAAGTGGACCTGCACCTAAGATAACAACTGTATCACCGAATGCAAAACCTTCACCGTCAAATGCATACATTTCTTTAGCCTTGTCTAAGCTGTATGTAACATCAAATAACTCTGCAAACACTGCCACTTCCGGTTTCATTCCTTCCGGAACCTTATATACTTTTACTTTATCTGTAATTGCCATGTACTGTGAGAAACCACCGAACAAATGTGGTGCGTTTGCACATGAGAATGAATTACCATAGGAACGAACATCGTTGCACCATGGGTAATCCGGAATGTGTTTACAGAACCAGCAATCACCGCAAGATGTATCCGGACACATAACAACACGGTCACCCGGCTTTAGAATCTGTCCGTCAAAATCTAAGTGTAAGCTTCCTTCTTTCGTAATCTCTTCAATAATACCAACGTTCTCATGTCCCTGAATAATCGGGAATGGAGTTGTTATTTCCTGTGCTGTTCCGGCATATTGGCGTACTTCGCCTTTGTATGTATGTTTATCCGTACCACAGATTCCTGAAAGTTCCATACGCATAATTGCCCCGTTCTTTGGCATCTCCGGATAAGGGAACTGTTGTACCTCAATGTTTCTAGGTGCAGTAAGAACTGCTGCTTTTACCATGTCTCTCATAGTTTTCCTCCTTTTATATGAAAATTAGTTTCCTGATTTTATTTAAGCATATTTTTATGCAAAAACCAATGCAAAGTTGTGCATAATTTGTGCATAATTCTATTGTAATTCCCGTCGTAATCTGTTATAAAATAGATAGATTTATTTACTAAAGGAGAACTCTGATGATAAGCACAAACGAATTGGCGAAGCTTGCCGGTGTCAGCCAATCTACCATCTCCAGATGTCTGAACGACCATCCTTCGATTTCGTTTGAAACGAAGGAGCGGGTGCAAAAGCTTGCACTGCAGTATGGCTATGTGGAACAAAAGCGCGGTCGGAAAACCTTATTTTCCGGAGAGCACAAAGTAATTGGCATTCTTGTAGAAGACAGACCATTTTTCGACGATCTGTTTATTAACTATACAATTGGCAAATTGATAAGCAAGGCATCAAAAAAGAATTACTACACAATTCGTCTTCCGATTTCCTCGCAGGAACTTGGGAGCATGGAACGATTAAAAGAATTCTTGCGATTGAATTTAATAGATGGTTTTATCATCATGCACCGCCGCTTTGACGAGGATATGCATGAATACCTGAGCGAACTTGGCATCCCTCATGTATATCTACTACACTGCTCACGCAATTCTTTTGAAGCAGTTGATATGATAGACACCGACAACTACATCGGCGGGTACCTTGGAACGAAACATTTAATTGAGAACGGCCACAGGGACATCATAACGCTCACCTGCCCATGGCGCGAGTTTGAGGACCGTACAAACGGATATCTCCACGCACTCGAAGAAGCAGGTATCAATCCGAATCGAAATTTTGTTTTGTTGGGCGAATGTTCTTACCAAAGTGCATATGATGTTACATGCAAGCACTTGAATTTATTCAAAAACGCTACTGCTGTGTACATCCAAAGTGATATTATGGCAACCGGGGTCATCAACGCACTACGTGCCAATGGTCTTCGCATTCCGGAGGACATTTCCATCATAAGCTCTGACGGATATGATTTGGGTGCCATATCAAGTCCGCAATTCGACAGTGTGGCTCACCCTATCTCGGAATTGGCAGACCTTGCAATCACACGTCTGGTTGAAAAAATCGGTCGAACAAAACCGCAAAGTCCAAGGCAGATTAAACTGATGCCTTTTATTGTAGAACGGAACTCTGTAAAAAACATGAACAAAGAAATATAATTGGAGGAAAATAATATGAAGTATACAACACTTGGAAAAACCGGATTAAATATATCTGTCATCGGACTCGGAGGACTTCCGGTTCAACGAACAGATCAAGAAGGTGCAAATGCCATTGTAAAGGCTTGCATGGAGCAAGGGATTAACTTCTTGGACACCGCAAGAGGTTACACGGTTTCTGAAGAATTCTTTGGAAATGCACTGAAAGGCTACCGCGACAAATGGGTCATTGCGTCAAAAGCCATGTCCAGGGATTACGAAGGAATGAAGGCAGATATTGAGACTACTCTTCGCAATCTGCAGACAGATTACATAGAACTGTACCAGATGCATAATATTCGAAGCGAGGCCGAGATGGAGCAATGCTTTGGTGAAAATGGCGCATACAAGGCGCTTCTCGAAGCAAAAGAAGCCGGCAAGATTGGTTATATCGGCGTAACAGCACATGAACTTCGTACTTCTGCCATCTTACTTGACAAGTACGGTGATAAGATTGATACCTTTATGTTCCCATACAATATTGTGGAAAACCAAGGGGAAGAATTGATGCAGGAATGCGCCAAAAAGAATATTGGCTTTATCGCAATGAAACCGATTGCCGGAGGAAATATTGAGGATGCCGTTTTGGCATTAAAATACATTTTGAACAATCCGGACTGTACAGTGGTAATACCGGGAATGGGTGATGCAGAAGAAGTTGTCAAGAACACAGCACCGGAAGTCTTTGAACCGTTAACAGAAGAAGACAAAGTGGCTTGTGACAAGATCATCAAAGACTTGGGCAGTAATTTCTGCAGAAGATGTGGTTACTGCGCACCATGCCCTCAAGGAATTGACATCCCACGTAATTTTATTTTGGTGAATTACATTCGCAAATATGGTTTGGCAGACTGGGGAAGAAAATGTTTTGCTGCTCTTCCTGCTACTGCTAAAGATTGTGTGAAATGCGGTATCTGTGAAACAAGATGTCCATATGACTTACCGATTCGACAGATGTTAGAAAAAGTTGCTGAAGATATCGAGATAAAATAAACGGTGCTTAAAACAAACAGGACAAAAGGCTTTAAAACCTTTTGTCCTGTACTTTTTTACTTATTTGTAATTTACGATTTTTCCAAAGTCCGGTTTCAAAGCCGCACCACCAACAAGACCTCCGTCGATATCAGGTTGTGCAAATAATTCCGGAGCACTTGCTGCTGAAACAGATCCGCCGTATTGGATACGGATTGCTTCTGCTGTTGCTTCGTCATAGATTTCACCAATGCAAGCACGGATAGCTGCACAAACTTCTTGAGCCTGCTCTGTTGTAGCTACTTTACCTGTTCCGATTGCCCAGATTGGTTCGTAAGCGATAACTGCTGTCTTAGCCTGGTCAGCTGTTACGTCTAAGAAAGCAATCTTGATTTGCTGACGAATGAAATCGATTGTAACACCTTGTTCTCTCTGTGTTAACGTTTCACCACAGCAAACGATTGGTGTAATACCGTGTTCGAAAGCTTTTTTCACTTTTTTGTTTACAGTCTCATCTGTCTCAGCGAAGTATTCTCTTCTCTCTGAGTGTCCGATGATAACGTATTTTACTCCAACATCTGTAAGCATATTAGGAGCGATTTCTCCTGTGTATGCTCCGCTTTCTTCATAGTACATATTCTCAGCACCTATGCAGATGTTACTTCCTTTAGCAGCTTCCATTGCAGGAATAATGCAGATAGCAGGTACGCAGAATACTACGTCAGCATCTTCTGTTGCTACTAATGGTTTTAATTCGTTGATTAATTCTACTGCCTGGCTTGGAGTTTTGTTCATCTTCCAGTTACCAGCAATAATTTTTCTTCTTGCCATAATTCTAATCTCCTTTATTTATCGTTAGCTGCTGCTACACCCGGTAATTCTTTTCCTTCTAAGAATTCAAGTGAAGCTCCACCACCTGTAGAGATGTGTGTCATCTTATCACCGTAACCTAATTGATTAACAGCTGCTGCTGAGTCACCACCACCGATGATTGTTACAGCGTCTGTTTCAGACAATGCTTTTGCAACTGCTTCTGTTCCACCTGCAAACTTAGGCATTTCGAAACATCCCATTGGTCCGTTCCAAACCACAGTCTTAGCTGTTTTTACTGCTTCTGCGTAAAGAGCTGCTGTTTTTGGTCCAATATCCATACCTTCCCAATCAGCAGGAATGCATCCACAATCTACAACCATTGTGTTAGCATCGTTAGAGAAATCATCTCCACAAAGTGTATCTACTGGAAGCATGAGGTTAACACCTTTTTCTTTTGCTTTATCTAACATCTTAAGAGCATATTCACAGTAATCTTCTTCCAATAATGACTTACCAACTTCTCCGCCCAATGCTTTTGAGAATGTGTAAGCCATACCGCCGCCTATAATAAGTGTATCTACTTTATCAAGTAAGTTTTCGATAACAGAAATCTTGCTTGATACTTTAGCTCCACCGAGGATAGCTACAAATGGTCTCTCAGGGTTATTTACTGCATTTCCTAAGAAATCGATTTCTTTTTGCATCAAGTATCCAACTACTGCAGTGTCAACATATTCTGTTACACCAACGTTTGAGCAGTGTGCTCTGTGAGCTGTACCAAATGCATCGTTTACAAATACATCACAAAGAGAAGCTAATTCTTTGCTGAAAGCTTCGCCGTTCTTTGTTTCTTCTGCTCTGTAACGTGTGTTTTCAAGAAGAACTACTTCGCCGTCATTCATTGCTGCAACTGCTGCTTTTGCATTTTCACCAACAACTGTAGCGTCTGCTGCAAATTTCACTTCTTGTCCTAATAATTCAGAAAGTCTCACTGCTACAGGTGCCAAAGATAATTCCGGTTTTGGTTCTCCCTTTGGTTTACCCATGTGTGAGCAAAGGATTACTTTTCCGCCGTCTGCGATAAGTTTTTTGATTGTTGGAAGAGCTGCCACAAGACGGTTTTCGTCTGTAATCTTTCCATCAACCATTGGTACGTTAAAGTCACATCTAACAAGGACTTTAAGACCTTTTACATTGATATCATCAACTGATTTTTTGTTAAGCATTTGTGTATGCCTCCTTAAATTTTATTATCGGTGTTTGCTTGCAAACTCCGTGCGCGAGCTGCGGTTGCGAAGCAACATACACCTTTGTGCGGCTCTGCGCATCCCGCGGAGCGCTTTTTGCGGCATCGCCGCTAAAAAAAGGTCCGGTCCAAAACGACCGGACCTTTTAGGTCATAATGATGTTCAAATATTATGCTAATTCAGCAAAGTATTTGATTGTTCTAACCATCTGGCTTACGTATGAGTTCTCGTTGTCATACCAAGAAACTACTTGAACTTCTGTTGTTCCATTTTCTAATGGAAGAACCATTGTCTGTGTAGCATCGAATAATGAACCATATCTCATACCGATGATGTCGCTAGAAACGATTTCATCTGTGTTGTAACCGAATGATTCTGTAGCTGCTGCTTTCATAGCTGCATTGATTTCATCTTTTGTTACGTTTCCTTCTACAACTGCTGTTAAGATTGTTGTAGATCCTGTTGGTGTAGGAATACGTTGAGCAGCACCGATTAATTTACCATTTAATTCTGGAATTACAAGACCGATAGCTTTTGCAGCACCTGTTGAGTTAGGTACGATGTTGCAAGCTGCTGCACGAGAACGTCTCTTGTCACCTTTTCTCTGTGGTCCGTCAAGTACCATTTGATCTCCTGTGTATGCATGGATTGTACACATGATACCAGATTTGATTGTTGCTAAATCATTTAATGCTTTAGCCATTGGTGCTAAACAGTTTGTTGTACAAGAAGCAGCTGAGATAACTGTATCTTCTGCTTTCAATGTTTCGTGATTTACGTTATAAACGATTGTCGGAAGGTCGTTTCCAGCTGGAGCTGAGATAACAACTTTCTTAGCGCCTGCTGTGATGTGAGCAGATGCTTTTTCTTTTGATGTATAGAATCCTGTACATTCTAATACAACGTCAACGCCGATTTCTCCCCAAGGAAGTTCAGCTGCGTTAGCTTTTGCATAGATTTTGATTTCTTTTCCATCAACAATGATAGAATCTTCTGTTGCTGAAACTTTGTCACAAAGTTCATATCTTCCTTGTGATGAGTCATATTTCAACAAGTGAGCCAACATTTCCGGAGATGTTAAGTCGTTGATTGCAACTACTTCATATCCTTCAGCTCCAAACATTTGTCTGAATGCAAGACGTCCAATACGTCCGAATCCATTAATCGCTACTTTTACTGCCATGATTAATTTCCTCCTAAGATTTAAATATTCCACATAACATTGTACTAAAGGAAGTACAAAATTTCAAGTGCTTTTTCACATTTATCACATTGCACAAAAATACTTCTTTCTTTGTCGAAATTCTGTATAAAATTGAGTTTATTTGTCTCCGATTATCGTACCTCCGCCAAGCACGTAGTCTCCGTCATAAAACACTACTGCCTGTCCGGGTGTGATAGCTCTCTGCTGCTCTTCAAAGGTACAGAGAAGTTCATCTTCTCCCGTTTTCTCTATCGTGCACCATGCACCCTTATGGTTGTAGCGAATCTTCGCAAACACACGCATTGGTTGTGTTAAATCTTCAATCGACATAAAGTTCAATTGATTTGCTCTAACATAATGCGACATAGAGTCTTCATTTGTCCCAATCACTACTTCGTTTGTCTCTGGACGAATCTCGATTACAAATGCCGGATATCCAAGTGCAAGCCCAAGTCCTTTTCGCTGCCCTACAGTATAGTGTGTAATACCCTTATGCGGCCCCAAGACTTTGCCTTCCAATGTCACAAAATTACCTGTCGGAAGTTCCGTCTGCAATGTTTCTTCGATAAATCCCGCATAGTCTCCATCCGGCACAAAGCAAATGTCCTGACTGTCCGGTTTATTTGCCACGCGAAGGTTGATGCGCTCCGCAATCTCCCGCACCTCGTCTTTGGTGTATTCACCCACCGGCATCAGTGTATGTGAAAGTTGCTCCTGCGTCAGATTATAAAGCGCATAGGTCTGATCCTTGGCTAAAGTTGCCGAACGTTTCAGGGTATATCTTCCATTTGGAAGTTGCTCAATTCTCGCATAGTGACCGGTTGCAATATAATCTGCACCGATGTCCATACTGCGCTTTAAGAGTGATTCCCATTTTACATAACGGTTGCATGCAATACAAGGATTCGGCGTTCTCCCATGCAAGTACTCATTGATGAAATAATCAATGACATGTTCCTTGAACTCCTTCTTGAAATTCATCACATAGTACGGAATTCCAAGATCATTTGCAACTCTTCTGGCATCATCTACTGCCGTAAGTCCGCAGCATCCGCCATTTTCCTCGGCACTTGCACGGTCTTCGTCCTGCCAGATTTGCATCGTGACTCCGATAACATCATACCCCTGTTCTTTTAAGAGATAAGCTGCAACCGAAGAATCCACACCGCCCGACATACCAACAACTACTTTTTTAGTATTCTTCACTTTCTTCTTCCTCATCCTCATGAATATCTGACTTCGGCTTTTCTAAACCTTCAATCTCAATGCCATTCTTCTGAGCATAATCCCAGAGGGCTGCATGAATTGCTTCCTCTGCCAATAGCGAGCAGTGTACCTTTACCGGTGGAAGTCCATCTAGCGCTTCCACAACTGCTATATTCGTTACTTTCAAAGCCTCATAAATGGATTTGCCCTTTACTAACTCTGTCGCCATACTGCTGGTTGCAACTGCCGCACCACATCCGAATGTCTTAAACTTCACATCTTGGATGATCTGGTTCTCATCGATATCAAGATAGATTCTCATGATATCTCCACACTTTGCATTTCCTACGGTACCAACTCCGCTGGCGCCTTCTATTTCACCCATATTTCTAGGATTTTGAAAATGGTCCATTACTTTCTCTGTATACATAATAATCTCTCCTGTTATTTCTTGTTTTTCTTTACAAAATCTTCATAGAGTGGTGACATATTACGTAACTTTGTCACAATCTCTTTGATGCTCTCTACTACATAATCAATCTCTTCTTTTGTTGTCTCCTCACTGAGTGTCAGGCGAAGAGATCCGTGTGCAATTTCATGCGGAAGCCCGATTGCCAAAAGTACATGTGACGGGTCCAAGGAACCTGACGTACATGCGGAACCGCTGGATGCACAGATTCCTTTCATATCCAACATGATAAGAAGTGATTCACCTTCGATAAAACGGAAACTGAAGTTTGCGTTATTCGGAAGACGTTTTTCCGGATGACCATTGAGTTTCGTATACGGAACTTCCTCTAACACACGACGAATAAGATAATCTCTGAGCTTTGCCTCTTTGCTTGTGCGCTCTTCCATAGTCCGAGCAGCCCTTGCCGCAGCTGTTCCGATTCCTACAATACCCGGAACATTTTCTGTGCCGGCACGACGCTTTCTCTCCTGACCGCCACCATGTACAAACGAACGAATCTTCACACCTTTTCGAATATACAAGAAACCGATTCCTTTTGGTCCGTTCAGCTTATGACCGCTTGCACTGAGCATATCGATGTTGCACTCATCTACATTGATTGGCACTTGCCCAAATGCCTGCACCGCATCTGTATGGAACAGAATGCCATGCTCCTTTGCAATTGCACCGATTTCCTTAATCGGCTCTATGGTTCCGATTTCATTGTTTGCAAACATAACGGAAATAAGAATAGTTGTCGGACGTATTGCTGCCTTTAAATCTTCCAATCTCACTCTACCGTTTTCATCCACATCCAGATAAGTCACTTCAAATCCGTTCTTTTCCAAATACTCTGCCGTATGAAGAATCGCATGGTGTTCGATCTTAGTTGTGATAATATGGTTTCCCTTATCTTTATATGCCTCAGCTGTTGCTTTTAACGCCCAGTTATCAGACTCCGAACCACCGGCTGTAAAGTAAATCTCATTTGCCTTTGCGCCCAATGCATCCGCAATGATTTCTCTCTGTTTTGTAATTGTTTCCTTATTCTTTGAAGCAAAGCTATATACACTGGATGGATTGCCATAATTCTCTGTAAAATATGGAATCATTGCTTCTACTACTTCTCGCGCCACTTTTGTTGTAGCCGCATTGTCTAAATAAATGACTTTATTCATAACTGTTCTCCCTCCACAAGCTGTTTTAAACTAATCTCATTTACTGTCTGATTGATGCTCTCATTGATTCTCTTCCATACATATTTCGTAACACAGCCACCTGCCGCCTCGCAGGAATCCTCCTGGCTAAAGCCCGTACACTCCACTGATTCCAGACTGCCTTCTAATGCACGCAGTACATCTCCTACGGAAATATCACTCATATCCTTCGCAAGCACATAGCCTCCTCCGGCTCCCCTGATACTTTTTATAATTCCCGCTTTTTTTAGCAAGGTCATAAGTTGTTCCAGATAGCGTTCGGAAATACCCTGTCTTGTCGCAATGCTGTTAATAGACACCGGCTCGATTTCACTGTACCTTGCCAAGTCAATCAATGCTCTCAGACCATATCGTCCTTTTGTTGTTATTTTCAAGGTCTCACCCTCTTTTCTTTTAATTCCTAGCATTTTACTAGGATTTGACCTTAGTGTAGAATATCACTGTATTTTTGTTCTGTCAAGGTCTAAATCAAAAATACCGGACTCTCTCGTCCGGCATTTCTAATATTCACCTACAAATATGTTTAAATCCACTTGTCATCTATTTCTCTCTTCAAAGTTTCGAACATGTTATAGAACTTATCCTTGGTCTGATTAATAATATCCAGCGCAATTTCCTTATTATAGGAATGAGCAACATTATTACGTGCATTCAAGGCCGCCATCCATAACTCCTCGTCTCCAATCATCCCTGCTGCATAAGCTGTTTTTAAAACAATCTTCGGCGAACCTGTTCTCTCTTCTGCAAACCCCTGCTGTTCCAAAATCTCTTTCATTGCTTTCCATGCCTGTTCAAAGCAAATCTCATATAATGCAACCAAGCCCGACATCTCAACATTCGTATATGGTTCATTATAGTCATATATATCCTTTAAATTATGAAAAGCATTACAAAAATTATCATACTTTTTCATATATACACACTCCTTCCTTGTCTATTGACTCTAGTAATTCTTTTTGTACCGGTCCATCCAGATTGACCACATCAAAAAACAACAGTGTGGATGTCATTTCCTGAATATCTATAGAAAATGGGATACAATCCCCTCCGCTAACAGCTAAATCAATATCACTTCTCGATTTGTAATCCCCTCTGGCTCTTGAACCAAAAAGTATTACTTTATTCAGATTATATTTTTTTGCTAACGTTATAATTTCATCTGTTACGATAGTCTGTATACCTGTTTCCTTCATAAGCACACCCCAAAATATCCTATACCTTTTGCTAGTATAGCATAAAAATAAAGGATGTTGCAAATAAAATCCTACCGAACGTTATATTCGATAGCTTTCTGACGTCGGAATGCTGACAACCTTGTATGGAAGAGCCACTAAGATGCAACTGCTATCCGAAAATCAAGCGGTGACTTTGCCTGAGATTACACTGGATGATTTATCATTAATTTCTTCTGCATCTTTTGAAGAATGACTAGTTAGTCTTATATTTTGTTCTGTCGTGGCTTTCGCCTGAATATCTTTAATAGATAACATCTCTAGGTGAAGCCATGTCCAAAAATGCCATTATTAGAGGAACCTTTATCTTAACTGCCACCGGGCTCTTAACCCGTTTTATCGGTTTTTTCTTCCGCTCTTTCTTAAGTCATACCTTCGGCGAGGAACAGGTTGGGCTCTATCAGCTGATTTTTCCAATCTTTGCCCTCTGTTTTTCTTTATCTTCCGCTGGGATTGAAACTGCTCTTTCCCGATGTGTCGCACAGAAAATGTCTCTGGGCAAAAAAAAAGAAGCCAACTACATCCTGTATCAGTCTCTTTTTATTTCGGTTTCTCTCTCGTTAATCCTCACACTTTTAGTCCGTAGGTACTCTGTGGTGCTCTCTATTTATGTGTTAGGAGATTTACGATGTGCAGAGCTTCTAAGTACCCTTGTTCTTACTTTGCCATTTTCGTCTATTCACAACTGTATCTGTGGCTATTATCTTGGACAGAAAAAAACAAAGATTCCTGCAATATCACAGTTAGTTGAACAATTGATGCGCGTAGGTACCGTGTATATGATATACACAATCATGCAAAATAACGACTCTAACATTTCCATATGGGTCGCAGTACTCGGTTTATTAATTGGGGAGGCCGTCTCTTCTCTATATTGCATACGCTATTATTGCGCACACCCTCATTCCAAGTTTTCTCTACCTGCGATGCATCAAAATCGTTACTTAAGCAGAGAACTCTTAACACTTGCCGTACCGCTTACTGCCACTCGTATTCTTATGAACCTCCTGCAGAGTGTTGAAAGCATCTCCATTCCTCTCTGTCTGCAAAAATATGGTTACACAAACTCAGAAGCACTCAGCACTTACGGCGTGCTCGTCGGAATGGCCCTGCCATGCATCCTGTTTCCCACTGCCGTCACAAACTCGGTATCAACCATGCTTCTTCCCACCGTTGCAGAAATACAGGCCGAGGATGATTTGCCCCATTTGAAAAAATTAGTTCGTCGTGTCATTTTCTTCGGTTTCGGTTTGGGGGCCGTATGTGGCGTTATGTTCTTGCTCTTCGGCTCACTTGCCGGCAAAATTCTCTTCGGCAGTATACTTGCGGGTGATTTCATACAAACGCTGGCATGGATCTGTCCATTTATGTATATGAACACAACTCTTCTTGGTATCCTGAATGGACTTGGAAAAGCCAACCTTTCATTTATTAACAATGTCTGCGGACTTGCCATTCGAATCTCTGGTGTGTGGTTCGGAATCGGTATGTTTGGAATGAACGGATATCTGTGGGGGCTCTTGATTAGTCAATTGTTAGTAAGCCTACTGTGTGTGTCGCAGTTGGGACTGTATATAGAAAAGAGAGAGTGATACAACACTCTCCCTACAAAATCTTTATTACTAATTTTACAAGTGTCGGATTGACATAAACTTCTAGTGCAATCCCTGTCAAAAACATAACAACTACAAAAAGTAGTTTTACTCGATTCCATCGTCTTTCCGGGTAGCAAAACCAATATAAAAGCAGCATACTGTATGCCATCACATAGAAAATTCCCTGCGGCATTATTCCGACAAGACACAAAAGAATACCCTTGATTCCAAGCTGCATCACTGCAGTTACGGAAATAACTCCTGCGAAGAAGCCACACACAAAAAGACACAGAGTGACACATAACTTTTTCCATCGAAAACATCCAAGAATGCATATTACTGCAAGAACTATGATTCGCGCTTTTACAACATACCACAGGTATTTTTCGCCAATGACATTTGTGTGCAAATATCGTTCCAGGTTACTTCTCAGAAAAAGTTCTGAAAATAGCACATTCCCTTTTGATATTACATTTTCATATAGAATTCCAATAAGAAAGCCAACTGCTAAAAATATAATTAGAAGTTGGCCATGATTCTTATACAAGCGCATAGATGTACCTCCAAAAATAGATACTTCATTATATGCCTTGACTTTATTTTTATTCTTGTTGTCCCTTAGTTACTGTACTTGACCGCATATGCGAGGAGCCCTGCTACCGTCTTAGAATCCATAATCTCCCCGGCAAAAATCTTTTCCTTGAGTTCTTCAATTGTGTATTCTTCCAATTCAATCGACTCTTCCTCATCAAACTTCTGCTTGGATGGAATCAAATCTCTTGCAACAAAGATTTGTACTACTTCGCCTGTAAATGCCGGCCAACTGTTGATTGACACAAGCCACTCAATGTTTTCTGAACGAAATCCTGTCTCCTCCTCTAGCTCTCGCGCCACACACACTGCACCACCCTCACCCGCGTAGTTCAATGCACCTGCAGGGATTTCCAGTGTGTATCTATCTAATGCATTGCGCCACTGACGTACCATTAAAATCTTACCATCTGCCATGACTGGAACTACTGCCGCACCGCCGTTGTGATGCACATAATCCCAATTAGACTCACGCCCGTTCACTTGTACACGATCTGTATATACTTTTAAAATCTTACCTTCATAAGAAAGGGTTCTGTCTAAACGTTTGAATTCTCCCATATGTAATGCCTCCAATTATTTCTACATCCATTATACACGATATGCACAAAAAAAGAACCCTTTGTTATAAGGGTTCTTAATTCTCTTATGCGTGACTACTTCGCGTAGTCTGTAACTCGCGATTCACGAATTACATTTACTTTCACTTGACCTGGATATTCCAATTCAAATTCAATCTGTTTCGAAATATTTCTAGCCATTAGTACCATGTCTGCATCAGACACTTGTTCCGGAACTACCATGATACGAATCTCTCTACCTGCTTGAATAGCAAAAGACTTATCGACACCCTTGTAAGAGTTGGCGATTTCTTCTAATTGTTTTAATCTGTTTGTATATGTTTCTAATGTTTCTCTTCTTGCACCAGGTCTTGCTGCAGAAATGGTATCTGCTGCCTGTACAAGACAAGAAATTAGTGATGTTGGTTCTACATCTCCGTGATGAGATTCTACTGCATTGATAACAGTAGCTGATTCCTTGTATTTCTTACAAAGGTCAACACCAATCTGAATATGTGAGCCTTCCACATCATGGTCGATTGACTTACCAATATCATGTAAAAGACCTGCTCTTTTTGCCAATCTGACATCAAGCCCCATTTCGCTGGCCAAAAGTCCAGCTAACTGAGCAACTTCAATAGAATGCTTTAACGCATTTTGTCCATAACTTGTTCTGAACTTCATTCTTCCCAACAAACGAATGAGTTCCGGATGAATTCCATGGACACCTACTTCTAATGCTGCCGCTTCACCTTCCTCACGAATCATTGATTCAACATCTTTTTGCGCCTTCTCTACGGTCTCTTCAATTCTTGCCGGATGAATACGTCCATCGACAATCAATCTTTCAAGAGCAATTCTTGCAACTTCTCTTCGAATTGGGTCGAAACCTGATAACACAACCGCTTCCGGTGTATCGTCAATAATAAGCTCTACACCTGTCATGGTTTCGAGTGTACGAATATTACGTCCTTCTCTACCAATAATACGACCTTTCATCTCATCACTTGGAAGCTGTACAACTGAAATCGTAGTTTCAGCAACATGGTCTGCCGCACACTTTTGAATCGCGTTAACGACATACTCTCTCGCCTTTTTACCGGCTTCTTCTTTTGCTTGCGTTTCTAATTCTTTGATTAGTCTCGCAGTATCATGTTTAACATCTTCTTCAACAGTTTTTAACAAATATTCTTTTGCTTGTTCGGAGGTCAATCCTGAGATTCTTTCGAGTTCCTGTACTCTTTGCTTGCTGAGTTCTTCAACCTTTGCTTCCCGCTGTCTCATTTGCTCTTCTCTAGTTGCAAAGTGAGTCTCTCTTTGTTCGATTGCGCTTTCTCTCTTCTCAAGAACTTCTTCTTTTGAAAGCACTCTCTTCTCATAGCGCTGTAACTCTGCTCGTCTTTCTTTCGTTTCTCTCTCGAGCTCGTTCTTTGCTTTGATAGACTCTTCTTTCACTTCCAACAGAGATTCCTTCTTTGTAGCTTCCGCGGTTTTAATCGCGTCATCGATAATTGCTCTCGCTTTTGCCTCTGCATTGCCAAGTTTTGACTCTGCATCTTTCCTAAGCTTTGAGATGGTTACTTTATTCGTAACTATCGATGCTACTACAGTTGCAATTGCTACAGCTATAATTGCGTAAACATATTGCACAGGAGCACCTCCTTATTTGATTTTCATTGTACTACTACAACAGTTAAATTCTATACTGTTTTCACAATAATGTCAAGCATTGTTGTGAGAAACTTATGACAATTTGAACAAACAGTTTGTTACACATTCAGTGCTTTAGATACATCTTCTCTGTGAAACCCCTTGCGTAACAGATAGTTATACATTCTTCTCTTATCTGCTTCGGTGGCTTCTTCCGCAATATAATGCTTTTTCTCCAAAAGGCAATAGATGGTCGATAACTCATTCTCTGATTCATAGCAAGTCTCCAAAGCATGTTCAATATTCTCTTTGCTAATTCCCTTTTGACTAAGAGCCACATAGAGTTCTTGTCTACTCTTTGCACTTTGCTTATTCATAACATATCTCTCTGCATAACCTGCATCGTTGATGTATCCAAAAGACTTCACATACGCGATTGCCTGTTCAATTACTTCATCACTGAAATTGTTGTCCTTAAGCTTTTTACGAAGCTGTAATTCTGTTCTATCCATGTAAGTCAACAGGCTAAGCGCTTTTAGCTTAGCCTGTTTTATCATATCGTCCATTCTATGCTTCTCCTGCCGGTTCTGCATTCAGACCGAAGTGTTCTCTAACCTGTGCTTCAATCTCACTCATAATCTCCGGATTCTGTGCAAGGAAGAGTTTCGCATTCTCGCGTCCCTGTCCTATCTTGTCTCCTTTGTATGCATACCAAGCACCACTCTTATTCACGATGTCAACACTCGCCGCGAGGTCTAGAATGTCTCCTTCTTTCGAAATGCCTTTTCCAAACATGATATCAAATTCTGCTTCTTTGAACGGAGGGGCAATTTTATTCTTCACAATCTTAATACGTGTACGGTTACCAACCATTTCGCCATTCTGTTTCAATGTCTCCACTCTTCTCACATCCATACGTACAGACGCATAAAACTTGAGCGCACGGCCACCTGTTGTCGTCTCCGGATTACCGAACATGATTCCAACCTTTTCACGGAGCTGGTTGATGAATACAACCACACAATTAGATTTGCTGATAACCGGTGTCAGTTTACGAAGTGCCTGTGACATCAATCTCGCCTGAAGTCCTACATGGGAATCACCCATGTCTCCTTCTATCTCTTGCTTTGGCACCAATGCTGCTACAGAGTCAATAACGATAATATCCATTGCACCGGAACGAACCATTGTCTCTGCAATCTCAAGTGCCTGATCGCCGCTGTCCGGCTGTGAAATATATAATTCGTCAATATCCACACCAATATTCTTCGCATAGACAGGGTCAAGTGCATGCTCCGCATCAATGAATCCTGCGATACCGCCGCGCTTCTGTACCTCTGCAATCATATGTAATGTTACGGTTGTCTTACCACTTGATTCCGGACCATATACCTCAATCACTCTTCCCTTTGGTACACCACCAAGTCCAAGTGCAATGTCAAGACTAAGCGAACCTGTCGGAACTGTCTCTACTGCCACGTTCGCGCCGGCATCACCTAACTTCATAACAGTTCCTTTTCCGAAATCTCTCTCCAACTTCGAAATAGCCGCATCCAGCGCTCTTTTTTTATCTTCATTTGCCATGTTATTTCAATCTCCTTCTTGATTACGAACTTATGTTCGCTTTTCTGTTCTTATACTATTATACTTTTTGTGAATTGTCAACCCTAAAATTACTAAAACATCAACTTAGTTGTACAACAAAAATACCCTCATACGCGCCACCTGCTTCCTTATTCAATTCATCAATTTGCGTTCTTCGGTTGATATACCTTGAATTTTGATATGCCACAAGATTGGCTATTTGATGTAAAGACAGAATAACACAAAAATGGAAGATGCGTAACCACATCTTCCATTAGTTTTTCTAATATTTCTCCACAACTTCTCCGCGTTTCTTATAAATGCTGTTTGCCGGAACAAACTCTCTTACCATCGAAAGCGGATAGATATTGGAGCGTTTTCCGATGACTGTTCCCGGATTTAGAACACTGCCGCATCCTACTTCCACTTCATCTCCAAGCATCGCCCCGAATTTTTTAAGGCCGGTTTCGATTGCTCCTTCCGGTGTCTTGACAGTTGTAAGTGTCTTATCTGATTTCACATTAGAAGTGATAGAGCCAGCACCCATATGTGCTTTGTATCCCAAAATAGAATCACCCACATAGTTGTAGTGCGGAACCTGTACTTTATTAAACAGGATTACATTTTTCAACTCTGTTGAGTTACCTACTACCGCACCTTCACCCACAATAGCATTTCCACGAATAAATGCGCAGTGTCTGATTTCTGCATCTTTTCCGATGATTGTCGGTCCGTTAATATACGCTGTTGGTGCAACCTTTGCAGATTTTGCAATCCACACATTTTCCCAAGCAAGTTCATACTCATCCTTCGGTAACGTCTTGCCCAGTTCCACAATAAATGCACTGATTTTCGGCAATACCTCCCAAGGATATGTCACACCTTCAAAGATATCTTTTGCAATTGTCTCATCCAAATTATAGAGTTCTTTTACAGTTAATTGTTCCATACTAGTCTCCTTGATCAATAAATTTATTTATAAAACTGTGATGCTTTGACATAACATTGCCTTAATTGACCCTGGTTGTTGAGGCCCATCACACCACTAGTGCGACTTGCAATGAAGTTCTCCAACTTCACCATGTATTCGTCCGATGTAATCTGACCTTCCGCAACATAGGTAAGTCCCTTTTCCCAACTTGCAGTTAATTCCGGGTTGAGGAGAGATTTAATAGAATGCTCCACAACATCAAACACCATCTCACCAAGCAGTGTTGGCGTGATAATCTGTGTCTTCTCATTCAGATTAAGGTATTTAATATGTATGAGTTTCTTGAGAATCTCTGCCCTCGTCGCACTGGTTCCGATTCCGCTTCCTTTTATCTGTGCACGGAGTTCCTCATCCTCAATTAACTGTCCTGCATTTTCCATCGCAAGAATGATAGAACCGGAATTATAACGCTTCGGAGGTGAGGTTTCCCCTTCTTTGATAGCAAGCTCGTTCACCGAGAGAATGCTACCCTTTTTCACTTCTTTGAGCAATTCAAACAGCCCTTCATCCACTTCATTTTCATTTGATACTCCAACCACTTTCAAGTATCCTTCTTCTGCCAACACTTTGAAATTCGAGAAGAATGATTCCTCTCGCATCTGTGTTGTAATACTCATTTTATGATAGACTGCGGGTGGATAGAAGATACTAAGAAATCTTCTCACAATCGTGTCATACACCTGTTTTGCAGTATTTGATACGCTCTGCAACGCAGACAGGCCATGTCCCGTCGGTATAATTGCATAGTGGTCTGTGATCTGCTTATCATTGACGTATTTCGTTTTTTCTAAACCTTTATGTGTTCCAAACTGCAAAATATCCTGCAGATATGGTTTCGCCATATCATATTTTGCCAGTCCATTGAGATTTTTATGTATCTCCTTAGCAACCGCAGTTGAAAGTACACGCGCATCCGTTCTCGGATAAGTGACAAGCTTCTTCTCATACAACTCCTGCACGATACGAAGCGTCTCATCCGGACTGATTTTAAATCTTTTGGAACACTCATTCTGTAATTCTGCCAAGTTATAAAGAAGCGGTGGTGCCTTTTTCTCACTCTTCTTTTCTACGTTTGTGACACGGCACTGCAGTGGCTGCTCTTCGCTCAAATATGCAATCAGTTCCTCTGCTTTTCCCTTCTGTTTGAAACCATTATCTTTATAAAGATCAAAACTTTCAAAATACCGTGAACCCTTGACGCTTTTCCACTCACCCTCGAATGATTTCTCACCTAACTGAATGGTGCTGAGTACACGATAAAACGGAGTCTTAACAAAGTCGCGAATTTCGCGTTCTCGTCGCACAACCATACCGAGAACACAGGTCATTACTCGACCAACAGACAGAACCGTATATTTTGTATTCATAAAAGACGAAATACTGCTTCCGTATTTGAGTGTCAGAAGTCTGGAAAAATTAATTCCCATCAGATAGTCTTCTTTTGCCCGTAGATATGCTGATGCCGATAGGTTATCATATTCGGACAAATCCTTCGCCTCACGGATTCCTCTTAAAATCTCATCTTCCGTCTGTGAATCAATCCACACACGCTTCCGACTCTTACCTTTTACATTTGCCATCTGCTCTACCAAACGATAGATATACTCTCCCTCTCGTCCGGAGTCGGTGCAAACGTAAATAGTATCCACATCTCCACGATTCAAAAGACCACTGACAATACGAAATTGCTTCTCTACATTCGCAATCACCTCGTATTTAAACTCCTTCGGCATAAATGGCAGTGTCTCGAGACTCCACCTTTTATACTTCTCGTCATAAACCTCCGGATAACTCATCGTCACAAGATGACCTACGCACCAGGTAACAATAGCCTCATCTGATTCGAGATAACCGTCCTTTCTCTTCGTATTCAGTTTTAATGCCTTTGCAAATTCCTGAGCCACACTTGGCTTCTCTGCAATGTATACTGCTTTTCCCATGTATTTTTCCTTATCACTCTCTTGGCAATTCAAAACTCACTATCAGGTAGTATACCACAAAACATAAAAATAGGAAAGACATTACGTCTTTCCCATCAAAATCTTGTATCTTATTTCGCCTGAATATATCCTTTTGCAGTTAATGTTTCTGCACAGAGAATTGCTCCACCTGCCGCACCACGAACTGTGTTATGTGATAATCCCACAAATTTAAAATCGTATACGCTGTCTTCACGGATACGTCCGACAGATACGCCCATTCCATTTTCATAGTTCACATCTAACTGAACCTGTGGACGATTGTCTTCTTCTAAGTACTGAATGAACTGCTTTGGAGCACTTGGAAGTTCTAAGTCCTGCGGAAGTCCTCTGAAGTTCACGATTCTGTCGATGAGCTGTTCTTTTGTAGGCTTCTTTGCAAATTTTACAAATACAGCTGCTGTATGTCCATTTAAAACAGGAACGCGAATACACTGTGTTGTGATAACCGGGCCGTCTGCCTTCACAATCTCACCGTCAACAACCTTACCCCAGATACGAAGTGGTTCCTGCTCGCTCTTTTCCTCTTCTCCACCGATGTATGGGATGATATTCTCCACCATCTCCGGCCAATCCTTAAATGTCTTACCTGCACCTGAAATTGCCTGATATGTAGTTGCCACAACTTCTGTTGGCTCAAATTCTTTCCAAGCTGTAAGTACCGGTGCGTAACTTTGGATTGAGCAGTTTGGTTTTACTGCTACAAAACCTTTTGTTGTTCCAAGACGTTTCTTCTGTGCTTCGATTACCTCGAAATGCTCCGGATTAATTTCCGGCACTACCATTGGAACGTCTTTTGTCCAACGATGTGCACTGTTATTTGATACAACCGGTGTCTCTGTCTTCGCATATGCATCTTCGATTGCTCGAATCTCTTCCTTTGTCATATCTACTGCGCTGAAAACGAAGTCTACGCTTGACGCTACTTTTTCCACTTCATTTACATTTGCAACAATTAAATTCTTAACTCCTTCCGGCATTGGTGTGTCCATTTTCCAACGGCCGCCTACTGCCTCTTCATATGTCTTCCCTGCTGAACGTGGGCTTGCTGCTACTGTTACTACCTCATACCATGGATGATTTTCCAAAAGTGCGATAAAACGCTGTCCAACCATACCGGTTGCTCCTAAAATACCTACTCTCAATTTTTTATCCATAATTATCCCTCTTCTTTTCTAGTCGTCTATTTTGAAAATACTATACCTTTTTCCCATTTAATGCAAGTAATTTTCGTAAATTTTGATAACTTTTTCCATTGCTTCCTTGCTTGGTGCGCCAATTGTCGTACGTTTGTCGACACAAGTCTTCATACTGATTGCCTCGTAAATATCTTCCTCGAATACCGGAGAAATCGCTTTGTACTCTTCTAGTGTCATATCATCGAGTGGAATATCCTTTTCAATACAGTAGAGAACAAGCTGTCCGACAATACCATGGGCATCGCGGAATGCAACACCGTGGTTCACAAGATAGTCTGCTGCGTCTGTTGCATTGGTAAATCCATTCTTCGCACTGTTTTCCATAACTTCTTTATTAAAATTCATCGTACGAAGCATGCCTGTAAATAAGGCAAGACAACCCTTTGTTGTATCGATTGCATCAAATACAAACTCTTTATCCTCCTGCATATCTTTGTTGTACGCAAGTGGAATACCCTTCATCGTTGTCAGAAGAGACATCAATGCACCATATACACGGCCTGTCTTACCACGAACTAATTCTGCGATATCCGGGTTCTTCTTCTGAGGCATGATGCTGCTTCCTGTGCTGTAAGCATCATCAATTTCCACAAAGCGATACTCGTTGGAATTCCAGATAATCACCTCTTCTGAAAAACGGCTTAAATGCATCATAATGGTTGCCATAGCTGAAAGCAACTCAATTAAATAATCTCTGTCTGCAACGGAATCCATACTGTTTAACGTTGGTCCGTAAAAGCCAAGCAATTCTGCCGTTAAGTTACGGTCTAACGGGTATGTAGTTCCCGCCAAAGCTCCTGAACCAAGCGGACAATAATTCATGCGGTCATAAATATCGTTGAGACGCGAGCGGTCTCTGTTAAACATTTCAAAATATGCTCCCATATGGTGAGCCAATGTAATTGGCTGAGCCTTTTGTAAGTGCGTGAATCCCGGCATAAACGTCTCTGTATTTTCTTTCATAATCTGAAGCAATACTTTCAATAGTTCCTTTAAAAGTTCGTCCAGAGAATCAATCTCATCCCTTGTATAAAGCTTCATATCCAATGCTACTTGGTCATTACGACTTCGTCCGGTATGCAATTTTTTACCCGCTTCACCGATGCGTTCAATCAGCGTTGCCTCCACAAAACTATGAATGTCTTCGTATTTGTCTGAAATCTTAAGAGTTCCTTCCTGAACGTCCTTTAAAATTCCCTGAAGCCCATCTACAATCTGCTCTTTCTCTTTGTCTGTCAGAATTCCCTGCTCAGCAAGCATCGTCACATGTGCGATACTGCCACGGATATCCTGCGCGTAAAACTTCTGGTCAAATGAAATGGACGCGTTAAAATTATAAACCAATTGATCTGTTTCTTTTGTAAATCTTCCACCCCAAAGCTGTGCCATACTTATCTTCCTTCTTTCTGTTTTTGTCGATCTCGGAATGAATACTCGCAACCACAGTAATCCTGTCTATAAAGGCCGTACTCACTCGATAGTTCTATCGAACGCTTATAACCGTTCTTCTTTTTAAAATCGGATTGCAGATACTGCACTCCGTATTTGTCTGCTAATTTGATACCAATCTCATTCAGCTTGTCCGCGTTCTTTAATGGGCTGATACTGAGCGTCGTTGTAAAATAATCAAAGCCTGCAGCCTTTGCGATCTTTGCTGCTTCCTCTAATCGAAATTCATAGCATTTGAAACAGCGTTCTCCTCCCTCTCGAAGATGCTCTAACCCCTCAGCAATCTGAAAGAATCGGTCTCTGTCATAGTTTCCTGCCAAAAATGAAACCGGATGCTTCGCTCTCATATCGCTGATCAAAGTCTGTTGCTCCAAAATGCGCTTGGTATATTCATTTTCCGGGAAAATATTCGGATTGTAATAGAATACCGTAATTTCAAAATGATTCGACAAATATTCCAACACATAACTGCTACACGGTGCACAACAGCTGTGCAACAACAGTTTCGGTACTTCTCTCTCTCTTTCGAGTCGTTCAATCAATTTTTCCAATTCTTTTTGGTAATTCATAAAATCTCTCCATAAAAATTCTATCTATGCATTATACCCTTTTCTTCCCGTTCATTCAAGCACCGATTCTATTTTTCTACATAAACTGTAATATATTTTAAAGGAGGTGTGTCATGGGAAACATCTTAGAACTTCAGGATATCAGCCATGCATATCATGGCATGGAGGGTGAAACGCTTGCACTCTCTCATCTTTCCTTCTCACTAAAGCAAGGTGACTTTGTGAGCATCGTCGGTCCTTCCGGTTGCGGTAAATCCACGCTGCTTTCTATTATTTCCGGTCTCATTCCTCCCGAAAGTGGAACGGTGAAGCTTGCCGGAAATCATATTGGATATATGTTGCAAAAAGACCATCTGCTAGAATGGCGAAGTGTCTATCGCAACATCATTCTCGGTCTTGAAGTCCAAAACAGCATCACCGCAGACACCAAGGAGAAAGCTTATGGATTATTGAAACAATACGGATTAGAACAATTTGCATCAGCCAAACCTTCGGAACTCTCCGGCGGTATGCGTCAGCGTGTTGCACTAATCCGAACTTTAATTTTGGAGCCGGATTTACTTCTTCTAGACGAACCATTTTCTGCATTGGATTACCAGACACGACTTGCTGTTGGAGATGATATCGGTCAAATTATACGCAGAGAAAAACGAACTGCTATCCTCGTCACCCATGACCTTGCTGAAGCTATAAGCCTCGGTGACCGCGTGATTGTTCTAACTGAGCGACCGGGCTCCGTGAAAACAATTGTTCCGATTTATTTTCCTGAAGAGAAGAACACACCTCTGCTTCGCCGAAACACACCGGAATTCAATGAATATTTTCACGCTATCTGGAAGGAGTTGAATGTGCATGAATAACCCTTCAAAGAATCAACTCATATTTTTAAAGAAGCAAAAGCAACACAAAAACTTCGTACGCTTCACTCGTGTTTTTGTGTTTGTAGCCTTTTTACTCCTCTGGGAACTGACTGCATACTTTGGAATCATCGACTCCTTTATCTTCAGTAGTCCAAGTAAAGTGATACTATGCTTTTGGGGTATGGTACTTGACAAGAGTATCTTTCTTCACATCGGAATTACACTATACGAAACTCTGGTTAGTTTTATACTGGTAACTGTCTTCAGCATTCTTATAGCCACACTGTTGTGGTTTAGCAAGAAGCTTCTGGAAATATCAGAGCCATTTCTTGTGGTACTCAACAGCCTTCCAAAATCTGCCCTTGCACCACTCCTCATTGTATGGCTCGGTGCCACCCCTAAGACAATCATCGCAGCAGGTATGTCTGTAGCAATCTTCGGAAGCATTATGAGTATGTCGACCAGTTTTCGCGAGGTGGACCCAGAGAAAATCAAGCTTATCTACACGCTCCGCGGCACAAAATATCAGGCACTCACAAAGGTCATCATACCAAGCTGTATTCCTGCGATTGTCAGCAATATGAAGGTTAATATCGGATTGTGTCTGGTGGGTGTGGTGATTGGAGAATTCCTTGCTGCCAGAAATGGTCTTGGATATCTGATTATTTATTCCAGTCAGGTGTTTAGCTGTGAGGACATTTGGAAACGATGTGATATTGTCTCCTGAAACGAGTGAAGACACGGGTACTCCGTGTCTTCTATAATAACCTTATTGTTTTAGATAAATGTCCACCAATTTTTCTACTCCATTCTCAATAGATGTTTCATGCAGCGGATAATATTTGAAATAGAGTTCTTTCGGTTGTATCTTATTCACAATATCCTGCGAGAGAAGATTATACTTCCACTGCAGATAAGTATAGATATCAGCCATCCACTCCATGATAAATTCATCATATTGTTCGCTGATAGCTGCCGACAGATTCACTGTCACTCCAAGACTGCCTAATATTTGTTTTGGTGTTTTATTGAGAAATAAAGGATTGCCTTGATCCATGTTATAACGATAATCACAATTCATATACTTCGTTATCGTTTCAAATGCATCCTCACAATTTCTTGCGATTAGTTTGAACAAATATCTGTGTTTTTGAAACATGCTATCCAGATAACACTCATCGTATGCCGACATTCTCATATCCCCCAACTTCTCGATTATACACCAATTGATTCTGTAAGGCATAACGTGCAGTAATTCCCGGTACCTCAAATCCATCTAGCAATATCGCCTGCATTCTGGAATTTAGAAACTGATTTACCTCTCGCCTTGCATAAATATCAGCCTGCTTGTCTTCTTCTAACAGCTCCACCTCATAAGCATCTAGCCAATGAATCTTTTCAAACGCTTTGCTCGACCGCAAAAACACTTGATTGCCTAATGAACCTTTATAAAACAGTCTTTCTACTTCGTGAATGTTAATCTGATTCATTAAAAATGCTTCTACAACTTGTGTGTAACTATCATCTGCACGATATCCTTTGATTACATCATAGTGTTCCACATCTACTCTATATAATTCAACTAATCTCTTTCCCACAATACTTGCTGCTTCCTGATTGGCACCTCTGTTCGCCACAACTTCTGCAATCCAAGCCAAAACGCCATGCTCATTTAAATCAAGCACTTGCATACCATCGAAATCCAGCTCGTAAACATTTACAATCGACTTTTCAGGATTACCATTTAATGTCGCCCAACTTCTTGCTCTATCTTCATATTCTGTTGTGTAAAAACCATTTCCATAATCATTATCCGGCTTCCCGCCAAGATATGATGGACTTTTTATAATGTGGTCTGAGCCATGATACAATTTTATCATTCTGCGTTCACTCCAATCTTTCGTTTAGTATACCACAAATTACCTCTGTAGGGGTATACCTTTTGAAAAAACTTAAAATTCTTTTGTTTAAATAACAATATCCGCCGAAATCATTTCTGCAATTTTATTTGTATTCTCAACAACAACCTCGTACGCTGTATCCTCTCCAAGACATTGGAATTCTTCTAACATTTCCTCTGTTGTCCGTATATGCAAACCATAGTCATCCGGTGAAGTATCATACCCCATAGATTCCAACAAAGCACTTCTTGCAACAGAATCCTCTTTATAGATATAATGTGCATCACTAGTTGCCACTACCGGTAAACCTAATTTCTTACCAATTCCTACAATCTTCTGATTCATTTCTCGCAAATCATCCTCGCTATTCACTTCGTCATAATAAGAGTGAGTGCACATAAACAGATCATTTGCAACTGGTTGAATTTCCAAATAATCATAAAATCGCGCAATTACACTACATTCGTTCTCCTCTTCCCCCATTAGAATGCCAGAATAGAGTTCCCCTGCTTCGCACGCTGACCCTATTAGCAAACCTTCTCGATATTTTTGCAACAAACTTTTAGGTACTCTAGGGCGACGTTGGTAATAAGTTTCATTTGATTCATGTATAATCTTTTGCAGATTTTCGAGACCTTTTTGATTCTGCACTAATACCGTAGCATGATAAGAAGGACTGTTTTTAATGATTCCCGCATTGCCAGCACAAAGCTCATTTGCTTGTTTCCATGTTTCTATCTTCATAGATTCTAATGTTAACACAAACTTATTAAATATCCCTACAATCAAATTCATATTCGCTTCAATTCCTCGCATATCCGAACGCTCAACCCCTAGTTCTCTTGCCACCATATGAATTTTATATCTATTCAAAGTAGGTAAGAGCAAACGACTCAATGCCAACGTATCAATCCACGTGTTCTTCAGTTGCAATCCACATTTTTTGAAATTAGCATTTAAAAATCCCATTTCAAAAGTTACATTATGCGAAACAAGCAATGAATCCCCTACAAACTCTAAAAAGTCTGGAAGCACTTCTTGAATCGTAGGTTGTCCAGCTACCATTTCATTTGTAATGTCTGTTAATGCTTCAACATCACTTGAAATCTGTGTTTCCGGATTGACATATGTATGAAATCTACCAACTTCTTTTCCGTCAGACAATTTTATTGCACCAATTTCTATAATACTATCATGCTTCGATGCAAGTCCCGTTGTTTCAATAGAAACAACAACCACGTCAGAAGATATAGAGCGTTCATTCTCTGGCGAAGTAACTCCCGTTAAATCATCTACAAGATAGACCTCCGTTCCGTATATCATTTTAAAATCATCCGGAAGTGTTCCGTCATTTTTCATTTCGAATATCTTATCGGACGCTTCTTGAAATGCTTCAATATTCCCATGATCAGTAATTGCCACTGCTCTCATATCTTCATTCGTGGCAAACGTTAGTAGTTCGTCAATGTCTATTAGTCCATCCTTTTCACTTCGTTTCGTATGAGTATGTAATTCTATTCTTTTCATGATTTTCTCCTTTTTCAGATTAACTAAAATCTTCTTTCTCATTTTTACCTGATTATATATTTCTTATGATACTTGCTTGCCACATCAGAATCAAGCCACTTATAGTTGTTTCTCGCATGTATTTCATGTTGTTTCTCTCATGTATTTCATGTTGTTTATTCACCCACTATACCGAATCCAAATTTTCTCTTCGTTCATGCATTGACTGCACTCTCACTACAATCACCTTCTTTCTTCATAATACGATTGTTGTATTTGATTATAGGAGTCCAAAGTGACACATACTGTCATCCACAGAAAAAGAAATTTTTAAAAAGGAAGTTGCATATCACAACTTCCCATCTTCGAGTACCACCCACTTTCCATGTCCGCCTTTTCCATTAAAATAAATCTTTCCTTCTCGCTTCAATGCTTTGATTTTATAGTTTGCTCCAGATAAACTAATTCCCAATTCATTCGCAATCATCTTCGCTGTTATGTAAGGATTCTCCCTCATCATCTCAATAACAACATTACGTTCTTCTTGCTTTTGCTTCAGATAGTTAAATGCATTGCCAAACTCTACTCGTAGCACATTGTCTATATCATCACCAGAAACAGAGACATCCTCCAAACCAAGTAACTTAGAAAAGCAAAAGTGAATCTCCAAATACTCTGGGTAAACCAAAATCCTTTCCACTTCATCAAGCATTCCGGTCACAGTTGCTTTCTCTACAACATTGCTCTCTCTCATGGTACTCTCAATCTGTTCAATTCGTTCTGATAGCAATTTCCCTCTGACATTTTTCTGTTCCAATTCCTTAATTTTGTCCTTTATCTGCTGTAATTGCAAATCCAGTTCCTTCTGCTTTACCTGGTAAATACTATCTGAGATAACACCTTCTAGCAACTTATTGACTAGGGTATCCATCTGCTTCAGTATTTTCTCCTTTTTCTGATGTTGTATTTCAATGTAATGTTGAACATTTTCCTCCTGCAACACTGTTTTTAGCATTTTTAACATATCACATACAATCTTTTCCTTGTCTGTAACATAATTTTCCTCAGCAACTTTTTGTAGAAGCTGATATAGCGTTTCCTCATCAAGATGGATATTGTCGCACCCTTCTGTTTCTTCAAGTTGTACCCTTCTGAGCTGTGGTCTGTCGCTTCCTCCTTCATTCCTGCCAACATCCAAATATTTTTTGCACGCCCAGAAGTAAATAGTATTATTATCCTTATATCGTCTTCGCATTCTTCTATAGAAAGGTTCACCACACACGCCACAAAGCAATTTTCCACTTAGCTGAGATTTTCCCTTGTTCTTTCCAATTCTCGCTCGACTATTTACAAGATTTTTTTCAGAAACCCTTTCTGCAATCTTCTGATTCGCCAGTTCCCATAGTTCCTCAGAAACAGTTGCCGGAACTTTGTTCTCGTATATGTATTGCCCCTCCTCCGGCACACGAATCACCATCTTTGACTCGAAATCAAAATGCTTGCGATTCATAACAACTGTTCCTTTATTAATAGGATTATGAATAATCCGAAGAATTGAAGTTGATGTAAATGGTTTCCCATTACGATTTAATATCCCATCATTTTTCAAAATAGTTGAAATCGTCCTTGTGCCAAATCCCGCAGCACAAAGTTCATACATCCTTCTTTTGATTGCAGCCTCTTCCTCGTCTAACGCTACACTTTTATCCTTCATTTTCCGAAATCCATAAGCATTGTTCGTAAGAATAACATTTCCATTATTCTTTTGCCTGTTTTGGTGAGCATTATTAATCTTTTTGCTCAACTCTCGGCTATAGTCTTCAGCAAGAATTGCCCTAATACCTGTAATCAGAGCATCGTCTGCAGTATAGAACTTTCGCTCAATATACATATAAAGCTTCTTTTGCTCACGTGTAAGACGTTCGACAAACAGATACCAGTCCTTCACATTTCGCATCAATCGGTCCTGCGACTTGATGACTATGATATCGAACTTGTCTAAACGCAAATCATCAAACAAACGATTATATTCTGTTCGACCTTTTGTAGTTGTACCAGAACGACTTTCCACATATTCATCAACCAACAGCCACCCTTGGTGAGTAATACACTCTTTCGCTTCTGCCACTTGACTGACAAGAGCTTCCTTCTGACTTTCTTCTTCTGTACTGCAGCGGGCATATAAAACTGCCCGCCACATTATGTTTCATCCTCCTGCTCAATCTTGACTGTAAGTCTAATTTTCTCTTCAGGAGTAATTAGTTGTTTTTGCATTAAAATATCTGTAAGCTTTAGCATAATATTTTTCTTTCGCATAAAATTTAGTCTCCTTGAATCATATTGTTGTTTCACGGGCATAAGCAAACTTCTTTTTTACTAAACTTATGCCCGTTTATAAAAATTTAGTAATTATGTAACGTTTCCCAATACAGTTCAGGAAGGTGAATGTAAATCATTGCACTTTGAAAACGTGTGGACTTTTGCATATTTCACCCTCGCTTTCTTCTTTTTCCAAAACAGTATAAACGTTTCTCATGTTTACTTTTCCTGGATGAATCAAAAGTTCCAAGTCAAGCCAATCACAAACCATCTTGAATTTTTCAGATGACATTGTATCTTTCTGAATCTGTATGTCCAAATTCTTCAGGATATCTTTCTTATATTCAGCGACGATTTTGGTCTTACTTTTCTGAAATTCTTCTTTCGTATAATCTTGAATTTTCAACAACTCTTTTTTTAATTCCTCTTTACGCTCTTCCTTATAACTCGAACTTAAAAATGTGATTTCATCTTCGCTTTTACCAATCCAAGCAAATTGACTGATAGTAACTTTTTTCGGGTCTTCTGAAGCTAATTTCAAGAATCGTTTTTCAGCCAACAACAAATTCCCCGTCTTTTCTTCTGCAAAAGCATTAATTACCATATGGCAATCACTATCAACAAAGCAGTATTGATAACAATATTCGCTGTAATACTCGTTCTCTTTACAAGTCAAAACTAAAAAATTGCGAATCCAATCAGACCTTTCGTCTCTCCCGTACCAGCCATCAAGAAATTGATGAAAATCCCGTTTTGCCATGCACTCCCTGCAATCATCAATAGCATCTATTTTCTCGCTGTACTGATTCACTCTCTTCTGATAATATTCGATACTTCTTGGGAATACGAAAAGATTACATTCACCAATTTTCTCGGCACGGATACGTCCTATCATTTGAAGAAAACTCACTTTAGATTCCGTCGCAATGACCACACTTTCCACCTCAGAATCGTGAATAGACACACCATTGTCCAAAACCGATGTTGTTATTAACGCCTTACCCGGCACTTTATGCCCAGCCACTAACTTCCTAACCGCCTGCTCTTCCTTTCCTTCTTCGAGAATTTTTGAGTTTAGAATAAAAATATCATTCGACGAATATTTTCCAGTTTCGCATAACATTTTTTTTATTTTCTCCGCCTTGGTTTTATCGTCGATGAACCAAATACTCTTCTTGCCTGATTTTGCAACTGCATTGATGATACTTTCCACATCCTCGGAATGATAACAGTTGAATCTCGAGAAATCTGCTTCATCCAAAAAATCATAAATTTCTCCAACATAGTGATACTTTTCCATACCATCAAATTCTCTTTCCTCTTGTTCAATCTTCTTTTTACATTGTTTGAATGTATTCTCGATAAGTGGAAGTACTTCCTCTGGTGTTGCGGTCATGAAAATCATGGTCTTAAAATACCCTGCTCGGATGATTGCCTGCAAAAGCACATACGTCCCATAACTGTTGAAGTCTGAATCCGCGTAGAAATAATGGCATTCATCGCAAATGATGACATCATATTCGTCAAACATAAAACGAATATCTGCTCCATTTTTCACTTTTTCCGCAACTTCCTGATAAGTCATAATCTCAACATCATCAATATAATCAAGATACCTCTCATAAATCTCAGCAATATCAAAATCATACTGCCGATGTAAAAGCGTTCGATTACAAAGTATTAAAATCTTCTTTCCAGCCATGCTACAAAATTCTAAAACTTCGTAAATAATAAAACTACTTTTTCCCATCCCGGTGGGAGCGAAAATTCCTATTTTCTTCCCTTTAAACCAAGAAACAAACTCTTTTCTTTTTATTTTATCTGACAAATATTGTTTCATCGATATAAACCTCCTTAAATAAAATAATGCTACAGCGGCGCCAGCTGTAGCATTATTTTATATTATGGCATAAATATTGTCGAAAGGCTCAGAAATTTCTGACACCTCGGCTATTTTATACACAAAAGAGTTTTTATCACTTCTCGACTAAGTATCGCATAGACATGTTTTTGTTCTAACCGTTGTTCCTTTCCCTGTCCATTCTTTCTCACTTTTATCTCCATCTTATTAAATAGCTTTTTTTCTTTTTCCTTAATCTCCTTGTATGCCTTATTTCTTAGTTTATAATAAATATCATACAATTCTTCCACTGTATCCGGGAATTCCATCTCTCTCATTTCTTCTTCAACTTGACTTCTTATCTTCTTTCCGGCTTCATTTCTAGTTTCCCCCACAACAAGTATGACACTCTGTCCAAAAACATTATGTATTTCCCATTGAATTACTTCATTCAAATATTCAAACGAAAAACTTGATTTTTTTGTCAGTTCAATAAGTTTTTCTTCTGGTAAAACATCAAAAAAGCAATCATGTACTTGTCTAATATTTCGCCAATCACATATATGGCAATCTTTAGTCCAGTTTTTATAAGCTTCCTCATCATTATAATATTTTTCCCAAGCATTTTTTACTTGTAAATGCAAATAACGCATTCGTCCTGCTACATCAGACAAAAAGTAGTTATACTTGTACCATTCTATCTCTAAAATCTGTTCAAAGATTGCAGACACCACATTTTTTATTACTTCAACAAATTTTATTGCATTACAAACTTCCTGTTCGGTACTCATTTTTATTCCCGAAGAAAAAATCGAATCCATAATCTTCTTTCGAATTACAAATGGTGCCAATGTCGTTCCTGCTCTTATTACACTCAATCTTCCTTCAAGTTCTCTTACACTGCCAATCATTCGTATATTAGGATACATTTGATTAATATATCCTATCCCTAGCGAATATTCCATCAACAACAAATTTTCCATATAACTTTCTTTTAATGCAGAATATATGGCATAAGTATTTTTAAAAGAATATCGAGTATAATCCTCTATATCTGATTCAACGTCGAATATGTTAATATGAGCCAAACTAATCATCGTTTTATGATACCTAACGCATCCTCCTGGAATACTTTGTATTTCGTATTTATCTGTTTCATCCTCTATATCACATTCACCCTTCTTAAACGAATTCATATCGCACATCTGAACGACTGGCACAGGATATAACTTACGTACTAATTCTTTATTTACACGACTGTCACTTTTTTTCCAAGCAATTTGGATATCAGTTTTTGTTTTTTCCAATGCTTTTTTAGCTCTGACTCTTTTCTTCCACGTATCTTCACCTTCTCCCTTTTTGCGCCGAGTATTAATTTCCTTTTTAAAAATTTCATCATTTGCATTATTATATATCCATCCCATATAAATAGCACAATGAGTATCATCACAATAACTTATAGGTTCATCAATAATATTACAAACTTCTTTGATAAGTTTTTCCCATATAATCCGATTTTTCTCATCACTAGGAACAATTCCTAATGCAGACAAATTAATCTTTTCTTTATAACCACTTTCGCCAACAAATCGATTTATATATTGGGGTATTTCCGAATCATAATCTTCAAAGTCAGAGATAACATCTATACCATATTTCTTCTTTAAATACACTTCTGCTTCCGATTTGCTTAATTTGGTTTTGGGGTTCATAAATTTATACTGCTTCATCGATTCATCCTCCGTTTTTTATGTATATATTGTACCTAAAAAATTGCAAAACTGAATTTTCTCTATATAAGGTGTCGTCACTTTTTCACTTTTTCATTGGAATGATTAATACTTCGCCTTACATATTCTTCCCCCTGTTTATTCGTTTCGATCCTGTTTCTAGTCCTTAAAACAAGATAAATATCTTTCTATTTCACCTGCATTTTTTATTTCCATATGACATAACTTTGCCAAATACTTTTTCTTTTCATATTCCGCTCTTGTATGCACAGCACAAAGTTTAACGCTTATATTTTCAGGCCAAATCTCATTGATAATTCCTGTTTTCAAAAAACTGCTCAAAATTCCTTGTCCTTCATATTTCTTTTTCATAACTGCATGAATGTCATATGACCCCATACGATATATCCCACCTACTTTAATGCCATTTTTCACAAGTACAATAATTTCTTCATATTCTCTGTAAGGAAGGATTTTCCCTCGAACCTTGTGCCAAAATTTTCTATTAAACAGATAAGCATTATCCGGTATTAATTCCACGCCCTTATTCAATTTACACCTTCTAACCAAATCCAAAACGTCTTTATTCGTCATATGTTTATTCTTCCTCTATTTTATATATTTTTCGCGAATGTCACTCAACTACTCTACATTATAACATCTCTTACACAAAAAGGAACTTGCTTCTTTCATAGTTGCTTACATAAATACCATTGTTTTATGTTGAATCGTTCAACTCGCTTGCTTTTTCTTTAATAGAATGAATAATAGAATCCGTATAAGCACATTCATTCCCAAAACTATTTATAAAATCCAACCATTCATTTGCAAACCTTACTATTTTAAGCATAACTGCTATTCATTGTTCTTTATTTTCTATGCATTCTCCTCATCATTACATTGCAAAACTTGTGTTTGTCAAAAAATAACAGGCCTGTCATCAACAACAGACCCGTATTTTTCGCTTGTTCACACCGTACACAATCAGAATGTCATTATGAATTCCAAAAGTTTGCGACCGCAGTGCCTAATAATTACTCCGATTTCCCACAAAACGTATCCTCCCTTCAGTCAAAAATATATGCTCTTCCCTCCGTTACGTTTTTACGGTTATCCACATCCAGAATTAAAAGCTTCCCTCTTCTCGTTCCATTACACAGACTGCGGTCTACATCTTAATTCACTTCCACTATTTTCACCTGATGTGCCTCTCGACTATAGAAATACACATTTTCTGACAAGAATTCTTCCTCTTTCACATGACACCGATTTACGTCCCCTACCAGTTCTTTTAGCTTTTGCATAGATGGTGCTTCTTTTTCTAATACAAGAATTACTTCGTGGATAGAACTTGGCAAGATATAAAAGTCCGAATCTAATTTTTCCGCCGTTTTTCTCAATAAATCAAAATCAAACATTCCAGCTGCTCCTCGATTTTTCGTTGTGTTTGTGACTACATACATTACTTCATCTTCCGGAATATCAAGTTCAGAAACATCTTTATCCATTATTTCAGCAATAACCTGTTGCATAGGTCTTACATCATACTTGGCATTCTTTTCTGCAATTGCAAACACTTCCTCTTCAGAAACTTCCCACAATCTCAATAATTCATGCGAAATATTAACACAAGCAATTCCATCATCATCGGCTATTTCAACATATACGCTGTATGCAAAATCCAATCGTTGTTTATAAACATAATCATGGCAATCCATGCACAATTGATTCTTATCCATATTGACGATATAAGGATAGATGTATTCTTTTGTCTGGTTCCAATCTTTCACAATATCCTTATATGCGTTCATTTTGTCACATTCAACTGCAGCGTCAATACTATCTAAAACAAGGTCCATTTCCTCAAATCTTTGGTATACCTCGTAAAAATCCTCTGTGTATACTATCGGATGAATATTACCCTCTCCTTCAATCATAAAACCTTTCTTGATTTTATTAAATTTGTATCGTGATTGTCTGACAATCTTTGCTTCCGGATATTTCTTTTCTAATGCCTTTTCGAATTCTCTTTCAAATTCTTCGTAATTTAACATTTACTTTCCCCTTCCTATGCCACTTCTCTATATTCTGTGTCAAAAATATCTTCATTCGGTATTTCTGTCATATCTAGGCCAATATCATTCTTCACGCTTTCATCGGTAGATAAAATTCTACGGATATCCGCTTGTAATGGTGCATACTTTAACGCTTGCTTAATTACAGTCTTCTTTGCCATACTGTTATAATTCGTAGTCCACGGGCTGTATGATGATTCAAAAGATTTTGAATACTCCTTTGCATATTGGTCGATGTCACTTTTACTCATAACCTCGAACCCAAAACCACCATTTGTCAACTTAAAAAGACCATAGAAAAGTTTCACTTCTCCACGTTCCTTTAGTGCCGGCTTATGTATAAGTTTCGGATTCAATCCCAGTTCATAGATAAACTCATCATTTTCATAGACCTCCTGTGCAGAGATAATCTGCATATTCGGATTACGATACCCTAAATCAATCAGGCCTTTGTAGCCAATCTGGAATTGACATTCTAGAGTACCCTTATTATTGTATGGAATTAAATATGCCTGTCCTAATGGTGTATTCGGCTCTAAGCCTAACTGTGCTGCATTCATAAGTGCCGCCAAGAAGCTCATCTGAGTACACTCTCTTAATTTCGGAGTGGTATTTAATGCAGATAATGCCATTCTTGTAAAACGCTCGACTGTAATCACTTCTGGAAGCGCACGTTTGATTTGGGGCTCCATTACCTTTATCATATCTGCAATATCCATGCTTTTGGTAAGTTTACCTGTGGACTTTGCTACCTCTGCCTTCCCAGCCAATTCTTCTTTTAATTGTTCTGTATTTTTTGCCATGATTTTTCCTCCATGTGAAAAGAGACAGAACACTCCCGTCCTGTCCCCACTTCTTTTAAATAAATATTTTTATACCTCACGCTGCAACCACTTGAAAACGTCTGCTTTGACTCGTCTTCTGATAGCGTTTATAAATCTCCGGTTCTTCTTCCTTTAACCGCGTGGAATCAATACGATTAGTCAATACATTTTTCCAGCTCACGCGATATTGTTCATTCTCAGCCATCTCCGCATCCCCAAGATAAATCTTTAGTTCCTGTTCAATCTGTTTCTTTTCAGTTTCCAGTTTATCTAACAGATCGACTAATTCCTGACGGCGTTTTAATTTATCATTAAATCCCTGTAGTGGAATAATAACGGAATCAGCATTTTTATAATACTCTGCAATCACACTATCTGCCAATTTAGATCCATCAGGCTCCGGCAAGACTCTTTTCTGCACATAGTTTGTCCAAAAATCTCCTTCCAAATGAATGAGATTCGCGATAATTTCTTCATCACGTTCTAATGTATAGACTTTAAATTCCCTTCCGTAAATCAAAGCAGCCACATACCACCTATCTGCATTACACACACTCATGTAATGGTAACATTGCATTTGATATGATAGTGGAACTTTATCGTCTTTCCAGTGTTCAGCCATGTATAGACTTACTGTTTTACACTCCAATCCGGCATTCTCACCGACTATCATTCGGTCAACATCTGCAAGCATAAAAGGATTCTTCTCATCATAAAACATTGCATTCGCACGTCTAACTTTCTTTCCGGTTTCTTCTACAAATCTTTGAGCAACATAATCTTCCAATTCCCTTCCTTGTCGCATTGCTTCATTGTCGATGTCTTCTATATCATCTGAAGTCTTGTCATAGAAGACCTGCATAGCAGTACGATAGGGATTAAATCCGCAGATTGCTCCGGCATCTGAACCACCAATACCTTGCTTACGATAACGTAGCCATTCCTCACGTAGTAAATTTAAAGTCGATACTAATTTTTTCATGCCACCATTTCTCCCTTCTCTCCAAAGTTCTCTTCAAAGATTTCTGAAATCTCATGTTGCAGATAACTGTTTAGTTCTTCATCTGAAGAATCTTCTACTTTTAGCCACCCTTCAAAAAGATAAGCCAGAAGTTCCGGAAAGGTAACAAGTGTTGCCAATACATTTTCCGATAGTTTCTGACTTAATTCCAACATATTTTCATAAATACACATATAGCATTGTATTCTATACGCATTTCCATATATTTCTTCTGCCGATAATTCTAATTGTGACTTCTTAAATCTTTCATACTCGACATTCACTTTTAAGCAGAGCAAGGATTGTAATTCTTCTTTCATAACTGCCTCCTACGCTGCCTGTACCATTTGATACGCCTTATCTATCAAAGGATTGCCTTCTACTGTCTTAGAGAACAGATTTTCCTTGTAGTTTGAGGTTCTGCGAAGTGGCTCTGCATGAGTGGCAAAATCGGATACCGTATTTATGAAACGATACGCATTTTTACCTAAGCCAACTAAATCCGGTGCTTCAAAATATCTCATCTTCATATCCTCTTGTAAGCGTTTGATGTTGCGTATTTGCTGAGATGTTGCACTTTCATCCACAGGTAGCAACTCTTCAATAAACTCCATGACTTTCGCATCCGTCATAGATTTCATTCGTAAAGTTTCAAACTCTTTCCCAAGAGCGTCCATATACTTCTCAGCCATAAATAAAGTGTTCTTTGCTTCCTGCATTTTTTCTTTAATATCGCCGGTATGAATCATGGACCAAGAACGTTTTGCGGTATCTAGAGCAAGATTCAAAGTATTGTTACAAACCACACGAATCGGTGTTAACGCAACCTTTATTGCACCACTTCCATCATGCGTATTTGAAAATACTAAGTATGGGCTAATGCGTTCTCCAGAAATAATATACTCATGTGGCATGTGTGCCAATAACCATACCTTCTTTCCACATTGTAATGAACCTGCCGTTTCATAACGGACACCTTCTCCAAGAAGTTCATCTGTAAATGCAAACGCTTCCTCATTCTGAATCACCTTGTAACGGTCAGTTACTACTCCCAGTACCCTACGATCACTATCTCGCACATTTGCTTTGTAGCCTTCAATTAATTCTTTTGTTTCTGTGTAGATTGGCTCCTGTACTACTTGCCAGTCTAATCCTGCAAGTCCTAACGCCTCTTTTGACGTTGGTGCAGTAATTACCCTTGTTCCGAGTCCATGCCAAGGTGTTTCCCTTACATAAAACATAGTTTCAATATTCGCTGCCATAATCTTTTCTCCTCCTTCATTTTAGGCATTAAAATAACCAGAGCCATCTTGACTCTGGTTACTTTGTTCACTGTAATAATATGTAATTGTCCTCGCCTATTATTTCAATTGATATTTAATCTAGTACTTCCTCATCATCTACATATAGCAATTCTCCCTTAGCCTCTGCTTCTTTCAAAAATTGCATATGTTTTTTCTGATACTTTTTGTCAATAATATGGTTTTGTACATTACATTTGATTTGTGATGCTACAGCGTTAATGCTCAATCCAATTACATCTAATTTTCTTGTAGCGTTTTCATATAATCCTAACATCTTTTTTCCTCCACTAAATTTCAGAATCTTCTCTGCTTAAATCGAACACCGAATCTCTCCTTCATCTCCCACGGAAATGCGAACCCCACATCCTTTACAGGTAAAGCCAGTATTCGGCGTAATAGTACGTTTCTCTCCACACTTCGGACAATAAACATCAATAATCTGTTCTTTGTCCTCTTCTTCATCTTTCGTTGTAAGTACGCCTAATGCTCTTGCAAACCCAGTTCTTCCATAAAAAGCCTTCTTTACACCGAAATGATTGTACATATTGTTGTTACTTTCCATTTTCTCTTGAGCAAACGCAAAGCACTCTTTCACTTCCTCCTCAGAGTATCCTAGTTCAACACCAATTTCTGACGGATTTCGTTTGCAAAATTCTTCGTGTTGCACAATTTCTTTAAACATCTTCTCGTATGCTTCCGCTTGCTCAGCACTCACTGTTTCCTCGCCATCAAATTCCTCTGTGTCGTTGATATCTTCTTCATCATCATACACACCTCCACTACTTCGTTGAGCCCGTGCGATTTTAACATCAGCAGCCAAATTGCTTGCTGCACATTTGGCATTTATCACCACACCTTCTACTGCGAGTCCTGCCATTTCTAACCCTGCTCCAATTCTTTCAAACAATCCTAGCATTTTCTTATCCTCCTCTTTTCCTTAATACTAATCACTTGGATTATTGTTCACGGTTATAATATACAATCATCCTTATTGCCATTTACATTTTCTCTGCAATAATTCAATTGTTGTCCCCATTATAAATGCACAAAATGACACATTTTGTCCTTCTGAAATTAATTCAAAAATTTTTTTAAAATATTTTTCAATGACATATTCTGTCCTTTTGAAAACTTATAATTACATATCATATACATGAAAGCCCCTCAAAAACATTTCCGTTGACAATCGGACTTCGCATGGATATACTACAAGCAAATGCAACTCGTTAACCCGATATTGAAAGGAGGATTATCATGACAAAAAATTACTTATTAACAAACAACAATTACACAATGCAACTTAGAGGATTGGTAATCCTTACAACAGTTCAAGGGTAAACTATATCTATCCATAATTGTTTTATGATTGCCAGCGCCTCTAATTACAACTGAGGTGTTTTTTTGCGCTCTTTTTAGCAAAACGCCTTGCAATTAAGAAAGGACAATCATATGAAAACAATGAATGGAATCTATGCATCTGCAAAGATTTTCACAATAAACAATGAAACAACTGCGATTGATGATTACGCAATTCATCAATTACAAATGCTCTGTGACAATCCGCTAACTGAAGGTTCACAGATCAGAATTATGCCGGATGTACATCCGGGAAAAGTCGGAACAATCGGACTTACAATGACAATCGGCACAAGAATTATGCCTAACTTGATCGGCATTGATATCGGTTGCGGAATGACACTCGCTGAAATCAAAGACAAAAAAGTAGAATATCAAAAACTTGACAAAGTGATTAGGGAAAACATTCCCTCTGGTTATGCAGTAAGAAAGAAGATTCACCGCTACGCTGAAGAGTTTGAGTTTAAAAGGCTTCATTGCTACAAACACATACGCCTAGAAAAAGCATTACATAGTCTCGGTACACTTGGAGGCGGTAATCATTTTATTGAACTAGATAAGGATAAAGACGGACATATTTACATCGTGATTCATTCCGGAAGTCGGCACTTAGGAAAAGAAGTAACCGAATACTACTTAAACGAAGGTCAGAAACTACTGAAAGAAAAAGGAATTTCTGTTCCGTATGAACTTACTTATCTTGAAGGTGGATTGAAGGAACATTATCTGCACGATTTACAAGTCGTTCAAGAATATGCTTCCTTAAACCGTGAAATCATCCTTGATGAATTAGTAAAAGGCATGAAATGGAAAGTAACCGACAGTTATTCCTGCATTCATAATTATGTAGATGAATCAGAAGAAACATTTAACACATTCGGTGCTCCTCTTTTAAGAAAAGGTGCCATCTCTGCAAAACAGAATGAAAATGTGATTATTCCAATCAATATGAGGGATGGTGTAATTCTTGGAATTGGTTTGGGAAATGAAGACTGGAACTTCTCTGCTCCACATGGCTCCGGACGAATTATGAAACGAGAAGATATAAAATCACACTTTACTGTATCTTCATTCAAGTCTGAGATGAAAGGAATCTACTCATCTTGCATCAACAAAGATACGCTCGATGAAGCTCCGTTCGCATACAGAGCATTAGAAGATATTGCAGAAGTAATTAAAGACACAGTAACTATTACAAAAGTAATCAAACCAATATACAACTACAAAGCTGGGGGTGATTAACATGGGACGCACACGTTCCTATCGAATTCGTGTGAGAAAACGAAAAATCAAAAAGCGCCAAGAACTAATCAGAAATCTATACAACTATGACGATATACAGGCTGATGATGGTTCTTGGTATCAAAGAGAACAAGATATACTCTCAAATAAACGTGGAGGATATTTAGCCAAGAATAATCTTTGGTCTGTTGGCGGTTCAAGAAAAACAAAGACCAAAAACACTCGTGTAGCCAGACACACAAAAGGTAATTACGGCAAAGCAATTATATATTCAAGACATGACAAAGTACAGATTGTCTATATGAATCAAGAATTAAAAGAATATTACAATAATGAAGGAGAATTTAGTGATGATAATACAAATTAGTTCAGGGCAAGGACCTGCAGAATGCGAACTCGCAGTATACAAATTATACCTTTCCTTAAAAGCAGAATATCCAGACATTGAAATGCTTACTAAGCATGCAGCCAAAAGTGGAAAGGGCTACGCTTCCATTTCATTTTCAACAGATACTGATTTATCGCATTTAGAAGGAACAATACAATGGGTTTGTCAGAGTCCGTTTCGTCCACACCACAAACGCAAGAATTGGTTTGTTGATGTAAGCATTATTCCGGAAGTTGAAAACATCTGCAAAGACCAAGACATAAAATTTGAGCGTTTCCATTGTGGTGGGAAAGGCGGTCAAAATGTAAACAAGGTAGAAACCGGGGTGCGTCTCACTCATCTACCTACTGGAATCGTCGTAACTTCCACTGCCGAACGCACCCAAATGGCAAATCGCAAAGATGCCTTAAACAAACTCAACCTCATTTTGCACGAACGCGAAAATCAAGCCAAACAAAAGCAGACAAACGACGCCTGGCGCGAACACAACCGCATTGTAAGAGGAAATCCTGTGAGGGTTTATAGTGGGTTGAGTTTTAAATGGGTACAGTAATTATCAAACCATATGAGACTAACAAAAGATGATAGGGGAACAATCAAATATGAACATATTCTTCAAAAAGATATTATCTGGTATTTTAAAAACAATAAATGACATTTCTTCTGCAACGATATTTCTATTCATCGAATTATTTCTTTGGATAGCCAATATAAATATCAAGATAGGCTTACTCTATATTTTAATTGGCGTACTGTATGCACTTTTAATGTATTTAATAGTATTATTAGAATTACCTTTAATTCTAATTGGTTTAGGATTGGAAAAAATACTATCAAAAAATATTGATATATCAAAACCTGTTCAAACCAGTAAGGCACAATACAATGTTCACGAGGAGTCTTGTATTCCTTTTAAGCAATCTGCTAAAAAAACAGAAAAAGTGGTTTTAAAAACACAACTAACAGAACGTGAAAAAGTCCAAATCCAAAGAAGTATTATAAAAAATAACCGAAAGTCACTAGGTATGCCTCACAGTTCGTCAGATATAAACCTCACATGGTATCTCAACCAATACATGTCTCTAAACTCATATATTAGTCAAAATGAAGGTTGGATTATTGCTGATGGAATCTTGATTGGGCGCGAGAATTAGGTACTCATAAAAGAAATAAGCCGACTCACAAAATGTGCATAGCCAGTGCCATTCACAGCACTGGCTATTTTCAATAAAGCAAATTAAGATTCATTTACATTGCTTATTATACCATCTTTTCTTAAACTTTAATTGTTAGCAAAGAGTTGTTTTTGAAGATTCAAAAAGAATTTGCCCATTTTTTCCTGATACTTTTTACATTGATAATCTCTTATATCCCAAGATCTACTTATGTCAATGAATGACTCTATTTTTCCTTTTATATGATTAATATGTGTCATTGCCTCCCTTTGTACTAACAACTTATCGTTTTCGCTTTCCATCGCAGACATCATCTCTTGAAAATTCATATAAACATACAATTCATATTTAAAACAATACAGTCTATCCATATAACGAAGCAAAGCAGCTCGGTCATAACTATCTTCAATATATGAATCATTAAGTTTTGTTATGTCATCTACTAGTTTATCAATATCATTGAATAATTTATTCCAATTCATCTTTATTTCTTCCTTTTTATATGTATTTCAGATTCTTTATGAGTAAAAATAGGCTACTCATCTTCTAGTCATTCTTTTTTCCAAATCATAACAAAACACACGTGTCTTTTCGTCAACTATAGATTTGTAGATGATATACTTATCGTTTGCCTGTATGTCACCATGATGATTTCTGTCCACTATACTGCCGCAACATTCTATCTTCTCTTTTTCCATAATATCCATATGCATTTTGTATATCCAACTTGTCCCTTTAGCATTTGCATCAATATAAAAAAGATTTTGTTTCCAGCCACAAACATTTTCAGTCCAATTAGAATATCCTTTTATGGATATATCTAATTTACTCGTTGAACCATCTTCTTTTGACACTTTCATTAGTTTCTCTTTATCTTTGCAGACTAAATAATCATCAACTTCAATATATGATTCACCATGTATGATGTCCGCACATTCTTTACAGATATCTGTTCCATCATAACTTTTAGTTGAAACTGGTTTCTCTCTATGCGTTTCATTTTTGGGAATCAGTTATAGATTTTTCAGAGTTACCAACAGTTTCAACAACAAGATTACTCATCACGTTTTCTGATTCTTTGAGTGTTTCATTTACAACTTTCGTGTTAACAGTATTAATCTCGTTGTCATTTTTAGCTTTGTTCACTAATTTCACTTGACACATTTTATATAATAATCCGACAAGTAATACTGTGTTTTGCAAGTTCATTTTTTCTTCCTCTGTAAAGTCATTCCAATCAACCTTATGTTGTACATTAACAACATTTGAAATGGTTTGAAAATTTTCTTGGTATTTCTCATTAACTCTTTTCAAGGAACCTATATATTTATTTGCAGTAGTTCTTAATTTGTTTAAATATGTACAAATGGTCTGTATAGTACCTTCTGCTTTTTCCATCTGCCTCCACGCTTCATCAGCCTTATTTGACATACTTCCGCCTACTACATTAAAAATAACACCGCCAACAAGCAATCCTACGCCCAGTGTCGTTGCACTAAGCATAGTCGTTCCTAGGGCAATGCCTCCACCACCTGCAGATATTGCGCCACCACCTAACGCAGCAAGGGTTGCATTCGTTGCCGCAACACCACTAAGTGATGCAATTGCTGTTCCTGTTGATGCAGTACCAAGCGCCATAACCGCAGATGTTGTAGCACCTGCTGCCGCGAAGCCTCCAGCTGTACCAACAGCAGCTCCTCCTAGCCCACCAAGTAAGACTCCTGCTCCAATAGAAACTTTTTTCAATTCCTCCTTATCATATTCAGGAAGTTTAATCCCATCCGCCTTATACTCTTTAAACTGAGGACGATTCTGAATTTTTTCTATAGTATCTGCAAACTCATCAAAACTACTTAAAATTTCGAGTTCCAACTTCCCAAGTTCATCCATTTTCTTGTTTGTATTGTTGCTTGTTCGCTCAAATTTTGCAACATTCCTTTTATGACGTCCTTCCGCCGCTTTCATAGTATCATTTGCATTTTTCATTTTTTTTGCACCATGTATGCCGCTTCCTACGCCTGTAAGTCCGGCAATTCCAGCAGCAATAGCCAACGCAAGTGGTAATGGCATATTTCATTCCTCCAATCTTTTCAATTTTTCGCATGCCAATGCATTCATTTTATAATATTCTTCTATACTCATTTCTTCTTTGAAATAAAGTTCATAACACTCGTCTACTCTACAAAACAAAGGACGTTCACTATATATCGAACACAAATTGTCCACTAAATATTTACATGTTCCGTCCCCACGATCTAAGTCAGCATATAACTCCGATTTGTCAAGATTTCTACAACAACAACCACAACAATCACATTTAAACATGTTTATTCGAAATAAAGCGTGGCACCTTTATTTGACATATGTTCATCGAAATTTCCTTGCCACGGTTTTCTAATTTCCATCTCATCAAACATATCAAGCAGTATTGTATTTAATTCTTGATTGGTTTTTGCATTTGTAATAATCCTAACAACCTTGTTATACTCCTCTGTTTCTCGCTCAAACGCTTCTATATCTATCAATTCTAATTCATGTAAATATTCTAGTAATGCTGCATTTATTCGCTTATATGCTTCAATCGTTTCAGTCAATGCATCTTTTAATCCGACTCTTATACACACTTCTTTTAACACAAGCATAGCAAATCTAAACCAAGCAATGAGATTCAACCTTGTAAAGAAACGTAAAAAGTCTCCACCCGAACGAATGCCCGCATCCATTCCATCTATCACACACAATGTTCCGTTTCCAAGCAATAACATCATCCTCAAATCCGCATGTCTACTAGTTGGAATACACTCTTTTAATGCATATCCATACTGAAAATATCTCCTTAAAGACCATATTAGTCTAATTGACAAATCTGTTATTATTACTGGAATTGCCATTGCCATCCCAAAGCGGAAATCATAACCTTCTTGGAATGCTCTAATTGCTATTGTTGCCAAATCTTGTCGTGCTTTACCTACCTGAAACTTACCAAACTTACAAAACTGAAACATTTCATAAAATGGTATAACAACACCACTGCCTCTTCCAACTGTTGAACCTCTACCACCAGAACTTCCAGCTATATCTGACATGATATGTCCAAGCCAATTAGCTATGCCACAAAAAATTTTAGATATAAAATTTGTTCCTTGCAATTCAAAAGTATCTGTTTTAATTGTAATAATCTGACCATTAGCAATAAATGATGCAGTAGAAGTAAATTGATTCAGAACAGAAAAAAATAATCCTACAATGTCGGGTGCATGAGCCAGTGACATCATATGATGATTCTTTGTGTTCATATTGAACATCTCTTTCACATCACTTGTATATCGTTGATCATAATTAACTCTAGAATTTCTTTCTAAAAAACCGATAGCACTTGCAACACTATTTTCTTTTCCTTCACGCGGAGTCCACCCTGTTTTCCGAGCAAATTCCATAACTATTTTATCTACCTGTTTATCAGTCCAATTCCCTAGAGTGCTATCATTAGGCGCACCCACAAAAAAAACATCTATCAAACCACCAACTGCGCCACATGCTACAGCCACTAAGTAATCATATTTATCACATTTATTTTTACTTTGTATAAGAATTTGATTTTCTGTTGTTTGTTCCACTAAGTGATAGTTTCCTTTTTCAGATTCCATTATGAATCAGTCCTTTCAGTTACTCAGAAATAAGCGTATAAATTTTTTTGTACGCAGAAATATACTCTTTCAATAAACAGGTCAAAGAATCTACCACTTTTGGTTCTACTTTTAAGCCATCAATTACCTTTGTCATAAATTTCTTTTCATCACTAACAACATCTAAATCGAAAAAGCCAAACAATTCCATCACAACAATTTTCTTTTCTGTATCGCTAGTTTTCTCTTCCATGATTTTTATAAGACTATCAACTTCATCAATGTCTTCAGGAATATGCTCAATCAAACTCATCTCCCTACAATATGCATAAATCATCTCTTCTTCATCATTTTCAAAAGTTCCATTAGCCCTAGCAGCATGAACACACAATGCCAAAAACAATTCCTTATTTTCTTCCTGTAACGCATTTAAAAACATAATTTTTCCTCCTGGTTTTCCTTATAAAACTTCAATCTCACTTCCCTGACTTCTCAACCACATATCAATCCCATTACCAAAAACCTCTGCCTGAACAACCACTCCTTTTTCATTTTTTTGCAGAATTTCAGCAGTTGGAAACCTGTCTAAAATAAAATCGATCGAATTCCCCTTATATAGAAATTTAATTTTCCGTAATCTTCCACCGTACATAAACTGTACTCTCTTTTTAAATTCCCCTTCTTCAAATCTGTCCGCATAAGGAATCTTAAAATACTCATCCAATCTCTTTACATCTAACAATCGGTCTATTCTATAAATAGTCGGATATGTATCGTTTGGATTTTGGAATCTCGCTTCTTTATCAATATCTTCTATATAAGCCGTTAGATAAAAATAAAATTCTGAAAACATAATTCCTACTGGTTTAATCTTACGAGTCACCAACTCATTGTTCTTAAGCCTCTTATATTGTATTTCGATATATTCTTGTTTCTTTACAGCTTGTTCCAGTTCCCATATTCTATCCAATAATTGCTTGCCATGTTGCAATTCAACATAATGAAACATTTCGTTTTTCAACAAATCTTCTAGTAATTTTTCTTCTGTCTCATCATTACATATCCCTATCAATTTACGAATCATAGGGAATAATTCTGTTTTCATCAAAGACCGACTTTCTAACAACACTTTTACTATCGCTAGAATTTCTTTCCCTTCAAACTGCATTCGACTCTTAGTTTGTAAAATGTATCCACCGATTTTCTTATCGAATATAATTTCTTGAACCTCTCCGCTCTCCATCGTCTGATTCTGCAAGAAGCATTGAATATCAGCGATATCTCTTTGAATGGTTCTCGTTGCCACTCCAAACTCAGCACTTTCCTTTTCTTTGAAAATAACTTTACCCATTTTAAGTCGTGTATAAATAGATAAAATTCGTTCCGCTTTATCTTCAGATTCTTTTCCCACTTTTGCTCTCTCCTTCATACGCCTAATAATACTATTTATTATACCTTTGCGCATGGACACATAGTGTCATTTGGAAATAAATTATATAAATATTCTTTGACATATTTTGTCATTCATTTCCATATTTTGTCTTATGACAAGACTATTTTTGTTGTGTTTCAGTATAACATTGTACTTAATCTATTACAAGTTTTTATTTTGGAGGTGTAGCATGGCACGCATTATTGACACTGAATACAAAAACTTAATCGGTGACAATGTAAAACGTATCCGAAAAGAAAGAAAACTCAGTCAACAACAACTGTCAGACCGGCTAGAAACATTTGCTATTTACATATGTCGAGGCTCTATTTCAAGAATTGAAGACAAAAGCAGAACCGTGACAGATATCGAACTTTACGGATTGTCACAGGTACTCTCAACTCCTATCAAGGATTTCTTTAACTAAATAAGAAACGGTAACTAGCATTACAACTAATTCAAGTAAAGAATTGTGCTCAATTAACAAAAATAACATCCCAGTTTCATTCCACACAAGGATTCTGGGATATTATTTTTTGTTTGCACTTTCCTAAAAATATTATTCTAATAACTCATCAATGTTATCTGACATTTTTACTTCCTGTATCCCCAAATTCAAAGCAACGACCGGAACATAAGTTCCAACAACTCGATTTACATACGTTTTTAATTCCCATAGCGAAAATCTCAACTTACTCCCATCCAAAAAAGAAACTGTATTTATTCCTATATGGATGTGTATTTGTTCTGTTTCCTGATGAATTGCAAAAACAGTTTGATTCCATCTGAAAAATCCACAAATCTGCATAGCTATCTTGTAAATCTCATTAACTCCTAAATACTGTAATTCATAATTTGAAAAAGAAACTATAATATGTCGCATGTACCTTCCACAAACCTTATGAAAATATTGCTTACACTCCATCATTTGTTGATACACTGATTCTGATGAACCTGTCATAATCATTCTTCCGCCAGTAAGACCATTGATAACATGACGTTCTTCTGAAATAATATATTGTATCAGAGAGTTCATTTCTTCCGGCGATTTGTATCCAGACTTTATTGCTTTAATAATTGCCATAGTTTTTTCACATCCTTTTCCAATTTATCTACAGCAAGTTCTTTATCAACACCTGCTTTATATTGATTTATCACACTAAAAATATCAGAAATAACATTCATCTGTCCTTCCAACTGTTCCCGTCCTATCTTACCAGCCATTCTTTCACGTTTTATAATTTGATTATCTGATAGGATAATCCTATCTCTTAAATATTCCGAGCAACTTCTAGCACCACTCCTAAGCAAATTTTCTTGGAATATCTTATACTCTGATTCCGTTAATCTTGCTTTTACAACTCTACATCTTCGATTATTTGTCATGGTTAAAATCTCCTTTATTATTTTTTACTTAGATGTATTGTGTATCATTAAAAAGTATTGAAGATTTTTCACTCTCATGTTGATATTTTTGTGTTTGTATATATATAACAAGATACGCATATTGTGGCCCTAAATCATCTTTCTCTATTTGAAGCTAAGAAAGACCCTTTTAAAACTTTATTAATTAACATACTTGTAAACAAACAAATAAAAAATAAACTTTGAGGAGGAATCACGAATGTTATATGACTTTAAAGATGATCTGATAACTTTAGATGAATTCATGGAGATGTTGAACATCGGTCGTACCACTGCCTATCAATTATTGAACTCAGGCGAAATCAAAGCCTTTCGCATCGGTCGCTACTGGAAAATACCGCGTGCATCCGTTACTGAATATGTATCAAGGAAAAGTAATTTGGGATTTTACACTTAGATTTCACAAGAGAAGCTATTCGTACAATACAATATCATATTGTATCGAAATCTACTAAGACACTTTATATAAAGCTCCTGGCATTAAATTTGTTCTATCCAAATTCTTCATTGAGAATACTGTCCACAAAAATAATGCTAGAGCAGAGCATTATAACTCTGGTCTAGCATTAAAACTCTAATCTTTGCAACTAAATAAAAATAGCATTTTTACCTTTTCTTTGCGATACGCATAAAGGAATAGTTCTTTGTATATCTTTGTATATCTCTGTGTTATTCAATCCTTCTTCTTTTCTTTTACATATTCCACTTCCATTTTCTCTTCCAAAACCTTAATGACTCTCCATGCATATGTCCCTGCACAAGGTATTGCACCATTTTCTTTGTTTCCATTTGCATAATGAATGTGCCCATATGCGTATCCATATTTATTATCAGGTTTTATAATAACCTTATTAACAATGCACCAGTTACCATTATTCCAACTATTTCTCATTATCATTATTTTTCTAAAGTTATACTGTTTAGCCAAACTAATTATATTATCATACTCATATCCATTCTTTATCATAAATCATCCTTCTTATAAAACACCTGGTATTATTTGTTTTCGTTTTCTTCAAACATTTCATAAGTTCCATTCTTAGCATTCATCGTTAACATATCTACTTTAAAAGATATGTATTTCAACAAATTGACTTTTTTATCGATTATTGCTTCCAAATCGTTATTTGAGATGGATATTAAGAATTTTTGATGTTTTGAGTTTCTGCATGTCAAATAATTCTCACGTGCTATGTTTATATCTTCTTTACTTGGATTTCCTCTAGAAAATACAATTCCTATTTGTGCCTCATTTGAAGACATAATATCTGATAGTTTATGAAAATACGTATTTGATGGTGTTTTACCTTTTCCTGATGCCTCCGTTTCGTTCTTACACTCCACAATAAAGTATGGCGACATATATTGCATAACACTCGGAAATGATTCTGATGTTTCTGAAAATCTCATCGTACAATCAAACTGATTCGTATAAGTTGTAATTTTATTGGTACCAGATATATTCTTTATCATCTTAAACAAATACAATGCTAACTCTTCTAGGGAATCTCCCTTTTCTTTTGTTGTCGTAAATGGACCATCTAATGATTTTTGCAATTGTTTCATTTTTTCATATGCTGATTCATCTGGTTTATAATACAAATCATATATTTCATTTATATCTTGTCCCAGCGAATCAGCTCCCGTAAAATTTCCACAAAAATTTTTCTGTTCAACATCCCCTACACGTTTTGCAATCTCTTTTTCAATCAACGTTTCTGGAATATTTGGTTCCTTTTCTTTGCTATAAACGATAATAGTGTTTTCATATGATATTTGAAATTCTTGGCTGCAATTATGACAATAAGCTGTGGTTCCTAGGACTTTTATTAACTCTTCTGAATCAAAGTCCTGATAATAAAATTCACAATCTTCATTTTTACAGATAACTATATATCGCTTTTTTAAAATACCTTCATCTTCTGCAAATTTTACTATTGCTTTTGCAAGACCATACCTTACTCCAAACCTTGATGAAACTGCAGATATTGAAATCGTTCTCGCCTCTCTGGCAGATAATGTTGCCAACCAAAAATCAAATTCTTCAACAAACTTCTCGTCTATAACATCAATAATTTTCAAAAATTGTTTGTAAAACATTGTGTATATCCTCCTCTTCTGGAACATAATACATTTTTACTAATCCACACTCTTTTTTTGTCGTCAATTGAACTGTGAACGGACCTAAATAACCTTTTCTTCGATTGTAACACAAATGAAGAACTCTGCATTCTTGAGTGTTTAATATTGACTTTTTTCCATCAAAAAAAGTATCACTACACTGCAATGGTCTATTTCCTATGGATGCTGTATCAATTCTTGTCATTTGTAAATCATCATCCGAGGTGATTTTTATTAAATACGCATCTCTGTCCTCTTTGAATACTTTTTCCATATCACCATTAATCGAAATATATTTTTCAAAAAATATGTTTAAATCAATTTTTGCTTTTGCTTTATTTATATCTTTTAATTTCAGTTCTCCAAATATCTCATTTACAAAATTATCTCTCTTACTCTCCATTCTATCAATCTCTGATTGAATATTTTCTGGTGTGAACGAATATTTTTGATATAATTTATACATCATTCTACAGAACTTTTGCCTAGGATTAATATCCATATCTTGCAATTTCAAAACTTTTTCTACTTTACCAATTAGAGTGACAGCTTCATCCAATGGTTTGAAACGATTTTCTTTATATATTATATCCTCTTCAGAACATTGGTATATAGTTGTTTTTGGCTTATATCTTGCAACAATAAATCCCTCCTCTGTATATAAGTCAATATACAGAGGATAAATTATTTTGTGTCCTCTTTCTAATTCCTTTTCTCCCTCCAATACCATTCTCGAAAAAAGAAATGATACTTTCGAAACAATTCCCTGCTCGTTATTTTTAATTTCGTAATTAACCAAACTAAAACCATCTAAATTTCTAAATGACAAGACATCTTTAAAGGGACATTCTTTATATTTGCTTGATATAAGTTGTTCTACATTTTCTAATGTTTCATCTGGCACATAAACTTTTTTAAGACATAGTTCCTTGCTTCCTGCTTTTATTGTGTCCAAAAACCATGTATATGTTTCTTTATAAGCATCGCTACTTTGATCTTCACCTGCATATTCAATAACTTTTTTCAACAAATCCGTTTTTCCGTCACTAACCGTCATTTCATGTTCAAAGCAGAAATTCTTTAATTTTGAAGCATGAATATAATCGTCAACTAGACATTCTGGTATTTTTATCATATTTCACATCCTCCATTCCACCCTACATTGACCTCTAATCTTATAATATACCTATTTGTAATATTTTTCAACGAAAAACACCTACCTACCCTACGCCGGCAATGAGCTACAAATATAGTGTTTTTTTCATATATTAACGCTATCACATTGTATCCTTATGTCTCCCCATCTATTTAAAATGGATTGGCTACTCATGTCAATTGTAATATTATGTGTTTTGGCGATGGGACTGTATGCGTTGATAAATTTGGTAGAGAAACTGTATCAGAAGTATTTTTAGGCATTACAAAAAGCAGCTGCGGAAAACCGCAACTGCTCTACATAATCTTTCTCGTTCTATCCAGCACTTCCTCCCACTGCTTTTCACTAAGCAAGGCCGGACATTCCATCTGGAACAACTTTGTCAAATCCATTTTTAATTCTTTCTGCGCTTCTATTGCCGCTTCTAATAACGTTTTTGTCTCGTCTGTTGTCTGAGATAAAACATTGTCATAAGGAACAAATGTATGGTCATGGTCAAATAATGGACAAAATCCAATAAGTTTCCCCGTAGCATTCTCCATCAAGAAGCCCCAATTCTGTTCATGCCTGTCATTGTTATTTAAAATGTAATCAGCAATCTGCATTTTAAGATAGAATTCTTGGTCTACATGTTTCGCTTCTTCATATGGATTTAATCCATAGTTTCGACAAAATACTGCGAATTCCTCAAAGGTAACCATTGACACGTTTTCACTGGTAAATAGTTTCGAGTGAACCATCACTTCGCCCACACCTTGAATCCATTCCTTTCTCTCTTCAGATAGATATACGTAAACATCTTCATCTGATGAAATCATATATGGAATATGTTCAATGGCAAGGAAATCTAATATTTCACTTGCAGGAATCTCATACTTGCCAACCTTATGAAGATGTAATCCATCCTCATGACGTACCCAGCCTTTCGCACTTGCTCCAAGTGTAGTGAGTTCCGGTGTGTGAATCGTCTGATTTACCTGTACATCCACTTTATAATGATGATTTCTGCCCGACAAAGAAACTTCCGTTATAAATAACGACAATGGATTATGAAACAAATTCACTTCGTTCCATGTGCTGTTATCATCATCTAGTCGAATCCAATAAGAATCTTCCAAACTAAGGCCACGACACGCCAAGCAGACCGCATAGCGATTGCTCTGCGATAAACGTAGCGTATTCAGAATCTCCTTAGCGTAACTTCGTCCAATTGACAAGGTACGATTTGAAGCCCATTCCATAAAATCTGCTAATGTAATGTTTTCTTTTCTGAGTGCAAAAGGCAAATAATCAAACTCTAAAATGTTGCATTGACCATTCTCTTTGACTTCCAATATCGGTTTATCCTTTAATAATAAATACATATAATTCCTTCTCTAATTCTTCTGTTTATATACATCTGTCAATAGTATAATCATATAAGCTAGGATACATTCTCCTGCAACTGCTCTACATAATCTTTTTATAATTCCTCCGCCAATTCATAAATTAAGCGTTCTGTCTTCTCCCAACCAAGACATGGATCTGTAATCGACTGTCCATATGTTCCGCACTCTGCCGACTGCGCGCCGTCCACAATGTAACTCTCAATCATAAGTCCTTTTACAAGTGAACGAATGTCGTTATTTACACGTCGACTATGAAGCACATCTTTACTGATACGAATCTGCTCCATGTATTTTTTATTGGAATTTGCGTGGTTTGCATCAATAACCACACCCATATTTTTCAAGTTCTTTTCTTGATAATGCTCATACACCTTCATCAAATCTTCATAGTGATAATTGGATATATTTTCACCCTGAGCATTCATGCCTCCTCGAAGAATGGCATGTGCATAAGGATTTCCGGTACTCTCCACTTCCCAACCTCTATAGATAAACGTATGTCCGCTCTGTGCCGCAGTAATAGAGTTCATCATAATCGACAAATCACCACTTGTTGGATTTTTCATGCCTACCGGCACATCAATCGCACTGGCAGTGAGGCGGTGCTGTTGATTCTCTACGGAACGTGCACCGACTGCTACATATGCCAACAAATCAGACAAATATCTATAGTTCTCCGGATATAACATTTCATCTGCACAGGAAAAACCTGTCTCTGCAAGGGCTCTCATATGAACCTTACGAATCTTCGTAAGACCTGCCAGCATATCTTCATCATGAAGAGGGTCCGGCTGATGTAGCATACCCTTATAACCTGCGCCTGTTGTTCTCGGTTTATTGGTGTAGATTCTAGGAATAATAATAATCTTATCTTCCACCTTTTCCTGCACCGGACGCAGTCTGTCAATATAATCCATAACCGCCTCTTCATAATCTGCAGAACAAGGTCCAATAATCAACAAAAACTTATCGCTCTGCCCAGATAATACCTTTTTTATCTCCACATCGCGTTTTTCAAAATCCTCACGCATCCTGTCTGTCACAGGATACATTGCTTTTACTTTCTTTGGTATAGGTAACTTTCTCTTGAATTCACAATTCATCTTAACCTTCCCCCTGTCTATTCTTCTCTCGTCACTTGAATTCCCAATTCTTCAATCTCATCATAATAGTTTGGAAAACTCTTTCTAACCGCCTCGGCTCCCTCAATGGTTCCACCTGTTACTGAACACAAAGTTGCCATAGTCATTGCAATACGATGGTCATTGTGACTATTGAGAGGTTCACTTGGAGTTGCAAGCACACCCTTATGCACCACAATCTCATTTTCCATCACATCCACCCGAATGCCGAATTTCGCAAGTTCCTCCGCCATGACTGCACCGCGGTCACTTTCCTTGATTCGAAGTCGTCTTGTCCCGATAAACTTTGCACCGTTACCTGTTGCCGCCATTCCCATCAGAATCGGCCCGAGATCCGGACATTCTGCAATATCTATCACCGGATGTTCTTCTTTTAACACCTCATAATAGGTTTTATAAATGTGGTCTCCCTGAAGTGAATCTTCTCGAAGACCTCCTACTATAACATTTCCACCAATCAAATTAAATGCATCTAAAAATGCCGCATTGGAGTAGTCGCCCTCCACAGTCACATCTTTCGGCTGATAGATTTGATTGCCAGTAACATAAAACACATTTCCTTCCCGCTTCACTTTAACACCAAACGTCTCAAGTGCCTCCAACGTCATATCAATATATGCTTTGCTCTCAACCGGCGGAAGTACTTCCAGCACACTGTCTTCCTCTAATAATGGAAGTGCAAAAAGAAGTCCTGTAATAAACTGACTGCTGATGTTTCCCTGCACTTTAAAATGTCCTGCCTGCAATTGACCTTCCACTGTTAATCCTGTTTCATGTTTTTTAAACAGGATTCTCTGGTCCTGACAAATCTCTTCGTATATTCCGAGTGGACGCTCAAATAAACGCTTTGCGCCGAAAAACTCAAACTTGCCACCACTTGCAAGTACCAAAGGAATAAAAAATCGCAGGGTACTACCGCTTTCGTTGCTATTTAGCCTCTCATCCGTGTGATGGCACTTGCCTCCAATTCCGCGCATAATTACCTTATGTTCTTCTATTTTATATTGTGCTCCCAGTGTCTCCAGAATACCGAGTGTAGCCTTGATATCTTCACTGAGGTCAATGTTCTCTACCACCGATGTCCCTTTTGCCAGTCCTGCCCCCATCAACATGCGATGTGCCATACTTTTCGATGGCGGTGCAAGCACTGTGCTGTTTGCCCTACTCGGTGTAATTGTCACTCTCATGTATTGTCATCTCCTTAGAGCCAGTCTGTTCCGAAACGAACTGCCAGCATATCCGCAATTACAATCGCTGTCATGCTGTCCACAACCACTCTTGCACGATGTATAATCGCAGGGTCATGGCGTCCTTCAATCTGTAGCATTTCATTTTCCATCGTTGCCATATTGACGGTCTCTTGTTTTTTATAAATGGATGGTGTCGGTTTAACAACGGTTTGGAAACGAATCGGCATTCCATTCGTAATCCCTCCGTTGATTCCGCCATTGTGGTTTGTCTTTGTGACAACCTTGCCATCCTTCACTTCGAATGCATCATTCGCCTCGCTTCCCTTCATATCCGCGAAGCCAAAGCCTTCACCGAACTCTACACCCTTCACAGCCGGAATGCTAAAGAGTCCATGTGCCAACATGCTCTCCATCGTATCAAACCAAGGCTCGCCGACACCTGCCGGAAGACCTGTTACAACTGTTTCCAGAATACCTCCGACACTGTCTCCTTCACCCGCTGTCTGCAACATATAATCATGTATCTTCTCTGCCGCTTTCTCATCCAACACAGGAAAAATAAGGTTGTTGACCTTTTCGATATCAGCTGTATAATCCTCAAATCTTCTATCTTCAATCGAACCACACTTTTGAATATGGCTTCCTATATAAATACCCTTTTTCTGCAACGCCTTTATAAGAATAGCACCTGCCGCTACAATCGGAGTGGTGATTCTGCCTGAAAAATGTCCGCCTCCACGATAGTCTGCATAGCCATGATATTTCTGAAGCGCCGTATAATCCGCATGTCCCGGACGCATCAAGTCCTTTGTCTTAGAATAATCCTTGCTCTTTGTATTATTATTTTCAAACAGAATACAAATCGGAGTACCTGTTGTCTTGCCCTCAAACACACCACTCACAATGTGCGGTTCGTCTGTCTCCACTCTCTGAGTTGAAATCCTTCCATGAGGTTTTCTCAACTCCAATTGTTTTCGGATAAATTCTATATCCACTTCTATACCTGGCGCCATTCCGTCAATCACTGCGCCAATCTGCTCCCCGTGGCTCTCGCCGAACAAGGTTACGGTAATGCTGTTACCAAATATATTCTTCATCTTCGTTACACTCCAATCTGTCAAGCACCTCATCCATGCTCCACTCTTCAATGCTACCGTGTCCAATCTCAGAAACGTATACAATGGAGCAACTCTGACCGTTCGCCTTTTTGTCGTGAGTAATTGCCTCTTTTACTTCCTCTAAATCAAAAGTATAAAATTCCGGAAGTTCAAACCCCAGCTTCTCATATATTTCACAAAGTTGTTCCTGCACTTCCTCACTGCTCATATAGAGCATCCCAAGTGCAACACATTCTCCATGCAAATATCTTCCGTGTGCCGCACTTTCAAACCCATGTCCAATCGTGTGACCGTAATTCAGGATTTTGCGGAGATGACTCTCCTTCTCATCCTGCTCTACTACGTGTTTCTTCACCAGCAATGCTTTCTCTATAATTAAGTCCAAATGTTTTTTCCAGTCATCATTCAAAAATAGGTCAAATAATTCCTTGTCGCTGGTTGCCCCCATCTTAATTGCCTCAAAAAGTCCGTTTACAATCTGACGTTCTGGCAAACTGTTTAGCGTATCTGGGTCAATCAGGACTGCCTTCGGCTGATAAAATGCACCAATAATATTCTTAATTCCGGCAAGATTTACTGCTGTTTTTCCGCCGATGGATGAATCCACCTGTGATAATACGGTCGTCGGAACATTATAAAAATCCACGCCTCGCATATAAAGTGATGCCACAAAGCCGCCAAGGTCACCTACAACTCCGCCGCCAACTGCAACCACACAATCCTTGCGACTAAACTGAGCTTCTAACATCTCTGTCAGAATCTCTTCTGCTGTCCGTAATGATTTGCTCTGCTCCCCTTGCGAAACAACCTTTATGTATGCTTTCTTACATTGCTGAGCAATTGTTTCTGCGTAAGTACTTGGAACTCCTTCATCTGTAATAATCATTACCTTACGGTTTAGATTCAAAAGTTCTCCTGCTTTTGCAAGATGTCCGCGCTCTATTTCTATGTTGTAACTGTTTTTTCCTAATTCCATGCGAATCATATAATTATCCTTCTTTCAATCGCCCGAATATGTATATAATTTTAGCATCGAGGTGTTATTTGTCAACTAATTTGCTTGACTTTCTCCCTCGTTCCAATTATACTAATTCTTGTGGCTAAAGTCACTTGCCGAAATGGCTCAGTTGGTAGAGCGACGCATTCGTAATGCGTAGGTCGTGGGTTCGAGTCCCATTTTCGGCTTTATGAAAACCCCGAAGCATCCATGCTTTTCGGGTTTTTTCTATTTTTTATCAAACAGTGCACGACGTTCTGTAGAGTAGCGCATCATTTTTCTCATTCCATCAACATCTTCCGTTTCTAACATTACTTTTAATTCATGAAACTTATCTATAAAAAGATTCATTTGTTCCAGAAGTGCTTCCTTGTTTTCCACAAACAGTTCACTCCACATAAGATCGTTAATCCTTGCGATGCGAGTAAGGTCTCTGAAAGAGTCACCTGTGAACTTTTCCATGTTTTCTTTGTCATTACAAGTCATAAGTGTGATAGCTATGCAGTGCGTTAATTGGGATAGAAATCCAATCATTTCGTCGTGTTCTTCCGGCGAAAGTGTAGTTACATTTGAAAAACCGAGAAGTCTTCCAAGCTCCATGCAAGTCTGTATTGCTTCAGGTGTGTTTTTTGCAGTCGGTGTTACGATATAGTTGGCACCTGAAAACATTTTGTCAGTACTGTTCTCTACACCGGAAACCTCTCGCCCAGCCATAGGATGCGCTGCAATAAATTCCACATCATCACGAAGCATCTCCTGAATTTTATATACAATTTTGCCTTTTACACCAGTTACATCTGTAATAAGTGCACCGCTTTTCAGTAGCCCTTGATGCTTTTCAATCCATTCCACAAAAATGTGAGGATAAAGCGCAAAAATGACAAGATCCGCTTCTCCAATGATTCTTTCATCAATTTCTGTTGTCCCTTCATCAATCAAATGCTCGGAAAGTGCATAATCTATGGAACTTTGTTCTTTTGTAATCGCACTAATATGAAATCCAAATCGTTTCAACACTTTGGCATAACTGCCTCCCAAAAGGCCAAGACCTACAATTAATATTTTTTTACTTATATCAACTATCATTTCATTTTTACCTCTATATTTGAACGTGTGGTGCAAAGGTGCCGACAACCTTCAATTGGTCGCAAACTCTGCTCAAATCATCCATCATTTGTTTTCCTTCTTCCGTATCTGTTAAGCCACTGATTTCAATATAGAAATAATACTGCCACGAATGTTTCTTCAATGGCCTGCTTCTCAGTGTCGTCATGTTATATCCATATTTTCCGATGATACTAATCGCTTTTGCAAGAGATCCTGCTTCATGTTTAACGGTGAACATAAGAACAGAGTTAGAAAATGATGTCGTTTTCGCAGGGACTCTGGAAAGCACAGCAAAACGTGTCGTATTCTCTCCGCTCTTATTAATATCTGTTGCTAAAACCTTTAGTCCGTAGATTTCAGCAGTTTCAACGCTTGCAATAGCTCCTAATGACTTATCATTTGCCTCAACCACACTTTTTGCAGCAAGAGCAGTATTATTTGCCTCCTCTGTTTCAAACTTTTTCAGTTCGATGTAATCATGGCATTGACTGAGTGCCTGTGGATGACTGACAACCTTCTTAATATCTTCCACCGTTGCCCCCGGAACACCAAGAAGATTTTGACGAATTTCAAGTTCATAGATTCCATTTACAAAAAGCGTTCCGGAGAAAATCAGGTCAATAGTCTGTCCAACCTCCCCTGCATAGCTGTTTTCGATAGGAAGTACTGCCACATCACTTTCACCACTTACAACAGAATCATATGCTGCTTTAAAATCCCGATAGGAAATCCTGTTTCCCTCAGGGAAAATTCTTCCAGCTGCTATATGTGCAAATGCACCTTCAACACCGCTATATGCTACTTTCAAACCACTTTGCATGCGATACTGATATGCACGTGAAATTGACATCATATTCTTGATATAATCAATATAGTACCCCTTCAGAACCTCGTCTTCTATAAGTTCCATATTCTTTTCAATCACTTGATTTTCTCTAATCTGATCTAAAATTGGAAGACCAAATTCCTTCTTATGCTCATAAACCATTTCTGCAGCTCTCATTCTTTCTATAAAGAGTTCTGCCATTTTTGAATCAACTTCATTTATAATCTTTCTTGCTTCCTCTAACTTGTTTGCCATTTTTATCGTCTCCCTCTTCTCATTGCAGTTATTTCTCCGGTAATAAAAAATCCGCTTTCAACATTGCTATTCAAAGCACAATGAAAGCGGACTGACCATTCTATGTTACCTCATCCGGTAGTAAATAATCTACCTTGGATGATACAAAAAGCGGGCAGCCCTTTTCAAAATAATAAAAGTAAAACTTCTTATTCATCATCTTCACTGCCTCCTTTTTGATTTATTGTTACGTATTTTATCACGTTAAAGCGAAAAAGTCAACGGGTTATATTTAAAATCTCAACTTTTTGTGTGTACCACAACTTGATTGAATGGAATCTCAATTTCATTCTCATCTAAAGTCAACTTGATGTTTTCTGTCAATCTCCACTTTGCACTCCAGTATGCCTCTTTTTTTACCCAACCACGAGCTCCGATTACAACAGAACTGTCGCCAAGTGTATCTACAAATACCGTGATTTCTTCACTTTGTAGCACATCTTCATCCTTGCGAAGTAACTCCTCGAGCAACTGTTTTGCTTTCTTTAAATCTGCATCATAAGAGATTCCCACCGACAAATCTAATCTTCTTTTGTCCTGTGCTGTCACATTGGTTAGACTTGTATTCGCCAGCGAACCGTTCGGAATGATCACTGTCTTATTATCTACTGTTAATAGTTTTGTGTAGAAAAGTTGAATCTCTTTTACTGTTCCTTCGCGTCCTTTATTATCTTCTATAATGTAGTCCCCAACCACAAATGGTTTCAACATCAAAATCAGAACACCACCTGCAAAGTTTGAAAGGCTTCCTTGCAAAGCCAAGCCAACAGCCACACCGCAGGATGCCAATGCTGCCGCAACCGAAGTCGTATCTAATCCGAACTTACTTCCAATTGAGAAAATCAAGACCGCGTACAGGGCAAACTTCACCAAAGAATCTACAAACTGACGAACCCCCTTATCCACATTTCCCTTTTCCATGGAAATTCGAATCAGTTTTCTCATCCATTTAATTAGCTTTGTACCGATAAAAAACACAACCAAAGCCAATACTACGCCGACCGCGAAGTCAATGAGTCCAGGTATTTTCCCGCCTACATACTCGGCTAATTTACTTACTTCTTCTACCACTTCTTCTCCTTCAACTGCTTTTGTTAATAACATATGTTCTTACCTCCGTTTTATCCTTTGTTTCTAACATAATTATCTCATTTGCTTTTTGCAAATTCAACTGGTATTTTTTATTACCTTTGATTCACATTATAAAATCAAATGCATTCTGCACAATTTGGATCTTGTCACCCAGAATTCCAACCACATCAAAACGAACAGATTCTTCTTGAACTTTATACTTCTGCAAATAATAAAACGCACATTTTGAAATTGTGCGTTGTTTTGAAACGGACACCGCTTCTAACGGATGTCCGCTTTTATCATTCTCTCTATATTTTACTTCCACAAAGACAAGATAGCCTTGATGCCTTGCAATAATGTCGATTTCTCCAAATCTACTATAAAAATTGCATTCTACTATCTGATAACCTTGCTTCTCTAGATATTCTCCTGCTATCTTTTCATAATTACTGCCTATCGTTCTTTTGTTCTTCATTCTTCTTATACTCCTTGCTTTTTTCTTCTAACAAGGTGAAATTGCAACATCTTTGAGATAACTTACCATCTGGATTTCCCTGACACTTATGGTACAATTTTCTTGCCTTTTCCGTTAACACGCTTTCTAAGTTATCGATAATCTTCTTTTCTTTTTGCAATAAATATATGTAATTTGTCTTTTCTCGTTCATTTTCAAAAGAACGAAAGTTTCCAACTTCATTATATTTTAACTGTGTAACATATTCATCTGGAATTGGTATCATGTTATTTAAATTGAGTACCGCATAAACAAATTCTGTCTCTTCATCTTTAACTTTGTGAAAATCGAGACTATTTGACATCTTTGCATGTTTTGACTTATATGAGGATATCGGTACATAATATTTTGCATTTTCCAGTTCCAGCACGATGCCTAAATGGAGTTTTGAATGTTCTCCATATTCGACATGACCAACTCTCGAATCGTACTTCTTCAAGTAGTTTATATATTCTTTGTCAGCAACATACCAATTCATCTCATTCCTCCTTAGTGTAAAAAACAGACGAGGATATAATCCCCGTCTGACGTATAAACGATTGTTTTAATTGGACAATCTAACCGTTTTTAAACGACTGTTTTAACTGGACAATCTAACCAGATAAGAATTTCTCTTTTCAATATTATTATACAAAACTCTTTTTTCTATGTCAAGAATTTCTTAATAAAACTACGTCTATGTATTGGAGTCGTGCCAATCTCTTGAAGCGCTCGGAGATGCTTCGCTGAGCCATAACCCTTATTGCTTGCAAAATCATATCCCGGGAGTACTTCATCGTACTGAACCATCAATCGGTCTCTCGTCACCTTTGCAATAATGCTTGCCGCAGCAATCGATGCACTCTTGGCATCCCCTTTAATAATCGGCACCTGACGTACATTTACTTCCGGAATGGTCACCGCATCATTGAGAAGCAAATCCGGACGAACTTTGAGGTTGGATATTGCAATCCGCATCGCCTCATAAGTTGCCTGCAAGATATTGATCTCATCAATTACATTCGGTCCCACAATACCAATACCGGTTGCGACTGCTTTCTCCATAATCTCATCATACAGAATTTCTCGCATCTTCTCAGACAGTTTTTTAGAATCATTGAGATACAGAATGTCACAATTCTTCGGCAATATGACTGCACCTGCAACTACAGGACCTGCAAGTGGTCCTCGGCCCACCTCATCAATTCCGCAGATATATTGAAAATCTGCATATTTACGCTCATAAATATACATATCTTCCATTCTACGCTTCTCTGCTTCCAATTTTTCTTCCTGTTTCTTATATTTTGAAATCAGGCTGACAACACCTGACCGATTATCATCTGCATATATTTCATACAGAGACAACAAGGTCTGTCTGTCAGCCTGTTCAAATTCTTTCTTAATATCATCAATGCTCTTACTCATGTGAAACTACTCCAATACTCTTTAGTGGCCAGATACGAACCCACGCTCTTCCGATAAGTTCATCTCTATGCAACACACCCACATTGGTTTCTCGACTGTCGGCACTTCGATTGCGATTATCTCCCAGAACAAAATATTCGTCTTCACCCAACTCTATCGGCTCTGCTGCATTTCCTGCGCTCTCCATAACCTCTAGGCCATAGTTTTCATCTAACTTTTCCCCATTGATATAGACATAACCGTCGATAATCTGTACTGTTTCTCCCGGAAGTCCGATGATACGCTTAATGTAATATGTATCCTCTGCATAGCGATATGGGAACACAATAATCTCAAAACGCTTCGGGTCACGGAAACGATAGGAAATCTTATCCACAATCAGATTATCTCCATCTTGCAAGGTTGCCTGCATAGAATCACCGCTTACCTTTGTACGCTGACCTACATAAGTCACGATTAAGTAAGTTGCACACACAACAATCAATATATAGACAATCCATCCGATTGCTTCACGCAATTCCTTCTCTTTATCTGTCTGATTCGCAAGTTTCTCTGCTTTTGCCTTTTCTTTGGCCTTTTTTCTCATTCGATATTCATATCGATATCTTCTAGCCATACTATTCCTTCTTTCCAATTATTTATTCGTAATCCTCCGGGAATTCAAGCGTAATTCTGCCCAATCGTCCGTCTCGGAAGTCATCAATCAGAAGCGTAGCCGCCTTAGCTGTGTCAAGCTCGTTGCCTCGAAGCAGACAATGTCTGCTCTTTGCAATATCTGCAAGGCACTGATACGGATCATCAACCTCTATTATAGCATACTTTTCGGATAATACACCAAGATAATATTTTTTTAAGAATTGAATAATCTCTGCCGCCAATTCTTCTGTATTCAAAATCTCATCTTTGATAGAGCCTATAAATGCAAGACGGAGTCCAACAGTCTGGTCTTCGAACTTGGGCCACAGAATTCCCGGTGTATCGAGAAGTTCTACATTTTTATTGAGACGAATCCACTGTTTCCCTTTTGTAACACCAGGTTTATTCCCTGTCTTTGCACATGCTTTGCCTGCAAGCGCGTTGATAAAGGTAGATTTCCCAACATTCGGAATTCCGACTACCATCGCGCGTACCGGGCGATTGAGAATTCCCCTCTTGCGGTCTCTTTCAATCTTCTCCTTACACGCTTCCTGGATGACACCATGAATTGATTTGATTCCACCGCCCTTTTTAGAATTGACTTTAACAACTGAAAATCCCTTTTGTTTGAAATATTCTACCCAAGCATCATTTTGTTTTTCTTCAGCCAAATCTGATTTGTTAAGCAGGATTAGGCGAGCTTTATTCTTGCCAAGCTCATCAATATCCGGATTACGGCTGCTCATCGGTATTCTGGCATCCACCAGTTCAATCACCAAATCTATTAATTTAATATTTTCCTGCATCATACGTTTTGCCTTTGTCATATGACCAGGATACCATTGAAAATGCATACTCTTCTCCTTTATCTCACAAAACCGAACGTTGTGCCCGGCGATACCACGAACCAGACCTTTCCTCCGATTTCTGAACGTTTCACTGCGCCGATATCGGCACTTCTGCTGTCTTCACTATTTTGTCTGTCATCTCCAAGAACAAAATATTCATTATTCTTGAGCTTGACCGGTTCTGCCAGAAGTCCTAAGTCCTCCATTTCTGTGGTTTCATATTTCTCTTTAATCTCACGGCCGTTCACGACAATCTTCCCATCAACCACCTCTATGGTCTCACCCGGTAGTCCAACGATTCGCTTAATATAATAATGCGAACTTTCATTGCCATTCGGTTTAAATGCAACCACATCTCCGCGTTTTGGCGTCCCCATGCTATACGCAGCTTTACTTATAAGTGTAATATTACCATTTTTCAGTTCCGGCTTCATGGAATCTCCAATCATACTTGCACGTTGTCCAAAATAATAAACACAGACAAAAGCCAACAAACAGACAATTGCAATCTGAACTGTCCAAACGATAATCTCACGGAGCAAATCATAGTTCACATGTCTTCTTCTTTTCCCAAATGTTAAATTTGCCATTATATGTTCCTCTCTGTATAAGAGTTTGCTTGAAAACTAATAAAAAGGGACAACTAATAATATGTAGTTGTCCCTCTCACATTTACTATTTTACTAATTCTTTAACTTTAGCTCTCTTACCAACACGATCTCTTAAGTAGTTGAGTTTTGCTCTTCTTACTTTACCTCTGCGGATAACTTCAACTCTTTCTACGTTTGGTGAGTGTAATGGCCAAGTCTTTTCAACGCCGATTCCGTTAGAATTCTTTCTAACTGTAAATGTTTCTCTAGCGCCGCCACCTTGTTTCTTAAGTACTACACCTTCAAAAACCTGAATTCTTTCACGGTTTCCTTCTTTGATTTTACCGTATACTTTAACAGTATCACCAACGTTAAATGCAGGTACTTCTGCTTTTAATTGTTCAGCTTCAATTTTCTTAATAATATCGTTCATTGTGTGTGACCTCCTTATATTTTGGACGTTCTTAATACATTTTGTACCAGAGGACCATCTCTTTCTTCTCACAACCTCAAATATCTTACCACATTACTTGGTATTTTGCAAGTGTTTTTTTGCCAATTCTTTTTCTTTTTCGCTAAGTTCTGCCTTCTCTAACAAATCTGGTCTTCTCTGTGCCGTTCTTATGATCGACTGCTCTCTTCTCCACTTCTCTACATTTGCATGATGACCTGACAAAAGAATCTCCGGCACCTTTTTCCCATGCCATTCCTCAGGTCTTGTGTACTGCGGATATTCCAAGAGATTATCCTGAAAGCTCTCGAACTCCGCTGACACATCATTATGAAGCACTCCCGGAATCAGTCGTGATATCGCATCAATCATGACCATCGCCGGAAGTTCACCGCCTGTCAGCACATAATCTCCGATGGAGACATAGTCTGTTACAATCTCTTCGAGCACACGCTCATCGATACCTTCATAGTGACCGCACAGGAAAATAAGTTCTTGTTCTTTTGCGAATTCTTCTGCCATGCTTTGTGAAAATGTCTGTCCCTGCGGAGACAGGTAAATGACGCGCGGCTTACTTTGTGCCTTCTCCACTACAGATTGGTACGCACCATATACAGGACCTGCCTGCATGAGCATCCCTGCACCACCGCCGTAGGTGTAATCATCCACACGGTTGTGCTTATTCTCTGCAAAATCACGAATATTAATCGCCTCTACTGAAAGCAAACCCTTATCCTGTGCACGTCCAATGATACTTGTGCTCAGCCCATCCATCACCATCTCCGGGAATAGTGTTAAGATATGAAAATTCATCGACTACACCAACCCTTCCATGAGATGAATCACCATCTTACTAGTTTCGATATCCACATCCAAAATACACTGTTTAATAGCCGGCAGCAATACTTCACCGTGCTCCAAGCTGTCGATGATATAGACATCATTTGCTCCTGTCTCAAGTACGTCCTTAAGCTTACCGAATTCTTCACCCTCGTCAGTAAATACCGTAAGACCAATCATATCTGCAATAAAATATTCGTCCTTGCGAAGTTTTACTGCATTCTCTCTATCTACCAAAAGGCTTTTGCCCTTATATTTTTCAATGTCATTAATATTGTCGATTCCCTTGAATTTCAAAATTGCAAACTGCTTGAAAAACTTGACACTCTCAATCTCAAGCGGCATATGGTCTCTTCCTGTATCAAGGATGACTTTCTTTAATTTTTTAAATCTTTTTACATCATCAGTTGTCGGGAATACCTTCACTTCTCCGCGCACGCCATGTGTGGAGGAGATGACTCCCACCTGTAATAATTTCTCCATACGACTCCTTTTTAGAAAGCGAAGACACCGCTTACGCGATGTCTACGATTACCTTTTTGTCTTCCTTTGCTGCTGCAGCTTTTACAACGGAACGGATTGCTTTTGCAATTCTTCCCTGCTTGCCGATTACTTTACCCATATCAGAATCAGCCACTTTTACTTCAATCACAAGTGCCTTTCCATCTTCTTTCTCGGTAACAACAACTTCATCAGGATTATCAACTAATGCTTTTGCGATTACTTCAACTAACTCACGCATTACCTGTACCTCCTCAAATTTGGAGCAGATTATTTCTCAATACCTGCCGCTTTGAAAATTTTTCCAACCATTTCTGTAGGTTGAGCACCATTGTTTAACCATTTTTTAGCTGCTTCTTCGTCAACTTTGATTACACTTGGTTCTTTTGTTGGATCATAGTATCCGATTTCATCGATGAATTTACCATCTCTTGGTGAACGTGAATCTGCTACAATGATTCTGTAGAAAGGAGCTTTCTTTTGTCCCATTCTTCTTAATCTGATTTTTACTGCCATTTTTCTTTACCTCACAATATTTTTATTTGTTTTTATCTATGTGTTAAAAAGGAAGTCTGAACTTGCCTTTCTTACCACCTCTGCCACCCATCATACCAGGAAGCTGCTTCATCATCTTCTTCATCTGTTCAAACTGTTTTACAAGACGATTCACTTCGCTGATATCCACGCCAGCACCTTTTGCAATTCTGCGTTTTCTTGATGGATTTAAAATGTCCGGATTACGGCGTTCCTGCAAAGTCATCGAATAAATAATCGACTCGATTCTTGCCATCTGCTTTTCGCCTGCATCCATGTCTTCATCCTTGATTTTGGCATTTCCCATCATGCCAAGACCAGGCATCATACTCATAACGCTTGAAAGGCCGCCCATCTTCTTCATCTGCTGCATACTCATCAGATAATCCTCGAAGTCAAACTGAGCTTTCTTCATCTTTCTCGTCATCTCTCTGGCTTGTTCCTCGTCGATGCTCTCACCTGCTTTTTCAATCAGGCTTAAAACATCGCCCATTCCCAAAATTCGAGAAGCCATTCTATCTGGATAAAACTGTTCTAAATCGGAAAGTTTTTCACCCATACCCACATAGAGAATCGGTCGTCCGGTTACTGCCTTAATAGAAAGCGCCGCACCACCACGGGTATCACCGTCAAGTTTTGTGACAATTACTCCGTCGATTCCGATTTTCTCATTGAAACTGTTCGCCACGTTAACCGCATCCTGACCGGTCATTGCATCCACAACCAAGATTGTCTGATGCACGTCCACAGTTTCTTTAATCCCCTGTAATTCAGCCATCATGTCCTCATCAATGTGAAGACGACCTGCTGTATCCAGGATTACAATATTATGACCATTCTTTGCTGCATGCTCAAGTGCTGCCTTTGCGATATTGGCCGGCTTGTGGTTCTCTCCCATGGAGAACACTTCCACGCCCTGCTTCTCACCGTTAATCTGCAACTGCTTAATCGCAGCCGGGCGATATACGTCACAGGCAACCAACAATGGTTTCTTTCCTTTTAATTTGAATTTACCGGCAATCTTAGCGGTTGTTGTTGTCTTACCTGCACCCTGCAAACCTGCCATCATGATGACGGTTGTCGCCTGCCCCGGTTGGAGCTTAATCTCGGTTGTCTCAGAACCCATTAGTTTCACAAGTTCTTCATTTACAATCTTAATAACCATCTGCCCCGGATTCAGTCCGTTCATCACATCCTGCCCAATCGCGCGCTCCTGAACGTCTTTGACGAATCCTTTGACAACTTTAAAGTTAACATCTGCTTCTAAGAGAGCCATCTTTACTTCTTTCAGTGCCGCTTTGACATCATCCTCCGTAAGTCGTCCCTTACTGCGAAGATTCTTGAACACATTCTGAAGTTTTTCCGACAAACTATCAAATGCCATTCTATAACTCCTCTATAATCTCTCCTGAAATCTTTCTGATATCCTGTATCAATTGACTTTCATCCGTTTTTGCATCTTTTAAAAGTTCATTTATCTGATGTACCTTTTCCTTGATTGAAAGGAACTTTTCTACCAAGTGTAGCTTTGCTTCATATTCTTCTAATATCTTGTCGCATCGCTTCACCAAGTCGTGTACACCCTGTCTGCTGATTCCCGCATCTTTTGCGATTTCACTCAGGGATAAATCTTCTACGATGAATTGTTCATAGATTTCTTTCTGGTGTTCTGTCAATAATTCACCATAAAAATCATAGAGCAACGATTGCTTTAAAATCTCATCCATTTTTATCACCTTTGCTATCATAACGGATAAAAAATGGATTGTCAAGTAAAAAATCTTGACAATCTTTAAAAATTTTATTTTAATAACTTTTCCACATTAATCATTCCTCTTCCCTGTCGAATTCTCGGAAGTTTTAAATCATTGCAACTATTCATAATCTTTTGCTTCACCTCATGATTCGGCATATCCGGATACTTGGATAAGAGTTGCGCAATCGCACCTGTTACAATCGGTGTTGACATGGACGTTCCGTTTTTCGGCACATAGAGCTTGCCACCATCTTTTTCCCAATTTGCATTACAGGAGAAAATACGTGTCCCCGGTGCTACCAAATCCGGTTTTAAGATATTTTCCGCTATAGACCCCTGCCCTGACTTGATATGGTCATAAGAACCTACCGTAATGATTTTCTTATGCAGTCCCGGAATTGTTATGCTTCCTGTCTGTGGGCCAAGGTTTCCTGCGGCTGCTACCACAACAATTCCCATATCCCACAGAAGCTCGACTGCACCCAGAATATAACGTGCACCCTCTTCGTTCTGTTTTGGTGCCATCCCCATAGATATATTGACTACCCGAATATTGAAACGCTCACGATTTTCTAATATCCAGCGAAATGCATTCATACTGTGAGTAACACTTCCGTTTCCGGTCTCATCTAGGACTTTTAGAACAATCATTTTGCACTCCGGCGCCATCCCAATTCTATCTCCACCTATTATTCCGCAGACGTGCGTCCCATGTCCATTGTCATCATATTTTCCCAATCGTCCACCTATAAAATCCCGATACACCCATATATGTCCATCCAAATCCGGATGCGCTGCCACACCGGTATCCATAACCACAGCGGTGCAACCTTTTCCAAGCCATTTACTCTGATAATGGACTATTTTCTTAACCCGCTTCATATAATAATAGGTCCTTTTTTACTAGAATATGTGATTTCTTCTATTGCGTGCTTGATTAATGTTTGCAAAAATTTGGTAACAAGGATAAGCCTACCTACATAAGATTAAAGTGTAAATAAATATCACATGGAGGCTTATTATGAGCGATTTAAGTGCAACAAACTGTGGATGCGGTTGTGTAAACGAAAGATCTAACGGATGCGGATGTGGATTTGGAAACAACTCTTGTATCTGGATCATCTTACTTCTTTTGTTCTGCGGCGGCAATAGCTGGGGCTCTAACCGTGGCGGATGCGGATGCGACGATAGCTGTATCTGGATTATCATCTTACTCTTCTGCTGTGGCGGATTTGGCGGAAACGGCTGTGGTTCTAACCGTAGCGGATGTGGATGTGGCTGCGACGATATGTGCTGCTAATTTGTAGCTGAGTAGTGGGCAGGTCCTCGTGTCCTGTCCATGATCTCCGAAAAGCTTCTGCCTTCGTGGCGGGAGCTTTTCATATTTTGTGAAGTATTGTCATATATTTTTACAACGTTAGATTTATGGAGGCAATATGAACGATGATTTTTCTCACAGAATGACCCCCTTTGATGAGTACATATCGAATCAGCCATTGCAGATGATGAAGCTATTGATTCCGTTTTTGCCTCCGCAAAATCAACGCATGTTTGCAGTGTATATAAAATTCCTCGAACTCCGTCATACGCTCTCTTTTTTTCGAGGCATGCGCCAGAAGGAGCACTCTCCGGAGAACATTTTTGATACAATCAAACCCTATATGTCTCCGTCAGATACAGAATCCTTTGATCAGATAATGAATATGATGAGTATGATGAGCATGATGCAGGAAATGCAAAATATGTCTGATGGAGAATTTGACCCAATGTCTATGATGGCGGGTATGTTTGCACAAGATGACAATACAAAACCACAGAAAGAAGGTGAATTGCATGATTGACTGGTTGAATGACCCTTTGCTTCAGGGCATGGATCCTCTGAAAATAGAACTGATTAAAACGGCGGCCGCGCAAGTAGACGGCAAGAGTAGCAAGTCATTGCCACCTATACTGATGTCACTCATTATGTCGGCTAATCGGAAGGGAATCCGCTTTTCATCCGAGGAAATGACATTGATTTTGAGTATTCTGAAGCAAGGAAAATCAGAACAGGAGCAAAAGCAGATTGATAAGACCGTGGATATGGTTTCGTCCATGATGACAAAGTATCAGAAATAACTCAGGGGTAGTTTGCCTACCCCTCTATATCATAGATGTCATCAAATCCAATTTTCGTATTCACAACCTTCAAAACTCTTGCCAATTTATCAATTCTTGACACCATACCTGTCTTTTTTAGATACTCTTGATTACAAAAATAGATGACTGTAATTATATCATTCTTCTTTACTTTTCGAAGCTTCCTATCTAGCACCTCTGCATACTCTTCTGAAACCTCAGTTTTCGGAACAACAATCTTCTCTTTTTTTCTAAGCGCCTCTGGATATCCTTTCAATGCTGCGAACGGCATAAATTGTTTTGCCCTGTCTTCTCGGCTCATCTTCGGTCTATTCGCCACTTCTATGCCCTCCTATCTGTTGGTTTCGCTCTCTGGTAGTTGCACCCTCCTGTAAATTCATACCCTTTAGGATTGCATTCTTGCCAAACTTATCTTTGATGTCAAGCATTGCCTTCTGCATCCGATGTTCACGTTCTACATCCTCAATGTTCGTAAAAAGGTCATATTGTTTGTATGCTTCATCTACCACATTATTAAAAGTTACATTAAATCGCCGTATCGGAGTCTGTCTATCCATAATGTGCTCATACAACTCTACTACATAACTCATGATCTGTTTTGTTGAACTCGTTGTCACTGTCATGCGCACCGTACCATGTGCCGGTTTCTTTTCAAAATGTTTGCTATATCCAATATGGAGTGTGATGGAATCCGTCACCAGTCCCTTATCAACCAATTCCAAACACAGCAAATCCACCATCTCTTTTACAATAAGTTTCCCTTTCTCATAATCGCAATCACAACCAAGTACCTGCCCGCTACTGATGGAATTGGACTGAGACTTGTAATTCTTAATATCCTCCATAAGCGTGGTTTCTCTTCCCCACGCGTGGTCTATGAGAAGTTCTGCATCCACGCCAAACAGTTTGTAGAGCATATCCTCATCTGCATGAGCAACCTCTCCCATTGTAGAAATCCCGATGCTCTGAAGTCTCTTCGCAACACCAGCTCCTACACGCCAAAATTCGGTAATCGGTCTATGGTTCCACAAAGTCTTACAATAAGATTCTTCATCCAATTCTCCAATGTGGTCTTCCACATGCTTCGCAGTGATATCTAATGCCACCTTCGCCAGATACAGATTCGTTCCAATGCCACAGGTTGCCGTAATACCGGTATTCCTATGGATATCATCCATAATCGCAATTCCAAGTTCCTTCGGTGTCATCTGATACATAGTTAGATAATTCGTAATATCGATGAAAACTTCGTCAATGGAATAAACGTGAATATCTTCTTTTGCAATGTACTTTAGATAAATCCCATATATTTCCGCCGCATAATCGATATAAAGTTGCATTCGTGGCGGTGCCATAATATATTCAATATGTTTGGGTATTTCAAACACCCTACATCTTCCCGGTATACCCTGAGCCTTCATTGCAGGTGAAACCGCGAGACAGATCGTCTTATCGGTTCGCTCGGGATCTGCCACAACGAGATTTGTCTTTAGTGGGTCTAGGCCTCGTTCCCTACATTCAACTGAGGCATAGAACGATTTCAAATCAATACATATATAAACTCTATTACTCACTTGAAACTCCTAACAAAAAATGTCAGTAACTACATCGTTACTGACACTATTGTATCACTTTTGCATCGCGAACACAAGTTCGATTTTAGTATTCCCCTATAAAATCCGAAATTCTGATTTCGAGTCCTTCTAATACATTAGAAGTAATTGTATCTTCATACTGATATCTTCCAGACTTACTATGTTCGTCAAAATAGTACACTGAGACAATTCTGAGTTCCGGATCCACAATCCAATACTCTCGCACTCCTGCTTTTTGGTACTTAATCATCTTTGTCAAATAATCATAAGACGAGTTGCTTGGTGAAACGATTTCTACCACAAGTTCCGGCGCTCCATTGCATCCTTCATGTGTTAATTTATCCCGCTGGCAAACCACTGTGATATCCGGTGCAACCCATGTTTTATCGTCCTTAAATAAGGATACGCCAAATTTTGATACATATACATGACAATTGCCTTTTTTCTCATAAATGTGTTTTTGAAAGGCAAATGAGATTTTCATAATTAAGAATTCATGCATACGAGTGGGTGCGCCTTTCAGATAGAGCATTCCGTCAATTAGTTCGTAACCGGACACCTCATCTAATTTTTCGATATCTTCCAAACTATATTTTCTCGAATTATAGCGATAATATGCCACTTGTTCCTGAATCAAACTTGGTTCTTCTCTATATTCATCATAGCGGAAGGGCAATTTTTGTTTCTGTCTGAGCACTTGCTCAATTGCGAGAAGTGTTGCATACCTTGGATTCTCTGTCGCTCCGGAGAAAATCTTGTTCACTGTACTGACAGGGATACCTGACAAATCCGATATCTCAATGTTTGTCATCTTCGCTGCTCTTTTTAATTTTTTGAGTTCTTTTATATCCATACAAGCATCTCCTTTCCTTATATGGATATTGTATCACTTTCAAATAGTCTTGTCAATCATATTTTATCCGAATATGGATATTTTAAAATCCCTCTACTTTCCGCTGGCTTCTCATCTCACGGCGTTTTTCTGCCGCTTCCCACTCTAATTTCTCTTCCTTTGTCTCCAAAATCAGTTTTGGAACTGCTACTGGTTTATCATTCTCATCCAAAGCAACCATTACAAAATATGCACTGTTAATGGCTTTACGAATGCCGCTCTTGTTTTCCACATAGGTCTCTACTCGGACTTCCATAGATGTATTTCCAACATAGGTCAATTTCCCCACAATCACGACCATTTCGTTTTGGTATGCACCTTTGATAAAACGAAGGTTATCCACTGATGCCGTTATCACATTCGCCATTGCATGGCGTTTTGCAACGATTCCTGCTACCTCATCTATCCACTGCATAAGAATTCCACCAAACAGACGGTTTGCACCGTTTAAGTGGTTTGGTCTTACAATGTGCACAGTCTCCGCCATGGAATCTGCTACTCTTTTTGCTTCTATATTCATGTTATCATTCTCCTCATTTAATAATACCCAGGATTCCGAAAAACCCTGGGTATTAGATTAACACTTATTCTGCATCTTGTCCATAAAGTGTAATCAGTTTGTTCAGATATGCATATCTTTCTTGTGCATATTTTTCTGATTGAGCAAAGAGTTGTTCTGCTCTCTCCGGATTCGCTCTCTTCAATGCATTGTAGCGAACTTCTCCGTCAAGGAAATCTCGATAGCTTTCTGTCGGCGCTTTGCTGTCAAGTGTGAACTTGTTGCCTTCTGCTGCAGGATTGTAACGGAAGTTGTGCCAGTAGCCAGATTTTACTGCCAATTCTTCTTCTGTCTGAGCCTTGCTCATACCTTTCTTAATACCATGGTTGATACATGGTGCATAAGCGATGATGAGTGATGGTCCCGGGTAAGCCTCTGCTTCCGTAATTGCTTTTACAGTCTGGTTGAAGTCAGCTCCCATAGCAATCTGTGCTACATATACATAGCCATAGCTCATTGCGATGCTTGCTAAATCTTTCTTCTTCACTTCTTTACCTGCTGCTGCGAATTGAGCAATCGCACCTGTTGGTGTGGATTTTGAAGATTGTCCACCTGTGTTAGAGTAAACTTCTGTATCAAATACCATGATGTTTACATCCTGTCCTGATGCAAGTACATGGTCAACGCCACCGAATCCGATATCGTAAGCCCAACCATCTCCACCGAAGATCCATTGAGATTTCTTCGCCAAGAAGTCTTTGTTCTTAAGGATATCTTTTCTCGTCTCGCAGTTGCATCCGCAAGCCTCTAATGCTGCAACCAATTTATCTGTTGCTGTTCCATTTGTTGCGCCACAGTTAAATGTGTCAAGCCATTCTTTTGCTGCTGCAGCTACATCCGGATTATCTCCGTGCTCAGCCACATGCTCTACTTTTGCTTTCAAGCCATTTCGAAGTGCTTTCTGAGCAAGTAACATACCATAACCAAATTCCGCATTGTCTTCGAACAATGAGTTCGCCCATGCAGGACCTTGTCCCTTGTCATTTACAGTGTATGGTGTAGACGGTGAAGAGTTACCCCAAATTGATGAACAACCTGTTGCATTTGCAATATACATTCTGTCACCGAATAATTGTGTTACTAATTTTGCATAAGGTGTCTCACCACAACCTGCACAAGCTCCTGAGAACTCTAAGAGTGGTTGTTTGAACTGACTTCCCTTTACAGTTGTCTCTTTGAATTTAGCAACTACTTCCGGTTTTACAGGGATTTCACGACCATAGTCGAAGTAAACCTGTCTTCCCGCATTTTCTTCCATATTGCGAAGTTCAAGTGCTTTTTCACCCTTCTTACCAGGACAAACATTTACACATGAACCACAGCCTGTACAGTCATAAGCTGATACTGTGATTGCAAATTTTGTTCCAGGCATTCCAATCATATCGAGTGTCTGCATTCCTTCCGGTGCCTTTGCAGCCTCTTCTTCTGTCAAGGCGATTGGACGGATAACTGCATGCGGACATACATAAGAACAACGGTTACACTGAATACAGTTGTCAGCAATCCATACCGGAATATCCACTGCAATACCACGTTTTTCATATGCTGATGTACCGGATGGTGTTGTGCCATCTACATATTCTGTAAATGCAGATACCGGGAGGTTGTTACCTTCTTGTGCATTTACTTTCTTCTGAATATTTTCTACGAAGTCTACAACTTCTTTTCTTCCGCCTTTTACCTGTGGTGCAAATAAGCCTTCATCCGCACAATTCTTCCAGCTTTCAGGAACTTCAATTTTTACAATCTGCTGTGCTCCTGCGTCAATCGCATCATAGTTCATCTGAACAACAGCATCACCCTTCTTGCCGTAAGAAGCTTTTGCAGCTGCTTTCATAAGGTCGATTGCCTGTTCTTCCGGAATGATGTTTGCAAGTTTAAAGAATGCTGACTGAAGAACTGTATTGATACGTCCGCCAAGCCCGATTTCTTTACCAATCTTGATACCGTCGATTGTGTAGAACTTAATATCATGATTTGCAATAAATGCTTTTACTTGTCCAGGTAAATGTTCTTCTAACCCTGCCATATCCCATGAACAGTTAAGAAGGAATGTTCCTCCGTCAACCAACTCCTGTACCATGTTATATTTGTTAATATAAGATGGGTTGTGGCAAGCAACGAAATTCGCCTGTTTGATAAGGTAAGTTGATTTAATCGGTTTCTTACCGAAACGAAGGTGTGACATGGTAACACCGCCGGATTTCTTTGAATCATAATCAAAGTAAGCCTGTGCGTACATATCTGTATTGTCACCGATAATCTTAATCGAGTTCTTGTTAGCACCTACCGTACCGTCAGCACCAAGTCCCCAGAACTTACAGTTAATCGTTCCTTCCGGTGTTGTAACAAGTGGTGCACCTACTTCCAAAGAAAGGTTCGTTAGATCATCCACAATACCTACTGTGAATTTTTGTTTTGTACTATTTTCAAAAACAGCAACCATCTGTGCAGGTGTTGTATCCTTAGAACCCAATCCGTAACGTCCTGTAAATACAGGTACTGCATCAAATTTTGTTCCCTTCAATGCTGCAACAACGTCCAAATATAATGGCTCACCCTGTGCGCCAGGCTCTTTTGTTCTGTCTAATACAGTAATCTGTTTTACAGATTCCGGAATTGCATCAATGAGTGCCTGCGCGCAGAATGGTCTGTAGAGACGTACCTTTACAACTCCGACCTTCTTGCCTGCTTTTGCAAGATAATCGATTGTCTCATCAATGGTGTCACATACCGAACCCATTGCCACGATTACGTGCTCTGCATCCTCTGCTCCATAGTAGTTGAACAACTTATAGTTTGTTCCAATCTTCGCATTAACCTTGTCCATGTATTCCTGTACAATTGCAGGCATTGCATCATAGTATGGATTACAAGCTTCTCTTGCCTGGAAGAAGATATCAGGATTCTGTGCAGAACCTCTCTGACATGGGTGATTCGGATTGAGTGCATTTCTTCTAAATGCATCGATTGCATCCATATCTGCCATATCTTTTAAATCTTCGTAATCCCATGTCTCAATTTTTTGAATCTCATGAGAAGTACGGAATCCATCAAAGAAATTGATAAACGGTAATTTACCTTTAATTGCTGAAAGGTGTGCTACCGGTGTTAAGTCCATAACTTCCTGTACGCTTGATTCACACAGCATCGCACATCCTGTCTGACGGCATGCGTATACGTCTGAGTGGTCACCGAAAATTGATAATGCATGACTTGCAATTGCACGAGCAGATACGTTAAATACGCCCGGAAGTTGCTCGCCTGCGATTTTATATAAGTTTGGAATCATAAGGAGCAAACCTTGTGATGCCGTATATGTTGTAGTCAAAGCTCCCGCTGCCAATGAACCGTGTACTGTTCCGGCTGCACCTGCTTCTGATTGCATTTCTGTCACTTGTACTTCTTGTCCAAAAATATTCTTTCTTCCTTGTGTAGCCCATTCATCTGTGGCTTCGGCCATAACAGATGAAGGAGTGATAGGGTAAATCGCTGCAACATCGGTATATGCATAAGACGCATGAGCTGCTGCATGATTACCATCCATGGTCTTCATTTTTCTAGCCATTGATTTATGTCCTCCTTCAATAAAATATATTGTACTTTTCTATCATTATACAATGATTTTTTCATGAAATCTAGTGCATTTTTCACAATAATTGTACCTTTATACGAACATATTGTTTAGCATTTATCAATCTTGGATTTCATATGTATTTGTGATACAATATTTTTATATTTCAGAGATGGAGGAATACATATGACCGCAAAACAACAAGCATATAAAGCACTTGGCAATACAATGATAAAGAACTTTGCCAGACGAGGCATGGAGGCATTCTACTGCGAGACATCAGCCGAAGCCGTAGCACTTGCCATGGAACTCATGAAAGATGGTGGAACTGTCGGCAAGGGAGGCACTGAGACTGTAAAGGAGATGGGACTTTTAGATGCCGTCAAGGGTGCACCTCACTTGACTTTCATTGACAGGGAGGTTGCAAAGACACCGGAAGAAAAGAAGGAAATCTTCTTGAAGACCATGCAGTCTGATTATTTCTTAACAAGTTCAAATGCCATTACAGTCGATGGAGAACTGGTAAATATTGATGGAAATGGTAACCGTGTCGCATGTCTGATACACGGACCGGAGCATGTAATTGTAGTCGCAGGCATGAATAAAGTTGTGGATGATGTGGACTCGGGAATTGAGCGTATCGGAATTTATGCCGCACCGCCAAATGCAGCAAGACTTGGTACACGAACGCCTTGTGCAGCGCTCGGACACTGTGGCGACTGCCACTCAGAGGACTGTATGTGCTGTCAGATTGTGATTACCAGACATTCCAGGCATAAAGGAAGAATCAAGGTTATTTTGATTGGAGAAGAATTAGGGTTCTAGCATTTAAAAAGGATATCTGAAGCATTGCCTCAGATATCCTTAATTCTTTATTCCTCTGTCTCCACCAGCGCAATCGCAAGCTCATCCAACTGCTTCTGCTCTACTCTTGTCGGAGCCTCTGTCATGAGACATGATGCATCCTTCACCTTCGGGAACGCAATGACGTCACGAATGCTGTCTTCTTTTGCCATAAGCATAATCAGACGGTCAAGACCATAAGCAAGTCCTGCGTGTGGCGGTACACCGTATTTGAATGCGTTAAGCAAGAATCCAAACTGTGCCTCTGCCTGCTCTGGTGTGAATCCAAGCATCTCAAACATCTTGCTCTGAATATCGTTATTGAAGATACGCACGCTACCGCCGCCGAGCTCTGTACCATTAAGTACGATGTCGTATGCTTTTGCACGAACTTTGCCCGGATCTGTATCAAGAAGCGGCAAGTCTTCATCCATCGGCATTGTAAATGGATGGTGCATTGCCTGATAACGATTCATATCCTCATTCCATTCAAGAAGTGGAAATTCAGTTACCCACAAGAACTTGTAATCACCTTTGTCTAAGATTTCAAGCTGACGAGCGATTTCAAGACGAAGGTTACCAAGTACGTCCCAAACTACTTTGTTCTTATCTGCAGCAAAGAGAAGTAAGTCGCCACTCTCTCCGTCCATTGCTTTCACAAGTGCTGCCATCTCATCTTCTGTCATAAATTTTCCAAAAGAAGATTTGATTGTTCCATCATTCTGAATTGCAACATAAGCAAGACCTTTTGCTCCGAAGTCTTTTGCAAAGTCAACGAGCTTGTCAATCTTCTTACGTGGCATTTCACCCTGTCCTTTTGCATTGATACCGCGAACGCTTCCGCCGTTTTCTAATGCGCCCTTGAATACAACAAATTCACTGTCTTTTACAACATCTGATACGTTCACTAATTCCATACCGAAACGGATGTCCGGCTTATCTGAGCCGAAGCGGTCCATTGCTTCCTGCCATGTCATTCTCTGGATTGGAAGCGGAACTTCTACGTCTAAGATTTCTTTAAATAATTTTGCCAACAATCTTTCATTTACATCGATAACATCATCTACATCTACGAAGGAAAGTTCCATATCGATCTGTGTGAATTCCGGTTGACGGTCAGCACGAAGGTCCTCATCGCGGAAACATTTTGCGATTTGGAAATAGCGATCATATCCGGAACACATAAGTAACTGCTTAAATAACTGTGGTGACTGTGGAAGTGCATAAAAGCTTCCCTGATGTACACGGCTAGGTACGAGATAATCTCTTGCGCCTTCCGGTGTACTTCCCACCAAAATCGGTGTCTCGATTTCGAGGAATCCTTCATCTGCAAGGAACTGACGTGTCAGTGTTGCAGCCTTACTTCTCATAATAAGGTTCTTCTGAAGGTCCGGTCTTCTAAGGTCTAAGTAACGATATTTTAATCGTAATTCTTCTTTTGTCTTGCTGTTCTCTTCGATTGGGAACGGCGGAGTCTCTGACTCCGATAAAATACGAAGTTCTTTTACACGAATCTCGATTTCACCTGTTGCAAGATTCTCATTTACTGCTCCGGAACGAGCTTCAACAACACCTACTGCTGCGATTACGAACTCACTGCGAAGTCTTCCTGCTTTTTCAAAATCTTCTTCACTTACATCACCATTTTCGAAAATAAGCTGTAAGATTCCTGAACGGTCGCGAAGGTCAACGAACACGATACCACCCTTGTTACGGTTCTTCTGAACCCACCCCATAACGGTAACTGTCTCGCCGATATTTGCTTTATTTAACTCTGCACATCTGTGGCTTCTTTTTAAGCCTCTCATTGATTCTGCCATTTATTTTTCCTCTTTCTTTTATCATTCTAACGATTTATCTCTAATACGAAGTTTGCCGGGGCTCCCCTTGAAACATTTACATGTTATCGCAATATACCTCTTGGATATCTTCGTACCCCTCGCTCACAAGTTGATCTTTCTGGAACTTCTTATTCTTCTTCATGTTTACAATGAGAACCTGCTTGCCGTTTGCACGGTCCTCTTTTGCCATTGCGAGCACTTTTAGGATTCCTTCCTGTGACATGTTCTTTTCAATCAAGTACGCCTTCTTCTCTTTCTTATTGCCACATTCGTAGCCATTTTCCAGAAGAAGCATTGCTATTCGCTCAAACCCGATAGAGAATCCACATGCCGGTGTATCCTGTCCTGTGAATTTACCAATCATCTTGTCGTAGCGTCCGCCACCTGCTACAGAGCCGCCGAATTCATCCATGCGAATCTCAAAAATAGTTCCTGTATAGTAAGATTGTCCGCGAACAAGTGTCGGATCGAATTTTACCTTGAACTCTGCTTCCTTCGCACTCTCCACACTGGAAATAATCATCTCCATACCGTCTGCGATTGCCGGATCTAAGTACCCTTGAAGTCTTTCTTTGCAGAAACGGATTCCTTCGATATCACCTGTAATCTCATCAAAGAGTGCAAGGTAAGTATCTACATTTTCCTGTGTATAACCACCAAGTTCATTCAATTCGTTCGCTACACCCTCTGCACCTATCTTGTCCATCTTATCTAAAATGATAAATACTTCGTCGTAATCCTCCTCGCGGAAACCACTGTATGCAGCCATTGCTTTTAAGATGTTTCTATCATTGATGCATACGGTAAAGTTCTTGAAATTCAGTTTTCCAAGCATCGCGGTCGTTGCTAAGATAAGTTCAATCTCTGCCAAGTTGCTTGCTTCACCGAGAATGTCGATATCACACTGCACGAACTGGCGGAAACGTCCTCTCTGCGGACGGTCTGCTCTCCACACATTTCCTATCTGCATTGCCTTAAATGGTGATGGCAATTCATTTGCATGGTTTGCATAATATCTTGCAAGCGGTACGGTAAGGTCGTATCTGAGACCACCATCCACCAAATCTGCTTCTGTCTCCGCAGTGTCCAATCTTAACTTTTCACCGCGTTTTAGGATTTTGAAAATCAATTTCTCATTATCGCCACCTTGCTTGCTGCACAGGTTCTCTATATGTTCCACACAAGGTGTCTCTATGGATGAAAACCCAAATGTACGATACGTATCTTTTACCATTTGGATGACATAATCACGTACTTCCATTTCGGCCGGCATCATGTCCTTCATGCCGGTAACCGGTTTCTTCTTTAATGCCATAGTAGTTCTCCTTTTCGTTCTATCATCTCGTCAATTCGACTGATATATTGTTCTACATCTTTTACGTTTTCCGAGCGAACAATCTTTCTCGGATTGCCTGTCTTCTCGTCGATAATCACCTTATCGTCCGGAACCACAATCTTTGTGGATGCACCTGCTCCCACGGCTACTATTGATTGTTTTTCCTCCATAATAAGTATATTGTATATTCCCGCTTTGTCAACCTTTGCGTAGCCAACATTTTCGAAATTTCCGGCAATATTTTTCTGTCTGTAGAGGTAATACGGCTCCAAATCCATTTGGCTCGCAAAATTGCTCGCAAGTTCTATCATTTCAGATAAGGTTGTGGCGATTTGGGCTTCTTCCTGCCTGTTTCGAGTTGCTATATCTTCTACCATGCCGTCGTTTTTGTTTTGCTCAGTCATAGCTAGCTTCTTCTCTTGCGTAAGCCTCGATGCTCGCTTCATTGCAAGCGCATGCACTGTCAAACTATCCGGTGCCATCTCTTTGATTTGCATAAGTGTATCTCGCATATCTTCTGACGTCTCTCCCGGAAGCCCCGCGATGAGGTCCATATTAATATTGTCAAATTCCAACTCTCTTGCAATGCGATATACTTTTTTAATATCCTCAACCGTATGTTTTCTTCCGATAATATCAAGCGTCTTCTGCTGCATGGTCTGTGGATTGATAGAGATTCTGTCGATATTGTGTGCCTTTAAAACCTCCAGTTTTTCTCTTGTAATACTGTCCGGACGTCCCGCTTCCACTGTAATCTCTTTGAGATCTGCATAAGAAAAATGTGTTTCCAAATGTGTCAAAAGCCGATCCAACTGCTCAGGACTAAGTGTCGTTGGCGTTCCACCACCGATGTAGATGGTGTTTAATTTCTTATTCTTTGACCGCTCTGCAATAAATGTCAGTTCCTTGCATACAGCGTCTAAATATTCATCTACTCGTTTTTCCCACTGTGCGAGCGGATACGAAGAAAACGAACAATAAGAGCAGATACTTGGACAGAATGGTATTCCAACGTATAGACTGTATCCGTCTTTGTAATCCAATTGCTCTAACAGTTCTTTTTCTTTTTTCGCAACCTGCAAACCTAGATGGGCTTTCTCATCTGTTACACGGTAGTTGTCCTGCATCCACCTGATGACTTCTTCATCAGACAAACCTTCTTCCATCAGGTTCATCATCGGTTTCGTCGGACGAACACCGGTCATAATGCCCCAAGAAAGTTCTTTACCGGTAACTTGTTTGAGCCACTCATAAACTCTTAGGTTTACGTAACGTTTTTTTAGTTTTCTATCTTCTATTTCTGATGCTTCTTTGTTAGAAATTTTCAGAATTGATTCTTCTAATGCGATTTCCACCGTATTTTCACAATCCTCATCAACGGATTGCGCTATCTCTGTACCCGGACAAAAAGCCTTGGTAATATGATACATATCGTAAGCGAACATCGCACTATTTACCTGAATTCGAATCATTTTATGCACTACCTCTACAATTGTAATTCCTGATTATCAGCCATAAAATTCACAATATTTTTATGCAGAATTCCATCTCTCTTCTGAATCAACGAATCCATGGAAAACAGATATTTTGGATAATTGTCACGAATATATTTAAAAGGCTTATATTCTCTTTCCTCTGTCTTTTCATCCATAATAGTCATTGCCACTTGAAGATATTGGTAATCTGCGTTTTTTCTTGCTATAAAATCACATTCTAATTTGCCAATTCTTCCTACGCTAACCTGATAATTTTTTGCCTTCAAATACGTATATAGAATGTTTTCCAATACAGGACCATAATTAATTCTAGCATCCACATTTCTCGAAAAGTAAATACTTAAATCAGCAAGATAATACTTCTGTTCACCTCGCAATGACCGTTTTGATTTTACATCAAATCTCGGACACTTATAAAGGATTTTCGCATTTTCTAATATTTGGATATAGCTGTTTAAAGTCTCTACCCGAATTGGAATTTTTTCTTCCTTGTGAAAATACTCCAACAGATTATTTAAACTAGTTGTAGCACCAAAATTGTTAATAAGGTAATTCATCACCTTTTCAAAAACAGATTTATTTCTGATTCTTCGATGTTTTTTTATATCTTTTTCAAAAATTTGTTTGATAACATTTTCTACATACATATTTTTATCTTCGCTACTGTCAAACTCCAAAGTTTTCGGAAATCCGCCAAATCGAATATACTCCGCGAATTCTTGCATTCTATTTTCAGAAATGTCTTTATTAAGAAAACGTTTCATTTCTATAAACTCGTGAAAATTGAGTGGAAACATTTCCACTTCTACATACCGTCCTGTCAACTTTGTTGCCAATTCTCCACTCAGCAGATACGAATTAGAACCTGTTATAAAAATAGAGCAATTTCCTTCCTCACGAAACGCATTAACTACTTCTTCAAATCCGTGAACATTCTGAATCTCATCAATAAAAATATATTTAAAATCATCATCTAGTATCTTTTCATCAATAACTTTTTCCAATTCACTTGGCGTTTTGACGCCTCTATAACCTCTTTTATCCAAATTGATATTGATAATATCTTTGGGCAAAATCCCATTTGCCTCTAAATCATTCATGACAGAAATCAAAAAACAGGATTTCCCACATCTACGAATCCCTGTGATTACCTTTATCAAATCGCTCTTATAAAATCCTTTTATTTTATCCAAATAATATTGTCTGGTATATATTGCCCGATTCATACCATCCCTCCATTCTTTTAGATGAAGTTATGTTAACACATTGCATCTTATTTTTCAAGTTAAGGGGGTGTTTTTTTGATTTTTTTTACTTTTATCCCCCTTAATAACGTTTTACACAAAACAAAAGTGGTGAACCTTATTTTTCACACACTTTCATTTTCTACCTATATTCTATACAAACGGATTATACTTCTTCTCGTCACCAATACATGTCGCATCGTTATGTCCCGGATACACCATCACGTCATCCGGCAAACAGAATAATTTTTCCCTAATCGAGCGTACCAAAGTTCCCATGCTTCCTGTCGGGAAATCGCTTCGCCCCACACTCTGGTAAAACAGTGTATCTCCACTAATCAAAATGCCTTCCTCTTCACAGTAATAACAGCATCCACCACTGGTATGTCCCGGTGTGTGAATGATTTTGAATATAAAGCCGGCTATTTCCAATTCTTGCCCATCTTGTAGACATCTGACATCGCTGTACGAATAACTGGTTCCAAACAATCCGGATAAATTTAATTCAGGGTCTTCCAGTATCTTCTTCTCATCCTCATGAAGATATACAGGCATGCCAAACTCCTTCACCCATCCGTCAATTCCCATCACATGGTCAAAATGAGCATGTGTCAAAAAGATTGCTTGTGGAACGTAGCCATTTGATTTGATATGACTCACCACATAATCCGGACAAGTTGCTGGGTCAACGATTGCGAGCTCCTTTGTCTCTTCATTTATGATTAAATAACAATTGGTTCCCATAGAACCAAGTACGAATTTTTCAATTTTCATAATTTCCCACCTTCAAAAGAAAAACACCAGATATACTCTGATGCTTTTCTAGTTTTTAGCTATCCTGTCGTACGCTCGATATCAAGAACTCCTTGAATCTGTCTCAGTTTCTCTATCACATGTGCAAGTTGGTCGCGTCCTGTAACCACAAAACTGAGGTCCAAACTTGCCACTTCCTGTTTGCTGGTATGTGTGTTAATACTAGTGATGTCCAGCTTGTTCTCCGTGAACACTTTGGAAACATCCATCAAAAGTCCCTGACGGTTATGAGCATATATCTTGATGCTTGCCGTGTACTGTCCGCGCTCTTCCACAACACTTGCTTCCCACTCAGCGTTAATGAGTCGAATACGCTCTGCCTCAGAAAGATTGATGATATTGACACAGTCTGTTCTGTGAATTGACATTCCACGTCCTCTTGTGACGAAGCCTACAATCTCATCACCCGGAACCGGATTACAACATCTTGAGAATCGAACTGCCATATCGTCAATGCCTTTCACTACAATACCACTCTTAGACTTGGTAACCTGAGCTGTACGTTTTGTAGCTTCTTTCACGCGCTCAATAATCGTCTCGTCCGTAATCTCTTCCTTGTGATCTTTCGTGTATTCCTCAAGAAGACGATTGATAACTTGGCCTTCTTTCAGTCCGCCATGTCCAACCGTTGCAAGAATACCTTCCCACTCTTTAAAGCCATATTTGGTCTGAACCACCTGCATATATTTTGGTTTTGTCAAATCACTATAAACCAAAGCTTTTGTTTTACAGTAAGCCTGCAGAAGCTCTTTTCCACGGATGATATTTTCTTCTTTTAATTCCTTCTTAAACCATTGATTAATCTTATTACGTGCCTGTGTGCTCTTGACAATATTGAGCCAGTCACGACTTGGTCCTTTTGAATTTTGAGAAGTCATAATCTCAATTCTATCACCATTTTGAATCTTATAATCAATATTAACGAGTTTACCGTTCACACGGGCACCCACCATCTTATTTCCAACAGCACTATGGATCGAATATGCAAAATCAACTGGTGTGGAACCATTCGGGAGATTCTTTACATCACCATTTGGCGTGAAGCAATACACATCATCTGTGAATAAATCCAAATCTCCTTTCAGTAGGCTTAAAAACTCACGATTATCGCTATTTTGTTGCCACTCCAAAATCTGACGAAGCCAGCTGAGTTTTTCCTCTTCCTGCATGGAAACGTCTTTCTTACCGTCACCGGACTCCTTGTACTTCCAGTGTGCCGCAATACCATATTCTGCAGTCTTATTCATTTCTGTGGTTCGAATCTGAATCTCGAATGGCTGCCCAACAGAACTCATAAGTGTGGTATGCAGTGATTGATACATATTCGGCTTCGGCATCGCAATATAATCTTTAAAACGTCCCGGAACCGGCGTGTACATTTCATGAATAACTCCCAACGCCGCATAACAGTCTTTTACAGAATCTACAATAATACGAACTGCAAACAAGTCGTAAATCTGATCAATCGTTTTGTCCTGATTGACCATCTTCTTATATATACTGAAGAAATGCTTCACTCTTCCCTTAATCTCTGCCTTAATATTGGCGTTTTCCATATGTGCAGAAACTTCAGTAACGATTTGTTGTACAAACTCCTCACGCTCTGACTTTCTCGAATTAATCTGTTTTACTAAGTCATAATAAACTTCCGGATTGGAATATTTCAGTGCAAGGTCATCAAGCTCTGTCTTTAATTTGGAAATGCCTAGTCTCTGCGCCAGTGGTGCATAGATATCCAAGGTCTCTTTTGCCTTTTCCATCTGCTTCTCTTCCCGCATAAATTGCAGAGTTCTCATGTTATGCAAACGGTCTGCTAATTTAATCAAAATAACACGAATGTCTTTTGCCATAGCAAGAAACATCTTACGCAAATTTTCTGCCTGTACTTCTAATTTATCTGATGAATAGGACAATTTTCCGAGTTTTGTTACGCCATCCACAAGAAGGGCAACTTCCTTACCGAAAATCTCTGTAATCTGTTCATCTGTCAAAACAGTATCTTCCACAACATCGTGCAAAATACCTGCTACAATTGTCTCTTTATCCAATTCCAGCTCAGCAAGAATAATACCCACCCACAACGGATGAATAATATACGGTTCACCGGATTTTCTACATTGGCCTTCATGGGCATGATAAGCAATGTCAAATGCTTTCTCAATCATAGAGATATCATCTGACGGATGGTATTTGCGAACACGCTTTATTAACTTGTCATATAATATTTTCGGGTCTTGATAATCTTCCGGCGCCATGACTGTCTGGCCGTCAACTATCTCTAGTCCGCTATATGGGTTTTCCAAAACCGTCTTCTCACCCATAGATGTTATTCCCTCGCCTTCCGAAATTAAAATATACGATATTATACCACTACTTTGTCGAATTTTCAAACTTTTTAGCACATCATTACCGATAATTTTGCACGATAATCTGCAAGTTCTTATTCCCTTGATATTCGCTGACCGTTGGATAGTAAGTAAATGCCATCTTAGCACCTTTTCTTTCTTCAAAATATGCTAAAATCTTAGGAATGTCACCGAAATACAATGCCTCCATTCTAGTTCCATTCATATCTTGTACCATCATTTTGAGCACATTTTGATTTTTGCCCAAAACTCTGCTGTTTAAAACTGTCAACTCTTTTTCCACAAACACCGGCTTCGTATTTCCTTTTCCAAACGGCTCTAAGAGTTCCAATTGTTCAATCAATTCTTCATTTACATAGGAAAATGGCATCTGCATGTCGATAGAAATCTTCGGTGTTAAATCATCTTCGGTCAAAGTGCTCTTTTGATTGAGCATCTTACGGAATGCCTCCACATTACGCTCTTCTAAAGAAACTCCTGCAGCCAACCTATGGCCACCGAACTTTATTAATAACTCCTTACATTTATTTAATTCTTCGTACATATGATACGAATCTATCGAGCGTCCGGAGCCTTTGATTCCTTCCTCTGCCTTCGTCAGCACAAATGTCGGCTTATAATAACGCTCCCTCACTCTTCCTGCCACTATTCCGGCTAAACTTTCATGACAATTTGGAAGATAGATTACCAGTACTTGTTCCCTATCAAGTTCTAGTGTTTCCACTTGTGCAATAGCTTCTTCTACTGCCTGCGTGGTCAACTCCTTGCGACTGTCATTCAGGGCCTTTAAATCACCGGCAAGCATATCTGCATCGCGTTGCGTCTGCACGCGTAGCAAATCCAAGGCACGCTTTGCTGTATCCAATCGTCCGCTCGCATTTAAACATGGTCCAATGACAAAACCGATATGATAAGCGGATAGCCTGTCCACATTCACCTTCGTACATTCCAAAAGCGCCTTGAGTCCAAGATTCTTCGTGCGTTTTAGCATTTCGATACCTTGTTTTACAAAAATTCGATTCTCTCCGACCAAATCCATGACATCACCCACGGTTGCTATCGCCACATTTTCCATGAGGTAGTCCACATCTTCTGCATCTCTTCCAAAGGCTTCAAAAAGTGCCTCTATCAATTTATACGCAACGGCAGCTCCACAGAGTTCCTTAAATGGGTAGATACAATCCTCCTGCTTTGGATCAATCACTGCATCTGCCGGAGGTAAAACATAACGTTTTTCTCCATCTGTCTCTTCATATGGTATTTCATGATGATCTGTGACAATCATAGTTATGCCAAGACGTTTCCCATAATCAATCTCTTGACTTGCAGCAATTCCATTGTCACATGTTATGATGGTATCTATGCCTTGTTTATACGCTCGATTAATGAGGTCTCGATTCAACCCATAACCATCTTTCATTCGGTCCGGAATGTCACTGTCCACTTGTCCGCCCAATTTTTTCAGACCCTCTAACAATATATACGTCGCATTGACGCCATCAATATCGTAATCCCCGATAACACGAATCTTTTTTCCTTCTCGAATCTTCTCCATCAGGATGTCAATCGCCTTGCTCATGTCCTTCATTAGCATTCCATCATGCAAGTCCATAATGGTGCCGTTCAGGTACTGGTCGATTGCATCATCACCCAAAATATCGCGATTACGAATGAGTCTCGCCAGAATTGGACTGATCTGAAATTTTTCTGCTATTTCCTGAAAAGGTGCTCCTTTTCTCATTACAAACCACTGTTCCATCAGAAACCTCTTAATCAAAAATAAAATAAAGGACAGGCGTAATTCTACTCCTATCCTTTATTATTATGAGACTTAATTAATATTCTGTAAAGAGATTTTTCTCTTATTCTTATTGATAATCTGTAATTGTAATGTCGCATTTTCTGATGCTTACATTTTTACTAACTGACATTCTAAAAGTTTTAGTTTCGCCCGGGCTAAGTCCTTCACCACCCACTGCATACGTCCAATCAGTATCTAACACTGTTCCTGTAGAAGACTTGAATGCGCCTTTTACCTTTACAAACTTATATGTACGACTTCCTCTATTGGTCACGCTTCCTGTAACAACTGTATAACTTGAGTTGTGTGAAACAGAAATATTCGAAAATCTCAAGTCACTGCTAGCATTACTGCTATTATTACTACCGCTAGATTCTGCCTTCTCATTTGTTAAATAATGCAAATAGCAATATTTTGTAGAAAGGGATGTCTTTCCTTCATCACACAAATTACATTTGTGATTAAAACAATAATCGGAACCTTCTGCAGTGGCATTTTTACAACCACTGTACTCGCATTTTCCACTATTTACTACAATACTAATAACGAGTCCGAGAACTGCGATAGCAACAACAACTGCTATGATCTTAGTAACTTTTTTATCCTTCACTTCGTTGTACATTTTTTTCAACGACTCTACATTCAAGGACTGCAGTTTCAACGGTGAAGTTTTTACTTCTGGCGAAGCTTCTTGCAAAACTTCTTGTGAAACTTCTTCTGCTCCTACCGGTGTACCACATTTCCCGCAAAATTTTGCAGAATCATCTAAATCCGCACCACATTTTTTACACTGAATCATCTTACTTTTTAAATCCTTTCACTGCTTTTAAATCAATCATCACACCAAGTACAATGATTAACCAAGAAATTGTAGCGTTGATTTTTCCAAGCATGTTTGCACAGGCAACAATTCCACGATATGCATATGTATAAAAATCTGCGCCAAATGATGTTGAACTAATTGATACTGATGATTGTCCCAATCTTGAAAAACCGATAATAATAATAATTGTTCCAATAATTAATTGTATGATATCTCCTTTAGAACCTTTCTTTGCCACATTTTTCACTTTCTCTGCAACATCTTTGATTTGCTCTGTTGGTTGTGCTGTTTCTTGCACTACTCCTTCTTCTGCAACAGATTTTCCACAATTTGTACAGAACACAACGTCCTCTTGCAACTCACTTCCACAATACTGACATTTCATTTCTTTTTCCTCCTCCAGTTCACCATTATTGTGATTTTCTTATCAATATATTGTATAATACATATCAAAAAACGTCAAGTAAATACTATATCAAGAAAGCATTCCTCCCAACATTCCTCCTCCGATACAGAGAACTGCAGTCGTAATTGTGCTGATTCCATTTGTATTGAATTCTCGATATACTCCATAGGAAATCAAAAACAATAACAAAAAGTAGACAACTCCTGTTAACATTCCCCAAATGTATTTTTTGACTCCAGTTAATTTCCCAATAATATATCCACCCATAAATGTAGATACCACATAGATAGCCACAATTCCAGCGACTACCACTTGCTCGTCCAACTCAAACTTGTACACAAGGAATGTAAGTCCTAACAGTAACAAACCGGTTACAATATAGGATGCCAATAACGCTTTCAACATCCACATCATTTTTTCGCCTCTTTTTTTACGCATAAAAAATCCCTCCTTATTTACCTCAATCTATGAGGCGGAGGGACAATTTATGCTTTATTGCTCCATTTGACGTCCAAGAAAATTCGAGGCACAAGTAATTACCTTCTGTTCCGTTTCGCCAATCTTCTTTTTGTCTTGTTTTTCCAGTAGAACGACGGAGCCGAGAACATCTCCTTCGCAGATGACCGGACTCACAATCTGACCCAGGAAACCATCTTGCATATCATCTGTGATAGGTACAAATTTCTTTTCGCCCTGATATGCCATAATCTGTTCTCGCTCTGCAATAGCTGTCTCTAGGCGTTTACTGATGTATTTATCCTGTAACTCCTTTTTACCATATCCTGCTGCTGCAATAACCTGATCATGGTCTGTAATACAGACAGTGCTACCTAGTGTAGTTGCAAGACTCTCCGCGTAGTCCTTTGCAAAACGTGATAATTCACCGATTGGTGAGTATTTCTTTAAGATAATTTCGCCTTGACGGTCTGTGAAGATTTCAAGAGAATCTCCTTCGCGGATGCGGAGAGTTCTTCTAATTTCTTTTGGGATAACCACACGTCCCAGGTCGTCTATACGGCGTACAATACCTGTTGCTTTCATATATTTCTACTCCTCTACTCTAAAATGTGCCAAAAAGCCTTATTGTATGCGGGCTTTCGGCGTTTTTCAATGACCACTCTGCCCAAATCCTTATCTGGGACGAGTTATAGCTTTTTTGTTCTTTGTTAGTATCACACTTTTTGTAGAAATTATGAGTAGATTTTCCAATTGTTTTTTGAAATCGAAAAATCAATTGAGTTTTCATAGCATAAGAGAAGGCTATCCAATCATTTTGACTGGGTAGCCTTTGAAAAATTTCATTCAGTAATAAATGGTTCAATATATTTTTGTATAAATTGAACTCTGTCAAACACCAACGGTTTAAATGTAGCAGTAACTGATATAACAATATTTTTATCAGTATTAACATATATCACATTTCCACTATCTCCAATTGCTGAATAAATTTTCTTTTCTTCGTCTATAATCCACCACAAATAACCATATTGCATAAATCCAAACTTTTCATCGCATTTTAGATAAGGCGTTGTCATTTGTGAAATCCATTCCGATGAAACCACTTGCATATCAGCATACATCCCTTTATTAAGGCACATTTGACCGATTTTGACTAAATCCTCTGCTGACAAACATAAACCAAACCCTGATGTTACAATCCCCTTGTTATCACAAAACCAGCCGTTTTCTTTCGGTGATTTTGATGTTACAAAACCGATATGTTCTTCTTTGTTTTTACAAATGTAGTTTTTTCTTTCTTTGATCCCAAGTGGCTTAAAAAGATACTCATTCGCAAATTCTAATGTAGGCATATTGCTGACTTTTGTTATGATTGTACTCAATACATGAATACCTAATGTTGAATACTTAAATTCACCTGTAATACCATTCCTTCCACCTAACAAATCAAGAACTGATTTTGTCCAATCTTCACTCATACATACTTTTGTCCAAGGCTCTGACTTATACTTATAAGGTGCTGTCATTGTAAGTAAATGATATAAAGAAACTTCTTGGATTGTCTTTTCGCCCCTTTTAGTAACGTAATCTGGGAAAAAATCTAATACTTTTTGATTTACACTTTCTATCATACCTTTATCAATGGCCATTCCAATAAGGATTGATATAATACTTTTTGTTACGGAAGCGATATGAACATTGTCTGTTGGTTTGTAATCATTCCAAGCATCACTATAAACAATATCATCGTTTTTCATAGCTGCTATTTGACATATATTGGGTTGTTGTTCTTGTACAATACTATGTAATTTTTCTTTATTCATGAATTTTTTATCCCTCTTTCAAATGCTCTAAGATATCGAATCGTTTCTCAATCAAACAGCAATTTCGAAATATCTTCTACAGATTTCAGAACCTCTTCAAAAGACAACTCACCGATATATTGATTTTCGGTAACATAGTTATCCCAAAGGCTCTGCATAATCGGCTCAGCTTTGATGTCGGCAAGAATTTCTTGCCAATCTTCGATATCTTTAACAGAGTTGCGTTTCTTCGCAGTATGTAAAACAGCTGCCTTCAGAATCTCCAAACGAACCTCGGAACTACGGCTGCGGAACAGGGTGTGGAGGTCGTAGTAATCTCTGGCTCTTGTGGTGCCGATGTTTCTACGAATGATGGTTTCATATTTCTCAGCAAGAACCGTTTCAAGCGTATATGCCATAACGGGTACCGTCTTATCATCAAACAGCATTGGAAAATCATACTGTATAGCCGCCGGAGTGATAACGTCACCGGTAGTAATGTCTATTTTCATCGGACTATCAATTTTGCCATACTTTGCACGCAAATGCACGCGGAAGTTATTATAAGCATCATCCTCACGGATCGGCTCAATGCTTTGGTATTCAAATTCAATACCATCGCCAACATCGACCGACAGGATCTCTTTGACAGCTCTTACGATTTCATCCTCTTCCATTTGAATGCCGCGCACGGTGGTGTCCATATCCATCGTTGTGCGTTCTCCGATGCCAATCATAGAAGATATGAGTAAACCGCCTTTTAGAATAAAATTGTTCTTGTAAGCAGAGTTGGCCAAACGTTCCAAGACGCGTTCAAAAAGGAACATCTGCAGAACCTCTTGGGCACGAAGATTTTTCTTTGCCGCCATACTGCGTATGGTTCCTTTTAATTGTTCTGGTGTTTTCATCACAATACCTCCATGTAAGTTCTGACTTTGTCCTCAACGCCAAGAACCTTACTGTATTTCAAAAGTTTTCGTCTATCCGCCTTTGTGTTAAAATAATCCTTGATTGCCTGTGTGTAAATCTGAATGTCCACTTTATCTTTATCACGAATCAAATCACAAATGCATCGTTCCTTATCGTACAAACGAATCATTACACCTTGGGGAGAACGAATCTCCGTTATTCCCATATCGTACACGTCAGATTGGACATAGTGACAACGGAGGGTTGGATTATCCCGTTTCAATCTGCTAATATTTGAACCCTGAGGAACGGTAATATCGAATCTATGTGGTGTGCGATCAGACAATCCCCATAAGTATAAAGCTGTCCCGTATGAGAAGATGGCCTTTGTGCTCTGCAGCTGTATTAATGCAAACTCATCTGCAAGATCATCTGCAAGAACATACAAGCCTTTACGGACTTGTTCCAATCTTCCGTCTTCTACATATTTACGTAGCATCGGTCTGCTGATACCTGCAGCCTCAACAGCACTCGTTTTTATAAAGCCGCTGTTCTCGTCGGCGATCTTTCTTATTTCATTCCAAATGCTATCCATGAGAACACACCTCCAAAAGCATTTTACATTCACGCTTTACATTATACATTATTAAAGCACGAATGTAAATAGTTTTTTCTAAAATTTAGTGTGCCCCAAAAAAGTGTTTTTATTAGCGACACTGTCCCGAATTCTATAGAGTTTTTGGGACAGCTGCGTAATCCAGTTATGTTCTTTCTCCATTGCTTTTTTTGCCGCAAATGTTATACAACAATTGCGACAGGGGAGAAAATGTAAAACCGAATAAGCGGTGCTGCTTATCCGGCGGTTTTTATCCCTATGACACCTCGATTCTTTAGAAATTAAGGCATAAAACCGCCTGTTTTCTCGATAATTTTTTGGACATAATCAGCGAAAACCCAGTGTTTATGCGGCTTTATAGCTCTTGGTGTTATTATACCTCATTCATCTATTCTACGAACTATTCCTGTTGCTTTCATATATAAAAACTCCTTTTACAAAATTTACTCTGTGAGTATTATCTGTAAAAGGAGAAATAATATACCAACACTCAATTTTAATTTTTATATATATTCTATTGGAAGAGCAACTAAGTTTTCACGCAAATATGTCTTTTTATCGATTAAACAGAGAATCACTCCCATTCCCCTTGTCTTTTCTTGAACCTTATCTAATACTTGATTTGTCGCGCCCATTTCAGCCTTAGGGTTTCCTGACATTTTAATTTCAATTGGATACAGTACTCCATCCTCTTCAATAACTAAGTCAATTTCGTTTTCCCCAAAAGTATTTTTATCTTTGCCTCTATAATAAAAAATATTAAACTTATAATCTTTTCCCTCGTTTGTATACGACTTCAATATTTCTGATACAACAAAGGTTTCAAACATATTTCCTGCAACAGCAGAATGTTTCAATGCATCGGCTGTCAACCATCTTGTGAGATAACATGCAAGCCCCGTGTCTCTAAAATATATTTTAGGCGTTTTGATTGCTCTACTTAAAGCACTGGTGCTATATGGTTGCAACAAATATACAATTCCGGTTCTTTCCAAGATAGAAATCCAACTCTTAATTGTTGGTTCGCTTACTCCTACCTCGCCTGCAACATTTGCATAGTTTAACATCTCGCCTGTTCTTGCGGCAACAGATGTGAGAAATTTAGTAAAAGTAATGCTATCTGCAGAAATCAATTCATTAATATCTCTTTCTAAATAAGTGGACACATATGAAGAATAATACTCCTGCCAATCTCTTTCCACATCATATAATTCTGGATAAGAACCTTTATGGATAGTCTCCCATAAACTATCATATTTCTTTATTTCTTTTTCTCTTGCCTTTAAATATTCATCGGTTGGTACAAAATGTCGATTAAACTTCACATTATGAATTTCACGCAATGAAAGTCCTGATAATTCAGATATAGATACTCTACCGGCCAAAGACTCGCTCATTCCTTTCATCAGTTCAAGTTTCTGTGAACCAGAAAGAATAAACAGTCCCCTATCCTCAGAATCATCTACAATCTGCTTGATGTCTTCTAAAATGCTGTTTTCCTTTTGAACCTCATCAATAAACAGTGGACAAGGATGATTCATAAAGAAAAGTTTTGGTTCTTCTTTTGCCTGTAATCTTGTTAATCTGTCATCAAAATTTGCTCGATTATACTCTGGAAATTCATGTTTTACAAGTGTCGACTTTCCAACTTGTCTTGCACCGGTAATAAGTACACATTTGCTCGACTCAACTCGCTTTTTTAATATTGGTGAAATAGCTCTTTCAATATAACTCATTTTTACGCCTCCGACTAATCTAAAGTGTAACTTTATTTTAGTCCGTTCTTTTTCTTTTGTCAACACCTTCTAGAGTATGTAATCATTTTGTGTTATTATACCGCGAGCATCCATACGGCGTACAATACCTGTTGCTTTCATATATACATTTCTCCTTTTGTCATTTTTTACTCTGTGAGTATTATCTGTAAAAGGAGAAATAATATACCAAAGTGCAATTTTTAATTATGCGAATTGACACGGAATTAAAATTTCCTACAACAATCCTCACACAATGTTTTTACCCATGGTATATCCGTTCGTATCGTGCCCTCTTCCTTAATTCTTGTTTTCAATACTTTCCAATAAAATCCAGCCAATACCTTAAAGATATCGGCTGGAAAAATTATTTTATTTCATTGTCCTCTTGACGGAGAGCAGTTCCTATTGGGCGATGCCTTTGTTGTGTGTTTTGCAAGATATATCTCTATATTAACTTGCTTTAAATTCGCCCGATGCGGAACCAACTGTTATCGTATAGCTTTCTCCCTTTTTGATATCAGGACTTGACAGAATCACAACTGCGAAATTAAGTTCGGGTGAATGCTCAATAATCGTTTTTCCGTTTTTATCTTTTAATACAATCTTTGTGCCTGCACTTTGATTGTCCACGCTGACCGCTACAACACCTTGCTCTGATTCGCTAAAGGTCTGTGCCATACCTTGAGCACCTGTGCCGATAAAGGTACCGCCTGTAATGGTAGCACTCTTATCATAATCAAGGGTGGCTGTATCGCCTTGTGTAGGGCCGACAACTATGGTATACCCGCCGCTGATTTCCAATGTGCCGTTGGCATCCATACCATCGCCGGAGGAATTTATATAAAGATTTCCGCCTGAAACTTTAATGCTTCCGTTAGAGTTTGAAGACATACCACCGTGACCTCCCATACCTCCGGGTTTGCCACCGCCCATTCCTCCGCCAAACATTCCGTCACGGCCACCTTCGGTGCCACTTTGGTCTGTTCCGCCTGCGGCATTAAGACCGTCATCACTTGCTTTCAACTTAATATCTCCACCTTGCACGTCAATGTGCAAAGCTTCAAGACCTTCGTAGCTTTCAGAAATATCAATCTTACCCGCAGTAACGGTCAAGGTATCCTCAGCGTGAATAGCATCGTCACCCGATGCTATGGTAAATGTTCCGCCGTTAATAATAACCGAAACATCCGAGTGTACCGAATCATCTGCCGAGTTGATGGTAAAATCACCACCCGAAATCAGCATACTGCTTGTGGCTTTGAGTCCCTTCATACTTGTACTGCTTTCATCGGTCGTGATGGTTGAACCTTGTGAACTGTCTGGTCGCATTTCACCGGGTCTGCCACCGCCGTGTCCTCCACCCATAAATCCGCCAAAGTTATCCGAATGTTCCTTACTTCCGTTTTCACTGCCACCACCAACAAGAAGATCTATCGTGCCGTCTGCTATCTGCATATAAGCACCGGCGGCGATACCGTCGCCTTCAGCTTCTGCTTTGATCGTTCCACTTGCAATATAAACAAAACCAAGGGAGGTATCATCGATATTCTCGGCGTGTATAGCATCCTTGCCGGCATCAATGTTAAGCGTGGCATTTGTAATTCTTACACTGTCGTTGGCATCTAAACCATGAGAAGCGGAATTGACTGTATAGATTCCGCCAGTGAACACAAGGTCATCCTTGCAGACAATACCGTGCGCCGTAGGAGAGGTTACTGTTAAGTTGCCTGATCCATTGAAGGTCAAGTCCTGTTTGGAGAATACGGCGGCATCGATATTATTATCATCAATAGCAGTAAAACTACCGCCGTTAGCAAGTGTGTTGGTGGTTCCATCAGCAAGTGTCAAAAACACCTTATCGGCTTCTAAAATATAAAGTGCTGCCGATGTTTTGCTCGTAATATTTGCACCATTCAAAACAATTTGCAATTTTGTTGTATCGGGTGCATCAACAACTAACATACCATCAGTCAGTTCACCCGAAACAACATAGGTCGCTTCTTCGACGATAGTAATTTTCGAGCCGGATATTTTAACACTATTCGAACTTGATGTAGCCGTTGTTCCATTCAGCTTAATTGTAACTGCCTTGCTCTCATCATAGTCAGTTTTATTATCTCGCTCGGTAAACATATCCGCATCAGTTTTTAAAAAATCAACCTCTACGGGAGTAGTGATAGAAGATGTACCATCCTGACTTTCGGATGGTTTGTTACTATCCGTATCTTTTCCGCAACCCACGAGAAGCGAAAGCATTAAAAATAAAAACAATAAAATAAATAATATCTTTTTCATAGCAATCACCATTATAATTCTGTTCCGACCGTTTCCTGTTTAGATACCGCAATTTCAAGATTTCCGTTACGACAACGGATTTTATCGATCATCTCTTTTTCACGGGTAACATCACGGAGCATTACATTGTATGTAAGCTTGAACATACTTCCCATATTGGTGCTTTTAACACGCACAAGATCGTGAGAGGTTGTGAACTCAGAGAAAATGTCATCAAAAATGCCTGAATAATCCAAGTCTTCGGGAATGGTGATGGTAAAGGTCTTAAATGTAGCAGCATTCTTTTTTGTGCCAAAATCAAGGCGGTTATAGAGAACAAACATTACACACATAACCGCCGTGAACAGCAACGCAAATCCAAGGTAGCCCATACCTGCTATAAGACCTGCACCCATAGCCAAAAACAAGGTGCAAATTTCCTTTGCCGTGCCGGGAACAGAGCGAAAACGCACAAGGCTAAAAGCACCTGCCACCGCAACACCTGTTCCTACGTTACCGTTTACCATCATAATAACAACGCAAACCACCGCAGGAAGCAAAGCCAATGTTACAACAAAACTCTTAGTATAGCGTGTGCGGTACATATAGGCAAATGCTATTAAAATGCCGATAATGAGGGATGCACCAAGGCAGAGTAAAAAGTCGGTCACACTGATGACTGCCGTTAAATCTGTATCAAATAATCCTTTAAATAAATTTTCAAGCATTACGAGTTACCTCCAACATATTATATGAGTTCATTTTATGGTCTTGCGGAAAAATCAGCGTTCTGTACGCTGTTCCGTATTTTGAAAAAGACGTTTTATATATCTTTTCTCTTGACAGCACTTCTGTCATCCAGAGTGGTATACCGCCACTACATTTAATTTCCATTAACACCTTACCTTCGGGTAAAATCGCTGTGCCGTAGGCATCGGATTGCAAAGACAGATCTTCTTGTCTGCAAAGTATATTATCATCAAAGGTTACACGGAAGTCGCTACCGTCATTTGAGTAATATGCCTCACGCTCATAGGAAAGGAATACTGTAGGATGAAGCGTGCCATAATGTTTCATAAAATAATCAATCTCGTTTGATATTTGCGTGTGCTTTTCGGTATGTTTTTCTCCTGACAGCCATTTCATAGCTTCGGCTTCCGGCAAGGACAGTCTTCGTTTATACACAACGTGTTTATATTTTCTTTTCAGTTCAACAAACACCGTGCTATCGGCATCGGCTTTGCTATAACTTCGTATGCGCAGCTTTTCCTTATATGTCGGTTTTTCAATGGAACGGCGAATTAATAGATAAGTGTCCGTATCAAAATAAAGGTTGCGAATGGTGGTTCTTCCGTATTTATCAAGCTTCATATACGGTGTCATCGCTGCAAGGACTCGTTCCTTTTGCTCGGATGTGAGCATATATTTCAGTTCGTATCTCTTAAATACGGTTTGAAATGCCATAAAAAACCTCCTGTACCATGATACAACCATTGTACAGGAGGAAGATTGAAGTTTTATTGAATTTCTTTAATTTTTTAGATTGTTGGAATTTGTACTCTGAATTCTACAAATCCGTCAAAGCAGTGC
>JAFQDE010000046.1 GCA_017416155.1 Tyzzerella sp.
ATAAAAGTTTTGACTTTCCGTGTTAGATACTTTATAATTGAACTGTATAAAACAAATTATTTATCATTGTTTCTTTTGAAATCGTAATGTAATCAATTCCTGGTAACAGGTGTTGTATATTATTATCGAGGAAGCATGAATGTAACTATGCACCTGGTATTATTGCCAGGTGTTTTTTTATGCAAATTTTCAAGTAAAAGGAGGGAGTTGTCATGACGACAGCAGGAGAAAACAAAGAGTACAGAAAGAAAAAACATAAAATCTGTACAACCGGACCACCTAAAATTAAGCAATGTCGATTTGCTAGGAGGTGCCAAACAGGCGAGGACAATCCTTGTCTGGAAATAAATGAATTTATTAGTAGCCATGGAATGTCAGGGAACGAGGATTATGTGAACTATCATATGTCGCTTGGTTTCTACTACGTCTATTTTGCAGAAGCTATGAAGTATGCAGATATGATAGACGGGGGAGAAGTGTTCGACGAAATTGAAGTTAGTATAGTCATCAGGAACTTGGATTTGGCGAAAAGAGTGTTTTTGCATTTTAGAGAGAAGTTGGGAATAGAAATTGCACCATTCGATACTGCAGAAACAGTCGTAATGGAAGAGTGTAGTTTAGAGAAAGGAGAAATCGTAGGTAATAAGCAAAATGCTCTGGTAATTGCAAAAAAGTGGTTAAACCAATTTAAGAAAAAAGGTAATATGCCATATAAGGAAGGTATTGTGGAAGCATCAGTTTCACATGCCTTTTTTTTATATGAAGTTGCCGTTTATATTTGCTATTTGCTAGAGGAAGATATTAGCTATGAATTTCTAGGAGAAAAAAAGGAGAAGTTTTAAATGAAACTTGATGTATTAAAGTTGGTAAACAGCATCCAAGAGCTACCCGAAAAGGAGAGTCACAATGGAGAGGACTTACGAATGATTTACGGGCTAGTATCAGGAAGCCAGTTTTGCTTTAAAAGGGCGTCACTGGATGATATCGCATATTACATTAATCACTTGGAAAGTATTTTGAGAGATGAATACGATTCCGATGTGCCGACAGTGAATCTGTCACAGTGTAAAAAGTCGAAACATTTCACACGCAGAATTATATAGGAGAAGAGAGTATGAAGACATTCATAGAATTTGATGATGAAAATTTTGATGGCCAGTATTGTCATGCTGCCCATGTAAGGGTGATTGACAATTGCGGTGTAATACAAGAAAAGTATGTAGACATAAAAGAGCTACTACAGGCGTTATCTGACTCAACGGTATCAGAGAATGAGATGCATAGAATCGGAAAATTGCCACAACATTATTATGATGGTGTTATCAGTAGAGAAGGCGGAATATTAAATGGGAAAATAGTTATGATTGTGCCGAAAGGGAAAAGACATACGGTTTACGAGAACACGAAATATCACATTCCTTTTCCAACCATGCTATTTTATTTTGAAATAGTTGATGAGAGGATTGATAAGACAATGGTATACGCTTTGAAGGGTAAACGATATAGAGAAAATAGTGTTCTTTACAACTATCCATTTGGCAATGTGAGTTTATATGCACATACCGTTTGTTGGGGATCCAATACACTGCCTAAAATAAATGATTTGCAGACATTGGATGTAATCTGTTCCTTATTTTACGATAGCCCAAGTAATAATGATTATTATACGCCGAAGCGATCTTCGAGTTGGGATTATTCTAATCTCAGAGGTGTTTATGAGAGACTCAAAGATTTTGAGGAATTCCCGGAGGAAATCCTGGTGCCTAGTGGCTCAGGTAGCTTAGGTCAATTATTGCAAAATTTAGAATAGGAGGATACTCAGATGAGTGATTTATTAGAAATATTAGGAATCAGCGAAGAGGATATAAACGAATCAAAAAGTAATAAGAAGCAGAAAAAACCAGAGGACAAGAAAGATGGTAAAAAGCCGTCTAAAAAATCTTCAGGTAATAAGTTTCAATTGCCTGTCAAATTCTGTGGCGGACATTTGCAACATATATTTGGCGCTAATGAAGATGGTGAATGGAGCGAAGATGAACTCAAGAAAAAGATACGAGATGAATTCCGCGAATTAGCAGGAATTTATTTTAAGTTAAAGTCAATCGAATTGGAAGAAAAGGAGGAAGGCGTTGCAACCTATGTAAAACCAGAGATTGTCTATAAGGAAATTACTGATGAAGAGAAACTAGAATTTCCACTTGAGGTTGTTGCCGGTAAAGCTACCTTATGGCAGGATACAAAAATTTCTATCGAAGAAATACGTGGTCTTTGGGTGAAAGAACATCCGGAGTATCAGGGCTGCAAATTTATGTATGATGAGAAACAAAAGATTCTTGTGCCGTACATGGAGGCAACTGCTGCCATAGGAAAAACCTATAATCTTCCTATTACAGTCGGATATCTTGACATTAAGGAAACGTATACGGAAGATGATTTAGAAGATGAGGAACTTACGGAGGATGTATTTAGGCAATTGTATAGTAAAAACCATCCGGAGTTTGTAGGATGTTCTTTTGCGTATGTAGAATCTGAAAATCTACTTTTCCCGATTGTAAAGGAAGAAAAGGAAAATGATAATAAAAACATTTCTTTACCGGTGGAAGTTCGAGCAGGCGGGTTTAGAATTATTGTCTCGCCAGAAGATGTAAACGGAAAGGGTGAAGCGTCTTTGGAAGAAATCCGAAAGGTACTTGAAGGCGAATATCCTGAATATTCAAAAGAACGTACTGAAATGACATATGATAAACGACATTTTGTTGTACCGATCCTTAAAAGTTCTAGAAAAGGAATGCAGATTATATCTGAGCGAAAAGATTATAAGCATGACATTGTTACTGACGAAAACAAATGTCAATGGAGGGTGGAATCGCGACCATTTGGCGTCTTCAAACGCAATCTCACAGATGAAGGTTCTGTAGAGTTTGAATTGACAGCACCGAAAATTCCGTGGGTTATTGTAGAGAAAACAATAGAGTTATTCCGTAAAAATCCTACATATGAGTTTGCAGTGCAAATCTTTTATGACGTAGATGAGAAGACGTATTCTATCTATGTACCAGAACAGGAATGCGGGAGAGCACAAGTAGTTTTTCATCGCAATTTTGAAATGGAAGAGAAGAAGGTACTAGTGATGGATATTCACAGTCACGCTTCCTTTCATGCTTTTTTCTCTAGTACGGATAATGAAGACGAAAAAGGAATACGATTGTATATGGTGATCGGGAATCTTGATCAACCGAAATGCTCCTTTAAAATCCGTGCCGGTATGGCTGGGACTTTTGGCGATATGGCATTGGCAGATGTATTTAGTATGCAGGAGGTACAGACAAATGCGTGCGAGATATAATATTCTGATTATTGGTTGTGGAGGCACCGGCGGAAATTTTGCTAGTATGTTGGGACGCTATTTATATGACAATGATGTTGCTAAAAGCTGCAGTATTACGCTTGTTGACGGAGATTACGTGGAAAACAAGAATATAGGACGACAGCCGTTTTTGCCATGCGATGTTGGAAGAAATAAAGCGGAAGTGATGGCAGAGGTTTTAACTGAAGTGTTTGGAATTCAGTGTGGCTATTATCCAAAGTATATTGATTCGTTAAAGGACATTGAAAACTTAGAAAAGTATGGCTACGTAACAGTCATTATAGGGTGTGTTGATAACCATGCATGTAGGAAAGTTTTACATGAATACTTCAAGACAGCTCCTGTTTGCTATTATTTGGATTCGGCAAACGAATTTTCTTCAGGAGAGGTTGTGGTTGGGCTGAAAATCGGTGGCAAGATTATGAGTCCGGATAGGGCGATTATTTTCCCGGAAATATTGGAAGACAAGTCGCTACCTAGAAGTGAAGAAAGTTGTGAGGTGTTAAATAATTCTAGACCACAACATCTGGCAACCAACATGTTGGCCGCAACTATCTTGTTCAAGTGTACGGTAGAGCTCTTCGTTGAGGAGATGTGGAATGGTGGTGTATATTATTTTGATACTTTCAAGGGTTCTGTTTTGTTTAAGGAAGTGGTCCAAGTATGAGATATGAAAATGTGTTAAAAATGCCCTTGGAACCATTTTTATCCTTGAAGTGTAACCTAGAAAGTATGTGCAGGGCACCCGACAACGAAGTAGTATGTACGTTAAACCTATTGACCTTGTATTATGCCAAACTATTTGATTCAGAGGCAATTTTTGCGCGTAAAATCGAGGATACGAGCGTGGTGTGGAGCGCCTATCGCTCTAGTTCATTTAGCGATGTATATGTTGAAAAATATTTGAAAGAATTATTTGAATTTATGATCTCTACATTGCCTGAGTGGAGTTCTTTTCGGTTTGAAGAAATTAACCTCGGAGAAGTAGAGAAGGTTGCTGGCATAACGTGGAATGAAATGGCGGGAAAGAAAAGAAGTGAAAAGAAACGCTTGATATTTTCCTATTTGAAGACCTTTGGTAATGCTAGGGCACGGAAATTATTTCGAGTTTTTCAACCGGTATTTGCGGATAGTTTAGATTATTCATATGGGCGACGGGTTGTTGTTTTTAGTAGCGAAAGAGTTTTTAAATATTTGAATTTTGCAAATGAACATCCAGAAGAAATCAAAGCGAAATTCGAGAAAGAACATGATAAGATTCTCAGAGCATTGTTAGTTATCAGAAACTTGCTGAATGATAAAGAGCAGGAAAGCGTTCTTGCATTAAAGCAGGAGTATATGATAGCAGTGCATTATGGAACTTCAAGCGGTGAAACAAACTCGTTGGGTAATATGAACTGGAATGTATTTATGGCGATGTATATATTGGAAAGACTGTTGGATTTGGCTGACAGTCTTTTTGACTTTCAAAAGGAGGAACTTTAATGAAATATGAAGATATTTGTAAAATTGACAGGGAACCATTTGACGATGATGTGTTAACGGATTTTTATAATTGGGGGTCTTTGAATTGGGATAGCAAGACAACTATAATAAGACTGTATTTGTTTCATTGGTATTTTCAAAAATTCAATGAACTGTATGGCACACATATCAATTTACTGGACGAGCCAACATTACTTACAGGAAAAATTACGGAGGATGATTTTCCAAATGATGATTTATCCGATATAATAATGGACTATGACTATTCCTGCATGGAAGTTCTAGGTGAGATGTTATATCGTGCTGGTTTTGAGGTTCTAGAAATTGCGATCGACTCGGATGAGTGGAGTGACGAATTTTGGAGAAAGCCTAAGAATGAGCTGAAAAAGATTTTTAACGGAAAGTTCGGAGAGTTAGATTCTTCGTGGCGTAATATTGTATGGGATAATCACGAACACATCAAGATGTCTCATTGTAGTCTTGAGGAAGGCAGTATCTTAATCTTTAGGAATAAGCATATCCGAGCTTATGAACTCATCTGTGAAAAATTCCCGGAACTTGTGAAGACAAAATTCAAAGATGAAAAAAGAGTACTGGATGAAGTTGTAGATGTCTTGAGGTTTCCTTTATATATACAATGTAATTGGGAAGTAGGACAGACAGATTTATATAAGTATGTTTACATTGATATGGGACATGACGGGTATAACTATTTGGGCTATTCGTCACTTAATTTCCATTGGCTCATCAATTGTTTTGTATTCCAGCAACTGCTCGAAGACTTAAAAGTAAAAATTGAACAGTTATTAGATGTGTACCCAGAATTGAGGTATGTGGCATGATTTATATGGATTTCGAGGAACTTCTTAGATGTCCGAAGAGGTACGAGCTGAATCAAGTCATCCTATCCAAAGGGTATAAACAGAAATTATTGTTTCAGGAATCGATAGCACTTTTTTGTGAAGAGTTTTTAAAAAGAACAGAATGGAGATATGTGGAAAAGAAGATACGCGATTTATTGATGCAAAAGACAGAGGATGATTGGTTTTTTGTGGAATGGCAAAAACGAAAATCCATTAAAGAGGACATATGGTATTACAAAAGATTGTATTATTGGTTATTATCAAATGTTCCTAATGCTGTTGCTTGTAATATAAATTTTGCTTATCCGTACACGGAAGAACTCTACAATACTTATGTTTCAGACATAATACTTTCTGCGAACCTTCTAGTAGAAGAAGCAGATGGAAGGCGTGTTGCAATCATTATTGTACCGGCTCTTCCTCGCAAAGAAGGGAAAGGAAGACAGACGTTAAGGACTAAGGTTCGAGGGAACTTGGAACTCCTTATGTTGCTGTCGGCCTTGAGTATTCTCTATCCGGGCGAGGATGTTTCGGTTATGCTTCTTGCGCTTAAGTGTCGGAAAGATAAAGGTGGTATGCCGTCAATCTATGACGACCATATCGAGCATCTTCGCATGGAGGTAACACTTGCTGAGTTAAAAGCATGTATGGCAAATAGTGTTGACGATTTTATTTCTACGGAAATAGCAAGTTGTCAATTAGGTAGTTGCAAGCAATGCGATTACAAAGATATTTGCAAGCCTTCTATGCATATCCATTTAAAAAAGGAACAGAATAGAGAGAAGAGTGAGCCGGATGAGTATACTGGCAAACAGAAGGAAGCCATACAGTCTGTAAATGGTCCTATGCGAGTTTCCGCAGGACCGGGTGCAGGAAAAACGGCCACATTGGTTGCGAGGGTACGCTACTTAATGAAAAGTGGTGTGCCACCCAGCAAGATTTTGGCTGTTACTTTCACCAAGAAAGCAGCAAGAGAGATAGAAGAACGCATACCGGATAGTGAAGGACTTAACGTTATGACTTTACATGCGTTGGGATTTATGATTATTCGCATGAATGAGTGTTGGACGGGACGTAAAAGATTGGTTAGTAAGGTTGATTGCAAAAAGATACTGCATGACTTGTTGCAAAAACTTCCGGAACTTCAAGGGTTTAATTACAACCATATAAATGGGAGAACTGGGTTTTTGGAACGTCTGTTACAGGATTTTGCGTTTATTGATGAAAAAGGCGAAAGCCGATTTGCCGAAGCGTATCCTGAAAAGGATATGGAAGGCATACTGCGTGTAAAAGAAATGTATGATAATCGTTATCGGTTTTCCGGATATATTTCTTATGACGAGCAGATTTCGTATGCAGTAGACATTCTTGAACAGCATGCCTCAGCGTTAAAACATATTCAAGAACTGTATGATTATATACTAATTGATGAAGCACAGGATCTTGACGAAATGCAAGTGAGGTTAATTCGACTCCTTGTGAAATCCCCTGAAGACAATCTGACAATATTCGGTGATTCGGATCAGTGTATTTATGGCTTTCGAGGTGGAAGCAACCGTTTCATGGTAGAGTTTGACAAAATATATTCTGGTGTCAAAGATTTTTGTTTGGATGACAACTTTCGTTCTTCTAAAGAAATTTTGTTGGCATCGAATCATTTGATAGGACACAATCAGGGACGGATTCCTGTAGAGATGAAATCTCATTTTGAAACAGGCAGAAAACCTGTGCTTATTCGAAATTTCTGCATGGAGCAATTGGGTAGTTTTATAAATACACTTTTAAAACAAGATGTAGGGTTAGGTGATATTGCTATTATTGCGAGGACAAATAGAGAATTAGAAGGTGTATGTCATATGATAGAGGCGTACAACCGGGTGCATCCGGATTCGGCTATCCTGAAATACGAAAAGCCGAAATACTATCTCTTTGAAGATTACACTTTTCAGACTATTCTTGATTTGCTTTCTATACATCAGGGAAATTATCGAGACGACAGAGTGTGGTATCGATTGTTGGCTGGTAGTGGCATTCCAATTTGGAAAGAAGATGCAGCACAAAGTTTGTATGATAATTGGATAAATTCCAGTCAAGCATATGCTCTTCATAACGAAGAAAGAGCCAGATATTTGTCGGTCACCGATGAGGATTCTTTATTATTGCAGGCGATAGCTAAAATATATCGGGCTACTCAGTGTTTTTATCTTGAACCAAGAGAAGCTATCCGGCAGATTTGCGAATGTTATCTGGAACCTGAAATAGAATATGAAGAAACTCTGCTACTATTGGACGATATGTTGAGAGAGCGTTATGTAAAAAACGCTTTTGAAATGTATCGTTTTTTTTCTGCCATAAAAACTTACCAGGACGATACGAGAGTTACGTATGAATCTGAAAGGAGTGACCAATTACATTTGCTTACCGCTCATGATTCAAAAGGGAAAGAATTTCCCGTAGTATTGGTTTATGGAGTTGATGAGTTTGATGGTGATTGTGTGGAGGAGGACCGTAGATTGCTCTATGTCGCAATGACAAGAGCGAAAAGTCGGTTGTACCTGGCAGAAGTTTGTAATGGTAAAAGTATATTTTTACGCGAACTGGAAGGATTGATTGACGTTAAAGGGGGCGAAGAGTTTGAAAAAGATGTTGGTATTTGGTGACGAGCCTTTTCAGATTGACAAGTATCGCAAAGAGCTACGCAAAAAGGTTGAGGTTCCAGAGTTGGATTTACTCGAAACAAGTGAATTTACCGAAAATGAGAAGCAGTTTCTTGGCCAGTATTCTTTGTTTGGAAACGAAAAGATACTAATTTATCGCGCCGGCAATTTGAAAGACTGTGCCGAATTGGTTGACTATGTTGCGGAACGTAAAAACACGGTCAGTATTTACGTGTTTTGTAATGATGTCGATAAAAGAAGCAAAGTATACAAGGCGTTCAAAAAAGATGAAATTAAGGAGTTTAACAAGTTATCACACGAATTGTTGGAAAAAACAATCGTACAGTATGTTAAAAAGAATGGTAGTGCAATAACGAAGGAAGCGTATAACACCTTTCTTCAATACGTCAATTATTATTCTGAAGAATCCAATCTTTATGATGTTTTGCATGCATTGGAACGGCTTTGCGTTTCAAGGGAAATAACAAAAGAGACTGTAGAAAAAGTAGTATTGGATCGAGAAACTGAGGATATTTACTCTTTGATACAGCTCATCAGCGAGCGAAACCATGAAAAAGCGCAACATCAAGCAGATTTGATTTTACAAAATCAAAAGAACAATGTCATAGGAGTGCTGTCCCTTCTTCTTAGAAGTTACAGGCTTGCATACAAAATGCGGGTATGTAATGTGTCGTTAAAGGAGATTGGAGTGCAGTATCGCACCTTTGTACCGAGATTATCTGCTGAAGAGTGCCATGAGGCGATGAATGTTATAGATGAAGCAGTAAATAAAATCAAGCAAGGGTTTTATAGACCGGAGATTGCGTTGAAACTGACATTGGTTCAATTATGTAATTTGAAGGAGGTTTGAACACGCCAAGATATGTCTTTAAGGGGCGTGTGAAAAAGCAATATGAAAAACACAGGTAACTATTTCTTAAAATCCCTGTATGCAGGGTTGTGTAAGGTGAGGCAATGCCAATAGGCTGATAACCTGCATCATAGTATGCACCAAGACAAACACACCCCGTCTCACGTAAAAGTATTGGGGTGAAGACGCCTACTCTTTATCAGAGTTCGCCAAAGGGCTATTACGCCTGCGGGACAGCCCGCTGTTTCGATGAAACAGGTCACTGGGAGGAAATAAATAGAAATGCTTTCCCATTTGACAAAAATAATTTGTTAAGTGGGTGAGAAATAGTGAAATATGTAGTTTGTTATAGTGGCGGGCACAGTTCAGCTTTAGCCGCTATTGAAACCGTGAGAAGATACGGTAAGGAAAATGTGATTTTATTAAATCATAATATAAGTTCCAAAGTGGAACATAGTAAAATTAAAGTGTTTAAGCATGAAGTGGCGGAGTTTCTGCATCTACCAATTACTTACGCAAACTGTAAGAATTACGAAGATGTAACTCCGCTTTCTTTATGTCTTGAACATGGGAAATTTAAGTTTCGCGCAGGCTGTGAAATCTGTACACATTATTTGAAAACGAAACCGTTTCATGAATGGTTGAACAATAATTACCCGGTAAATCAAGGATGTATTTCGAAAGAGATTACTTTGATCTATGGATTTGATTCGTCAGAGTGGCATCGAATAGACAGAAGGAGACGACATTTAAGCCGTATGGGATATGAAAGTATGTATCCTTTGGCAGAGTGGGATAGGACCCTTTGCAACATTGAAGAGGTCGGGATACGAAAGCCGTCTTTATATGTCAACTCTAAACATGCTAATTGTATAGGATGTTTAAAGGCGGGGAAGCAGCATTGGTATAAAGTGTACTGCTGCAACCGTGAGATATTCGATGAAGCGAAATATGTAGAGGACAAATTAAATCATAGCATTATTAAAGGGGTGTACATGAGAGAATTGGAGCCTGAGTTTAGAAAAATGTATCTGGGGGGAATACCTGCCACAGAAATAATGGAAACGCATTGGTTTTGGAGATATGCCAAGCGATGCTGATAGTAGAAGGAGGAAAAAGAAATGAAAGCAGTATTAGCATCTTAT
>JAFQDE010000023.1 GCA_017416155.1 Tyzzerella sp.
ATATGTAATTTCATTAATTACTGTTATATTTACTTCTCTGTTTTGTGTAGTTCCTGTAAGTGTATACGAACCCGTAGCTTCCGAATTGAATTTGTCTCCATTTATATAGAAGAAAAACTCATCGATTGTTGGATTGCTTGAAGTATAAACTTCTGTCACGTAAGGGGCGCCGTTTTCATCAACAGGAATACGGTAACCCGTAGGAGCTTTTGTTTCTTTTAAATAGTACTTGGTACCTACGACCAGACCACTGAAAGTAAGATTGCCGTTTGCATCGGTAGCACCTATTGATACGGCATTGATACATTCTTTTTCGCTGTACAGGGTAAATTCTGCACCTTCTAGGAGTGTGCCTTTATTATTTTGCTTGTACACCGTCAGGTTATATGGTGCCAACTTGTTTTCAACTACTACAGAAATATTGCCTGAAGAAGTGATTGTAAAATCGATATCACCCACGGAAGCATCTATCGAAGACAAAAGCTCAATACTATTGTCTGATGATACCTTGAACGTAATCACATTACTATTTACTATATAGCCATCAATAGCGCTTACTTCACGCAAGGTGTGTGTACCATGCTCTAAACCTTTGATTGTGAGTGCACCGGCATTGTCTGTTGTATATGTTGAAACCACACCATCTGGAGTTGTATGTTCAAAAACAACACCAGGAATTACAATTTCTGTACCTTCTTGTTTTTTCACTAAATCTAACTTTAATGAACTTTCTTTGATGATTGGATAGTTGTAAGTATCAACGTTTTCAGCATTACCATTTGCTACAATCTGTCTTACGTATACCTCCGGATTAATCAAATACCCTTCCGGAGCTTTTGTTTCTTGAATTGTCACAGTCCCTAAAGGTAAAGACGGTGTTCCACTCGAATTTGTATAAAAGGTATCGCCTGATACAAGATATGCACTGCTGAAATAGCAGAATCCATCTGCATCTGTTTGGAATACCCATTTACGAGTTGGCGCTACTCCTTGTGCGGCAGGGTCTGAACTATAACTACCTGCATAGTATTTCACAGTAAATTGGGCACCCTGAAGCGTTCCGGCTCCCTCTGCCACGTTTTGATTTGTGTCAGCATCAACTTTACTTACTAGTACACCTATCGGGTCTAGTTGAGGTCTATTGGTAACAGGAGTATTTGTTGTATTTCCAGCCGTGACAACTGCTGGTGTTACGGCCGTACTGAGAGAATATCCTGCCGGAGCTTTTGTTTCTTTTAAATAATAGGTTCCTGCTTGTAACGTTAAAGTGTTTGCTTTTCCGGATGCATTAAATGTCAATGTACCAACTTTCGAGGTACATGCAGAGTTGCTATACACTCCATATTCAGCACCATTCAGTGAATAGCAACTGTTTCCACTTGTAACTGCTGGTTGTGCTGAAGTCTTTGTGGCGGTTAGATATCCATTTACTACCGGCGTATATACAAAATATGTAAGTTTCTGTTTGCCATTGGCAGGTGTTGCAATATATGCTTTAAATCCTGAAGGCGGCGCTGCTTTTGTAATCACTGATTTGTACCAAGCTTCGTAACGACTATGCACTCGTCCGTTTCCGAGCGCCTGTGATGCAGCTTGACTTGTCTGCATCCATCCATCGTTATTGTTTTCCAAAATCGCTCCAGGTCCTAAGCAACCGTACCACAATACTTTTAAGAGATTTGCATTCGTCGATTCAACAATGCTTGAAATGGCATCTCCTCTGGCTGGTGTTGTATTATGTGCATCACAACACCATGCCCATATACCATTTACTTGAAATTTGCTTGTTTTATTGCCATAAGAATTCGTGATTGTTTGGTTATATGTAACCTGATCTGCAAGTGGAACTGGTAACATATTTCTTCCAATTTCAATTTTGTCATAAATAACCACTAATTCGGCATCTTCAGACGGCATGGTGTAATACGCATTTACATCGTTAATATCAACCCATTCTCCGTTGAGTTCGGCATACACGATATAGTACGATTCATCTGGTTCTAAAAGTGTTGGAACTTCTACTCCTTCCTGCACAATATATGTATTCTCTTTTTCTCCTAGTTTGATTTTCTCGGAGTCTGTTGTGATTATAACTTCTCCAATTCCTTCGATTGTAACTGTTAGAAGATAAGAGTTAGGTGTTGACTTTTCGTCGTCTTGTTCACCTGTTGGGGTTTCTGAAGTCTGCCCTGATAACGTTTCGGACATATTACTTGTCTGTCCGTCAATACTTCCTTCTACAAAGTTATCAGATGTAGTATCTGTTATTTCTGATGCATTTACCTGAACTGTCGAAATAAGCATGACAAAGACAAATAACAGTGAAAGTATTCTTTTTCGTAACTTCATTTTTGTTCTTTCCTCCTTTCATACAATCCCATTAAAAAACAGAGGGGCTTCCCTCTGTTCCTTGGACTGTATATTTATCCTATTTTGTAGCACCACAAGCACAACTATAAGTTGTAACTGTTTCTTCTTTTGCTTTTTCATCAACCACCCATTTTTCGGTGTATTCTGCTTCGTGTTTGACCTGTTCTACACCTACTTGAACTTGTCGGTATTCCGTACGACAGCCTTTTGTCCCAGTTCCACTTAACATATGCTCTTTGATATGTTCTGACGGATCTGTCGTAAATTCTGCTCCGCAGTTACCACACACTTCTACTGCAATTTCTTCATACTTCGGAACGTCTTCCACCCAAGCTTCTTTCACACACTCTTTTTCGTAATGACCTTTTTCCGGGTGTGTTATAACCGTTTGCTTGGCTACCCACTTATGTACATGAGCGGTAGTCTTTTCTTCAGTCTTGTCGTTTCCTTTCGTTGGCATTTCTTTATTTGCAGTTTGATCTGATGCATTACTAGATTCCGATTCTGATGTCAAATTTTCATTGCTGTTGCTTTCCTTTTCTGAATGTTTCTCTTCCATAGCATCATCTACAGACTCCTCTCGGGTTATTGCTTTGCCATCACTTGTTTTGGATGATGACCCCACTAACCATATCCCAACGCATGAAATTAGAATAAAAAGAATGATTGATGTAATAATAATTAATAATTTTTTCCTACGCATAAAATTCTACCTCCTTATAATATAAGCATAGATGATAAAAATTTATATTCGCAAGAACGTGTTTTTCCTTGTATGACTACCCATTTATAATAGGAAGAAACTCATTAAAATTTTTTCATATAAGGAATTTACAAGAAACATAGCTCCGTAATAACGAGGAGCCGCAACTAGTGCTTACCATTAGGATTCTCCATCGATTTACTGCACTTTTGATAACGGTGTGTTTGCAACACCGGTCTGCATTCATACACAGATTGTCTTTATGAAGTTCGTGTGTGAGATGTCTCATGTAAATTCCCCCTTTCTCGCATAATAAAAGCCATAGACAGACTAATCTCCCACAATACCTATCACTAGGAATTTTAAAAAATTAAGTCCACCTATGGCTTCCTTTAAAAAGTTCGTGCAAAGACATTATATTCTATATAAAACAATCTTTCAAATTCAAAAAGCACCCTAGTATTGCTTATTTGCTACTCACACAAATAATTGTTACTGTGGCGCAAAAATAGGAAAACAAATTGGCAATTGCCCCGTTGAGATTACTCTTTTTCTTTGCTAGTTTAAGGTCAGAAAGAGTTTGAAGGAGAGGTTTGCTATGAAAAAACAACTATATATTCCTGCCTGCAGAAAGTTTTTAGAAGATGAAAATGGTGTTATGGACGTGCAAAAATTGTTTAGTTTATCACGACAAGCATATAATTTGAAATACCCGGGTGAATTTCCAGATAATAAAGAATTGCTATCATTTTTACAGGTAAATAGGCTTGTGCCACCAGCTTATCGAATTGATGAGTTAAACACGGAGCACGTGGAGCTTTGTTTCAGTATTATCACGCAATATAATTGTAATTCAATATGTCAGTTGTGTGGTTACTCCCCTTTGTATAAAAACCAGTTAGAAGAACAGGAATCCGTACTTTTGGGTTATGCCCTGGCGAATTGGAACAACTTACAGGCACTCTTGAGCTCGGGTATTACATCCAAGCATTTTCGTGCAATGATTTCTGTGTCTGAAAGATCCAAAGTGGCCGTCGTTCCATTGAATAGGCTGGCATTCGAATATATGGAAAAGATACCCCAATCGCAAAATGATATGCGTAATCTTCCGGAACAAATCATAGATGCAATCAAAACAAATAATAAAAATAAATTGTCTGTATCAGATATAAAGGTGGCGCAGCGCTATCTCGAGAACTTGCAAAACAGCAAATATCAATACGTGGATGTTAAAATCATTCAAAATATCCTGGCAGAATGCTATCGGTTGGAATATAAAGAATGTGCGGATGAAAAAGAAGAAAAAACGGAGAGTCCAGTCTATATTGAAGGGTTTCTAGGTGGTGGAATCCCTGAAAAACCAAGCGTCAGAAATAGTCCGCAAGAACAACCTGACAAGAAACAAGAGCCTTTAACGCAAATAACGGAGTCTGCCCCTGTTAGCATAGAACATCAGGAAAAACCGGAGGCAGAAGTCAAAGAAAAAGCTGTAAGCGATATAAAAGATATAAAACCAATAGAGGTGGCTCAAGAACAACCTATAAAAAAAGGTCGTAAAATAATAGAATGGTCTTTATCTAAAGAGGATTTGCGCAATTGTGTAGCTATTGATCTTGAACAATCTACAAGATTTCAATTTGAGAAATTTTTGGAGAATTTGCTTGTTACACCGATATTACCTTTGGAAATCGGAGTATTGGGAAAAGAGCCTGTTGTTTTTATTTACATGGCTGAGAAGTTATACTATTTTTCTACAAATAACCCGGTAATAGTTGATGATATGCTGCCTTACATATCTCAAAGCAAATTCCGAAAAATTGTTTGCTATGAGCCTTACAAAACATACTCTTATCTATACAAACAGGGAATTACTTCCGTAGAACTATTCAGCATCAAAGTATTTGCAGATTGCTTCGAGGAATTTAAAAAGAATAACAAACAACCAAAAACACTTATCAAAAAAGTATTTAATAAAGAAAACAGAACCGGCGCACATGATTTACTATTTTCCATGAGCCATTATCAAAAATTGTATGGGGAGTTCCAAGAAAACTACACCACCCCAGATTCATACAATAAGAGAATGTTGTTATGCCATTTATTGGGGCTTTCGTACACGAGAAATCATATTAGCAATACTGCTCTCCCATTATTTAAAGAAGAATCTGCAAACGGATATATTTTTACCTATAAGCAAGAGGAACATCTGGAAGAGCCTTACAAACCAGTGCAAATCAAATTTGCATGGAATGATACATCTGATTTTCCCGTGGAAGAACTCTTAATTAGACTGGAAAAAGCTAGTTTTTATTACAAGCATCAAATTATACTATTGTCTTATTCCCGAAATGTGGTTACTTTTGCAATAGATAAGAACAGAATCGTTTCTGCTTGCGAGATTATAAATAATGCAACTTGCTCTATTGCCGAAGAAAGAAAGAAAACACCGATTAATGTTGCAGTAACTATATTAACGGAGTAAAATTGCATCCTGCCTCCGTCTTGTTTGTTATTCTGCCGGAGGCAGAAACACCCTCTCCATTTGTTATTAGTATACTCATACTATAACATTTATTTTTCCATTTTGTTTCTTGCGGATATGTTCTTGCAGAGATGTACTGTCGCAAGAAATAGAAAAAGGGCTAAAAAGCCCTTAAAATCAACGTTTCTTAAGATGTGAATTTTCATACATAACTACTATATTCACCCTTGAAACTACCCTTATAAAACGCACAGATGGCAGAGAACGCTACGTGTTTCGCAAGAACATCCTGCAGCCTATCCTACCATCTCATTGATGAACCCTTATATCTAGTAGTCTTTTCTTCGCTGCACCTATTAGCATGATTTCTTCATCAATTAATTCTGCTGGCACCTGGCTAAATGAACCTCTATATAACTCCACATAATCCGGCTCACCATCGCCTGAATATATGCATACATCATCTACTGTTTTTAAATCTCTTATTTTCATGCGTATTATTTCCCTTTTCTAATTAGTTATGCTATTTCAATTTGCGTCCCTGCATCGTCCCCATTAGCCTTAAATTGCGTGCTGCCTGGCTGTCTTCAGCATTGATACCACCTGCCACACGATTTAAAAGATAGTCACAGGAAAACGAATCCACTAGCCTTTCTTCAATTTCATCTGCATTTTGATACCACTTTAATTCTTTGTAGAATATTCTGGTAGTGTCTAATGCACCAAAGGAGTCAATAGACAAGATAGAACTTTCTACCTTTCCATTTAACAACCTGCCAAATTCTTTCCGCTTACTCCAATGATTTAGGATTCGCTGTTTCATTCCGCCTGCTGCCTCTGACTTACCTATGTATGCTTGTCTATATTCGTCTAAAACCAAAATATAAATACCTTGTTTCCCGGAAAGTTCATTCAAATCGTCTGTTTCAATAAACTTGTTTTTCTTGATAAATCTTTTCAAATGTCTATCGAATGTGTCGTGATCGATTTTCGAGAAAAAAGCCATGTTTAAATCGAAATTTTCCATGCAGGCTAGGTAGTGCTCTTCTACCCATTCATCCGTATAATGTTCTTCGTCAGCAAATACACGATTAGGAATGTTGTAGTAAAACTCTGGGATAAGTGTTGGTTCTCCCTTCCTTCTTTCGTGAATTTCCTTTGCTACTTGAAT
>JAFQDE010000020.1 GCA_017416155.1 Tyzzerella sp.
AGATTACATAGTGTTCTTTAATGAAGAAAGGCCAGCGTATTCTTTGAATTACCTGACCCCAAAACAGTATAGGGAGTATTACTCCCTATAGACTGTGCCTAAAAATTAAAAATTGTGTCTACTTTTTGTTGACTAGTGCAGTGCGCTACCTACTGCGCCACTTTTAAGTCAAGCTACCCAATTTAATCAGAATTGGTATTCTTTATCTTCTTGTAACGTAACCCTGTTACGGGAAGCCGGATTCGAGGTTTTCGTAATGCAGACAACAATTCAACTATACTACTTCAATAAAAGTAGTCGCATTTGACACTTTTATCTGTGTATCAAGTTCTGTTAAAAGAGTGTTACGTTTTTCTTCTAATGCCTCTAACTTTTTCTTCACATCAAGCGGGTCAACCAACTCTGTAGTATTTTCTTTTACATAGGCCTCTACGACGCTCAATGGTTTATCATCTTTTGTCTTAGAATCTCTTCCAAGAATACTTAAACGCATTTCCTCTGCCGTTTGCTGAAGCTGACTGTTCTTATTATCACAGAATCGAACTCTTTCGTTATATTCTGCCTTCATTTTACTCTGAAGGTTACCTTCAAAATCAGCCTCATATTCGTATGCACCCATACCACGCAACCTACTTCTAAGAGAAATAGCACCTGCAACTGTAAAAGTTCCATATGAAGTTGTGATTTCCGTCTGTGCATTCGAAGCCACAATCGCAACATCAATCTTCTGGAAACGATCAATCAAATCCAGAATCTGCTGATATGATGACTCAGCTTCTTTAGTATAATCATCTTTACTGATACGCTTCGCATAAACCTTTTCCTCATTCGGTTTCATCGTATCAACAAAGCTTGCTTTCGCAATCTTATCTGCAATTTTCTTTACTAACAGGTCTCTTTCATCCAAAGCCTGTGTCACCAACATTTTTTCGCTCATTTAAAAATCCTCCTTAAAATCTGTTTCTAAAAACAATTCTAAAGGAGGATCCTCTATTTGTCATTGAACTTGTAGTTCAATTCTTATGCTGCTCTTAATTTCTGATAGTAGGCAAATAACCTATTGTTACGCAAATCTGTTGAATCAATGGCAAATGTCGGCTCATTTGCTTCTCGATTTCCACGCACAATTGAGTCAATTGGCAATTGAAACAAAGCACTAAGAGCATATAGGTTATCAATTGTTGGCATATTAACACCATCAATCCAACGATACACGCTCTGTACACAGCCAAGTCCAAGATATTCTTGCACATCTTTTGCACTTAAGCCACGCTTATCCATGATTGTGCGTAAATTTATTCCTGTTTCTTTTTTGTTAATTAATGGAAACATAAAACACCTTTCTTTCTTGCTACTCTATGCTGATTTACGCCTACACAGTTGACACAAATCTATATCCCATGCATCCTCATCATCAACTTCCCGCCATGCTCCTTCAACCATTTACGCGGCCCTCTATAATCTGGCAACACCTTTTCCACCTGCGTCCAGAACCTCGCAGAATGATTCATCTCCAGCCTATGACTAAGTTCATGAATCACAACATAATCCAGAACCTCCGGTGGCGCCATCATAAGCAAGCAGTTGAAATTCAAGTTTCCCTCGTGGCTACAACTTCCCCATCTGGTCTTCTGACTGCGAATACTAATACGCCCATACGATACTCCCATCAACCTCGCATAATAGACAACCTTCTCCGGAATCACCTTCTTACCCAACTCCCGGAGTCTCTCCATCTCCTGCTCAGTAAATGCGCTTTCTTCTTGCAGGGCATCCAGATCCTGTTCTTTCTTTTGCAAATATTTCGCAAGCCATGACGACTTCGACTCTACAAATGAACGAATTTCCGCTTCAGGCATAAATCTTGGCGCACGCACCAAGACTTCTCCTGTCGAAGTAATTTCCAAAGAAATGGTTCTGCGATTGCTACGAATTATTGCAAAATCTTCTCTTCCCATTCTTTCTCCTTAAAACCGGTGAGCACATAATCTTCTCCCACCACCAATGGACGCTTCACAAGCATTCCATCTGTAGCAAGAAGACGCAGTTGCTCCTCCTCCGACATCTGTGGCAATTTATCCTTCAGTCCCATGTCCTTATACAAAAGTCCACTTGTATTGTAGAACTTCTTCAGCGGCATTCCACTCATCTGATACCAAGCCTTTAACTCTTCGTAAGTTGGATTCTGCTCTTTAATCGGACGTTCTTCGAATTCAACATTATTTTCCTCCAGCCAATTAAGTGCTTTCACGCATGTGCTACATTTTCTATATACTAAAACCAACATTTTCATTTCCTCCTACTTCTGATACTCTTCACACATATATCTCGGTTTCCCCAGACTCTTCTTCCCATACTCAATCGCCTCCGTCGGACAACCACAAATACACGCCATACAATGCGTACATGCATCGCCCCACTCTGGCTTACCATCCTTTATGGAAATGTTATTCATCACACAAGTATTCGCACATTTTCCGCATCCAATACAAGCATCCGTCGCATAAAATGCGTTTGCTTTTACAAATACCTTATAAAAGAATGGATTCAGTGGTCCGGACTTAAACTTATCTAGCAAATGCACTTTTCGTTCCGGAAATCTTTCTCCCTTTTGAATCAACTTTACTGCTCTTATAAGCGAACGCTTTGCAACCAACACAATTCGCTTTGCAATCTCCGACTGTGGCACCTCAAACATCGCAATGTAGTTTTCCGGCATCACAACAGGTAAAACTCCTTTAAATGTAAGCCCTACTTCCTCGCATAAATTTTGAATCTTATCACCCGCATTTCCAATATCACTACCACAGGTCATAACAAAATATGCTTCCTTGCATCCCTCGAAACGCGACCTTCGAATAAAATCTTCGAAAATGTGTGGCAACTGCCAACAGTACGTCGGTGATACAAACACCCACGGCGTAGATGAACTCAGTTCTGCAGATATTCCATTTTTGATAAACTGAAATGAATCTAGCAATTCATCCTCTAACTTATCCGCCAGCATCTGCGCACAGTACCTGCTGTTTCCTGTGCCTGTATAATATACAATCATGTTACTTTACCTCTTTTTACAAATGTTCCTTGCATGCCATATCAGTCACTTCCAACTTAAATACGCCAACTGCCTTTAACATTTTCTCTGGGAAATCCCAATCTCTTTTCCCTGTATTATGTTCCATGATAATCTGAAGCCCTTGACGCTTTTCTTCCATGTCATGCAAAATGCTCATATTACCATTTCCGATAATACTCTGGAAACGCGCAGAATGCGCACATGCAACATCCGCTTCTGTCAATTGGTAATTCGTATCCATCTCAAAGCCAACGTATGGACTTCGTTGCATCAACTCCACCTTACGTCCTTCCTGCGCACCATGGAAATAAAATATGTATTTGTCATTCTCATATGTATAACCGAAATTCATTGGCACAATGTAAACCTCGCCGTCGTCATTGAAACCAAGGCGACAACAATGGCAGCTGTCTATAATTGTACGTATTTTATCACGGTTTGTGATTTCACGATCTGCTCTTCTCATAGGGGTAACTCCTTTTCAATATTATTTGATAGATTAATAATAGACCAAGAACAGCAAAAAAAACAATAGCATTTCGGAAGTATTTTTATTTTTTCCGAAATGCTACTATTTTGCTTTACCTCAGTCAGCATGGCTTCGGTTTTCTCTGCTTGAAGGTTCTCAATTCCCCCATCTCACCTCTCCATCTATCTCCAACTTATACATCACTACCTTTTCCCCATCCAAGTCCTCTCGATGCATATCCACGGCTGTCACACAGCTATTATGATACGTCTTATAATAGTAAATTCCTTTATCCGTGTTGCAGCAGACGCTATAGACCGTATATTCATACGCGCCGCTTTCCACCTGCACACAGCCCTTATACTGCTTCACGGAATCTAGTATGTGAAAGAACTGGCTGACGCTCTCCATCTCATCTTTTCCATCCACCGAATTCCATTTGATAAATGCAGCACGCACGAATCTGGATGGTGAAGACATATCTCCAGGCAAGCCAATGCTTCCCATACCTCTGCTGTATATTTCCAGCGGAAGTTCTTTTGCGAATCGATTGATAGGCTCTTTTTTGGTCAGATTCATGTAGTTATTAAGATTGAACAAATGATATGGAAACGGCGGATTATTCGTCAGCACCTTTATCGGATTATCATAGATACGAAGCCCGTCATGCATTGGTTCCACCACGATACTATCGAATTTATCGGATATCATGAAATGCAACGGTGTCAAAGGAAGGTCTTTGTGAAAGGAAACTTTCAAAAGATTTGTCTTCTGCAAAAGTTGTTTTGCCTCCTGCACGTTTTTGCATTGCCCAAGCACCCAAGGAATCAGTTCAAATGGTGTGATATTATACATGCCTTCTTTTTCATACTGATATTCTGCATTTCCAGGAAAATTGAGGGACGCCATGCCAAGTCCCTTCTCGTTGACAGCATCGTAATACAACGGATATTCAGAATGTACGTAAGCAACGCCGATGATTGCATAGTGTTTCTCCATCGTAGGTTCTTTACGAAATACAAATGGAAAGTTTCTCGGCGTAACCGTCACGCTTTCTTCATAAGAGTACTCGAGATCTAAGTTTCTTCCAAAGTAATGATCCTGTGTTTTATAAGATATTGCTGTACACATAAAAATGCCTCGTTTCTGTTTTTTCTTAGTATTTCCTACTACAAAATTTTTAAACGAATGACAGCCGTTTCTCACACACATCGAATGACGTAACTACACAAAAAGAGCAGAAAGCTCTTTTCTGAACTTCCTGCCCTATGATTATTTCTTTTCCCATCCTGCATATAAAGTGATGTCACTCTGTATTTTATCTTCGTCTTCTTCCCACAACTCTTCACATGCTGAATCCAAATACCAGCCGGTAAACTCATACCCCTCTCTGGTTGGATCTTCAGGTACTTCCAATAGTTCCCCATACATCTGATTCTGTGAAGCAACATCCGTTCCTCCTTTAGATTCAAAGGTAATGGTAAAACCTGGATTCCTTAGATCAAGCGCCACCAACAACACGATTACAACAAGACATGTTACTATGATAATATCCAAGGTTTTTACGGATATTTTCACATGCTTGTATAACCCTCGAAATTCTCTCGGTTGTTTTTCCGGTGTCTGTGATTCTTTTATGTTTTGTTCCATATCACTCATGGCTTATTTCTTCACTAAGTATTTACGCATATCCAATGCACATGCGCAGAGGATGATTGCTCCTTTGATAATATAAAGTGAAGACGAATCTACACCTAACATAGTAAGTGCTACGAAAATGATACGTAAGATGAATACACCGAGGATGATACCTGAGATAGAACCTGTACCACCTACAAAGGATACACCACCGATAACGCAGGCTGCGATAGCATCACATTCTGCATTCAATCCGGTAGTTGCAGCTACGGAACCACTACGCACACCTTCTACGAAACCAGCATATCCATACATTGCACCTGCAAGTGTATGTACTAATACAGTTGTCCAGAATACATTTACACCGGATACTTTTGCTGCTTCAGCATTAGAACCTACTGCAAACATATTTTTCCCGAATGAAGTCTTGTTCCAGATGAACCACATCAGTGCGACAAGAAGCACTGCATATAACACATACTTCGGAACTGCTACGTTTCCTAAACGGAATAATTCTCCGCCGACAAACTCTTTGTATTCTTTACTCAAACCTGAGAATGGCTGACCATTGTTTCCATTTAAACCAAAGAACCAAAGAATAATACCATATGTAATAAGTTGTGTAGATAATGTTACAATAAATGGATGTAAGCTAAACTTCGCAACGAAGTAACCATTTACTAAACCAATAATCGCACCTACTAAAACTACACCTAACATTACCAATAAGATCCAACCAAGTGTCACTTTTGGAAGCGACTGGAACATTTTATTAGCAAAGTCTGTTTTCTGAAGCATAACTGCCGCAAAAGCAGCTGTCAAACCGGAAATACGACCAGCTGAAAGGTCAGTACCTGTTAATACGATACATCCGGCAATACCAAGTGCCATTGGTAAGTATGCTGCTACTTGTGTAATCAGGTTCGCAAAAGAACCAAGTGTTAAAAAGTTTGGTCTAACGCTTGCTGTATAGATTACAAAAATAGCCATAAGGATATATAAAGCATTGTTCAGAATTCCATCTGTCCAAAAACGTTTTTTATCTCTTGCATCTAACAGTTTGTAATCAGCGCTGACTTGTTTTATTTTCTTTAAAGGATTTGTCATGAATCTCTTCCTCCTTATACATATTTCGCTGCCAGGGTCATAATTTCTTCCTGAGAAGTATTTCTAGCATCTACTTCTCCGGCTACTCTACCACCGGACATAACGATGATTCGGTCACAAACACCTAATAACTCTGGCATTTCAGACGAAACCATAAGAACCGTTTTTCCTTTGTTTGCCAAATCCAAAATCAACTGATAGATTTCGTATTTTGCACCTACGTCAATACCTCTGGTTGGTTCATCCAAGAGTAATACTTCCGGCTCTGTTAAAAGCCAACGACCAATAATAACCTTCTGTTGGTTACCACCTGAGAGGCTTCGAATCTTTGTCTCTTGAGACGGCGTCTTTGTTCGCATTGCATCAATATAATACTGTGTATCTTCACGCTGTGATTTTTCACTTAAGTAAATTCCAAAGCGTTTGTGTCTCTTTAAACTTGAGATAACAGTGTTCTCCTTGATGCTGAGTACTCCAAAGATACCGGTTGCTCTACGCTCTTCTGTAAGTAATGCAAATCCATTCTTGATAGACTCTCCTGCATTACGATTTAAACATTGTTTTCCATCTAAAGTAATCGTACCGCTCTTGCGTGTGCGAATACCAAAAATACTCTCTAATGTTTCTGTACGACCGGAACTATCCAAACCTGCAATACCTAATACTTCTCCCTTATGAGCTTCAAAGGATACGTCTTTTAAGTGGTTGTACTGACCGGTAATATTTTCTACCTTCAATGTAACCTCGCCAACTTTATTATTTTTTGGCGGGAACTGGTTCGTAAGTTCACGACCTACCATCAGACGAATAATATCATTCATTTCCAACTTCTCAGCAGGTTCTGTTGCTACCCACTGACCATCTCGCATGATTGTTATTTCATCCGAAATACGTTTAATCTCTGCCATTTTATGAGAGATATAAATAATACCAACGCCTCTGTCACGAAGCATATTAATAATTTCAAAAAGATGTTCTACTTCTTCTTCTGTTAAAGAAGAGGTTGGCTCATCAAATACGATAACCTTGGAATTATAGGAAACGGCTTTTGCGATTTCTACCATCTGTCTCTGAGAAACCGGCATATCGCCCATTATACGATGTACATCTACATTGATTCCTAATTCCTTAAAAATCGCCTCTGTGTCTTCACGCATCTTATGTTCGTTTACTACGAGTCCCGCAATTTTTGGATATCTGCCTAGCCAAATGTTATCCATAACATTACGTTTCAGAGCCTGATTTAATTCCTGGTGAACCATTGCTACACCATTATCAAGGGCTTCTTTACTACTCTTAAAATCTATTTCTTTTCCATCCAAGTAGATGTGTCCGGCATCTTTATTATAAATACCGAAAAGGCATTTCATAAGTGTAGATTTTCCGGCACCATTTTCGCCCATTAACGCATGCACAGTACCTGCTTTTACTTCCAAATGAACATTGTCAAGCGCTTTTACGCCAGGGAATGTCTTAGAGATTCCCTCCATCCTTAGAAGAACATCATGTGCCATATCGTGTTCCTCCTTCTTAGTTTTATTTTCTCAATAACATAAAAGGCAGCTGCCGCCGATACGACAGCTGCCCAATATAAAGTTTGTCTTATATACTATTTTGTATATGGAGCGTAAGCTACGAAAAGTTTAGAGTCGCAATCTTTTGCAACGCTGAAACGATCATCTTTTAATCCTGCTAATGCTGCTACAGGAGTTGATCCACCTGCGATAGCTTTGGCTGTATTAGCAATAGCTGCTGCCATACCTTCAGCGTCTTGTTTAACTGTACCGATCATAGCACCCTCATTGATTAATGCAACTGCGTTTTCTGTAGCATCAACACCGAATACAGGAACTACGTGTCCACCGTCTTTGTTGTAACCCTTATCTTGAAGAGCTGCAACTACACCTTCAGCCATACCATCGTTGTTACAGATAACAAGCTCGATCATGTTGTTGCTTGCTTCATTGTATGTAACGAAGTTTGTTTCCATATATTCTTTTGCAGCTTTAGCTGACCAAGCACCATCCTGGTCTACTTGATAGCAATCTTTGTTGTTTGCATCAAAGTATTTAAGTTCTGCTTTACCAGCTGCTTTTAAGATTGCGTTAGCATCTTCAACACCATACTGTGTACGATATTCAGCTTCTACATTACCCTCTTGACCTTTCATCATAGCGTAAGAGATAACACCATCGCCATTTTTATCAACTGTAGCAAAGTTAGCAACAATATAGTCACCAATCATCTTACCTTGCATATGTCCTGCTTCCGGAGCATCTGTTCCGATGAAGCATGCTGTTTCGTTGTCTTTAAGAACTTTCACATCACTGCCGTCTGTTCCAATTGCACGGTTAAAGAAGATAACTGGGATATCGCCTGCTGCATCGATAATGTCCTGTGCTGTGTCAGGAGCACCTGATGTAACAATGTTAACGATTAAAAGGTTTGTTCCGCCAGCGATAGCTGTTTTGATCTGGTCGATTTGTTTTGCCTGATCATTTCCTGCGAACTGGTTGTCGTATTTGATTCCTGCTGCTTCTAATTCTTTGTTCAATGCTGTACGAACTGAACTCAAATAAACGTCACTTTCTTCGTACCAGAATACAGTAGCTTTTACTTCATCTTTTTTGTCATCTGTTTTTCCACATCCTACGAATAATGCTGCTGTCATTGCTAAACATAACAATAACGCCATAAGTTTTTTTTGCATAATAAATGCCCTCCTATTACTTTTTTACGTTTCCGTAATTTATGTCCTAATTATATCAACAGAATCAACAAAATAAAATGTGTTTTTTTATGTTTTTTGTTAAAAATTTTATCTAATCAAACGGGAAAAGCACTTTTTGATTCTCTGGGTTATACATATTTTCTCTTGTAATGAGTGTCGTGGTAGTATCTATATGCGTTTCTTTTACCTTCTCACCCTTTAAAAGCATCCATGCATATTCCACACCGAGATACCCCATTGCATACGGATTTTGTACAATCAGGGCATCTACTTCCCCTGTTTCTAGCATTCCTACTGAAACAACGTTGCTGTCAAAAGCAACAACTCTGGTTTTATCCTTCAACTTCAACTCCTGAACTGCATATCCTACGCCGAGGCTGGTCCACTCATTCAACGTAACTACAATATTGATTTGCGGATTCTCCTTCAGCATCTGAATAGTCGCAGCTTTTGCTTCCTCGATCGTTGAATTTACATTGATTGAAGACACAATATTTACTCGTTCATTGTTTGCCACATAATCTCGGAATCCTTTTTCTCTCTTCTGTCCGTTTTCCGAATTTTTATCAAAGTTCACAATTCCGACTTGGAGAGATGGTTCTGTGCCGGAGAGCACTGCTTCGCCAACCATTTGTCCTGCTTTATAATTATCGGTACTGATTCTGCAACTAACCAAATCACTATTTACATCGCTGTCTATGACAACAACTTTGATTCCTTTTTCAACCGCTGCATTGATCGCCTCCGCATTCGCATTGTAATCGATGGCCGAAAACACAATTGCATCCACTCCGCGGTCTATCGCATCGCGAATCATCTGATTCTGTCTCTCGTAGTCTTCTTCATTGCTTGGTCCGTCAAAGCTCAGTTCCAGATTATATTCTGTTCCTGCTGCATTGGCACCTGCAAAAGTTGTTTTCCAATATGCAGATGTTGTAGATTTTGTAATAACCTCAACATACATTTTTTTATGCTTATTACTCTCTCCGCTTGTGCCACAAGCAGAAACTAATTGAATCATGAGGCAGATTATCATAAACAAACCTATTATTTTGATTCTGCGACTACCTTTCATAGCATTCCTCCAAAATCTTTGGCATTCGTATTTCTACCTTCGTACCTTCATCCAATTCACTGGAAATGGTTAGACCATACTGTTCACCAAAATATATCTTCACTCTGTCGTTCACATTCTTAATTCCAATTCCGCCTTTGTGGTGAATATCCTTTTGTAAGATTTCCTCACACTGATCTTCAGTCATTCCGATTCCATTATCACAAACACTCATTACAATATTTTCATCTTCCTCAAAAACTTCTATAAGAATTTTTCCCTCATCCGACATATCAAGTCCATGAACAATCGCATTTTCTATAAGAGGCTGAAGCGTTATCTTATTACATAAATATCCCAAACATGATTCACTCACTTTAAACTCATATCTGAACTGACTCTTGTAACGGAATTTTTGAATCTTCAGATAGCACTCTGCATGCTCTAATTCCTTCTCAACCGTAATTAGTTCATGACCTTTACTGATACTAATACGGAAAAGTCTGGCTAAAGCATTTACCATCTCGATTGCTTCCTCGGTTCGCCCGACTTCACACATCCATGCAATGGAATCTAACGTATTATATAAAAAGTGTGGATTGATCTGAGCTTGTAATGCATTTAACTCCGTTTTACGCAAGGTAATCTCTTCTTGTCGTACCTTCTCCATAAGCTCCTGTATCTGCAATACCATATGCCCAAACGAGTCTGAAAGTGCCACAATCTCCTCTGTACCCTTTACCGGATAAAACTCAAAGCTTTCCGCTTCACGCACAAATCGTCTCATTGCCGCTGCCAATTGTTTGGCCGGTTTGGAGAAATTCCTTGCCAAAACGGCTCCTGCCAACGTTGTAGTCAAAATCACCAGCACAACTGCCGAAAGTATGACGCGTACCATATCCATAACTTTCACCGTTACAAGCTCATCAAGATAACTGACTCCGACAATTCTCCATTCACAATTATGTAAGGTTCGTATGGTATAGATTACGCCACTGAATGTGTGGCTTCCATCTCTATAATCACGAACTTTATCCTCTTGCTCAGACTTTAAGCCCGAATGAATCAACTGCTGCTGTGGGTGATATACAATATTGCCTTCCTTGTCAGCAATAAAACAATATCCGTGGGCTCCGATTCCAACATTATCAACATAGCTTGCGATATTGGAAAAACGAATATCCATAGAAATCTGCAGAATCTTCCCATCCTCTGCTTTCATTCTCTGAGAAAATGTAACCACCCAAGGATAATACTCTTTGAAAAGATTTTGCACATGAGGCGCTGAAATAAACAGGTTGTCGTCTTCCAGTTTTGTATATGACAAATTATCTCCTGTTTTCTCTTTTAACTCATGTCCGTCGGACCAGCATGCAAGCAACTTTCCTTCTTCGGAGTGAACGGTAATTGCCTCAACATCTTGTCGAATAGATATAAGATTTTCAAAAAAGTCATTTCGTTCTTCTTCCGTTTTTTTCACACTTTGCTGAACCATTTCCATCATTCCGCTGATATCCTCAGTGTAATTAGTAATCATGTTTTCCACCTGGGATACGGCCTGGTCACTATTGGTGATGGCATTCTGCTCCGTTGAGTTTACATAATAATATGCAAAAATTGTTACAGCAATGATACATGCAGCCAGTACAATGCATACCACTAATCCTGTCATAACCATCGACAAAGAAATTCTTCTCTCTCTAATTCGTTTTAATAAATTATCTTTAATTATCATTTATTCGTTTTCCTCTGCACTCCCACGCCTGCAGGCATTTGGAGACATTCCCGTACTTTTCTTAAAACAGTAGCTAAAATAATGTTGGTCACTATATCCGCATTGCTCTGCAATTTCTCGGATTTTGTAATTGGAACGAAGCAACAAATCTGTAGCGACGGCAATTCTTTTTTTCGATAACAAATCTATAAATGTGCATCCCGTTGATTTCTTAATTAATGCACTCAAATAATTAGGGCTTACCGCAATTTCCTTACTCACCGAAACAAGCGAGATATCCGGATCCATATATTGATTATCAATAATCTCCAACGCCTTCTCGCTAATCAGTTCCGCACTATTTTTATATTGTTCCATGTCGGTAATAAAATAGATACCCTTTTTCTTTTGCGTTGCATATCCGATTGCTTTGATAGACTCTACATAAGCCTTATGAACATTCGAGAGACCATTTTCCAATCTGCCTACTCCAATCAGCGAACTTTTTCCCATAATTCGCTTTACCTTTTCATAAATCTCTTCTACCGCAATGTGCAGATATTTGTCATATCCTCTTTTAGATGAAATTAATATAGAAGTAATTTTGCCGTTAATATAAAAACTCAGTACTTTAAAATATTTCTCCAATACAGAGTTCACGGCATCAACGTTTACTTCTTTTGTCTCGTTTTCTTCATGCTCATTGATAATACTCATAGTCATAACGGTATACATGAATGCTTCGCTGGCACTTTGTACGATTCCTAATCTCACAAACTTATCTAATAATTCGCGATCTCTTTGCAAATCATTTTCTATTTGAAACTCATCCAACAAAAGAGACATACTGAGACTGATTGCACTCTCCTTGATTGGTTGATGAACACCCGCAGCAAATGTACGGAACTGTTCATCTATCTTATTTTTAATTTTTTTCAGTTCCTCTGTAAGCTCTGCTGCAGAAATCGGTTTCAGCATATAACTGATAATATTATATTGGATTGCCTGCTGTGCATAAGTAAAATCGTCGTGTCCACTGAGAAATGCAATCTGTGTGGACGGATGCACTTCGCGCACCTGTCTCGCCAATTCAATACCAGATACAAAAGGCATACGAATATCCGTAAGAAGCAAATCCGGTTTTAGTTGTTCCACAAGTTCTAACGCTTCCACTCCATTTTCGGCTTCTCCTACCAGCTTGAATCCGACGCTTTCCCAATCTACTTTTTCTATCAGTGCTCTGCGCAGTTCTTCTTCATCGTCTGCTACTATAATTGTATACATATGATTTCTTTCTCCTACATCTACAACATCAATCGATAGATGTTCGTACAATCTTCTTCATTCAACTCTACAAATCCGCTAATTGTTCCAGTTCTACCATTACCATTGCAAAGAACATCAACAAGTTTTGGAATATCTTCCTCTTTTGCTCCCAGTTCATCGAAATTCTTCGGCATTCCAATCGAAATCAGGAAGTTACGCAATGCTTCAATTCCGGCTTTTGCAGTCACTTCCGGATGTTCAAAATCCATCTGACATCCCCATACTCGAACAGCCACCTGTGCAAAACGCATTACATTATGTTCCATTACATAAGTAAATACCGCCGGCATCGTCACTGCAAGACCGGCACCGTGTGCACAGTCATACAATGCTGACAACTCGTGTTCAATGTTATGACTATTCCAATCCTGGCTTCTTCCAACACCGCAAGCATTGTTGTGTGCTACCATACCTGCCCACATAATATTTGCTCGTGCTTCGTAATCATTCGGATTCACAATGACACGTGGCCCTTCATGAACCATTGTCAAAAGCAATGCTTCTAATAATCGATCTGTAACCTCTACTTCTTTTGTATTGGTAAGATAACGCTCGTACAAATGCGCCATAATATCTGTAATACCGCACGCTGTCTGATACGCCGGTAATGTTTGTGTCAGTGCAGGATTCAAAATACTGAACTTCGGACGAATTGCATCTCCGGATGCACCACGTTTATACATTCCTTCTTCATAAGTAATCACGGAATCTGGGCTTCCTTCACTTCCAGCTGCAGAAATGGTAAGAATCGTTCCGATTGGAAGAGCATTCTCTATTGGTTTCCCACAATAGAAATCCCAAAAATCTCCATCATATACTACGCCTGCCGCAATTGCCTTTGCAGAGTCAATGGAACTTCCTCCGCCTACAGCTAAGATGAAATCTATATCTTCCTTTTTACATAGTTCTATTCCCTCGTAAACAAGACCGCTTCTTGGATTTGGCTGTACTCCACCCAATAAAACATATGCTATTCCTTCTTTATCTAATGATGCTTTTACTCTATCAAGAAGACCTGAGCGAACAACGCTTCCTCCTCCATAATGTATAAGCACTTTGTGTCCTCCAAAACGCTTTATGTATGCTCCCGTCTCATTCTCTGTATCCTTTCCAAATGAAAAGAATGTTGGTGAATAAAAAGTAAAATTATTCATGTGAAATCCTCCTATAAATTTCTCTTATATACAATTTTAACGCATATGATTCATATACACAACATAAAAATGCCCCATCCTGTTTTTTACAGCATGAGGCATAATTATCTTTATTCTTCAATTGAACGTTTTCTGTGTACCACTACAGTTTCTTCTAGACACGCAAATGCATCTTCCACATCTTCTTTTTTCATCTTCGAAGTAAATATACTCACAACAGGAACGATAATGAGTCCCGTAACCATTGCAACTGCACCTGCGTTGATTGGTGATTCTATAAACTTAATAAACATATTTGCCACTGTGATTCCTACTCCGCATGTAAAGCTTGCCCAAACAGCTGCTTTTGTAACACCCTTCCAATACAAACCATACATGAACGGTGCAAGGAATGCGCCTGCAAGTGCGCCCCAAGAGATACCCATGAGCTGTGCGATAAAGGTCGGTGGATCCAGTGCGATTACAACGCTGATAACCACAAAAAAAACAAGCATAATGCGCATGCACAGAAGTTGTTTCTTCTCATCCATATTTTTAATAATATTACCTTTAATCATGTCAAGTGTCAAAGTTGAACTCGAAGTTAATACAAGCGAAGACAAGGTTGACATAGATGCAGACAATACTAATACAATCACGATACCGATTAAAATATCCGGCAATGTCGATAACATAGACGGAATAATTGCATCGTAGATGACAGATCCGTCTTCTCCGTGGATTGCCGTCGTGTCAAAGAGTCTACCGAATCCGCCGAGGAAATAACATCCTCCTGACACTACAATCGCGAATACAGTCGAAATAATAGTTCCTGACTTGATAGACTTTTCATCCTTGATTGCATAGAACTTATGTACCATCTGCGGAAGTCCCCATGTTCCAAGTGATGTTAAGAGAACAACTCCAATGAGGTTCGGTAAATCCGGTCCGAAGAAAGATGCGAATACACCCTTTTGTCCCATTGTCAAAGGAACATCACTTTCAATCTCAGCAAGCTTCATGACTGCTTCGTAGAATCCCCCCTGTCCATTCAGAACTGCAACAATAACCGCAACAATGCCAAAGAGCATAATAATTCCCTGGATAAAGTCATTGATTGCAGTCGCCATGTAACCACCAAGAACCACATATACTCCGGTCAATACTGCCATAGCAATAACACACACTGCATAAGGAATGTCAAACGCCATTCCAAAGAGACGTGACAAACCATTATAAACAGATGCTGTATATGGAATTAAAAATATAAATGAAATCGCAGCCGCAACAATACGAAGTGAATTGGAGTTATAGCGTTTCCCAAAGAAGTCCGGCATCGTTGCCGCTGACAAATGCTTTGTCATAACTCTGGTTCGCCTTCCTAAGATAACCCATGCAAGAAGCGAACCAATCACCGCGTTACCCAGACCAATCCAAGTTGCTGAAATACCATATTTATATCCAAACTGTCCCGCATATCCTACAAACACCACTGCTGAAAAATACGATGTGCCGTAAGCAAACGCCGTAAGCCAAGGACCAACAGTTCTTCCGCCAAGCACGAAATCATTGACATTCGTCGCATGCTTTCTGGAATAAAGTCCTACACTAATCATTACTGCAAAGAATACTACGAGAAAAATAATTTTTGTAATCATGTCTTTTCACTCCTGTCTAATATAATCGAAACCACTTTAACGCTTTAAACTTTTACGCCACAGCACTTTAAAGCGTTAAATTAATTATATTATACATGGACGATTATGAAAATGCAATCCTATTTTTTCATAAAATCAGGATTTTCTTCCATAAATTTCTTCAACTTTTCTTTCGGCAAATCTTTCAAAAATTGTTCATAGAACTCTTCGTCACTCCCCATTACCAGTCTTAAAAATCTTTCATGTTTAGTTTCTTCCATACAGCGCCTCCAATGTTTATTTTTTTCACTTTACAGTTTAGTCTATCTGTGACTGTATTTCAATAGTCAAATTTTGACTTTTCTATAATTTATTTAAAAATTTTAGGAAGGTGTTTTTTATGAAAAGATTTGAGAACATACGAAATCTTCGCGAGGATAATGACAAATTACAAGTGGAGTTGGCTGCATATTTGGATATAAAACAGACAACATATTCCAAATATGAACTTGGGAAAATCAATATTCCTGTAGAAGTTCTGATTAAACTGGCTGATTACTATGATGTAAGTATTGATTATCTTGTTGGACGTTCAAAAGTTAAAAAATGGGATGCGTAAAGCACCCCATTTTTTTATAATCCAAGTATTTGTTTTTTCTTTGCATCAAATTCTTCCTGTGTAATCACACCTGAATCCAATAAATCTTTATATTTTTTCAACAACTCCGTCTCATCTACAGCAGATTTCTCAGGTTCTGCTTGTGCAGGTGCCTGCTGTGTGTATGTGACTGGTTGTACAGGAGCGTTTTGCTGTACAGGTGTTCCGGGAAACACAATTGCATTTACTTTATCCTGCATCAAAATCGGCGGAATAATCGGAACAAAGATTGCCAGAATCAAGCAAAGTGTAGATAAATCTGATTGTATTCCCTTTGTTCTTGCCAATTTATCAATTCTTATTGCACTCTTATAGGTCCAATAAATCGAGTAAAATGGAACAAACATACATAATAATAACTTCGTTGTAGGATTACGATACTCTTCGTCTTCTACACAATTCAGATATCCTGTCATACGATATGTCCAAATATAAAGCCATACACCACATGTAAATAACAGTAGCAGAATATGTTTTACAAGGCTGCAATAAATCAAATCTGTGGATACAATGTTTGCACTGGCAGACGGATTGTTCACATTCGTTGCCTGATGTTCCTCTTTTTTAGGAGCACCAACCGGATAAACAAGCCATCTAGCCACCAAAAAGAACCCCACTGCCAAAAGAATCGTTGTCAATACTCCGGTCCCTGTTGTAAAACGATACAAGCCGTATATTTTACGCAAGAAAATGTTTGCAACACTTGACAAAATGAAAGACGCCATGATACATACAGCCGGAATAACCCATAATCCTTTAACTGTTTCTTTAAACTTTTCCATATATTTTGTTGTGTAAGCAGCAACCAAAACAGCGATACCAACATATCCAACTAAAGTTATGAAAGCAGGCAAAAATAGAAACAGATTAAATTTAGGTCCCGAAAAACCAACTACATGATAACTGTGAAATCTAAATCCCATAAGAAAAGAGTATAGTTGTATCAACATCAATATACCAAATCCAACAGTTAGCAAAATGTCTCTTTTCTCTTCATACAAAGCATAGGTAATGATTGAGGTGCCTGCAAGCAATAAAACTGTTATAAATTGAAAATTTCCGTTAAAGCAAAAACGCATAAAATTCAATGTATGAAATAATGCACAGATTGCAAAAACAATCGAAGCAATCTTAGCGCATGATAATTTTTTATTATTTACTTCCATCTTACAATTCCTCACTTTTAAAATCAGGGTGCTGTTTATCAGCACCCCCTTAATTCTGGTATAAATTTTCTAGAATTTACCTGCATCTGCTGCTTCTTGGATAGAAACTGCAACTGCAACTGTCATACCAACCATTGGGTTGTTACCTGCACCGATAAGTCCCATCATTTCTACATGGGCAGGAACTGATGAAGAACCGGCGAACTGTGCATCACTGTGCATACGTCCCATAGTATCTGTCATACCATAAGAAGCCGGACCTGCTGCCATGTTGTCCGGGTGAAGTGTACGTCCTGTACCACCACCTGATGCAACTGAGAAATATTTCTTTCCTTGTTCGATACATTCTTTTTTGTATGTACCTGCAACCGGATGTTGGAAACGAGTTGGGTTTGTTGAGTTACCTGTGATAGATACATCAACTTTTTCTTTGTGCATGATTGCTACACCTTCTGTTACGTCATTAGCACCGTAGCAGTTAACTTTTGAACGAAGTCCTGTAGAATAAGCTTTTCTGCTGATTTCTTTTACTTCGCCCGTGTAGTAATCCATCTCTGTCTCAACGAATGTGAATCCATTAATTCTGGAGATAATCTGAGCAGCGTCTTTTCCAAGTCCATTTAAGATGACGCGAAGTGGTTTTTGACGTACCTTGTTTGCTTTTTCAGCGATACCGATAGCACCTTCAGCAGCTGCGAATGATTCGTGACCTGCTAAGAATGCGAAACAGTCTGTCTCTTCTTCCAATAACATTTTTCCAAGGTTACCATGTCCAAGACCTACTTTACGTTGATCAGCAACTGAACCCGGGATACAGAAAGCCTGAAGACCTTCACCGATTGCTGCCGCAGCGTCAGCAGCTCTTCTGCAGTCTTTCTTAATTGCGATTGCCGCACCTACGATGTAAGCCCAGCAAGCATTTTCAAAACAGATTGGCTGAATACCTTTTACTTGATTATAAACATCTAATCCAGCATCTTTTGTAATTTTTTCAGCTTCTTCAATAGAAGCGATTCCATAACTATTTAATACCGCATTAATCTGATTAATACGTCTTTCATATGATTCAAATAAAGCCATTATGTATGTCCTCCTTCTATTACTCTTGTCTTGGGTCGATAATCTTAACAGCGTCAGCTACACGTCCATATTGACCTTTTGCTTTTTCCCATGCTGTTGTAGGATCATCACCTTTTTTGATGAAGTCTGTTAATTTTCCAAGGCTTACGAACTGGTAACCGATGATTTCGTCGTTCTCATCCAATGCGATTCCTGTTACATAACCTTCTGCCATTTCAAGGTAACGAGGACCTTTTGCCAATGTACCGTACATTGTACCAACCTGTGAACGAAGTCCTTTTCCTAAGTCTTCAAGTCCGGCACCGATTGGCAGTCCGTCTTCAGAGAATGCGCTCTGTGTTCTACCGTAAACGATCTGTAAGAATAATTCTCTCATTGCTGTGTTGATAGCATCACAAACCAAGTCTGTGTTAAGTGCTTCTAAAATTGTTTTACCAGGAAGAATCTCTGATGCCATAGCTGCAGAGTGAGTCATACCTGAACATCCGATTGTCTCAACCAAAGCTTCTTGGATGATACCTTCTTTAACGTTAAGTGTTAATTTACAAGCTCCTTGTTGAGGTGCACACCAGCCAATACCGTGTGTCAAACCAGAAATATCTTTTACTTCTTTTGCTTTTACCCATTTTGCTTCTTCTGGGATTGGAGCCGGTCCGTGATTAGCACCAATTGCTACAGGACACATTGTTTTTACTTCATGTGAATAAATCATGATTAAAACTCCTTTCAAGTATATGTAATTTCTTATAGGGTATTTGTTATATGTAACATCCCATACAAATTTATTTTCTCACAAAGTTAGTCATTAGTCTAGTTTTTTTTACATTTTTTGCTCAACAACCATTCAATTAATTCATGAGTATATGCATATTCCCATACATTATGACCAACGCCATCCATTCTAGTATACGTAATGTCTCTATTTAACTGTTTTAAGTTCGCAACCATCTCATCAGATTGAGTTACACTGACAACATTGTCTTCAGCACCATGAAACGCCCATATTGGCATTGTTAGTGTACCAACATTCCAAGCCATACCGCCACCACAAACAGGAGCAATTGCTGCAAACAAATCCGGTCTTGCCATCGAGGTATACCATGTGCCGTAGCCTCCCATACTCAATCCTGTTAAATAAACTCTGTCTGGGTCAATATCGAATTCTGTCTTTATCTGCTCAATAAAATTCACAATTGACTCCACCCGTGCTGCCCAAAATGTGTCAATAGGACATTGCGGCATAACAAACATGCATTCATAATCTTTTGTTTGCAAGACTTTTGAAAACCCATGGACATCAACTAATTTCAAGTCCTCTTTACCAGTGCCTCTTTCCCCTGCACCGTGCAGTTGAATAATCAGCGGCAATTTTTTATTTCCTTCTTTATAACTGTATTCAACGAAAGGAAATATCCATTTTTCTTCTCTGTGTTCTATACGTTCCATATATAATCCTCCTAATCTTTTTCATACCTACAAATTCATTAACCTTCTCCAAAGTAACTGCAAGGCCGCTTCTACTGCCGCATTGCGATTCCCTTCTCTACTACCCTGAAAACGACACTCCTCCACTGTTACTTCTCCATTATAGTAGCATCCGACATATACTAAGCCAACCGGTTTCTCCGGCGTCCCGCCTGTCGGTCCGGCAATTCCGGTTGTGCTAAGGCAAACATCTGCATTAGCCACTCGTGCTGCACCCTTTGCCATCTCTACTGCCGTCTGCTCACTCACTGCGCCGTAAGTCTCTAGAGTTTCATGTGCCACCCCTAAAAGTCGTTCCTTCGCTTCGTTGGAATATGTAATGTGTCCTTCGTTGTATACCGAAGATGCTCCCGATACATTGAGAATTCTTCCTGCCAGAAGTCCGCCAGTGCAGGATTCTGCAGTGGTAATAGTGAGATTTCTTTTTTGTAACTCATGTACAATCTTTACTTCTACATGCATAAACTATCTCCCCAAAAAACTGACAAGAATTGCTTCCTGTCAGGTTATTTCTTTTACATTCCACCCTGTGTCAACACTTGCTTATTTTTCCAAATATAATCAACAAGAGAAACTATTGTAAGTGCAAGTCCTAACCCTACGACTACACCTGTAATAAACTGCATAACATGACTCTGGAAATCTAAGATCATTAAGATAACCATTGCCATATGAGAAACTGTTTTAAATTTGCCCCAGTAGCTTGCTGCAATAACAATTCCGTTATCAGAAGCAACCAAGCGGAAGCCACTGATGATGAATTCACGTGCGATAATAATCAGTACAATCCATGCCGGCAATCTTGGAATCAGGCAAATTAATGCAGAGCAAACCAAAAGTTTGTCCGCCAATGGGTCCATAAACTTTCCGAAGTTTGTTACTAAGTTGTTCTTTCTTGCAATGTGACCATCCAGATAATCTGTAAAACTTGCAACACAGAAGATTGCGAGTGCAATATATTTGCTTGCTGCCCCTGCCCAGTCAGTCAACATAAACAGTACAAAAAACGGAATCATAATTACACGAAGTACAGTTAATTTATTTGGTAAATTCATTATATTATCTCTCCTATCAAATCATATTCCAATGCTCCGGTTACTTTAACTTTTGCAAAATCACCTGACATCAGTTCCTCATTTGTCTCTACAAAGATAAGCCCATCCACATTCGGAGCATCCATGTAAGTTCTTCCTACATAGGCATTCTCATCTGCAACCTTACCTTCAATCATGACCATAACTTCTTTTCCAATCATGTTTTCAGCTAGTTCAAATGCAATCTCCTGTTGCAGTTCCATAAGGTCTGCCTGACGGTCTTCTTTCACGCTCTCCTCTATCTGATTCTGCATGTTGGCTGCCGGTGTATCCTCTTCCGGTGAATATGTGAATACTCCTAATCGGTCAAATTCCATCGTATCAACGAACTCCATCAGTTCCTCGTGTTGTTCCTCAGTTTCACCTGGAAATCCGGTAATCAATGTGGTTCGAAGTGCAATCTCCGGAATCTCTCTGCGAAGCTTCTCAATAATCTCTATGAGTTGTGCTCTGGAAGTTCTTCTTCCCATCCTCTTAAGCACATCATCGCAGGCATGTTGGATTGGAAGGTCAAGGTATTTACATATCTTGTCCTCTTCCTTTATCACTTGGATTAATTCATCGTAGATTTCCTCCGGATAACAATACAGAATACGAATCCAGCGAATTCCATTGATTTTACACAACTCCTTTAACAAGATATGCAACGATTTTTCACCGTAAATATCTTTTCCGTAAAGAGTCGTCTCCTGTGCAACCAGAATCAGCTCCTTCACGCCCTGCTCTGCAAGTTCATTTGCTTCTCTTAAAAGACGCTCCATCGGAACACTTCTGAAATTCCCTCGAATCTTCGGGATAATGCAATACGTACAGTGCTTATCGCACCCTTCTGCAATTTTCAGATATGCGAAATGTCCGCCTGTAGTCACAAGACGTTTTGCCTCAACCACAGGAAGCGCATCAATATCTTCAAGTTCTAATGACTTGTGCCCTTTCAGTGCCTCCTCGATAGCATCTACAATCTTATCATAAGAAGTAGTTCCAAGTACGGCATCCACTTCCTCAATCTCGTCCAAAATCTCCTGCTTGTATCTCTGCGCAAGACATCCTGTTACAATCAGTGCTTTTAAGGTGCCTTCTTTTTTGTATTCAGCCATTTCTAAAATGGTCTGGATACTCTCTTCCTTCGCATCATGAATAAAACAACAGGTATTGACAACAATGACATCTGCCATCTCTTCACTGTCAACCATCTGATGTCCCTTTTGTGCAAGAAGCCCCAGCATGACCTCCGTATCTACCAGGTTCTTATCGCATCCTAATGAAACGAATAAAATATTCATCGTCTCTTGTCTCCTAATTATTCTTCTGTCTCTTCGCCGACAATCTTTATCTTTGCCTGATTTACTTCTTCAATGGCGATAGAAAGTGGCTTTGCGCCCGGTTTTGCTGAAACCAATGGTTCTTTTTTATCAATAATCTGTCTTGCTCTCTTTGCTGTTGCAAGCACGATAGAGTAACGGCTGTTTACAATCTTTGTTGCGCCTTCCTCAACATCCGAATTCACTACTTTCATTAAATCTGTATAAGATGGGTGTAACATATATTATTCTCCTTTCAAATTCCCTTTTAATTCTTTTTCAATCTGGCTTATAAATGCTTTGTTGCGAGATGTCTTGTAATGCTCGCTCTGAATGATGTGGTGCATCTGCTTCACACAGGTCTGCAAATCATCATTGACTAAAATGTAGTCGTAAGATAGAATGCCTTCTGCCTCCTCGGAAGCACGCTTCATTCGCTGTTCCACAACTTCCATTGTCTCCGTTCCTCGTCCTACCAAACGTTCTTTCAAGATTGTCACATTTGGCGGCGTCACGAAAAGAAGCAATGTCTCCGGAAATTTTTCTTTCACTTTTAAAGCTCCCTGTATCTCGATTTCCAAGATAACATCTTTTCCGGATGCAAGCTGTTCCTCCACATAAGCCCTTGGTGTACCATAGTAATTGCCCACGTAGTTAGCATACTCTATTAACTCACCTTGTGCAATCATTTTTTCAAATTCTTCGGTGCTTTTAAAGAAATATTCTCTGCCATCCACTTCTGCTCCACGAGGCTTTCTTGTCGTTGCGGAAATAGACAGTGCATAGTTATCATATTGCTCCATAATCTCTTTCATTAGGGTTCCTTTTCCTGAACCTGCGAATCCGGAAACTACGATTAAAATTCCTCTTGTCTGCATGTTAATCCCCTTTATTCAATGTTTTGAATCTGCTCACGAACTTTTTCGATACCGGTTTTCAAATCAATCGCATAATTTGACGTCTCAAGATCATTTGCCTTTGACAAAATTGTATTTGCTTCGCGGTTCATCTCCTGTGCAATAAAATCAAGCTTACGTCCAATTCCCTCCGAGGCATCTAATGTAGACTTCATATGTTCGATGTGGCTTCTGAGACGCACAGTTTCTTCGTCAGTACATATCTTGTCTGCAAAAAGAACAACCTCTGCAGCAAGCCTTCCTTCATCAATCTGAGTATTTTCCAAAAGTTCTTTCACCTTTGCGTCTAATTTTGCACGATACTCTGCTACAATCTCAGGTGAACGATTCTCAACACAATCAACCAAATCCAACATTTCATTCAGCTTTTCAACAATATCTTTTTTGAGATTTTCACCTTCTACAATTCTTGTATCACGGAACTGCTCGAATGCACCCTTCAACGCTTTCTCAAGTCCATTCCAAAGTTCTTCCTCGTCCATCACCTGTTCTTCCATCGTTAATACTTCCGGACAACGCGATAAGGTGGATACACGAATGTCATAATCCAATTCAAATGCTTCCTGCATTTGTTTGAAATATGTAAGATATTCCTGAGCCAAAGTCGGATTGTATTTGAGCGAAACCTGATTCTCAGACAGATCCTCATAGGTAATAAAGATATCTACTTTACCTCTCTGTGCATACTGTTTCAGTAGATTCCGAATCGACGACTCGAAAAAATTAAGTTTCTTCGGCATCCGAATGTTTACATCTAGGTATCTGTGGTTGACGCCTTTGAGCTCCACCGTAAATTTGCGGTCCCCGTCTGCAATTTCACATCTGCCGAAACCTGTCATACTTTTAATCATAATGTTTAACCTCTTCATCTTTCTCATATGTGTTTGTTAAAACCTATAATATTATAATTCATTTGAATGTTTACGTCAATGTTTGGACAAACATTCTGTTTCATGTTATACTTTGTACATTATAAGTTTGAAGGGAAATATATCTCATGGCATTTGATGGAATTACCATTGCAAATATTGTAAAAGAACTAAAGGAAAATCTACTAGATGGACGTATCAACAAAATCGCGCAGCCGGAAGCAGATGAACTTCTCCTTACTATCAAAACACCGACCGGGCAAAAGCGTCTCTATATATCAGCCAGTGCATCTTTGCCGCTCATCTATCTGACAGAGACGAACAAACCAAGTCCGATGACGGCGCCGAACTTCTGTATGCTTCTTCGTAAGCACATTAATAATGGTCGTATTACAGATATTACGCAGCCAAAGTTAGAGCGAATCATTCGTTTTGAAATTGAGCATCTCGACGAACTCGGTGACTTGTGCAAGAAATATCTCATTGTAGAAATCATGGGCAAGCACTCAAACATTATCTTCTGCAATGACAATGATAGAATTATTGACAGCATCAAACATGTCTCTGCACAGATGAGTTCTGTGCGTGAAGTGTTACCCGGACGTGATTACTTTATACCGGATACAATGGATAAATTAAATCCTCTGAATGTAACATTTACTGACTTTACTGAGACACTCGCTGCTAAACCAACCGGACTTGCAAAAGCAATCTATACATCTTTCACAGGAATAAGTCCTGTTGTTGCTGAAGAAATCTGCCACATCGCCGGAGCAGATTCGGACACTACACCGAAAGAACTCTCAGAAGATGTAGTGATACATCTCTATAAACAATTTGTTCTGTTTTTTGAACGTGTAAACAAAGGAGTGTTCACTCCGCAGATCTACTATTACAACGGAGAGCCAAAAGAATTCTCTTCATTGCCACTCTCACATTTTGGCAATTACACCGAAAATCCTTACGAAAGCATGTCTCTTCTGTTAGAGAACTATTATGCAACGAAAAACACTGTGACACGTATTCGTCAGAAATCAGTTGACCTTCGCAAGATTGTTCAGACTGCGTTAGAGCGTAACCGAAAGAAATATGACCTGCAGTTCAAACAGCTTCGCGATACGGAAAGCCGAGACATATACCGCATCTACGGTGAGTTAATTAATACTTATGGATATGGACTTGAACCAAATGCAAAGCATTTGGAATGTCTCAACTATTATACGAACGAAAACATTATGATTCCTTTGGATAGTACCATGACGCCTCAGGAAAATGCTCAGAAATATTTTGACAAATACAACAAACAAAAACGTACCTTTGAGGCATTAACGGGCCTTATTCAGGAAACACAGGATGAAATTGAGTATCTGGAATCGGTAAGTAACTCGTTAGATATTGCTATGAGCGAGGATGATCTTACCCAGATAAAAGAAGAATTGATTCAAGCCGGCTATGTGAGACGTAAATTTACAAAACAAAAGGTGAAAATCACAAGCAAGCCACTTCACTATCTTTCAAGCGATGGCTACCATATGTATGTTGGGAAAAATAATATCCAAAACGAAGAACTCACCTTCCACTTTGCAAACGGTAATGACTGGTGGTTCCATGCGAAAGGCTGCCCGGGTTCTCATGTGATTGTAAAAACAGAAGGAAATGAACTTCCTGACAGAACTTTTGAGGAAGCCGGAAGATTAGCTGCATATTATTCTAAGAACCGTGAAAATGAAAAGGTTGAGATTGATTATATTGAGAAAAAACATGTCAAAAAACCGAACGGCGGAAAACCCGGATTTGTAGTGTACTACACCAACTTTTCTCTGATGATTGATTCAGATATCTCAAAGATAAAGCAAATAAACTGAAAATAAAGGAATAGGCTCCGAACCTATTCCTCTATTTCAAACATCATATTTTCAACAAATAAATCTGTAAAAATTGGATTTGAAGACAAATCTATATATTTCGCATCTTCAAGATACCCCGAAAGTTCATTCTGCTCACATGCATACTTCACTGTTCCTAAGAAGCTACTGTTATTGATTGCAATACATTTATCTGCAACCTCTCTTGGCAACAATCCTGTCTTCTTTGCATTCTCTAAATTAATCTTTGCCGAAAACCCACCTGATATATATACATTTTCTATATCCTCAAAGGATAAATTCCTGATTTTCATGAGTGTTTGGATTGCAGAACAAACCGCTGATTTTGCAAGCTGATATTCACGCACATCATTTTGGCTTAAAGAGATCTCTTCTGTAATTGAAAAAATCTCATCCTCCATATAACCTGTTTCATCAATGATTTCATTTTGAACAAGCTCAGCAACGATATCAATGATACCTGTTCCGCATATTCCCTTTGCAGGTGCATCTCCCACGGTGTGATACTCCTCCGGAAAAGCATAAGAACAGATTGCACCATTTGTTGCACTCATTCCACACGAAATCCCTGCTCCTTCAAAACAAGGACCCGCAGCTGCAGCAGTACATAAAATATCATGTTTCGAAAACAGAACTGTCTCAGCGTTCGTTCCCAAATCTATGAGAAGACTGTAAGTATCTTCCTTAGGCATCTCCACGTAATTCAGTCCTGCAACCAGGTCTGCACCCACAAAAGTTGCAATAGACGGTAGCGTAACAACTTCATTCACACAGCGGATACCAATTTCATCTGCGTTTACACACCTGCTCTCTAAAAAAACAGGAGTATATGGTGCCATGCCCATTGATGTACAATCTACACCAAGAAACAAATGAAGCATAGTAGTATTTCCTGCAACGTACAATTGCTCTACTTGATAATCCGCTTGCAAATCAGAAATCATCTGATTAACACAAGTGATTATCGTGGAATGGAGATCTTGCACCCCATTTTTTTGACAATAATCAATACGCGACATTACGTCCGCGCCAAAAGCTCTCTGCGGATTCGTAGCTGTAATTGTTCTGATAATCTGATGTGTATCCAAAGACACAAGACCCAGAGCCAACGTTGTAGTACCAATATCAAGCACCAAACACATATGGTCTGTCAAACTACCATTCTCTTTGGCTCCTGTCTCGGAGATAATGTGTTCTACATTTATCGTCTCCACCGTAATATCGCTATGCACAACATAGCGGCAAGACAATTCCACTTTACCATTTACAATTACTTTACACTTCTTACATGTTCCTCTTCCACCACAAGGATGTTCCACCTTCTTTTCCGATTTCATCAAAAATTCCGATAGAACTGTCCCGTCACTGACATGAAATGTCTCTCCATTAATGATTATCTGATGCATATAATTCATTTACCTTTTTAAAACATTTCCCTATTATAAGAAGAAATCTTTATTATGAAACCACTTCAATCCCTGCAACGCGAACATTGACATCTGCAACTTTAAGTCCTGTCATGTTCTCAATTGCAACCTTCACTTTTTCCTGTACCTTTACAGAAACGTCTTTTACATTATATCCATACTTGAGATTCAGTGCTGCTTCTACTGTTACAACATCTTCCAGTACGTCTACTGATACGCCTTTAGAAAGTGACTTTATACCAATCTTACTGATAAGCTCTCTTGTTGCATTTCCCGCCATAGAAGCAACTCCTTCTACTTCCATCGCCGCAAGTCCTGTAATTACTGCAATCACCTCGTCAGCAATGACGATCTCACCACGGTTATTTTCCAACTGAATTGTATATTCATTACTGATTTCTTTTCCCATACTCCAAAACCTCCTAGTTTGGTTAGCTACTTTCTTGATTATAACAAATTTATGAGCGTTTGCAAATAAAAACTTTTCAATATATTTAAGAGCGACCAAACTCGGATAAAAGCAATCCTTCATTTCGTTCCAAAGTCATTCGTACGCTCCAACTGTTAACAAATAATAACAGTGGTCTGCCCTTTAAGTCCTTAATCTTCTTCATATCTGAAGTTCCGACTAATTTATCCAAATTAATCTCTTCGTTTTCAATCCAGCGAATATGCTCATATGGCAAGTTCTCAAGCTTAATCTCAACGTTGTACTCGTTTTCCAGACGATACTTGAGCACGTCAAACTGGAGCACACCTACCACACCTACTATGATTTCCTCCATACCGGTATTGTATTCCTGGAAAATCTGAATCGCACCTTCCTGCGCAATCTGATTGATACCTTTTATAAACTGTTTACGTTTCATCGTATCTACCTGTCGTACTCTCGCAAAATGCTCAGGTGCAAAGGTCGGAATACCCTCGTATGCAAATTTATTGGCTGAAGTTGTCAGTGTGTCTCCGATAGAGAAAATGCCCGGGTCAAAGATTCCAATAACATCACCTGCATATGCTTTATCAATCATCTTACGCTCACTTGCCATCATCTGCTGTGGCTGAGAGAGACGAACTTTCTTACCACCTTGTATGTGGAACACATCCATACCTGCCTCAAATTCTCCGGAGCAGATACGCATGAATGCAATTCGGTCACGATGAGCCTTATTCATATTTGCCTGAATCTTAAATACAAATGCCGAAAAATCCTTTTCTTCCATCGGGTCAATACTCCCCTGATCTGACATTCTCGGGAGCGGTGAGCTTGTCATTGCGAGGAAGTGTTGCAAAAATGTCTCTACCCCGAAGTTCGTAAGTGCTGAGCCAAAAAATACCGGCGAAAGTTCACCTTTGCTTACCATATCTAAATCAAACTCTGCACTTGCTCCATCCAAAAGTTCTATCTCATCTAAAAGTTGTGCTTTTTGATCTTCTGTAATCAGGTTATCCACTTCAGGTGCTGCAAGTGCTATCTTTCTCACATCACCCATCTTTGTGCCCTTCTGTGTGTCCGAAAAGAGTTCAATCTCCTGATGCTCTCGATCAAATACACCGCGAAATTCTTTTCCGCACCCAATCGGCCAGTTGATTGGACAGGTTGCAATGCCAAGTTCTTTTTCGATGTCATCCAAAAGTTCAAATGTATCGCGAGCTTCGCGGTCCATCTTATTAATAAATGTAAATATCGGAATGTGGCGCATCACACATACTTTAAAAAGTTTTCTCGTCTGCGCCTCAACACCCTTGGATGCATCGATTACCATTACCGCTGAGTCAGCAGCCATTAGTGTACGATATGTATCCTCTGAGAAGTCCTGATGTCCCGGTGTGTCCAATATATTAATGCAATACCCATCATAGTTAAACTGAAGAACAGAAGAAGTAACAGAGATACCTCTCTCCTTCTCAATCTCCATCCAGTCAGAGACAGCATGCTTTGCAGTTGCTTTTCCTTTTACAGAACCTGCTTGATTGATTGCGCCACCATAAAGCAGAAACTTCTCTGTCAACGTTGTTTTACCTGCATCGGGATGGGAAATAATTGCAAATGTTCTTCTTTTCTTTATCTCATTCGTAATCTGTGACATATTTATCTCCTAATTTTATACAATTCTTTGCATACTAAGTTAGTTTATCACATCTAGTATTTCTCTGCAAACAGATTTTAATGCATCGGAGTAATTACAATATTTTTTGCTTCCACACCTGTTTTTCTCGTCACAATATCCTCAATTTGTGCGCGATGTGCATCTGTAAGTTCCGAAGCATTTACAACCACATCCACACCTGTTTCTGTAATGGTAACTACTGATTGCGAGAATCCCTTTGATAGCAGCATGGTTTCAACGCTCGTCTCAAGTTCTGCTGTTTTCGTCATCTCTATCATCTCAGCTACCGCTTCACTTTTTTGTTCTTCAGAAAGATTTTTGTTGTCGATAATTCCCTGTAACACTTCTTTATTCTCCGCACGCACTTGTTCACGTGCAACCTTCGCTTCAGCCACAACTTTGCTACCACTTGTAAGCACTGCTTCACCCGGCGTTTCATTCACTTCACTGTCAAGGCTGTCAATATCGGCAGTGTCTTCCAAACTAATGTCAAGAAGTTCTTGATTTACAAGCTCATTGTCCACCTTTTTACTGCTATCCCCAAACAGTTTTCCCGAATAGTTGAGATACCCCGCAACAGCAATCATAACTGCCAGTGCCGATATCATAATCTGATTTTTTTTTAATATACGTTTCAAAACACGCCCTCCTATTGATTTTGATTTTTCTCTATCACCTTAATCTTATGCGAGTCTACATCAAATAATGCCCGCACAACCTCTGTAATATTTCGGACAATAACCGCATCTCCTCCACCATCTGCTATGATTACAATACCTTCCACCTGTTTGTCTTCCCGGTAGGTAATCATAGTATGTACTTCTCCCACCCCGTGCATTTGCTGAAGCAGGTTTTCTAAACGTTTCTCCATATCTGTCTCATTTTGATTGCTTTCACTATAAATATCCAATGTTCCTGTTTTTGATTCAGTCTTTGTCGGAATTGCAATTACAACAAGCAGTACACCTACCAGAAGAAGAATCATCCAAGTGTTTTTCTTTGGTAATGACTTTAGCAAACTAATCCCCAATGACACCCTCCTCTCCAATGATACTCTCCATATATCCGGCTGCATTCTCTATTTCCTGCATTGCATTCTGATATTCATCATTATGAAAATCTGTCATACCAAAAATTTTCAGTATTGGACCGCAAAGCATCAATATCAGAATCATTCCTGCAAAAAAACGAATGTATTTCTGATAACTGTTCTTTGGTATCATCTGCATCACTGCAACCAGGATCACAAGATAAAATGCAATATTTTCCATCCAGTCATAAATAAATGTAATCATGTCTTACCCTCCGGTTGTCGTCGCAACCACTGCAATCGTAAGTAAAAACAACATTCCCGTTGTAAATACAATTCGAAGCAACATCTTTGATCCATCCGCTATACTGCTCACGCAGTCCACCATTCGTTTATCAGATATAGGCTGGATGAGTGCCGCAATTACCTGATATAGAAGTGCTGTTACTGCCATCTGGATGAGCGGTGCCAAACAAATAACAAAACAAACAATCATACCCACCACGCCGATTCCATTTCGTATAAGGACTGCTGTTCCTAGCACAACCTCCGCTGCACCGCTAATTGCATCACCGATAATCGGAATTGCACCACTCCCCTTAGTGATAAGACTTCGTTTCACTGCATCTATTGCCGGTGACAACAAACCTTGAATGATATTAAGCCCCATAACTCCGGCAAGTAATGTCTTTAGCGTCCAAGAAACAATTGTTTCAATTAACTCTGCAAATTTTGTCAAATGAACTTCCGGTGAAAGTTCGCTCAGGATACGTATCATTACATAAATCTGCGTAACCGGTATTAGAAAATTCAGAATCAACATTTCCACAAAGAAAATGAGCATTAACACTAATTGATAAAACATGACGGATGTACTGCTTCCCGTTGCAAGTGCTACCGCAAAAAAGTAGACAGGCCCCAATAACTTCATGAACTCCAGCAGTCGTTCCAGATTCATAGCCGCTGCATCTACTAAGATACGAAAGTTGCTTAAGGCTATCGTGATGAGAAACATATAAAGCATTGAGAAACTAATCTCCGCCACCTGCGTAGACTTAAACACACTCGAAAAGTTTGTAAATATAGCTGCCACAATCACAAGTATTAAAATATGTATCATACCCGAGCGACTATTCTTAAGTTCATAAGTAAACTGGTCCACAATCAACTGTTTGATTAATTTAAACGAGAACTCCAAATCTCCGGTTATTAGATCGCTAAGCACTTCCCGGATATTTAGCTTTTCATTCGGAAATATTTCGTCAAGCATGCCGTCTATTTCTGAGAAGTCAAATTTATCCATCAGCGAATCCTGTATTTCTTCCTGCGAGATTGTCTCTTCTGCTTCGCCTGTTTCTGAAGCATGCTTTTCGCTTTGTGTTTCTTGTTTGATGGGCGTTGATTCTTGAATGTGTGAAGCCTGTACAGTCATCGGAAACATGATACAGATAATTAGTATTAGTACTTTCCATCTTCTCATTGCAAAAACTCCTGTATCGTCCGAAGAAGTGCAAGTAAAATCGGTAAACTAAGTACCAGTATCGTCAATTTACCAAACATCTCAATCTGCGTCGCAATCGCTGAATAGCCGGCATCTTTACAAAGCCCTGCGGAAAACTCTGCAATATATGTAATTCCTAACATTTTAATTAAGGTCCAAATATAGGAACTGTCTATCTGAATAAAGTTACTGATGTCCTTCACCGTTGCAACCAAGACTTCAAGGCTGTCCAATATTCCAAAGAAAATCAGAAGGCTAATACCTATACTGAGATATACTGCCACTTCTGATTTTTCTTGTTTTAGTTGTGCTGCCAACAAGATTCCTGCAACTCCTAAAATTCCAACTCGAATGATATTCATAGTACAAACCTCTAGAATTCAAATAACCTTTGAATCTGTTCAAACAACTCCACAACGTAAGGAAGCACCCAAAACAGAACTAATAGAAGTCCTGCAAAACTTGTTAAAAACGCCTGTTCCTCTCTCCCACTATGCTTTAACACCTGGCTCAGGACAGACACCAATATTCCCACTGCAGCAATTTTAAAAATCAGACTGACACCCATGTTTTCCTCCTGTTACAGCAAAAGAATAACAAGGAAGATTCCTCCCATAATTCCCATGCTCTGACATAATTTTCGTTTTGACCGATAGACCTCTCTTGTGTTTTTTATCCGATATTCCAACTGTTCGATGAACAAATCCAGACTTTCTATGTACTCCATGTTCTTTCCTACGTTTTTTAGTTCTTCTAACTCGTCCGCTTTTAAGTTTGTTTCAATTAAATCCTCTGTGATGGACAAGCACCAGATTTCCCAAAAGGAACCTCTTGTTTTGTTCTTTAACCTCTGACTCAGGTGCGACATCCACTCCTGATAAGTCGTGCTTGTCTTTGTGCTGATTTTAGAAAATACTTCTGCAAAAGGTGCATGAGTGTATTGTAGTTCGCTTCGTAATAGAGAAAAAAGTTTTTTTAGTTCTTCTAATGTATTCAAATGACTCTGCAACTCCTTGCTTTTTGAAAAACCAATTCCGGTTGTTGCAGAAATAATGAAAATACTTCCTATGAGTTTTAACATATCAAACGCTCCTACTTCCCGTAGATATCATGACACCATCCTTATTGTAAATATTTGCAATCTCGCCTACACGTTTCTTGTTACATAAAATTACATACCGTTCAAAACACTGCTCTTTTATCATCTGTTCTAAAAGCGGTTTTCTTTGAATTTCTTCTAACGACTCACCATGTACCGTAGCAATCATCTTGCATCCACAGTGCATGGCATATTTGATAGCCTGTACCTCCTCCGGAGCACCAATTTCATCCACTGCGATTATCTGTGGTGACATAGAGCGAATCAGCATCAACATCCCTTCTGCTTTCGGACATCCATCCAGTACATCCGTCCTCATTCCCATATGATTCTGCGGTATTCCCTGATAGCAGCCTGCAAGTTCCGAACGTTCATCTACAACACCTACTGTGCAACCCTTTACATACTCATTTCCATCTGAAATTTGACGAATCATATCACGAAGTAACGTAGTCTTTCCGCAGCGAGGCGGTGAAATAATTAGCGTGTGATACATCTGCTTGTTGTGTGTTATGTATGGAAACAACTTGTCTGCACAACCAACAATTTCATGGGATACGCGAATATTTAGTGAAGATATATACTTTAAGTTCTTAACTCGTCCATTTTCAACGAGAACCTGGCCTGCCATTCCTACGCGATGACCACCCTCAATTGTGATAAAGCCTTGTTTGAGTTCATTTTCATAAGCATACAGTGAGTAGTTGCTGACATAATCCAGTGTTTCCCGAATGCTACGCTCAGTTGCCTTGATGGACAATATCTTTTCTTTTCCAGCATAGAGCAATATAATCGGATAGCCTGCGCGCAATCTGATTTCCTGTAAGTAATCAAATTGCAGTTTTTCTCGCTCTAAAATACTTTTTATATCATTTGAAAGGATATTCATGATCTGCTTGTACTTCACTTGCCTCACCTCTTTAGACAATATATGTACAAGTTGTGGAAATATGCAAAAAGAGACGTAGCAAATTTTGCTACGCCTCTCAGTAATTCAATATTATTTTTCTAAATCTGCAAAAAGTTCATCTACATCTGTGTAATCTTTCACTTCTGGGTCCTTTGCAATCCTTTCTGCTTCTTCAAGTGCCGACTGTAACTCCTCCTTAATTTCAAGAACATCTTCCAACGAAACACCTGTCGCTTTTGCTATTCTTTCATCAGTTATATCCCCTAATTCAAGAAGATTTTCTACTATCTCTAATTTTTCCTCATAAATCATATCTTCAACTGCTTTACACATAATTTGAACTCCTTTCGTATCTCTTTTAAAGTAATGAACTCTTTTCGCTAATTTTGAATAATACATGTCCTCAGGATTGGTACATGCAAAATCTGCCATCAAACGTCCCAATGGTGTTTCATCTTTAACTTCTGCATTCACATATATAATATGTGCCTCGTCACCAAACAATTTACCGGTCTCTGATATATATCTATCAATATGATAAGTTGTATCTCTATATTATATTTTTTATTAAGATTATCTGTAGCATAGATATCCAATCGTACAGAGCGTCCGTGTATGTTTTTAACTGTATATTGAGTTTTTACATTAATTACATGTAAATCACTTTTCTCCATGATGATTCGTATAATTAGTTCCGTTGCCTCAATATTATCTTGAAAACATACTGTCATAAAATCATCATCAAGAAGCCTGAAGTTCTTTATTCGTTCTAAATTTTTCTGCTGTTTCTGTTCTTTCGTTATTCTTTTTCTTGCCATATTTTCTCCTTTCTCTGTCTGTTAATCATCAGAACAAAGATTGGTACAAAAATGGCTTAAATTTTTCATACTTATATTATAGTTTGTAAAACACAAACCTGTCAACAAGCCTTTCACTCTTTCTTCCTGTATTAACTTTGTTTTGTTGTAATTTAAAGCATGAATTTTCTTGATTGTAGTTTGAATTTCAAATAGATAGTTCATATAGACATACCGATTAATTTAAATAATCGTATAATGAAAATTTGCTTTGATATGAGACTAGCACAATATCATAGAAAATACAATAGAAAACAAATGAATTATTATTTGAGGAAAATGAAACTCCATTTGAGTAATTATTACGAACATATTTTGGATATAAATTGTATTGCGTTTGTATGTACATTTGTATATAATATATGTAACACAACTTTGAAAGGAGTCTAATTATATGGCAAAAACAGCTAATTTGTACGCAAGAATTGAGCCTGATGTTAAAGAGGAAGCAGAACAAATCTTATCTTCACTTGGAATTTCAGTATCTAATGCAATTAACATGTTTTATAAACAAATTATTTTGCAAAAGGGAATTCCATTTGAACTAAAACTTCCTGATAATCATCCACTCAACATGCAGGCAATGACAACTGAACAATTGAATATAGAACTAGAGAAAGGATACACGGATATGCTCGAAGGAAGAACTGAAAATGCAAAGGTTGTATTTGATAATATCCGTAGGGATTATGAACTATGATATATCAAATAAAACTCTCAAAACAAGCTAACATGGATTTAAGAGACATATATGAATATATAGCATTCACACTAATGTCTCCCGAAAATGCAAAAAAGCTACTAAATACCATTGAGAAAAAAATTCAATCTCTAGAAAATTTTCCAAATCGTTTTAAACTCTACCATGACGAACTATGGCATGACCAAGAGTTACGAGTCATGCCAGTCAATAACTTTTTAGTATTTTATATTTCAAATCACAAAAAACAACTCATTACAATCCTTCGTATTATGTACCACGGTCGTAATATTTCCAATGAATTACTTACATTCCCACTAGATTAAGAATAGAATAGTTTGAAGGCACAAAAATACTGCCCTAACAAACTTGGGCAGTATTTCTCTGTTATATCGTATTTAAAACATTTCAAACAAGATTGTATTCAAGAGTCAGTCATTCAGTGCAGCAAACGTAATACTTTTTATCTCTTCAAATGTAAGATTCATCCTTCTTATCCCCTATATCATTTTATTGTTCTTATACAATTCATTTTATCATGTTGCCTCAATCTCAAAAACTCGAAAATTGTGTGATAAGTACGAAAAAAAGTTGCAATGCCGAAGCATTACAACTTTTTCTTTATCATCCTATTTAAAATATTTCACACCAGATTCAAAGATCTTCAAATCTTGTTCTCCGTAAATGTTAATTGCAACAGATTCTCCACGACGTTCTGAATGAGCCATCTTACCAAGTACGCGTCCATCCGGACTTGTGATACCTTCGATTGCTCTATAAGAACCGTTTGGATTCCATTCTTCATCCATTGTAATCACACCGTCTAAGTTACAGTACTGTGTTGCAACTTGTCCGTTAGCAAAAAGTTCATCAAGAACTGCTTCCGGTGCTACAAAACGTCCTTCACCGTGTGATGCAGGGTTCGTATATACTCCACCAAGCTCAGCACCTTGTAACCATGGTGACTTATTTGTCACAACTTTTGTGTAAACCATCTTTGAAATATGACGACCGATGGTGTTGTAAGTAAGTGTCGGTGAACCTGCTGTCTGTCCGCAAATCTTTCCGTATGGTACAAGACCAAGCTTGATGAGTGCCTGGAAACCATTACAGATGCCAAGTGCAAGACCATCGCGTTCATTGAGGAGCTTTTCAACTGCTTCTTTCATCTTCGCGTTCTGGAATGCAGTAGCAAAGAATTTTGCAGAACCGTCCGGTTCATCACCTGCACTAAATCCACCTGGGAACATGATAATCTGCGCCTGATTGATTGCCTTTTCGAATTCAGCAACAGACTCACGAATATCGTCAGCACTTAAGTTCTTGAACACTTTTGTGATAACATTAGCGCCTGCACGTTCAAATGCTTTACGGCTGTCGTACTCACAGTTTGTTCCCGGGAATACAGGAATAAATACCGTTGGTTTCGCAACCTTATTCTTACATACATAAATGCTATCTGCATTGTATAATTTTTCTTCTACAGCTACCGGTGCATCTACACCTGCAACAGATGCAAATACTTTTTCAAGTGGTGCTTTCCATGTATCAACTGCGTCTGCTAACGAGATTGTCATGTCGCCGTAAGCGATTGCAGCATCTGCTGTCACTTCACCGATAACAACTGCGTCGATTGTAAGCGCATCTACTTTGTCAGCAGGAACTTCAGCGATGATATCGCCAAATGCCGGTGCAAACAAGTCTTTCTTATCTACACAGTCACAAATCTTAACACCCATGCCATTACCGAATGCCATCTTACTTACGGCTGCCGCAATACCATGTCTATCTAAAGTGTAAGCAGATACGATGTTTCCGTTTTGAACATCATCATGGAATTTCCCGTATGCGTCCATTACTTGTGCATATACCGGCAAATCAAATTCATCCTTTTCGATACGCATCCATATTAATTTGTTTCCGGCCGCTTTTAATTCTGGTGTAATAATATCTTTCTGTGTAGCAACGTCTACTGCAAATGATACTAATGTAGGTGGTACGTCGATATCCTGGAAAGTACCTGACATACTGTCTTTACCACCGATTGACGGAAGTCCAAGGCCGAGCTGTACATCGTATGCACCGAGAAGTGCTGCGAATGGCTGACTCCATCTTGATGGATCTTCTGTCATACGTCTGAAATATTCTTGGAATGTCAGACGAATCTTGCTGTAATCACCACCGTTAGCAACTATTTTTGCAACAGATTCTAATACTGCATAGACTGCACCGTGGTATGGACTCCAGCTTGAGAGGTATGGGTCATATCCGTAACTCATCATTGTTACGGTATCACATTTACCTGTAAGTACAGGCAGTTTTGCGACCATAGCCTGCGTCTCTGTCATCTGGTATTTTCCACCGTGTGGCATAAATACAGATCCTGCACCGATAGAACCGTCAAACATTTCTACAAGACCTTTCTGTGAACATACGTTAAGGTCAGAAAGTGTCTCAAGCCATTTTGCTTTTACATCTGTAACTTCTTCTTTAACTAAAATGCTGTCTGCTCTGTTCGGAATATCAACTGCGACAGCTGTTTCCTGATGAGCACCGTTTGTATCGAGGAATGCACGAGAAATGTTAACAATCTCTTTTCCTCTCCATGAAAGAACAAGTCTTGGGTCTTCTGTAACAACAGCAACCTCAACTGCCTCTAAGTTCTCTTCTTTTGCATAACCCATAAATTCTGCAACGTCTTTCGGATCGATTACAACAGCCATACGCTCTTGTGATTCAGAAATTGCAATTTCTGTTCCGTCAAGACCTGCATATTTCTTAGGTACTTTATCTAAGTTGATTTGAAGTCCGTCAGCTAATTCACCGATAGCAACGGAAACACCGCCTGCACCGAAGTCATTACATTTCTTAATTAACTTACTAACTTCTTCTCTTCTGAACAAACGTTGAATCTTACGTTCTGTAGGTGGGTTACCCTTTTGAACCTCTGCACCACAAGTTTCAATAGATTCCTCCGTATGAACCTTAGAAGAACCTGTAGCACCGCCACAGCCGTCACGTCCGGTACGTCCACCTAATAAAATGATGATATCGCCCGGATCAGATGTCTCGCGGATAACTGCTCTTCTTGGAGCTGCACCTAATACTGCACCGATTTCCATACGTTTTGCAACGTAGTTTGGATGATAAATCTCCTTAACAGCACCTGTTGCAAGACCAATCTGGTTACCATATGAACTGTAGCCGTGAGCCGCCTCGCGCACTAATTTCTTCTGAGGAAGTTTTCCTTTTAATGTGTCTTTTACAGATACAGTTGGGTCTGCCGCACCTGTTACACGCATTGCCTGATATACATAAGTACGTCCTGATAATGGGTCACGGATACATCCGCCAAGACAAGTAGCCGCACCACCGAATGGTTCGATTTCTGTCGGATGGTTGTGTGTCTCATTCTTGAAGTTTACAAGCCACTCTTCTTCTACACCATCAACAACAACCGGAACAACAATACTACAAGCATTGATTTCGTCTGATTTTTCCTGATCTTCTAATTTACCCTCCAGTTTGAGTCTTCTCATCGCCATAAGCGCAAGGTCCATAAGACACACAAATTTGTCCTCTCTACCTTTGAAGATTTCACTGTGGTCATTCAAATATTTCTTATAAGCATTCACAATTGGTTCTTTGTAATCGCCCTCACCAAATGTGATTTCTGTCAATTCTGTCGCAAATGTTGTGTGACGGCAGTGGTCTGACCAATATGTATCAAGCACGCGAATCTCTGTCATAGAAGGATCTCTGTCTTCTTCGTTCTTGAAGTAGTTCTGGATATGTAAGAAATCCTTGAATGTCATAGCCATTCCAAGTGAACCGTACAGTTCTTTTAATTCAGCTTCATTCATGTCCTTGAATCCGTCAAAAATCTTGACATCTGCAGGTTCATCAAATACCGTGATCAAAGTCTCCGGTTTCTCCATTCCTGTTTCTCTGGAATCCACTGGGTTGATGCAGTGTGCTTTTACTGCTTCAAACTCTTCGTCTGTAAGTTCTCCCTCAATTACATATGTTGTCGCAGACTTAATAACAGGAAGCTCCTCCTCTTTAATGAACTGCACACACTGAACAGCTGAGTCTGCTCTCTGGTCAAATTGACCCGGAAGGTATTCTACTGAAAATACTCTGCTTCCTTCTTTCATATCAAATGATTCTTTATATAACGTATCTACCGGTGGTTCTGAAAAGATTCCGTTACATGCGGTCTCAAATGTCGCATCAGAAATGTTCTCAATATCATAACGAATTAACACGCGAACATTTTCTACATTCTTAATTCCCAAATAGCTTTTCATCTCGCTCTTCAATGCTTTTGCCTGAACAGCATACTCTGGTTTCTTCTCCACATAAACACGCTTTACACTACTCATAGTACCCTCCTACGATTTTCGTCTTGTATTTTCTATATCATATCATACTTTATATCATTAGTACAATTAATATATCTTAAATGTTTTATTAGTTATTCTTATTTCTGTATCTATGCAATGCAATGATGCCTATAACGACTCCTACAGATAAGAATATAAGAAAAATAATTCCGATACGTGTGACCATATCTAAAAAGAATCCTTCGGGTAACATTCGGATAAGTAAATCTGTCCTCGGATCTAAAAGCCACAAGTCGTTTGTAAAAAACACCTTATGAAACAGTGTAAAATATTTATTAAAATCAGACATGAACAAAATCCCTGCACCTGCCGTAATGCCAATGATACTTCCAAGTCCAACTAAAAAAGACTTTAGCAAAACACGTTTCCAATCAGCCTTTATTTTTATTAGCACTATGATTGCAACACACAACAGGCACACTGCAATTCTCCGAATCCAAAGGCCACTAACAAACAGATTCTTTACATCAATCATGTGTGCTTTTTCCCTGTCATTAAAAAATTCCCTTTCTATACCATCTACGTTTATTAAAACCACCAAGTCCGCTCGATTTCCCCGCAAATATGACATCATCTCTTTTGTGACATGCATGACATCAGCCATCTCCATATTAAGTTCTTCTAAGACATTATATTTCACATAGGTCTTCTCATACCAGCCATAATCACTATATGCCCCGATTTCAAATGATGTAATTAATAGAATTACAATGACTGTGACACTTATAATTATCGACAGTACTTGCTGTGATTTTTTCATATTTTTCCCCTTTCTATTGCATTATCATTTTATTTTACTTATAATAAACTCATAACTTTATAAGGAGTTCTAATAATGGATATTAATTACGAATTGTACAAAGTATTTTATTATGTTGCCTCGACTCTAAGTTTTTCAGAGGCTTCCAAACAGCTATACATTTCACAGTCTGCTGTCAGTCAGTCCATTAAAGCATTGGAGACAAAATTGGATCAGACGTTGTTTATTCGCAGCACTAAAAAGGTTCAGCTTACACCGGAGGGCGAAATCCTTCTTCGCCACATTGAGCCTGCCATGAATCTCATCCGACGAGGTGAGGCGCAATTGGTAGATACAACCTCCACCGGTGGTCAACTTCGCATCGGTGCGAGCGATACTATCTGTAGGTATTTTTTAGTACCTTACCTCGAAAAATTTCATAAAGAGTTCCCGAATGCACATATCAAAGTAACAAACGAAACCTCAGTAAAATGTATAGGATTGTTAGAATCCGGTCAAGTGGATTGTATAGTAATCAATTATCCAAATTCACACCTCTCTAATCTATATTCTATTAAAAAAATTAAAAGTTTTAAAGATGTTTTTGTTGCAAACAATGCTTTTTCGAAACTTCAAGACAAAAAAGTGTCATTCCGTGAAATGCTGAAATATCCGATTCTTATGTTGGAAAAAAATACAACAACAAGTGAATTTTTACACTCTTTGTTCCAGCAACATGAATTAGACTTGGTTCCCGAGATTGAACTTACCAGCAATGACCTTTTGTTAGACCTTGCCAAAATCGGACTTGGTATTGCTTTCGTTCCAGACTATTGTCTACCAAAAACCTCCGAGGAGTTGTTCTGTCTTGATATGGAAGAAGAACTTCCAAGCCGCGAACTCGCAATTGTATATAATACTCGTGTCCCTGTGTCTAGGGCAACTCTCGAATTTTTAAACTATTTTGAATAAGTGTTTATGGACTGTCATGTATTTAATCATGACAGTCTTTTTTGGTTCCAAAATTCTTCTACAGACTGGCTAATCGTTTCCAACGTCACCGTCTCAATATCTTTCCATTCTCGCGGAAATGTTTTCTGATATTCTCTGCCGCGAAAACGTTCATCTAAAAGTGCAACAATGCCAATATCATTCTCGGTACGAATGACACGACCCGCGGCTTGTAACACTTTATTCATACCCGGATATAAATAAGCATAATCAAATCCGTGTTCATCATGCCTGTCAAAATATTGCTTAAGAATTTGACGTTCACTACAGACTTGCGGAAGTCCCGTGCCCACAATGATGGCTCCTATCAGACAGTCCTCTGTCAAATCGATTCCCTCTGAAAATACACCTCCAAGCACACAGAAACCTACAAGACTGTTCCCCTGTTCTCCTTCAAACTTCTGTAGAAATTCTTCCCTGTCCTGCTCACGCATATTCTGTCCTTGTAAAATACAATCTACATCCTGAAGCCTTAGTTCGTCAAAGTATTCCTTGACATGCTCCATAAGGAGATACGATGGAAAAAATGCAAGATAATTTCCTTTCCGCGCCTGTACAATATTAGCAATATAAGCCGCATATCTGCGATATGTCGCCTCTCCTCGCTGCGTATATCTTGTACTTACATCATTTCCAATTAGGAGTAGACGATTCTTTTCATCAAACGTGGATTCTGCATAGATAGCATAATCATCTGCGTCCACACTAAGTAACTTTTTGTAATATGCTATTGGAAGTAAAGTCGCGGAAAAGAAAATTGTACTGTTTCCATACTCTAAATATTTTCCTAGGTTTGCAGACGGATTGACACAGTATAACTTCATCTTGAATTCGCCTTGCTCATCCAGTTCTGTGTATATCTCATAATTCTCATCCAAATTCTCATAGACTTCCAGAAAGAATCGTACATTAAAATAAAAATCTAATATCTCATCATCTACACGACGATTCTCTTGCAGCAGTTTCTCTAACTGACTATAGACATTTACCAGTTTGATATAAAAATGAGAGACATTTTCATGAAGCTGATACGTTGCACATTCCCTCTTCATTTCAAGCAAAATCTTATTACATGCATCCATCTGACAGACGAGTTTTTGATGCTCCTTCACCTTCTTTTTCACACTTAGAAAATCCTCTTTGATAAGCGTAGCGCTGTACATTTCGCGCCCACGCTCTACCAAATTGTGAGCCTCATCAATCAGGAAGAGATAATTACCCTTTTTGCCCTCAGAAAAGAACCGTTTCAAATGCGCTTTCGGATCAAATACATAGTTATAATCACAGATAACTGCATCCACCCAAAGAGACACATCTAACGCCATCTCAAAAGGGCAAACTATATGTTTATTCGCATATTCCTCAACCAGTTCTCTCGTAATATCGTCTGCTGTTATCAGCAAATCATAGACAGCATCATTGACACGGTCAAAATGACCTTTTGCATACGGACACGCATCCGGATTACATTCTGTCTTCTCACAGAAACAGATTTTCTCCTTTGCAGTCAATGTAATTGTTTTCATCCGAAGACCTTGATAGCGCATATGAGAAAATGCCTGCTCAGCCACAGTCCTCGTAATAGTCTTGGCTGTCAGATAAAACAACTTATTTCCCAGACCTTCTCCAATCGCTTTTACGGCCGGGAAAATGGTTGCAATCGTTTTCCCCACGCCGGTCGGTGCCTGAATAAAAAGTTTCTTTTTACGCAGTATCGTCTTATAAACAGACGTTACAAGTTCTTTTTGGCCTTTTCGATATTCGTAAGGAAACTCTGTCTGCTTAATCGACTTGGTTCTCTCTTTCTCCCAATCTATTTGGAAATTCGCCCACTTCTCATATCTACCCACAAGATTTATGAACCACTCCTCTAATTCATCCATCCCGTAGATTTCTTGAAATCGAATAATCGCTTCCGTTTCCAACTGACAATAAGTCATCTGAACTGTAATCTTCTTCAAATTCTGTTCATTTCCATAGATGTAGGCATAACACTTCGCCTGTGCGAGATGAACCCCCACCGGCTTTTCAATACGCTCAATTTCACGCTGAACACCCTTAATCTCGTCAATCAGTGCACCATTTTCATCTACTTGAATGCCGTCTGCTCTGCCTTCCACCTGTAAGGTGAATTTGTCAAATGGAATCTGTATTTTTAACGGAACTTCTGCACAATAATTAGAACCCATCTGACGCTGTATCTTACGATGGACTTTACTTCCGAGTTGCATCGCATCCTTTTCCGATGTTCCGGCTATTCGATTGTCAATGTCTCCCTCGCGTAAGATGAATTCCACCAAATTACGCACGGAGATTCGGATTAGTTTCTTATCACTCATAGCACTTTGTCCATTCATACATATTATAAAACAAAAAGGACATCTATTGATGTCCTCTTGTAACAAAATAAATTTCATATTGGGGATTATGCCATCCCAAACCAAATCAATCATAAACTCTCGAACATCTAACTTTTAAGATAAACTCAAAAATCTGAAGAAGAGTAAAATAAAAACGTATCTTGTTATTAATATTATATGAAACATCATTAAACTTGTAAAGTCTTTTTTATCCTTTTTTTGATTTCTCCTAAATCATATGTATCAATCATACAAATGAATTTTCCAAATCTTGCTTTTGACACACAACGCATATCCTCACATTGAACTGCTGAATCGAAATTTAATTTTGAATACTTCTCCTTTTTCTAACCTACTCTTTTCATGTCCAATATTCTCGCCCAAGTGACAAGTATAAATTGCTCCTCGCGGATATTTCACACTTCTTTGGTCATTTTTATAAAATTTATCCTGCAGTCTTAATTTGTTAGACATCCATCTAAATAAATTTTCATACTTGTTGTTTATTGTTCTTGCCATATTAATATTCTCCTATCATTCGTAGAATTAGGTTAGTTTCAAAATAACTGCGACGAATTCGACACAGTTAAATTTCTTGGAATTCTGTCACATACTTTCGGTAATGCAGCGGCAAGTGCTGCCGTTGTCTTTCATAACTTTCTCGCTCTTTTATCGCGACACTATCAAAGAAGCCTTTCCATAGTTTCACGTACATAGTCTCTTTCACAGAACAATTCGTTATCAATTTTTCATCTATTTGCTCTCCGTGTACAAGAATCCACTGTTTTCCTGCCTCATGCACCATAACCATCTGGTGTGTCCTGTCGTATATCATCCAATTCTCAAGTGGAAACCGATCCGAAAAATGTTCTCCCAAGCAACTCAACATTCGATTCCGCGGTTCTATCTCAGAGAACAGAATTCCATTTTGTAGCTCTCGAAATCGTACAATCTCTCGATAATAATGTGCTTCATTCGAAACCTTTCGACTAATCTCAAACATTCTTCGAACCTTTGGATGCGACAAATGTTCCATGATACGTGTACTATCCGGAATCTTTCTTGCTTCCAGCATCATCCCTAGAATCACATCCGCCTTCTTACTATCGTGCGAAAGTATCGTATGATAAATATTCCAATATGCATACTCTCCCAAATGGCGCTTAATCAGATTCTCTACTGCAATTGCTTTCTTCTCGTTATCTCGAATCTCCACATACTCGCAAAAGAGTTCCTGCTCCACACTCCCGCGCAGTGCAATTCCAACCTCATTCTCTCCTAGTTTTGTCTTCCACGCATCATAAATTGCAGAGAAAATGCCTGTCAAACTGTCTGTACATACATAAACTCGTTTCATTTCATTACACCTACCCTAAATATTGCTCAATGGGTGCTTTTTTTCCTTGCTGCGTGGCAAATTGCTCCTGACGGAAGTTCACATCATCAAATAACGAAATCTGTTTGTAGTTCATCTCCCGCACAGAGATGGGAACTTTATCCCCCACACTTAAAAGATTACGCAAAATGTAATCCTGTTCTATCTTTGTATGATACATCATTCTCCCTTTACAGGTAATAAAGTATAATGCCCTCTTTAGTACAACACCCATCTTCTTTAAATCATCAAAATCAAGCACACCCATTCTTCTCGCCTTGACAATTCTAGCTGCCGACTTGTATCCAATGCCTGGCACACGAAGTAACATCTGATAATCAGCCAGATTCACTTCCAGCGGAAACAATTCCAAATGCTCCAATGCCCAATTGCACTTCGGATCAATCAGCACATTAAAGTTTGGATTCTTTTCCGATAATAACTCCTTTGCCTCAAACCCATAGTATCGAAGCAACCAGTCTGCCTGATACAATCGGTGTTCCCGAAGAAGCGGAGGCCCCGCATCCGTCCTTACGGGCAAATTCGAATCGTCATTCACATGAATAAATGCAGAGTAAAATACTCTCTTGAGATCAAAATTCTTGTAAAGTGCCTCTGCAACATTCAAAATCTGAAAGTCATTTTCCGGAGTTGCTCCGATAATCATCTGTGTACTCTGTCCGGCAGGAACAAAACGCGGTGCATTGCGGTACACCATGAGTTCCTGTTTGTTCTCCTTCATGCTATTTTGCACAAGGCGCATTGGCGTTAAAATTGTTTTTCTGTTCTTATGAGGCGCCAGCTTACGAAGTCCCTCCGCTGTCGGCAATTCCAGATTAATACTCATTCTGTCAGCTAAAAATCCCACTCTTTGAATCAGCTCCTGCGATGCACCCGGTATTGCTTTTACGTGAATATAGCCTTGAAAACGGTACTCTGTACGTAATTTGTAAATCGTCTGATAAATCATCTCCATCGTAAAATCGGGACTCTTCCACACTCCCGAACTCAAGAATAAGCCCTCAATATAATTTCGACGATAAAATTCAATTGTTAAATCACATACTTCATCCGGCGTAAACGATGCACGTGGCACATCATTCGACGAACGATTAATACAATACTTACAATCATATATGCATTCGTTTGTAAACAGTATCTTGAGAAGCGAAATACATCTTCCATCCGCCGAAAAACTGTGACAGATTCCGGCTTTCGCACAATTGCCAATACCGGTACCATCATTTTTTCGGTCGGTTCCGCTGGATGTACAGGCAACATCATACTTAGCTGCGTCAGATAAAATATTCAGTTTTTCTGCAAGACTCATGTTCTGTGTGATACGCATATATCCCTCCTTTTAACCGAACTTGTGTTCTATTTCATACTATCATACTGAACACATGTTTGTAAACGTTTTTTTGTAAATAACAGTGCAGATACATGGACCCTTATTTCACACCGTAAAATTTCACTCCAATTCATGCTTGCTACGGTATTATTACGGTGCAAGCATAACTATTACTCTTATGAACCGTAACGAATACAACAAGAAACAAAAAAATACGGTGCAAGCAACATGACATGCTGCTCACACCGTAAAAAATATAATAACTAGATTTATTTCTGCGCCAAATAAGCTGCTCTTCCGCTTTCGTAAAGGTTATTTCCTTCGCTGTCGATAATAACAACTAACGGCATATCCTCTACATACAATTTACGAAGTGCTTCTGCTCCCAAATCTTCATAAGCAATAAGCTCAGCTTTTTTGATACATTTTGCAAGGAGTGCACCGGCACCGCCGATTGCTCCGAAGTATACGCCAGAGTATTTCTTCATAGCGTCTACTACTTCCGGAAGACGGGCTCCTTTACCAATCATACCTCTTGCACCAACGCTCATCATAGTTGGAGCATAAGCGTCCATACGTCCACTTGTTGTAGGGCCTGCCGAACCGATAACCTGTCCTGGTTTTGCAGGTGTTGGTCCAACATAGTAGATGGTTGCATCCTTTGGATCAATTGGAAGTTCTTCTCCTCTTGCAAGAGCCTCACACATACGTTTGTGACCTGCGTCACGTGATGTGTAGATTGTTCCTGTTACTAATACAGAATCTCCTGCTTTTAATGTTTTTGCTAATTCTTCTGTCAATGGTAATGTGATACGTCTTTCCATACTAAATTACCTCCGATTTATGACGAGTTACATGGCAGTTAATGTTGACTGCACATGGCATACCTGCAATGTGTGTTGGAAGTGTCTCAATGTTAAGACCGATTGCTGTAGTCTTTCCACCAAAACCTTGTGGTCCAATACCTAACTCATTCACTTTTTCAAGCATTTCTTTTTCCAAATCAGCATAGAATGGATCCGGATTCTCTGAATCAATCGGTCTCATTAACGCTTTCTTTGCAAGCAACGCAGATTTATCAAATGTTCCACCGATACCTACACCGATAACCATAGGTGGGCATGGATTCGGACCTGCTGTTTCTACCACTTCAAGGATGAAATCTTTGATTCCCTGAAGTCCTGCAGATGGTTTGAACATACGAATCTGGCTCATGTTTTCGCTACCGAAACCTTTTGGTCCAACAGTAACTTTAATCTCTTCGCCCGGTACAATCTCTGTGTAAAGCATTGCCGGTGTGTTATCACCTGTGTTTCCACGGCGTACAGGATCTCCTACTACGGATTTACGAAGGTATCCGTTTGTGTAACCACGTCTAACACCTTCATCTACAGCTTCTGCAAGATTGCCACCAACTAAGTGAACATCCTGACCGATTTCAAGAAATACACATGCCATACCTGTATCCTGACAAATCGGCACGTTTTCTGAATCTGCGATTTCAAAGTTTGTAATAATGTTATCCAATACACCTTTTGCAATATCCCAGTCTTCGCAAGCTCTGCAATCTTTAATTGCACACTTTACGTCACTTGGAAGATGTGTATTGGCTTCAATACATAATCTTTCTACAACGTCAGTAATCTGACTTACATTAATTTCACGCATATTTGTTTCTCTCCTAATTAGCTAAAAAAGATGATTAAGAACTGTGACACCAATACAACTGCGATAAGTGCGATTGGGTATGTAGATGCATAAGCTGCTGCCACGTCCTCTGTTCCTGCTGTTCCAATCAAGGTTCCAAGAGCCGGTGTACTTGTCATACCACCTGTGATAGAACCAAGGTTGTTTAAAAGGCTTAGTTTGAGTACATATTTTGCAAACAGGAATCCGATAATCATTGGAACGATTGTCATGATTACGCCATATACAAAATACATAATATCAAAATATTCTACAAATTCTGCTCCACCTGGGATACCTGCACCAACAAGGAACAACATAAGACCTAATTCTCTAAATACCTTCAAAGTTCCTTCCTGTGGCATCAGGCTTACTTTTCCGATTCTTCCGAAATGACCGAATACCAATGCTACAAGAAGACATCCACCTGTTGTTGTAAGTGAAAATGTTGGTCCGAACTTAATCATACCCACGAAGATACCTACGATAGCTGCAAGTGAAAATGCCGCAAATCCAAATCCATCCAATTCAATTAATTTGCCTACTGTTTTCTTCTCTGTTGCCCCATCATCAATCTGTGTAAGTTTTGCTCTCTCTTCTTCCATGTTAGCCTTTGTAAGCTTTGGAATCAACTGAACAAATAATACTACACCAACAACTCCGAAGAGGTACGCAATACCATGTCCAACTGCTACTGCATTTACATATTCCGGTGCAACAGTATCTTTTGCAGCCGAAAATGCCGGTGTTGATGTAAGTGAACCTGAAAGAAGACCTACAATCATAGCTGTGAATTCAGCATAATTTGTTTCTCCTAATGCTCTTCCAAGGTAAATACATCCAATTGCAGAGACTCCACCTGCAACAATAATCAATACACCCAAAAGAATGTAAGACTTGAAATTCTTTTTCATGTTACCGAAGAATTTCGGTCCTGCAATAAATCCTACCGATGTTACAAATAGGATTAAGCCCAAACTTTCAATTACTTTTAATGCATTGTCTACGTATGAAACTGCCTCACCAGATTCCCCCGTAACCATAAGCTGTGCCTTAAGTGGTTCAAAGAAGAAGCATCCGAAAAGCAAAGCGATAATAAATACACCTGCTGTTCCGAGGTTTACACCTTTAACTGAAACACGTCCAAGTGCATAACCAACCACTGCGATTGCCAACACGCAAAACAGTAAGAAGGTAACGCCTTTTACAGCAATTAATCCACCAAAAAGTGACATTTTATTTTCCTCCTAATTTACAGCATGATTTCCAACATCAGATTGCTCTAATGTTGGAAATCCCATGCCTTTTTATCTCATTCCTAGTTTAATCTTGTTACGCCTTCCGGTCTGTAATCCGGTAATAACTTCGGAGATACAACTGTAGGCTCAATACCTGCATCTGCAAGTGTCTTAGAGAAATCATCCACATGAGAAAGTGTAAGTTCCTTAAGTTCAACTTCCTTGCACTTAGCACCAGCTTGTTGTCCGGCATTACGTCCGAATACGATGATGTCTAAGAGTGAGTTACCCATAAGTCTGTTTCTTCCGTGGATTCCTCCGATAGCTTCTCCTGCTACGTAAAGGTTTTCAACCTCTGACATACCATTTACACCAACTTTGATACCACCGTTTTGGTAGTGAAGTGTTGGATAGATAACGATTGGAACCTTTCTCATATCGATTCCGCATCTTAAGTACATACGAAGCATACCCGGTAATCTCTTTTCAAGAGTACCTTCTCCATGAATCATATCGATCATTGGAGTATCAAGCCAAATACCATCAGCTACAGGTGTTGGAACACCTTTTCCTCTCTCTTTACATTCACGAATGATTCCTGACGCTGCAACGTCACGTGTTTCCAATGGATGCATGAATACTTCACCGTCAACGTTTACGAACATTGCGCCCATAGAACGTACTTTTTCTGTTACGAGTGCACCGTAAATCTGTGAAGGGAATGCAACACCTGTTGGGTGATATTGCAAAGTATCTTGGTATAACAATGGAGCTCCTGCGCGGTATGCAAGTACAAGACCGTCAGCTGTTGCACCATAGTGGTTTGATGTTGGGAAACCTTGATAGTGCATACGTCCGGCACCACCTGTTGCGATAATCACAGTTTTTGCTCTTGCAATCTGGATTTCGTTTGTTTCCATGTTGAGAAGAACAGCACCTGCTGCTTTTCCGTCTGTATCTTTGATAATTTCGATCGCTGCTGTAAAGTCAACAACCGGAATCTTTCTGTTGTATACTTCATCACGAAGTGTTCTCATAATCTCAGCACCTGAGTAGTCAGCTGCAGCATGCATTCTCTTACGAGATGTTCCACCACCGTGTGTTGTAACCATTCTTCCGTCTTCGTCTTTATCAAATAATACACCTAATTTATCAAGCCAGTTGATAGCGATTGGACCGTCGCAAACAAGTTTTTCAACAAGTTCCGGTACGTTCGCAAAATGTCCGCCACCCATTACATCAAGGTAATGTTGAGCCGGCGAATCGTTTTCTTTGTCAGCAGCCTGGATACCACCTTCTGCCATCATGGTATTAGCATCACCGATACGGAGTTTTGTAACGATCATAACATTAGCACCAGCTTCGTTTGCTTCGATAGCTGCTGAAGAACCAGCTCCGCCACCACCAATTACTAATACGTCTACATCATAGTCAGGATTAGTTAAATCCAAATCCATTCCTTTGATTCTACTTTCGCCCTGAAGAATCTCTACTAATTCTTTTGGAGCTTTTTGTCCTGCGTTAGGACCAACTTTGATTTCCTCAAAGCTGTCAAGGTTATAGTCTGGATGGAAAGCCTGAAGGAGAGCTGTCTTTTCGTCAGCTGTCATACGTCTTGGTTCGAAACCAATACGTGCCGCTCTACCTGCTTCAACCTTTTTAATGGATTCCATCATCTCGGCTGTATATGGTAAACTCATGTCTTTCTCCTCCTTATTTCTCAATCTCTCTTGTGTTGTAAAGTTCTTTTAATTCTTCGATTGGTTTTTGCATGATTGCTTCCATCATTGCTTTGCAATCACCTTTTTCAATCTCTTCCACTCTTGTTGTCAAGTGTTTTGCTTCCGGTCTGATATATTTTCCTGTTAATCTTCTTGCAAGAAGAGCAACTTGTGGATGTGAGATGCCAGCCGGACAACGTGATGAACATACGCCACACATTACACAGTCAAATGAAAGTTCTGCACATTTTTCGAACTCTCCCCTCTGTGCATGAGCGATGTACTGCATAACGTTAAGGTCTTGTGTACAGGCCTTTGTACAAGCGTTACATCCTACACAAGCGTAGATTTCCGGATACAATTGCATCATAACCTGTTGTGTCGGTTTGATTTCTGTAATATCGTAAACCTTTTTTTCTAACGGGAAGAATGGTAATGTTGCTACACACATATCATTTTCTACTTTTGTAGAACATGCTAAACATCCGTGTAATTCATTTTTCCCTTTGATTCTGTAGATTGTAGCACAAGCTCCGCAGAAACCGTTTCTACATCCGCAACCGCGAACCAATTGGTATCCGGCATATTCGAAAGCTTCCATAATTGTTAAGTTTGATGGAACTTCATATTTTTTACCGTATAAATATACGTTAATCATATCTGCCATTTTTCTTTTTTCCTTTCTCTTGTAATCCTAGTACTCAGGTGGCAATTCGCCGATTTCGTCGTAACGGAATACCGGGCCGTCTTTACAAACATATTTAGAACCGATGTTACAACGTCCACATTTACCAACGCCACACTTCATACGAAGTTCAAATGTTGTATAGATTTGCTCATCTGTGAAGCCTAATTCTTTTAAACCAGCCAATACGAACTTAATCATAATCGGAGGACCGCAGATAAGAGCAACTTTGTTAGTGTCAAGATTTAATTCTTTTACATAAGCAGGTACGAATCCTACATGTCCGTCCCATCCTTCTTGTGGACGGTCGATTGTAAGGTGTACGTTGATGCCTTCTGTCTTCATCCAAACTTCCTGGATTTCTTTTAACTGAACCAAATCGTCTGCTGAACGAGAACCGTAAACGATATCTACTGTTCCGTAGTTTTCGCGGTTATCAATTACATAGTTGATAACAGAACGAAGTGGTGCAAGACCGATACCACCGGCGATGAATAAAAGGTTCTTACCTTTCAATTCTGTTTCCACCGGAAAATGATTACCGTATGGTCCACGAACTGTGATCTCTGAACCTACTTCTAAGCTGTGAAGATAATCAGTAAGTTCACCACATTTCTTAATACTAAATTCTTGGTATTCTTTGTTTGTTGGTGAAGATGTAATAGAGAACATTGCTTCACTCACACCAGGAGCACAAACCATTGCGCACTGTCCTGGCATATGTTCAAATAATTTTCCGCCCTCCGGAGCATTTACACGGAATGTTTTTACATCCGGTGTCTCCTGACGGATATCTGTAATGATACCTACCTTTGGAATCAATGTGTCCAAAGTGTATCCATCATGACAATGACATTCGCACATTAGTTTTCACCTCCCTGATTTTCAAAAGCCTTAATTACTTTGACGATATTAAGTGCTGATGGACATTTTTCAATACAACGTCCGCAACCTACACATGAGTACATTCCGTTGTTGTTTGCAGGGAAGTACACAAGTTTGTGCATGAATCTCTGACGGAATCTCTGCATCTGGCTTGTACGGTTGTTACCGTGAGCCATCATTGTGAAGTCAGAATACATACATGAATCCCAGCAACGATAACGTTTTACGCCATGTCCTGTATCGTAATCCTTGATATCATAGCACTGGCAGGTTGGGCACACGAATGTACATGTTCCACAAGCCAAGCATGGTTTGTAAAGTTCTTCCCATACAGGAGAGTTGAATTTCTCTAAGAGAACATCTCCATTCCATCCTTCTAAAGAAATATTAGAGTATGGAAGTTTCTCTACGATTGCACGGATTGCAGTTTTCTCTTCTTCTACTTTTGCTTCATCGGCATCTGTAAGAAGACCTGCTACTTTCGCTGTCAAAGCCTCACCCTTTTCAGTCAAGGCCTTCCAATACATTTCTCCGTCAATCATCCATGTAGCTACGTCAGCTACAGGCTCTGCACAGTCTACACCGAAGACTTTACAGAAACATGTCTCTTCCGGCTCATGACAAGCCATAACAACGATGGTTCCGTGTGCGCGTCTTGCTGCGTAGAATGTATCAACCGGGTCAACTAAAAATACTTTGTCAAGTACCTCAAGACCTTTTACGTCGCAGGCTTTCATACCGAATACTACGAAATCCTGGTCTTTTAAAGCTTCCGGCTCGATTTTTAATTTTTTATCTTCTTTTTTAACAGTATATAAGTTCTCGCTTTGTGGGAAGAATGCATCTTTTGGTGATTTTACAGTCTTAAGAGTGTCTAAATCAACATTTGCGCCTTCTGTCCATGCTGCGAAGTTCACCTGTCCGTTATTGTTAACAGGTACATATAATTCTTGCTCTCCGGCAATTGCTTGGAATAATGCCGAAAGATTTTCTTTTGCTATCTTATACATCACATTATCCCCTTTCTGTTACGATGCTTGGTTCCACATCATCAAATGTATAGTTTGTAAGTGGTCCTCTTGAATCTGTGTCAGCACCTGCCTGATATTCACCATAGAACTCATTGATGTCCTTGATGTATTTGCGGTTAAATAAGTGGAGACGGATGCCCTGTGGACATACTCTGCTACACTCACCGCAGTCTGTACATCTTCCTGCAACGTGAAATGCACGGATTACATGGAACATCTTTTCTTCAAATGAATCTACATTTGCTTTCTGTGCACTGTCAAACTTTGTGCTGTCAAATACACATTTGCGGCAACTACAAGCCGGACATACGTTACGGCACGCATTACAACGGATACATTTGCTTAATTCTTCTTGGAAGAATGCAAATTTTTCTGCCGGGCTCATTGCTTCAATCATTTCAACCTCTGCAAAACGCTCTGCATCTTTTGTATCTCTTGATTCACCGATGATTTCATCATAAATCATGTGATCCTTGCCTTTACATACGTGACATCTTTCTAACATTGCATCGCCGTATGCGCAAGTCTTTTCACCATAGATGGTTTGGAATGTCAGTGTATCGCATGCATCAGTCATCTCTGCGCCAGACACGCTCTCGATACCTTTAATTCCTAATCTTTTCGCTTTTTCAATGTCCAATTTACCTTTACATCCAACACCAACGATGTAAGCTTTCTCTCTGTCTACGCGGTGTTCTTTGATTAATTGGTTAAAGCTGTATGTATCACATGGCTTCAGGCAAACCATTGTCTTGCCTTCTAACTTAGAAGCTTCAATCATGTACTTGCTAAGGTTAGCGCCACAGAATCCGTTATAAACGAAATCTTTTAATTCTTCTACTGTATTGAAGTAAGCTGGTTCTGGATTGTATGGAAGATCGCCCGCTTTCCAGCCAAGAACACGTGCTACTTCGCCACTTTCAAGAAGCTCTTTTGCACGATTCACTAATTCTTGCATCTCAAATCCCCCAATCTTACGTTTTTACCAAGTGAGTGAATCTTTTCTACAAACTCATTCATAGTCTGAGAGAATTTCACACCTTCGGCTGCTGATACCCATTCAACACGTGTACGTCCGTTTTCTACGCCGATGTAATCTAACATAGAGAACAATAATGTCATACGTCTTCTTGCATAGAAGTTACCACTTGTGTAGTGGCAGTCTCCCGGGTGACATCCACACATGATAACGCCGTCAGCACCTTTTTCGAATGCTCTTAAGATGAACATTGGGTTTACACGACATGAACATGGTACACGGATGATTTTAACATCTGCAGGGTATGCCAAACGGCTGCTTCCTGCAAGGTCAGCGCCTGCATAACTACACCAGTTACAGCAGAACGCTACAATTTTCGGTCTGAATTCGTTGTTGTTTTCTATCGACATATTGCATCTACCTCCGCTATAATCTGTC
>JAFQDE010000021.1 GCA_017416155.1 Tyzzerella sp.
GATGCGACAGGAAATGAGATTACAAGCACATCCCATGTAGCCAATATGAATTCCTTCCGTTATCGGGGATATTATTACGATGCCGAGACGGGATTCTATTATGTATCCAGCCGTTATTATGATCCTGAGATTGGGCGGTTTATAAATGCGGATGGTGAGATATCTGGAGTTGGTGGAGATGTTTTAGGATATAATCTCTTTGCTTACTGTCAAAATAATCCGATAAATATGTGTGACCCCGATGGGAATTGGCCAAAATGGGCTACAAAAGTGGCTGTAGGTGTTGGCGTGGTATTATGTGTTGCGGCAGTTACAGTGTTGACATGTGGCGTTGGCACTGCAACATTAGCTGGTGCTGTTGCAGTAGGAGCTGCCAAAGGTACTTTGATTGGAGCGGCAGCAGGAGTAGCAATAGGTGCAGGAGTAGGATATAAAAAAACAAAGACACTAAAGGGAACTGCCGAAGGAGCTGCTATAGGGTTTGGAATAGGAGCCACAGTAGGAGCAGTTATTGGAGGAGGTGTTTCAGGTGCAAAATTTGGTACATTTTCTTCAAAAGCAAGTTTGACGCAGCATTATGATAAACATGGAAGTGAATTTAAAGGAATATATGATAACGCAAAAGAATATGCTGAAGGTGCAAAATATGTTATAAAAAATGGAACATACATACCAGAAAAAAATGCGTATGTAAGATTCTTGGGTTCAAAAGGAAAAGCAAATTATGCATTTGTAGGGATGAAATCTGGCGGAAGAGTTTCGACATTTCATGTGAGAAGTGTTAGTGCAATGGTTAAAGATGGAATTACGTTATTTGTGAAATAAAGGGAGAAATTATGCATGTAGAAAAAATAATTACATTTAATAAACATGACCAAGAAGCAGATTTACTTATTTCTGATGGGGTTAATAAAGTTTTGTGTTATGCCTATCCTACTAACGATGTGCAAATTAATCAGGAAATAAACAGTGTGTATGGGTTTGATTGTGCAGATATAGAAAGGGCAAACGAAAACAAGTATGTAATAGCTAAACGTCAGGATTATTATGCTTATTCGTTGACGGGTAAGGTTATATCTAAAAATGTTAGTCTTGTTCGAGTAGGAGAATTAGAAATATATTTAGATGAACCAATACCTAATGATATTCAGGAAAATGAATTTATAATTTTTAATGTAACAAGATTGGATTTACAGTAAAAAGTCATGTTTCATATCAGTTTTTAATTGAGTTGAAAATTTGTTTAAAGTCCTAATGATTTTTGGAGGATATTAGTAAAAGAAGGTTGATAGCAAGGTTTCAGGATTTTTCCTGATAAGTGCCTTTGGGCTATCCAAAGGCGTTGCTTGCTAGTATAGTGTATTCGCTTTGACAACAAATACACTCTGCAAAGTTTAAAATTGGGCTTCGATTTATGCCTTTCAAGTGAGGAAACAGATAAGAGTGAATGCTCTGTATCTGTTTTTCTCACGTAAGGAGGCATGTATGAAAAAAGTTAAATTAGATGTTACAGAGAAGTTTATTGGTGCACGCGACTTGGAAGATATTCTTATATCAGCCTTTCAAACCGAGTTGTCTGTGTTGAAAAATGACGAAATATCCGTTATAATGAAACCAACCAAACAGTCTCAGGATTCATTTTGTTCCGGAAAGGAATTAGGAAATGGAACAAATGAATAATGAGCAGACAATTTATAATGCAGCATTGTACTGTAGACTAAGTAAGGATGATGAGCAGGCAGGAGAAAGTGTCAGTATTGGAACGCAGAAAATAATCTTGGAGAAGTTCTGCAAGGAGAATGGATTTTCTGTACGCGATGTTTACGTGGATGATGGATATTCGGGTTTGAATTTTGACAGACCGGATTTCCAACGTATGATTGGTGACATTGAGGATGGCAAGATTAATCTTGTAATCACAAAAGATCTTAGTAGATTTGGCAGGGATTATATTCAGACAGGATATTATACAGAAGTATATTTTGTACAGAAATCTGTCAGATATATTGCTGTAAACGATGGTATTGATACCAACCGAGATGATAATGATATTGCGCCATTTAAGAACATTTTAAATGATATGTATGCAAAGGATTTGTCACGTAAGGTCAAAACAGCAAAACGCCAAAGAGCGTATCAAGGCATGTATATCAGTTCTCAGACACCATACGGATATCGAATTGATCCATTGGATAAGAATCATTTGGTGCCGGATGAAGAAGTTGCACATGTTGTCAAAGAAATATTTCAACTTGCACTTGCAGGAAAAGGTTTACTTCAGATTAGTAGAACTTTGACTAAACAGCGGATTCTAACACCTGGTGCATACAAGGCAACAAAAGGTGATACCCGTTTCGAAAGGTATATGAAGGACAAGGATTCTCTTTTCGGCTGGTGTTATCAAACCATTCGAGCGATTCTAAGAGACAGGGTTTATGTCGGAGATATGGTGAATCATAAATATGAGATTGCCAATTATAAAACAAAGAAACGAGTTCCTATACCAGCCGAAAAACAAATTGTTGTGACTGATACGCATGAACCATTGGTGAGCAGAGAGGATTTCGAAAGAGTTCAGCAACTTGTTGCTTTAAGGCACAGACCCAAAAAGCACAATTATGAGAACATTTTTAATAAACTTACTTTCTGTGCCGAGTGTGGTAAACGTATGACAATGATGATGAAGCCTTTAAAGGATGGTTTGCATCCTATGATAAGGTGTACCAATCATTTTGCTAAGCCGGAAGAATGTAGACACTATCATTATATTTATTATGATGATTTGTATGCTGAGGTTTTAAAACGAATTCAACATTTAACAAAACAGGTTGAAAGCGGAGAACTACTGAAACAACTACAAAAACAGAATCAAGCACATAAGAATCTAAAAAAGCTGAAAGAAGAGCAAAACAAAATTCATCGTCGTTTACAGATGTTGAAGAAGATTATCCGAAAACTGTATGAGGACTTTGCAAGCGAACTGTTGGATTCGGAAAGTTATCATGAATTACTTGCAGAGTACACAAAAGAGCAGAAGCAGCTGACAACACGATTATCTTCCATTGATGTAGAATTAAACAAGCAGAATGATTATGAAGCTGATGTACAGAAATTAAAAGAAGTGTTGGATGAATATCTGACAATGGAACATTTAACAGAAACATTGGTCAATCAGTTGATTGAACGAATTGAGATTGGTCATCCGGTAAAAGTGGATGGAGTAAGACAACAGGAGATAACTATTGTTTATCGCTTTGTTGGAAGAGTAGAAGAAGTAGATTGAATTAGGAATCAAAGTGAGAATAACAGCCGAGCAACCGATGATGGTTGCCGGGTACATATATAAGTCCGGCCGAGACGGGATTCTACCTAACAGGTACAAGGTACTTTGACCCAGAAGTAGGAAGATTCATTTCGATGGACACAATAGTAGTCTTAACAGCTACACCAATGGGATTGACAGATAAAAATCTATATGCATATTGTGATAATAACCCAATTGTAAGAGTGGACCGTAGTGGACAGTTTTGGGAATCAGCTTTTGATGTTATTTCATTAGGGGCAAGTATTGTTGAAGTCTGTGTAAATCCTACTGATATCTGGGCTTGGGCTGGCCTTGTAGGAGATGCTGTTGATTTGGTACCTTTTGTGACAGGAGTTGGTGAAGTTACAAGAACTGTAAAAACAACTGTAAAAGTTACCGATAAGGCGACGGATGTTCTTGATACTGCAAAAACCTTATATAAAACAGCTGATTCAACTAGTGATATACGAAAGGCTTCCGGTTCATATGAAATTTTATACAGCAGTGGAAAGAACTATATAGGTAAAGGTAGCTTTAATAGAGCAATAAACTCTGCGAAGGCTCATGCAGAAAGTATGGATGATATTTTATCCATAAGATGGAAATCTGCACCATCATCCTATGATGCTTTTATTGATGAATATCTTATGCAGAAAAGGTTTGGTGGAGTGTTACGAAGTAGTCCGGAATTACCTACATATAATATAATTTGGAGTCCAGGAAGGAATTTTTATGGTAGATAAAATACATGAAATTGTTGATTATAAAGCATTGGCAGATCATTATGTAATTCGAGAAGGTTATGTTTTTTTAGCTTTAACCTATCCATATAATGTGTTTGATGCAATTTTAATTAGACATCCGCAAAATGCAACATGCCATTCGCCTATTTTGCCATATCCTACAAGGAATTTAGCTGAGCATATGGCACTTGTAAATGAGTTCAAACTAGAAAAAGCGGTGATTATTGCTAGAGATATTGAGTTTATTGAAACGTGTCCATCTTTAAAACATATAAAGATTATTCCAAGTGAAGATGCGGAAAACAGTTTTGATTATTCTCCTCTATATAATATGCCGGAAATTAAGAGTTTGTGGTGTAAAACTATTTATGGTAAAAATGACCAGTTATCTACAACCATTGATTATTCAAAAGTAAAAGGCATAGAGAGTTTTGGGGTTTATAATCCCGGACATTTAAATTATAAGAATGTAAAAACGACCAAAAGCTTGGTTTTGTCTGATTATAGAGAGCATAATTTACTTAATGCATTTTCAAGTTTGGAATTAGATACACTTTCTCTAATTCAATGTACAGTGAAATCTTTAGAAGGAATACAGACATCACAAAATATGCAATGTCTGTATCTATATTACAACAGAGCATTACAAGATATTAGTGCATTGCTAAGAGTAAAAAAAACACTTCGGGCACTACGTATTGAAAACTGCCCAAAGATTGAAGATTTTTCTGTGTTAGGTGAATTAGAAAATTTGGAACTTTTGGAACTTTCTGGCAATAACGAATTACCTAGTTTAAATTTCCTCAAAACAATGAGAAAACTTAAGACTTTTATCTTTAGTATGAATGTAATGGACGGGGATTTATCCCCATGTGTAGATTTGTCTTATGTTTATAATCAAAAAAATAGAAAGCATTATAATCTCAAAGAAAAGGATCTTCCAAAAGGTCAGTATGTGCATGGAAATGAAACAATTGAAGAATGGCGACGATTAGAGTGACCGTCATTTCATGTTTGCTTTTAATTATCTTTGTTATCTATTATTAAATAATTAAGTTGTCAATGCTGTGGAGTGTGATGTCGAGACGGGATTCTATTATGTATCCAGCCGTTATTATGATCCTGAGATTGGGCGGTTTATAAATGCTGATGGTGAGATATCTGGAGTTGGTGGAGAAATTTTAGGTTACAATCTTTTTGCTTACTGCCAAAATAATCCTGTAAACATGTGTGACCCAGATGGAAATTGGCCAAAATGGGCTACAAAAATAGCAATAGGAGTTGGTGCAGTTTTAGTTGGAGCAGCAATTGTTGCTGCGACAGCTGCAACAGGAGGCGCGGCAGCAGCTTTTGCGAGTGCTACCGTAACAGGATTAAAAGCAGCCGCAGTATCTGGAGTGATTGGAGCTGTTGTTAGTGGAACTAAAGAAGCTGTGAAACAATACAAATCAAAAGGAAATTTAAAAAACTCAAGCAAAGACATCTTGAACGAAGCAATAAATGGTTTCGCTAATGGGGTTATGACTGGTGGAATTATGAGTGGTGGTTCTCAGGCAATTAGTGGAGCATTTAAAGTTGCTGCAAACTTAGGTGTTCCGACAGGACGAAATGGGGGAGTGGCAATAAGTGAACATATACGAGCCTTATCTCCAAATCATATTAATGGATTTGAAAGCGGAGGAACAATCTTGAAAATAGGTAGTAAATATAAAAATGTTAGATTTGATGTTGGTGTTCAAAGCTTGTTCCATATGAATGTTCAAATTTCAAAAACATTAAATCGCCATATTCCAATAGGAATTTTTGGTTCAGGGCTTATTGGAGGTGGTATGAATGATTAGATTATCAAATTTCTGTTTTAAAACATGGTTTCAAATAAGTGCAAAAAATGTGAGATGTAGTTATGAGAATTTGAAGAAGTTGACAAACTTGTTCACGTCCGAACATATAGTGCTCATTGCCGATGACATAAAAATTGATTCGTCACTTTTTGAATTCCTAAAAAACAATAATTTGGAATATGTGTTTTTAAGACAATATATTCGGAATGTTGAAGTTGCAGTTAAAGTTCCTATTGACTTTGCAAATTACGTTTTAAAAGAAATTATTAGTAATAATCCAGAAAACATTTTTGTCTTTGATTTAAAAGAGAATGAAAAATGGAAAGACAAATTACAATGTACCAAGGAAACAATAGTTAGTAGGGGTAATGCAAATATATTTGTCACCATTGCATGTGACAAAAATTCGATTTTGCTGATTGCCAATAAGGATGGGTACGATTTTAAAACGGTGTACAGTTATCTAAAAACCAATCTACATGATTAGATTGAGTCAGTGTTACAAATGACAATAAAATTAGTAGAGCAGATGAAAATAAAAATTTTAATGTGCTTATATCAATAATTTCAAAAAAGGTTTCAGGATTTTTCCTGATAAGTGCCTTTGGGCTATCCAAAGGCGTTGCTTGCTAGTATAGTGTATTAATTTTAACTACAAATACATTTTATAAAGTTCAAAATAAGGTTTCGATTTATGCCTTTCAAGTGAGGAAACAGATAAGAGCAATGCTCTATATCTGTTTTTCTCACATAAGGAGGCATTTATGAAAAAAGTGAAATTAGTTGTTGCAGAGAAATTTGTTGGTAAGAGAGACTTGGAAGATGTCCTTTTATCAGCATTTCAAACCGAGTTGTCTGTGTTGAAAAATGACGAAATATCCGTTATAATTAAATCAACCAAACAGTCTCAGGATTCATTTTGTTCCGGAAAGGAACTAGGGAATGGAACAAATGAATAATGAGCAGACAATTTATAATGCAGCATTGTACTGTAGACTAAGTAAGGATGATGAGCAGGCAGGAGAAAGTGTCAGTATTGAAACGCAGAAAATAATCTTGGAGAAGTTCTGCAAGGAGAATGGTTTTTCTGTACGCGATGTTTACGTGGATGATGGATATTCGGGTTTGAATTTTGACAGACCAGATTTCCAGCGTATGATTGGTGATATTGAGGATGGTAAGATTAATCTTGTCATTACAAAAGACCTTAGTAGATTTGGCAGGGATTATATTCAGACAGGATATTATACAGAAGTGTACTTTGTACAGAAATCTGTCAGATATATTGCTGTAAACGATGGTATCGATACCAATCGTGACGATAATGATATTGCACCATTTAAGAACATTTTAAATGATATGTATGCAAAAGATTTGTCACGCAAGGTCAAAACAGCAAAACGTCAGAGAGCATATCAAGGCATGTATATCAGTTCTCAGACACCATACGGATATCGAATTGATCCCTTGGGCTTCTCTTTTCGGCTGGTGTGTTCTTATATCGAACGACAAACAAATTGTTGTGACTGATACGCGTGAACCAACGGTAAACAGTGGAAATTTTGAGAGAGACTACAGCAACAACAACGGTTTTATCTGTTTAATAATGAGGAGAAACAGACATGATGAATCATTCAGAATTAGTGATGTATACAACTTCAGATGGACTTACAAGGATAGATGTTACATTTGAAAACGAAACAGTATGGTTATCTATTGAACAGATGGCAGAGTTGTTTCAAAGAGACAAATCAACTATTTCGAGACATATCAAAAAAATTTATGAAGAAGGCGAATTAATAAGAATTTCAACTGTTGCAAATTTTGCAACAGTTCAAATTGAAGGTAATAGAGAAGTCGAACGAAATATTGAATATTACAATTTGGATGTAATTATTTCGGTGGGTTATCGCGTAAAAAGTCAACGAGGTGTTCAGTTTAGAATATGGGCAACTAACATATTAAAAGAATATATAAGAAAAGGGTTTGCTATTGATGATGAACGTTTAAAGGGGAATGGTGGAGGTAATTATTGGAAAGAATTGCTTGACCGCATTAGAGATATTCGTTCCTCTGAAAAAGTACTTTATCGTCAAGTTTTAGATTTATATGCAACCAGTGTCGATTATAACCCGCATAGTGAAGAGTCTGTCAAATTCTTTAAAATAGTACAGAACAAATTACATTATGCTGCTCACGGACATACGGCTGCAGAAGTAATTTACCAGAGGGCAGATGCGGAGAAACCATTTATGGGTTTGACTTCTTTTTTGGGCGAGTTTCCTACACAAAAGGACATTACTATTGCTAAAAATTATCTTAAGGAAGACGAACTCAAAATTTTAAATAATCTTGTATCAGGGTATTTTGATTTGGCCGAGATTAGTGCTATAGAGCATAAACCAATGTATATGGAAGATTATGTGAATCAATTAGATATGGTTCTATCCTCTGGCAATAGAAAGTTATTGCTGGATGCAGGAAATATAAGTCATAAACAAGCAATCGATAAGGCTAAAAGTGAATATAAAAAATATCAAGAGAATACCATTACACCTGTCGAGCAGGCATATCTTGACAATATAAAAGAAGTTGTAAAAGCACAAAAAAATAATAGTTAAGAAAGTTGCGGTTGCTGGGTACATATATAAGTCCGGCCGAGACGGGATTCTATCTAACAGGTACAAGGTATTATGATCCGGAAATTGGTAGATTTATAAATGCAGATGGATATGTTTCAACAGGACAGGGTGTCTTAGGAAACAACATGTTTGCTTACTGTGGCAATAATCCTATTAATCGTAAAGACCCTAGTGGACAGGGATGGATTACGGCGTTAATTATTGCGGTAGTATGTGCTGTGACCTTAACAGGAAGTTCCGCCAAACCTGCCAAACCATTACCATATAAGTCAGCAGATGATGCAGCAAAAGCATTTGTGGAATCAGTTTATGATTCGAGTAGATATATTAGGCATGAATATGGGACAGAGATATATTCAAAGACAATTAATGGAACAACAACATATGATTATAATACTCCACGTGCAGGTACTCCACATTCAGTAGGTATAGGAGCATCAACACCTGCGGGTACAAGTTTTGTAGCATATGCTCATACACATCCAAATTCAAATAGTTTTTCATCAAAAGATAAAAAGGTCGCGAATGACCTGAAGATTAATGCATATGTTGTGGGACCAAATCTTGAGCTACAAAGATATAATTGGCTTACAGGAATTTCATGTAATCTTGGTGTAATAACGCCTAATATACTTACTCAATCAGAAAAATCCGCATTGGTTTCACAATTTAGGATTTCGTGGGATTCTCATATTATAGAGGGATGCGATTTCGGTTGTCATACTATGAAGTGGCCTACAAATTAGGGGGTGGACGATTTGAAAAAAATTCTTTTGTTACTAATTATGTTACTTATATTAATTACTAGTTGCAATAAACAACAATCAGATACGGAGGAAGATTTTTCTATGAATTTAGAGTTTAAGAGAGGTATATTTTATAATAAAAATTGGGATGAAAAGGCAGGAACTTATCAGCAAGATGTAATACCAGATGAGCATACAGCGATTAAAGTAGCTATTCAAATTTTCAATGGAATGAAAAAGAATTCAAAAATGGAAAAATATGTTCCGCAATCTGTTTTTTATGATGAAAATGATGAAATTTGGATTGTTTCCTTTTGGGAAGAAAAGGAAGTTGATGAAATGTTAACGGTTGGCGATGATTGTAGTATTGCAATGAAAAGAAAAGATGGACAAGTTTTACGAATATGGTTTGGTGAATAATCTATAGAATATTTCAAAAAAATGCTAACATAAGCATCAGAGATATATTAAGATGATACATGGTATGATAGTGTAATTTTTAAAATTACTATGTTGCCTACTCAACTTTGACTAAATAGATTACTGGCATCTTATATATTGAGCTACAATCATATTGTCAATGCTGAGGAGTATGATGCCGAGACGGGATTTAATTATCCAAGGTGAAAAAGAATGAAAGCAGAGGACGGTTTTCAACGAGACTATATATGGTTTTTGGCCGTTAATGATATGACAACTATTGCAAATTTTGCAACAGTTCAAATTTTAGGTGACAGAAAAAGATAAAACATTATGGAGTGATAATAAATGAATCAAAACAATCAAGAAAAAACTTTTCAAATACGCAACAGCACAGTAGATTTTCTTGTTTTTACAAAACAGAATTCTGAAGATGGGATTGAAGTTCGAATACAAGATGAAACAGTTTGGTTAACACAAGAGGGGATTTCAAAACTATTTGATAAGGGTAGAACAACCATTACAGAGCATTTAAAAAATATTTTTGAAGAAGGAGAACTTGAAGAAAATTCAGTATGTCGGAAATTCCGACATACTGCTTCTGATAACAAGAATTATAGTACTAAATATTATAATTTAGATGCAATTATTTCTGTTGGATATCGTGTAAATTCCGTTCGAGCAACTCAATTTCGTCAATGGGCAACAAAAGTACTAAGAACATACACCATTCAGGGATATGTTTTAGACAAAAAGCGATTGGAAAATGGACAAATTTTCGATGAAGAGTATTTTGAACATCTATTAGATGAAATTCGTGAAATACGTGCAAGTGAACGAAAATTTTATCAGAAAATCACAGATATTTATTCTACGGCAGTGGATTATTCAAAGGATGCCAAAACAACAAAGGATTTTTTTGCAACAGTGCAAAACAAACTACATTTTGCAATTCATGGTCATACTGCAGCGGAAATCATTGTGGAAAGAGCAAACCACAAAAAAGAGTATATGGGTTTGACAACATGGAAAAATGCACCAGATGGCAAAATTGTTAAGTCTGATGTAAGTGTTGCAAAAAACTATTTATCTTCTTTTGAAATAAAAGATTTAAATCATTTTGTATCTATGTATTTAGATTATGCAGAACGTCAAGCGAGAAAGCGAATTCCAATGACAATGGAAGATTGGGCGAGAAAGCTAGATGTATTTTTAAAACTTAATGATGAAATTATCCTACAGGGGCATGGAAAAGTCACAGCAGAAATAGCAAAAGTTTTTGCCGAAAGCGAATTTGAAAAATATAGAACAATTCAGGACAAACACTACCAAAGTGATTTTGATAAATTATTGCTAGAAACTGACACACCATTACTAGATGAAATCGAAGCAATCACACAAGCAGAGGAAGAGATAACCAATAACAAATTAATCTCTCACGAAGACATCAACTGGAATTAAACACCCCCGCCACACATATATTTCTATAAAAGTATATGTGTGGCATTTTTATGGACAAAAAGAATCTCAAATCCCGCATCACAGATGCCGCCGGCATGCCCAAGGATGTCATTCTCGGCGTTCCCATCATAAGCGTGATCGGTCAGAACGAGGCATGCATCGAGAATTACCGAGGCATCCTCGAGTACACCGACAAACTCATCCGCATACAGACCAAACTCGGTAAAATTCATGTAACTGGGAGAAGCCTTACGATTGAACACTACAACAACGATGAGATGAAAATTACAGGCCACATTACGATGATTGAATTTCATGAGGGAGGTTAGCCGTGCTTATTTCATTGCTTCGATATATACAAGGTTACCTAAAGATACGCGTTACTGGTTATTCGCCGGAACGCTTTTTAAATTTGTGCAAGAATAAAAAGATTGCTGTCTGGGGACTGGCATCTGGACATAATGCTTATGATATGTATATCAAAGTATCAGGGTTTCGCAAGTTAAAACCCATCTTGCGTAAAACGCAGACAAAAGTATCCATCTTAGAGCGCTATGGACTACCTTTCTTTTTTCATCATTATCGAAAAAGAAACCTGTTTTTTGCTGGAATTTTCATCTGCCTTATCATCATTTACAGTATGACGTTTTTTATCTGGAACATTGATTTAGAAGGAAACCAGACAATCACAGATAATGTATTGATGGAATATCTGGCATCGGAAAAGATATATCACGGCATGGCAAAGCGAGACGTGGACTGCGAACAGATTGTAAAGGATATTCGGAAGCAATTCGACGAGATTATCTGGGTCTCTGCATCATTGGATGGCACACGTCTTTTTATTCATGTAAAAGAAAATGCCGATACGTTTGTTCCGGCTGAGGAAGAGGCCGAACCGAGTGACATCATTGCAGATAAGGCGGGTACTGTTGTTGAGATGATTACAAGGAACGGTGTGCCGCAAGTTACTGTTGGCAGTGAAGTCGCACAGGGCGACGTTCTGGTATCGGGAACAGTCGATGTCCTAAATGATGCGAAGGAAGTGGTATCGCACAATTATGTGACAGCAGACGCCGATATTACGCTGCAGACAGTGGTTACTTATGAAGATTATATTGAAAAAATATATGAGCAGAAGAAATATACAGATAAAAAAAGGACGTTGTTTTATTTGAAATTCGGGAAACGTACAGTTCGGTTTGGTGTTCAGAAGAACAAATTTAAAAACAAAGACCAGAAGACAATAGAGAAGCAACTTCGTATTGGAGAGAATTTTTATCTGCCAATTTATGCAGGCAATCAAAAAATATATGAGTATGAATTAGAGTCCTTGGAATACACCAAGGAAGAATTGGAAACCTTATTAAAGAAAAAATTTGAGCAATATTGTAAAGAGTTAGAAGAAATGAACAGCGTCATTCTGGAGAAAAACTTTGAAATTGTGCACAATAAAAAGGGTGCAAAGGCTATCGCAACATTAACTCTTCTTGAATCCGCAGGTATCAGTAGGAAAATCGTTGATTTCTTGCAAACGCCTATGATAGAATAAAAGAGATTATGAGATAACAGAGAGGATCGATACATTTCATGAGTATTTTAGAAGAACATATCGAGATTCCCGCAGAGCACGAAAGTAATATATTTGGTCAGTTCGATGCTTATGCGAAGAAAATAGAGCGTACACTTCACGTCACCCTGATTGCAAGGGACGGGGACGTGAAGATTCTCGGCGAGGCACTTCGCGTCAATCAGGCAAAACGTGTGCTTGAGCAATTAACTGCCCTGTCAAAAAGAGGAAACAGCATTACAGAGCAAAATGTGGACTATGCGATTTCCCTTGTTTTTGAAGACAATGAAAAAGAACTGGTTGAGATAGATAAAGACATTATCTGCCATACGCTTCAAGGTAAACCAATCAAACCGAAAACAGTAGGACAGAAGAAATATGTTGATTCCATAAGAAAGCAGATGATTACCTTTGGTCTCGGCCCTGCCGGAACCGGTAAGACTTATCTTGCGATGGCGATGGCGATTACTGCATTTAAGAATAATGAGGTTGGAAGAATCATTTTGACAAGACCTGCCATTGAAGCAGGTGAGAAACTAGGTTTCCTTCCTGGTGATTTGCAGAGCAAGATTGACCCGTATCTTCGTCCTCTTTATGACGCCCTGTATCAGATTATGGGAGCGGAAAGCTTTATTAAAAATTCAGAAAAAGGACTCATTGAAGTAGCACCGCTTGCATACATGAGAGGGCGCACTTTGGATAATGCGTTTATCATCTTAGACGAGGCACAGAACACGACTCCGGCGCAGATGAAGATGTTCCTGACACGTATCGGTTTTGGTTCTAAGGTGGTTATCACAGGTGATGCTACCCAGAAAGACCTTCCGTCCGGAATGATTTCAGGATTAGATGTAGCGACAAAGGTTGTGAAAAACATTGAAGATATTTCTGTTTGTAATCTGACAAGCAAGGATGTTGTAAGACATCCGCTTGTACAAAAGATCGTAAAAGCTTACGAAGAATATGAGCAAAAGGCAGAGCAGAAAAAAGCACGTACAAATGACAGGAGAAAGAAATCATGACATTATTCTTTGAAGAAGAAGGCGAACTCCGATTAGATTTACCTTGTGAGGAACTTGCTACAAAAGTGATAGAGGCGGCACTTGATTACGAGGACTGCCCATATGAAGTGGAAGTGAATCTTTTGCTTACCATGAATGATGAAATTCAGGAGATGAATCAAAACTTCCGCCAGATTGACAGAGCAACAGATGTGCTTTCATTTCCGATGATTGATTATGAAGAAGCAGGAAACTTTGATTTTTTGGAAGATGTGATGGATGTATTTCATCCGGAATCCGGCGAACTGATGCTTGGAGATATTGTGATTTCCAAGGAGAAAGTCATTTCGCAGGCAGAAGAATACGGTCATTCTGTGGAACGAGAGTATGCATTTTTGATTGCACATAGTATGTTGCATTTGTTTGGTTATGACCACATGGAAGATGATGAGCGCATCGTTATGGAAGCGAAGCAGAAAGAGATATTGGAGCAATTACAGATTTTAAGATAGAGGTTAGGTTATGAACGGGGAACAAAAGAAAAACAACAGCAGTTTTCTCGTGCAGGGAGCAATATTAGCGGCTGCAGGAATCATTACAAGGCTGATTGGAATTGCATATCGTATACCGGTGAATAACATCCTTGGCGATGAGGGACAAGGGTTCTATGGTTGCGCCTATTCCATCTACAATATTGCGCTGTTACTTACGTCCTACAGCTTGCCGCTTGCCGTTTCAAAATTGGTTTCAGCAAGAATTGCAAAGGGCGAGCATAAGAATGCCATGCGCATTTTTAAATCAGCGCTCTTGTTTGCACTTCTAGTCGGTACGTTAGTCGGCGTTATTGTATTTGTCTTCTCAGATTTTATTGCAGGCAATATTATGTCGCTTCGTCTGAGTGCTTATGCACTTCGCGTGTTGGCTCCTGGGTTATTAATAGTTGCGGTCATGGGCGTTGTCCGGGGATTCTTTCAGGGCATGGGAACGATGGTTCCGACAGCACTTTCTCAGATACTGGAGCAGATAGTCAATGCGATTGTCAGCATCATTGGAGCAAGCTATCTTCTGCAAATGGGTAAGAAGGCGATAGAATCAAAGAACGAGCCATCACTTCCGTTTGCTTACGGGGCTGCGGGTGGTACACTTGGAACCGTATCCGGTGCACTTTTTGGACTAATCTTTTTAGTCGTTTTATTAAAGCTGTTTTATCCGAAACTGCAAAAGCGCATGCTTCGTGATGCAGCACACAGAGTAGAACCTTACAGAGAGATTTATACGGTGTTATTACTTACAATTGCACCTGTTATTTTAAGCACTGCAATCTACAACATCAATGATACCATCGATCAAGGAATCTTCAGCAACGTTGTGATTTCTCAAGGGTATACAGAAAAGAGAGCAGCTGAGCTTCTCGGCATGTTTACGGGTAAATACAATACCTTAATCCATATTCCGCTTGCCGTGGCAAACTCGCTTGGAGCGTCATTAATTCCAAGCATTACAGGGGCAGTGGCAACCGGAGACCGCAAAGCAATTCATTCAAAGATACAGTTGGTTATCCGCTTTGCTATGTTGATTGCAATTCCGAGCTGCATTGCATTTATGGCGATTCCGAATCAAATATTGTCCTTACTCTATGTGGGAAATGTTGATATTCCGGCGAAACTTCTTCGCATCGGTGCTATTACGGTTGTATTCTATTGTTTATCTACTGTGACAAATTCGATTTTGCAGGGACTCAACCACATGTCCACACCGGTAAAACATGGTGCAATCTCGCTTGGAGTACACTTGGTTGCAGTTGTGATTATGCTCGTAGGTTTCAAATGGAATATTTATTCATTAGTTGTAGGTAACATCGTATTCTCGCTGTGTATGTGCATTCTGAATGGAAGAGCACTTCGCAGATATTCGAAATATCGCCAGGAAGTCAAGAAGACATTCTTGCTTCCGTTTGGTGCTGCCGCAGTTATGGGTATTGTGCTTGTGATTGTGTATTTTGCGACAGCTATTGTTATTCCAAAGAAACTGGCGACAGTTCTTGGTATTTTTATTGCAATCTGTGTATATGCAGTCTGCCTGCTTAAGTTTGGTGCATTGACTACAGACGAGATTGTTGCATTGCCGAAGGGCAGAACACTTCTAAGACTGTTTCAAAGACTTCGTCTGATTCGCGTAGAAACTGAATAAATATTGAAAAATAAACCAATACTGTATGAAAAAAGGAGTTGCCTTTATGAATAAAAAATATGGTATTGGTTTTTTGATTGCATTTATTGCTTTAATCGGATTGTTTTTTCTTGCTTATCGCATTAGTTATAACAGGGCTTTGGAAAAACAAGAGAATGAAGAAAAACAAATGGTTCAAAACGAAGTGGAAATATGTTACTATATCAAAGAGGCGGATGGATATGTGATTGTCTATGATTCAGATGGTAAGACACCTTATGAATACACATCCATTTTGGTGGAAGATTTGCCGGAGCATGTGCAAAAGCAATTAAAAAATGGAATTAAATTCACTTCTCTGACACAGGTTTATGGATTTTTAGAGAATTATTCCAGTTAAAATGTGTGGACGAACGAGCAGTTATGGTGTAAGATAAGATGAGATTTGAGGAAGGACGAAAGAAAATGACAGACGAAAAGATCAATAGAATCAATGAGTTATATAACAAAGCAAAAAAAGAAGGTTTGACTGAGGAAGAAAAAACAGAACAACAGGCACTTCGCAAGCAGTTTATCGCGGATTTCAGAAACAATCTTCGCGGTCAACTTGACAATATTTCTATCAAAGAAGCGGATGGAAGTATCACAAACTTAGGAGAAAAACATGGAATCAAAGAAGGACATTAGAAAATGTGCCCTTGCGAAACGTAATTGTATATCGAAACAAGAATGGGAGGAGAAGAGCCGTCTGATTTGTGAAAAGGTGGTGACTCATCCTTTCTTTTTGGATTCTGATGTGATCTATTGCTATGTGGATTACCGGAATGAAGTATGTACTCGAGGGATTATTGAGACTGCATGGAAACAGAGCAAGAAAGTGGCTGTTCCAAAAGTAGAAGGGGAATACATGAACTTTTACTATATACAGTCATTTACAGATTTAGAGGAAGGCTACCGAGGTATATTAGAGCCTTGGAAGGAACACCTTGCAGATGTTGAAGAAAATGCTTTGGTTATTATGCCGGGAGCGGCGTTTGATATAACGTGCAATCGCATTGGTTATGGAAAAGGATACTATGACAAGTATCTGCATGTGCACCCGAACTACAAGACACTTGCCCTTGCATTTGAATTTCAGATGGTAGAACATATACCTTCAGGAGAGTACGATATTTGCCCGAATATGATTATTACAGAGGAGAATACTTATGAGCGACAACTTACCAAATGACCCAATTCTCTTACTTAGTGTTGTTAATATGAAATTGAGAGATTTTTATAAAGATTTGGATACACTTTGTCAGGAAATGTCAGTTGACAAATCGAAATTAATTGATAAACTTGCAGACATTGACTATGAGTATGATGCTAAAACAAATCAGTTTGTTTAGAAAGGAACTTTTGAATGAAAGATTTAAAAAAATACATAGATAGTATGGATATTACAAAAGAAGCGCCTATAACTGATCCAGAACGCCAATATTATTACATAAAAAAGGCAAGGGAATATGTAAAAGCAGCTTCTATAGAGGCAGGACGTCCATTGACTTTCTGTGTGACAACTTTTGGGTGTCAGATGAATGCGCGTGATTCCGAAAAACTAGTTGGTGTATTAGAGCAGATTGGTTACCAGGAAGAGGTTGATGAAGATAAGGCAGATTTTGTTATTTACAACACCTGTACTGTGCGTGAAAACGCAAATATGCGCGTTTACGGACGCCTTGGTCAGTTAAAGCATGCAAAGAAAATGAACCCGCATATGATGATTGGCCTTTGTGGATGTATGATGCAAGAGCCTCATGTTGTGGAAAAACTCAAAAAAAGTTATCGTTTTGTGGATATCATCTTCGGAACACATAATATTTATAAATTTGCTGAGTTAATTGCCACACGTTACGAATCACAGCGTATGGTAATTGATATTTGGAAAGACACGGATAAGATTGTTGAGGACCTTCCGAGCGAGAGAAAGTTTTCATTTAAATCCGGCGTTAATATTATGTTTGGCTGTAATAATTTCTGTAGTTACTGTATTGTTCCTTATGTGCGTGGACGTGAGAGAAGCCGTAATCCAAAGGATATTATCCGTGAGATTGAAACACTTGTTGCAGACGGTGTTGTAGAAGTTATGCTTCTTGGTCAAAATGTTAACTCCTACGGAAAGAATCTGGAAGAGCCGATGACATTTGCGCAGCTTCTCACAGAGATTGAGAAGATAGATGGCTTAGAGCGTATTCGTTTTATGACCTCTCACCCGAAGGATTTATCGGATGAACTTATTGAAGTGATGAAAAACTCCAAGAAGATTTGTAAGCATCTTCACCTTCCGGTGCAATCGGGAAGCACGGAGATTCTAAAGAAAATGAATCGCAGATATACCAAGGAACAGTATTTGGAATTAGTAGATAAAATTAAAGCGGCAGTACCGGATATTTCACTCACCACAGACATTATTGTCGGATTCCCAGGTGAGACAGAAGAGGACTTCTTAGAGACGATGGATGTAGTGAAAAAGGTTCGTTATGACAGTGCATTTACCTTCATCTACTCGAAGAGAACTGGAACACCTGCTGCCATCATGGAGAATCAGATTCCGGAGGCTGTGGTAAAGGATCGTTTTGACAGACTTCTGAAAGAAGTTCAGGATATTTCCGCCGAAGTGTGCAGCGTTCATGAGGAAACGGTACAATCGGTGCTTGTGGAATCTATAAATGACCATGATGATACGCTTGTCACAGGTCGCATGAGTAATAATCTGCTTGTGCATTTCAAAGGTGATGAAAGTCTGATTGGAAAAATCGTAGATGTTAAACTTTCAGAATGCAAAGGCTTCTATTATCTCGGTGAAATGCAGTAAATTCCATAGATAAATTAAGAAATAACGTCCAAACTATGTAGTAAATGCATAGGGAGGACGTTTTTATGTTTTATAAAAGAGTTTTGGAATATGGATTTTTATGGTTAATCGGAGGAATTCTTTACTATTCGTTTGAAATGATTTTTCGTGGTTTTTCTCACTGGAGTATGTTTGTACTTGGAGGCATTTGCATGGTGTTCTTTGCATGGCAGGGCAGAAGTGAGCATTTTAGTAAACCATTGTGGATGCAAGTACTTCGATGCACAATCTTTGTCACAGCCTGTGAATTTATTACCGGACTGATTGTGAATAAATGGCTAAATCTGGCAGTGTGGGATTACAGCGATCAGCCGTTTCATCTATTCGGACAAATCTGTCTTCCGTTTGCTGTCATATTTTCAGGACTCTGTGCGGCGGGAATCCTTCTGGACGGATACCTTCTGCACTGGATTTTCAAGGAAGAAAAACCTGCATTTAGAGTGTTGTAAATACAAGAAAACATTTGAATTTTGCTTGAATTTACGATATAATTTACTCTGTATGATTATGTGAAAACAAAGGAGAAATGTCGTGGCAGAATTAACACCGATGATGCAACAATATATGGAGACAAAAGAACAGTATAAAGACTGTATCTTATTTTATAGATTAGGCGATTTTTACGAGATGTTCTTTGACGATGCCCTCACAGTTACCAGAGAACTTGATATTACGTTGACCGGTAAAAGCTGTGGATTAGAGGAGCGTGCACCGATGTGTGGAGTTCCTTACCATTCTGTAGAGGGTTACCTGAATCGCTTGGTGCAAAAGGGCTATAAAGTTGCTATTTGTGAACAGGTGGAAGACCCAAAACTTGCAAAAGGCATCGTGAAACGTGAAGTTGTCCGTATTGTAACGCCGGGAACCAATCTTAACATGCAGGCGTTGGATGAGAGCAAGAATAATTTCATCATGTGCATCGTTTACATAGGTGACCATTTTGGCATGTCCGTATCAGATGTCACTACAGGTGATTATTTTGTTACGGAATTAGACAATGAACGCAAACTCATGGATGAGATTGCAAAGTTTGCTCCTTCGGAAATTATTTGTAACGAACCACTTTATGTGAGTGGTATTGATATTGATGACTTGAAAAACCGTCTAGGAATTGCAATCTATGCTTTGGATTCCTGGTATTTTGATGATGCAATGTGCGAGAAAGCACTAAAGGAACATTTTAAGGTATCAACATTAGAAGGGCTTGGCCTTTCTGAATTTAACTGTGGAATGATTGGCGCAGGAGCTTTGCTTCAGTATCTTTACGAGACACAGAAAAATTCCCTTGCACATTTATCGCATATCAGTTGCTACACAACAGGAAAATACATGCTTCTTGACAGTTCCTCAAGAAGAAATCTAGAACTTTGCGAGACATTGCGCGAGAAACAAAAAAGGGGTTCTTTGTTATGGGTGCTTGATAAGACAAAGACTGCCATGGGTGCCCGTATGCTTCGAAGTTTTGTGGAACAACCGTTGATTAACAAAGATGAGATTATAAAGAGACTGGATGCAGTCAGTGAATTAAAAGATAATGCAATATGCCGTGAGGAGATTCGTGAATATCTGACACCGGTTTATGACTTAGAACGTTTAATCAGTAAGGTGACATATCAATCGGCAAATCCGAGAGATATGATTGCATTCAGAAGTTCACTTGAAATGCTTCCGCATATCAAATGTATTCTTGGAGATTTGTCTGCACCACTCCTTACGGAAATGCATGACAATCTGGATACATTAGAAGAACTCTGTTCACTTATTCAGGTTTCCATTCAAGATGAACCGCCTCTTGCAATGAAAGAGGGCGGTATCATTAAGGAAGGCTACAACGAGATGGTAGACCAGCTTCGCAACGCAAAGACAGAAGGTAAGACCTGGCTTGCTGAGGTGGAAGCAGAAGAACGCGAAAAAACGGGTATTAAAAACTTACGTATTAAATACAACAAAGTGTTTGGATACTATCTGGAAGTGACAAATTCTTATAAAGATTTGGTTCCGGATTACTATACGAGAAAACAGACATTGGCAAATGCAGAGCGCTATATTACACCTCGACTGAAAGAATTAGAAGATATGATTCTCGGTGCTGAGGACAAGTTGTATGCATTGGAATATGAACTATACTGTGAAGTTCGCGAAAAGATTGCGTCTGAATTATTACGCATTCAGAAAACAGCAAAGGCAATTGCACAGATTGATGTTCTGGCATCTCTTGCAGTGGTAGCAGAGCGTGGCAACTTTGTAAGACCAAACATCAATGAAAAAGGAATTATCGATATTAAAAACGGACGGCATCCGGTGGTGGAAAAGATGATTCCTAATGATATGTTCATTGCAAATGATACGTATCTGGATGATAAGAAAAATCGAGTGTCGATTATCACCGGACCCAATATGGCAGGCAAATCAACCTATATGCGTCAGACAGCACTTATTGTGTTACTTGCACAGATTGGTTCGTTTGTACCGGCTGAGAGCGCGAATATCGGCATTGTAGACCGTATTTTCACTCGTGTGGGTGCATCGGATGATCTTGCTTCCGGACAGAGTACTTTTATGGTGGAAATGACAGAGGTTGCGAATATTCTACGCAATGCAACCAATAAAAGTCTCTTAATCCTAGATGAGATTGGTCGTGGAACCAGTACGTTTGACGGACTTAGTATTGCATGGGCTGTTGTTGAACACATCAGCAACAAACGCTTATTAGGAGCAAAGACGTTGTTCGCAACACATTATCATGAACTAACTGAGTTAGAAGGCAAAATAGAAGGAGTCAACAACTATTGTATAGCCGTAAAAGAAAAAGGTGACGACATTGTGTTCCTACGTAAGATTGTAAAGGGTGGTGCCGACAAGAGTTACGGTATTCAGGTAGCAAAACTTGCCGGAGTACCGGAGTCTGTCATCATAAGAGCAAAAGAGATTGTAAATGAGCTTGTGGATGCAGATATTTCAACAAGAATTCGTGATATTTCCGTACAGACCACAGAGCCTGTTAAGAAGATAAAGCGATACGACGAAGTAGATTTGGCACAGATGTCGCTCTTTGACACCGTGAAAGATGATGACGTGTTAACCGAATTACAAGAAATTGATGTCAGTAATCTGACACCGATGGATGCATTGAATACCATTTATCGTCTGCAAAACAAACTGAAAAACAGATGGTAATATTTAAAGGAGTATTATGGCAAATATTCAAGTATTAGACCAGATAACAATTGATAAAATAGCTGCAGGAGAAGTGATTGAAAGACCAGCCTCCATTGTGAAGGAATTAGTAGAAAATGCAATTGACGCCGGAGCGACTGCTGTAACTGTAGAGATTAAGGACGGCGGTATATCCTTCATCCGCATCACAGACAATGGTTGCGGTATTCCAAGAGAGGAAGTGGCTTTAGCATTCCTTCGTCATTCTACGAGTAAGATTCGCACGGTAGAAGATTTGACAACTGTTGCATCTCTTGGCTTCCGTGGTGAGGCGCTTTCCAGTATTGCAGCAATTGCGCAGGTAGAGTTAATCACCAAAACAAAAGATGCGCTTCTCGGAACGCGTTATGTAATAGAGGGCGGCGTAGAAAAGAAAATAGAAGATGCGGGGGCAAAGGATGGCTCTACTTTCTTGATTCACAACATATTTTTCAACACACCTGCAAGAAGAAAGTTTCTAAAAACTGCAATGACTGAAGCAAGCCATGTCAATGAACTGATGATTCGTTTGGCACTTTCTCATCCGGAGGTTTCGTTTGAATTTATTATAAATAATCAATCGAAGTTACATACACCAGGGAACGGAAAACTTAAAGATGTGATTTATCAGCTTTTTGGCCGTGAAGTTGCCATGAATCTTTTGGAGATTGACGAGGCCTTTGCAGGCATTAAGATCACAGGGTACGTTGGAAAGCCATTGATTTCGAGAGGTAATCGTAATTACGAGAATTACTATATCAATGGTCGCTATGTAAAGAGTAATATCATCGCAAAAGCCATTGAAGATGCTTATAAAGATTTTACCATGCAGCACAAATATCCGTTTACCGTCTTACATTTTGTGATGGATGGCAATGATTTAGATGTAAACGTGCATCCAACAAAAATGGAGCTACGTTTTTCCAGACAGCAGGATGTCTATAACTTTGTATATCAGGCCATTAAAAATGCACTCAGTGAACAAGAATTGATTCCGCGCGTGGAAGTACCTGAGGCTAGAATGTCAGAGGTAAAAACGCCGGCGGTAATACAAAACGTTGCAAAGGCGGAGCATGTGGTGACAACACCGGTAAGGCCGCAAATGTCGGAACAGTCTGTAAAATTGCAAGAAAAGAATCTGGATTACTTCATGAAAAAGATGCAGGAGCGTGTGACATCATACCACAGTCAGATGTCTCAGGCAGAAGTGAAAGATGTTCGTGAGGTGCATCGCGAGAAAGAGCAGGCCGACCGTATTCGTGAAGCTGTAAATTATAATAAACCGACTGTTTTCGAACAACCAAAGATGCACGAAGAACAATTGGACTTATTCAAAGAAAAATTATTAAGCAAAGAGTCAATTATAGAACACAAGATTATAGGACAAGTATTCGATACCTACTGGCTCGTGGAATTTAACGAGCAGTTATATATTATCGACCAGCATGCTGCACATGAGCGCGTATTGTATGAGAAGACCTTACAAGGAATGAAAGAGCGCGACTATACATCACAGTATTTAAGTCCACCGATTATTCTGAACCTGTCGATGCAAGAGGAAGAAGTCTTAAAAGAGCACATGGATACTTTTGCCGGCATCGGATTCGAAATAGAACCTTTTGGCGAAGCATCTTATGCGGTGCGCGCAATTCCTGACAACCTGTTTGGAATTGCAAAAAAAGAGTTACTTATTGAGATGCTTGACAGCCTTGTGGAAGGTATTCATTCATCCGTAGCACCGGATATGATTGCAGAAAGGGTGGCATCTATGTCTTGTAAAGCGGCAGTAAAGGGTAATTCCAGATTGTCTTCTGCTGAGGTAGAAGTCTTAATAGGTGAACTTCTGCAACTGGACAATCCATATCACTGCCCACATGGAAGACCTACAATTATTGCCATGACAAAACGCGAATTAGAGAAAAAATTCAAAAGAATTGTTTAGGAGAACTATGAAACGACCACTTATTATTTTGACAGGACCAACAGCAGTTGGAAAGACAAAGGCCTCCATCGGACTTGCCAAAGCCTTAAACGGCGAGATTATTTCGGCAGATTCGATGCAGGTGTATAAATACATGGATATTGGTTCTGCCAAGATTCGTCCGGTGGAAATGCAGGGTGTGAAGCATTATCTGATTGATGAATTGGAGCCGGATGAGGAATTTCATGTTGTAAGATTTCAGCAGATGGCAAAAGAAGCCATGGAAGAAATTTATGTGAAAGGTAAGATCCCGATCGTTGTTGGAGGAACCGGTTTCTATATACAAGCACTTCTTTATGATATTGACTTTACAGAGAGCAATGAAGACAATACCTATCGTCAGGAACTGGAACAACTGGCAAATGAAAAAGGAGCAGAACATTTGCACGACATGCTTCGCGAGGTAGATCCTGTCTCCGCGAATACCATTCATGCAAACAACGTAAAACGTGTTATTCGTGCACTGGAATTCTTTCGGCAGACAGGTCAAAAGATTTCTGAACACAACGAAAAGGAACGTGTAAAAGAATCACCATATGATTTCTGCTATTTTGTATTAAATGACGACAGAGAGAAGCTTTATAATCGAATCAATCTTCGTATCGACCAGATGTTGGAAGAAGGATTGGTTGGAGAGGTACAGTCCTTGAAGGATAAAGGCTATACAAGAGATATGGTATCCATGCAGGGATTAGGCTATAAAGAAATCTTAGATTATCTGAATGGCGAATGTACACTTGAGGATGCCATTTATATCCTAAAGCGCGATACAAGACATTTTGCAAAACGTCAGCTTACATGGTTCCGCAGGGAACGTGATGTGATATGGGTAGACAAACCATCTTACAATTATGACGAAGATAAAATATTAGAAGCAATGCTTAAAAGCATTCGGGAAAGGACAGATATTTCATGTTAGATACAACATCTATGTACAACAATCTTGGAATTTCAGAAGAAGTATATGAGTATGGCAAGAAAATAGAACAGACATTATTAGAGCGTTTTGCTGAGATTGACCGCGTTGCAGAGTACAATCAATTAAAAGTACTTCATGCAATGCAGGAATGTCGTGTAAATGAAGGCTGTTTTCACTATGCGAGTGGTTATGGATACAATGACAGAGGAAGAGATGTATTAGAGGAAGTCTATGCGAAGACCTTCCATACAGAAGCAGCTCTTGTAAGACCACAGATTACCTGTGGCACACATGCTTTGGCCTTAGCACTTAGCGCGAATTTAAGGCCGGGAGATGAGCTTTTATCACCGGCAGGCAAGCCTTATGACACGTTAGAAGAAGTGATTGGAATCCGCAAGTCAAAAGGTTCGCTTGCAGAGTATGGTATCTCATACAGACAGGTGGATCTGTTAGAAGACGGAACTTTTGACTACGAAAACATTAGAAAGGCAGTCAATGAGAAAACTAAGCTTGTGACGATTCAGCGCTCCAAAGGATATCAGACACGTCCGAGTTTCTCAGTCAAACAGATTGGCGAACTGATTGCTTTCGTAAAAGAAATCAAACCGGAAGTGATTGTTATGGTAGACAATTGCTATGGCGAATTTGTAGAGACAATTGAGCCTAGTGATGTCGGCGCAGACATGATTGTTGGATCCTTGATTAAGAATCCGGGAGGCGGATTGGCTCCGATTGGAGGTTATATTGCCGGAACAGAAGAGTGTGTTGAAAACTGTGCTTATCGCTTAACTTCGCCAGGGTTAGGCAAAGAAGTAGGGGCTTCACTTGGTGTGATGCAGTCATTTTTTCAAGGCTTCTTCCTTGCTCCGACAGTTGTTGCTGGAGCTCTAAAAGGCGCAATATTCGCAGCTAACATTTATGAAAGATTAGGATTTCCTGTAATTCCAAATGGAGTTGAAAGTCGACATGATATTATTCAAGCAGTCACACTTGGCTCGCCGGAAAGAGTCATTGCATTCTGTAAAGGTATTCAGGCGGCTGCACCGGTTGATAGTTATGTTTCACCGGAACCATGGGCAATGCCGGGTTATGATAGTGATGTTATTATGGCAGCAGGTGCATTTGTACAGGGTTCATCCATTGAACTTAGTGCAGATGGTCCAATCAAGCCACCTTATGCAGTATATTTCCAAGGTGGACTTACCTGGGCTCACGCAAAGCTCGGTATCTTGCGTTCTTTAGAAGAACTGGTGCGAAGAGGACTTGTGATTTTACCGGAATAAAAGAGGTTAAACTATGAAAAACAGAGAAGTCATTATCGTTGGCGGAGGTGCTTCCGGTCTTGTAGCTGCCATATCAGCAGCAAGAGAAGGGGCAAATGTTACCATTATCGAACAGAAAGACCAATTGGGCAAAAAGATTTTGTCTACCGGAAACGGAAGGTGTAATTTAACAAATGAATATATGGATATTAGTTGTTTTCGCGGTGATGACACATCTATTGTGCAGGAAGTGCTTAATCGCTTTGGTTATTCGGAAACCGTTAATTTTTTTGAAGAATTAGGAGTTGTCCTGAAAGAACGACAGGGATATATTTATCCAATCTCTGATCAGGCAACAACGATTTTAGAAGTGCTTTGCATGGAGATTGAACGCTTACCGGTTGAAGTGTTATTAAGTCAAACTGTAAATAAGATTGTTCATGATAAAGAAAAATTCAGTGTACACACAACTGAAAAGATTATTTGCGGTGATGCAGTGATTCTTGCAACAGGAGGAAAAGCAGCCTCTGTACTTGGCTCAGATGGCAGTGGATACACTCTTGCAAAAGTATTTGGACATCATTTGTCACCAGTTGTTCCGGCACTTGTACAATTAAAAGGAAAAGGCAACTTTTATAAGCAGATTAGCGGTGCGCGTACACAGGCAAGGGTTACTTTATATGTGAATGATGAATATGTTGCAGAAGATATCGGAGAATTACAACTAACAAACTACGGAATCTCCGGCATACCGGTATTCCAGATAAGTCGTTATGCTGCGAAAGCTCTCTATAAGAACAAATCAGTTAGTGTAGAGGTGGATTTTATGCCGACGATGTCTGATAATGAATTCCGTAATTTTTTACAGGTACGTTTAGACAAACATGGATACAAGCAGGCGGAAGATTTTCTTCTAGGCATGTTTCATAAGAAATTAATTGGCTTGTTTTTGAAAGCCGCTGCAATTAATAACAACAGTATAATACAAGATGTACCACTCGGGAAACTTGATAAGCTTGTAACAGTATGCAAACATTTTAAAATTGAGATATTAGGAACTAATGATTTTGAACAGGCACAAGTGTGTGCCGGAGGCATTTATACAACTGAAATCAATCCACAGACGATGGAATCCGTCTATGAAGACGGCCTGTATCTGACAGGTGAACTTTTGGATGTTGACGGAATCTGTGGTGGCTATAACCTGCAGTGGGCGTGGGCTACCGGATACATTGCAGGCAAACACGCGGCGAAAGGAAATTAACATGATTCGAATCGGTCAACTGAAACTACAACCGAATCACAGTGAAAAAGAACTGCTTCAAAAAATCGCGAAGACACTTCACATTTCTGAAAATGAGATTGTAAATCTTCAGATAAAGAAGCAGTCTATTGATGCGCGTAAAAAGCCGGATTTGAAATATGTTTATACCATAGATGTGACAGTCCAAAACGAAGCCCATGTGATAAAAAAACAAAAAGAAAATACCGTTTCTATTGTTAAGGAGTCACCATATATCTTCCAAACCTTGGGACAAAACAACATAAAACACCGGCCAGTCATTGTTGGAAGCGGCCCAGCTGGAATGTTTTGTTCATATCTTCTTGCGCAGCATGGTTATTGCCCGATTATATTCGAGCGTGGAGCATCCGTGGAAGAGCGAACCAAAGATGTTGAAGAATTTTGGAATAGTGGAAAGTTAAAACTTAATTCCAATGTTCAGTTCGGTGAAGGTGGAGCAGGAACTTTTTCTGATGGGAAATTAAACACGTTGGTAAAAGACCCGGTAGGACGAAATAGAAAAGTTTTAGAAATATTTGTTGAAAACGGAGCACCTGAAGAAATCTTATATATGAATAAACCACATATCGGCACAGACATTTTAGTAAATGTTGTTCGCAATATGCGCGAGAAAATCATTACATGGGGTGGGGAGGTACATTTCCACAGTCAATTAACAGACTTAGAAGTGCTAAATGGTGAACTGCAAACTATCACGATTATGTCAAACAATCAGAAAACATTATATCCAGTTGAAACACTTGTGTTGGCAATCGGCCACAGTGCAAGAGATACGTTTTCAATGCTGTATGATAAGAAACTGCCTCTTAAAGCTAAATCATTTGCAGTAGGTGTACGCGTAGAACACAAGCAACGAACCATTAATGATTCACAGTATGGCAAGAATAATCCATATCATTTACCAACTGCTGCATATAAAGTGACTGCAAATTTGGAAAATGGAAGAGGCGTATATTCCTTCTGTATGTGCCCGGGTGGCTATGTAGTAAATGCATCATCGGAGGAAGGATGTCTTGCAGTCAATGGAATGAGCTACCATGCGCGTGATGGAGAAAATGCGAACAGTGCCATTATTGTTACGGTTACACCTGAGGATTACGGAAGTGTGCATCCATTGGCCGGAGTACAGTTTCAACGCGAATTAGAAAAACGAGCTTATAAAATAGGCCAAGGTGCAGTTCCGGTACAATGCTTTGGAGACTTTTGTAAAAACGAGCCGACGAAAGAACTTGGAGCAATCACACCACAAATCAAAGGAGCATATGTTTTGGCAAATGTGCGTGAAATATTTCCGGATAATCTTGCTGAATCACTGGAACTTGGCATAAAATCGTTCGACAGGCAGATTCAAGGTTTTGCAAATGCTGACACTATTCTTTCAGGTGTGGAAAGTCGTACATCTTCACCGATTCGCGTTGAAAGAAATGACATGCTTCAAATTGAAAACACAGGAATATATCCATGCGGAGAGGGTGCAGGCTATGCAGGCGGAATCACTTCAGCAGCCATGGATGGTATAAAAGTAGCGGAAATGATTGCGCAAAAATATGCACCGTTTGACAGATAATTACAAATGTTCTTCAGAAAAAATTTAATATGCTGACTCTATACACGAATTTCAAATTATGATAGAATAAATAGAGTTTTGGGAAAAGAAATAGGAGGAGTACATATGAAAAGAGCAGGTTCAAAAAGTCCATGGATTTTATTGGTTTTAATGCTTGCAGGCATTGTGCTGGGTGGTTTTATCGGAACACTTACACAGGATTCGTCTGCACTTAGCTGGTTAAACTATGGTCAGTCTTTCGGACTTGACAGCCCGATTGTTCTGAATCTCGGTATTATGATTATTACATTCGGATTATCAATTAAGATTACAATTGCGAGTATTCTCGGTTTAATACTTGCTGCAATTATTTATCGCTTTATTTAAGTATAAGGAGAGTCTAGGTACATACTAGATGATACAAGAAAAATACAAAGATGAACTTCCCTACGAAAAATGTTTGGCGCAGGGAGCTGATTTCTTGTCAAACACAGAACTTTTAGCAGTTCTTCTGCGCACAGGTACGAAGGGAAGCAATGTACTAGAATTAGCAGATTATATTTTGAGTTCTTCCTGTGGTGACAGCGGAATATTGAATATCCACAACTGTACATTAGAGAAATTAAAATCTATTCGCGGAATCGGAAATGTGAAGGCAGTTCAAATTCTCTGCCTCTCCGAATTAGCAAAACGACTTGCAAAAGCAACCGCAAAAGAAGGGCTCATCTTTTCTCTTCCATCTACAATTGCAAATTATTACATGGAAGAGATGCGACATCAGAAGCAGGAACACATGAAGCTTCTGATGCTGAATTCGAAATCAAAGTTACTTGGAGAAAAAGATGTTTCCAAGGGGACCGTAAATGCGTCCCTGGTTTCTCCACGTGAATTATTTATAGAAGCATTGGAAAAACAGGCTGTGGCCATTATACTCATACACAATCATCCGAGTGGCGATACAACTCCAAGCGAAAACGATATTTTGCTCACAAAGAGAGTGCAGGAAGCAGGCAAATTGATTGGTATTGAATTATTAGACCACATTATTATTGGAAATAATTGTTATATGAGTTTTGCAGAGGCAGAATTATTATAACAATTGAAAGGATAAAAGATGTTTGGTAACGTATACGGACTTGATCTCGGTACATATGAGATTAAAGTTTATGATAAAAAACAAGATATGCTCTGGAAAGAGAAAAATGTCATTGCAATTGCGAATGAAAAGACCATTTTTTCCGTTGGAGATGATGCTTATGCAATGTTTGAAAAATCACCTCTCAATGTTGAGGTCATTTTTCCAATGAAAGAAGGCGTTATTTCTCATTTCTATAATATGCAGTATCTGTTAGAAAACTTAATAAAAAAAGAACGTCACTTTGCGCGTGGTTCTAAATATATTGTTGCAGTTCCAACAGATGTAACAGAAGTGGAAAAACGAGCATTCTATGATTTGGTTGTTCATTCTTCCGCAAGAGCAAAGGAAGTTCGCATTGTAGAAAGAGGAATTGCTGATGCAATCGGATTAGGATTAGATGTACAGCAGTCACCAGGGCTTTTTGTTGTGAATCTCGGAGCTGAGACAACAGAACTTTCTATATTGGCATATGGTGGTGTGGTTCTAAATAAAATGCTCAAATTCGGCAGTGTTTCTTTAGACCATGCAATTATTAACTCTGTCAGATATAACCAAGAATTCTTAATTGGACATTTGACAGCGGAGCAACTTCGAATGACATTTGGACTACAGTCAAATCCCGAGTCAGACTCTCTCTCTGTTGCAGGGCGTAACCTGCTCACACGAATACCGGAGCAGAAGAGTATTCCGATGAGCTTGGTTCATGCCGCAATGAAGGGTTTAATGAAACATTGTGCACATGAAATACATGCGCTTTTAGAGAGAACACCTCCGGAAGTACATCGTAACATAAAAAAAGACGGGATATATCTGACAGGTGGTTTGGCGAATCTAAAAGGAATTGATTCTTTTATCGAAAACTCTCTCGGAATCAAAGTACACATTACTGCTGAACCGGAGTTCTGCGCCGCAAATGGTTTAAAGAAGATTATCGGTTCAAAAGAGCTGATGAAGATTACATACTCAATGTTAGATGAAAATTATAGGTGGATGAGATAATATGCGTAAGAAAAATCAATCTTCATTTTCAAGTAAATATTGGCTCCTGATTCTGTCCGTCGTATGTATAGTATTGATGGGATTATCACTGGTTACAGACAAAGTAAACGGACCACTTCGCGCTGTAGCTAATTACACAATTGTACCAATGCAGAAAGGTATTAATACAGTCGGCGTATGGATGAGTGATCTTACAAAGAATCTGGACACGCTGAAAGAATTACAGGCTGAGAATGATGCTTTAAAATCAGAAATTAACGATTTGTCGATGAAAATTAATTTATTACAGTTGGATAAGGAAGAGCTCACTCGCTTGCGAGAGTTGTATCAATTGGATGAGTATTACTCCGATTATGAGATGATTGGAGCACGTGTTACATCCAATGATTCCGGTAATTGGTTCCGTTCGTTTGTAATTGATAAAGGTAAAAATGATGGGATAAAAGTAGATATGAATGTCTTAGCACAAGGTGGTCTGGTCGGTATTGTAACTGAGGTTGGTCCAAACTGGGCAAGAGTTCGTTCCATTATAGATGATGCAAGCAATGTAAGTGCACTTGTACTAGCTACTTCAGACACTTGTATTGTCAATGGTGATTTGACTTTAATGCAGGATGGAAAGATTCGATTTGAACAATTGCCAAACAACAATACGGAAATTAAATCCGGGGAGCCGATTGTAACTTCCCATATTAGTAACAAATATGTACAGGGAATTTTGATTGGATATATCAATGAGATACATGTAGATGCAAACAATCTGACTCGTTCCGGATATATTATTCCGGCAGTTGATTTTCAACATCTCCAGGAAGTACTCATTATCACTTCAACGAAGGCTGATTTATTGGAGGAATGATTTTGAAAAGAAAGATAGTTACATTTGCGATAATATTAGTATGTTTCCTTTTTGAATGTACAGTATTTCAAGGGCTTGCACTTGGCGGTGTAACCCCAAACCTTCTGATTGTTGTAACGTCATCTTTTGGCTTTATGCGTGGCAAAAAAGAAGGAATGTTGGTCGGCTTTGTTTCCGGCTTGTTAGTAGATATCATGTTCAGTGACTTGATTGGTTTTTATACTCTGATTTATATGGTGCTTGGTTATGTGAATGGATTCTTTCGAAAAATATTTTATGATGATGACATCAAATTGCCACTGATTTTGATAGCTGCAAGTGACTTCATTTATGGAAATATTGTGTGTGTTTTCATGTTTATCATGAGAAGTAAGTTTCATTATTTTTACTATCTCAAGAGTGTCATTATCCCAGAATTAATATATACCATTCTTGTGACCATTATTTTATATCAGACTATTTTGTTAATTAACAAGAAACTGGAAGCAGAAGAAAAAAGGAGTGCAAGTAAATTTGTTTAATAATATAAAAGAATTTATTGTAAGTATTTTCAAATCAAGACTTGTTGTGCTAATTGCATTCTTCAGTCTGTTATCCCTGGTTGTTTTACACAAACTCTTTGTTCTTCAGATTGTAAATGGAGAGGATTATCTTGAAAACTACACACTTTCTATTAGTAAAACAATCGTTACAACCGGAACAAGAGGAAACATCTATGACCGGAACGGAAAAGTTCTGGCTACAAACCGTCTTGCCTACTCGGTACAGATTGAAGATAACGGTTCTTACAATGATGCAAAGCAGAAAAACAAACTCATTAATGAAACCATTAATACAACGATTGATTTAATCGAAGCAAATGGTGATAAAATCAACAGTGATTTTGGTATTATCTTTGATAAAAACAAATATCAGTTTCAATATGCCGAAGGCAACAAACGCTTACGCTTTTTGGCAGATATTTATGGATTTAAAACGATAGATAAGCTAAAAGAAAAAAAGCTCGACACCTCTTCGACGCAGGATGTTATGAAATTTTTGTGTGCAAACAAACGGGAAGACGGCAGTTATGGTTTTGGTATTGACACAAACAAATACAGTCCGGAGCGCGTACTTCAGATTGTGATTGTTCGCTATCATATGAGGTTGAATGGTTTTCAAAGATATATTGCAACAACGATAGCGTCAGATGTAAGTGCTGCCACAGTTGCTGCAATTAAAGAAAACATGAGTAACCTGCAAGGAGTCAGCATCGGTGAAGAATCTTTGCGAGTATACCCTGACAGCGAATATTTTGCGTCTATCCTCGGATATACAGGAAAAATTTCACAAGATGAATATGATGCAATGCCAAAAAAACAGCAGGAAAAATATACACTGACTGACATTGTTGGAAAGTCCGGCATTGAGCAAGTGATGGATGAGTACCTTCAAGGTACGAAAGGCAAAAAAATAGTATATGTGAATGATGTTGGTAAAGTATTAGATTCAAAAATAATTACCGAGCCGGAAGCCGGCAATGATGTATATTTGACACTAGATAAAGACTTACAGATTACTGCATACAAATTAATTGAAGAAAAACTATCCGGAATTATATTAAGAAAGTTAAGTAATATTTTGGATTATACCCGTAATCCAAATGGGGAATCAAAAGATGTGATTATTCCAATCGGGGATGTCTATTATGCTTTTATTGGAAATCAGATTCTCGATACGGATCATTTTGCAGAAGAAGATGCTTCTTCAACGGAAAAGACTGTGTACTCTCGTTTTACAGCGAGACAGGAGAGTTCGATTTCAAAGATTGTATCTTATATGCAGTCGGCGACTTCTCCGGCATACAAAAAATTGCCAAAAGAACAACAGGCATATATGAATTACATTGCAACGGGTCTTTTGATTGACAAAGAGATTCTTGTTAAATCTAAAATTGATACAAGCGATGCAACTTACAAGGCGTGGAAAAACGAAACGATTAATCTGTATGAATATCTCAACCATGCCATAGCACAGAATTGGATTGATTCCTCTGTTATTCAAAAATATATCAAAACAGACAGTAAATACTCTGATTCCAATGAATTGTATCAAGGCATCATTGCATATATTTCTGATTATCTAAAAACAGATTTTGAGTTTGAAAAACTCGTTTACCGTTATATGATTAAAGATGGAACAATCTCAGGTAATATGATTTGTATTTTATTATATGACCAAGGTATCTTGGAATATGACCAAAAAATGTACAATCAGTTATTAAGCGGATATAGTGCTTATGCTTTTATGTACTCTAAGATTGAATCATTGGAAATTAAGCCTGGACAACTTGGAGTTGAACCTTCCACAGGTTCTATGGTTATGACAGAAACCGGTACAGGAAGAACATTAGTCTGTGCTTCTTATCCGGGATACGATAATAATCGACTTGCAAACACAATGGATGTAGCATATTACAATCAAGTATATGCTAATTCATCTTTGCCTTTTTATAATAAAGCAACACAGGAATTGACGGCACCTGGTTCTACTTTCAAACCATTAAGTGCCATTACAGGTTTGTCAGAAGGTGTTATAAACGGTGGTTCCATCATTGGTTGTCGTGGTCCATATAAGAACATCACACCAAATCCTAAGTGTTGGGTTTATCCGGGCGGACATGGAAGTCTAAATGTAGTTGGCGGAATTGCAAACTCCTGCAACAACTTTTTCTATGAAGTTGGTTTTAGACTTGGTTTATCATCGAATGGAAATTATAACTCCAATGTAGGTACAGATAAGATTAGAAAATATGCAGAAATGTTTGGACTTGACAAAACTTCCGGATTAGAAATTGCAGAAAGATCTCCAAATATCAGTGATGAGGACGCTGTGCGCTCTGCAATTGGACAAGGTACTCACGTGTACTCTACAAGTCAAATTGCAAGATATATCACAGGTGTTGCCAATAAAGGAACCGTCTATGATTTAACTTTGTTGTATAAGGTTACCAATAAAGATGGTGATTTGATTGTAGAGTATGAACCAAAAGTTTACAATCAGGTGACAGAGGTCAGTGAATCAACCTTCAATCTTGTACATGATGGAATGAAGGCTATGGTTGCTAAAGATGCTCGTTTCCAAGTTCTCAGGAATGCCGGTATATCACTTGCCGGAAAGACAGGAACAGCGCAGCAGAGCAAAACTCATGCAGACCACGTTCTTTTCGTTGGTTTTGCCCCAAGTGATAATCCCGAGATAACCGTTGCAACACGAATTGCAAATGGATACAGTTCCGGATACACGGCAGAGCTCGGAAGAGACATTGTTCGCAAATATTTTGGAATTGCTACGGATGCAGAACTTCTGAAAAACGGAGCAGGAACACTAGGAACCGAAACACATGGAGATTAAAACACAAAAGATACGCCAAAATACCCACAGGGAAAATCAAAACAAAGGAGGATTATGACATGGGTGAAGTGATTGTAATCACATCAGGAAAAGGTGGCGTAGGCAAGACCACAACAACAGCTAATATTGGAGTAGGACTTGCAAGATTAAGTAAAAAGGTAGTGGTAATTGATACGGATTTAGGGCTTCGTAATCTTGATGTAGTCATGGGACTGGAAAATCGTATTGTTTACAATCTTGTAGACGTGATAGAAGGAAATTGTCGCATGAAACAAGCTCTTATCAAAGACAAACGCTACGAAAATTTGTATTTACTGCCATCTGCACAGACAAAAGATAAAACTGCCGTTTCTCCGGGACAGGTCAGAAAACTTACAGATGAACTTGCAGAAGAATTTGATTATATTTTACTAGATTGTCCTGCCGGTATAGAGCAGGGCTTTCAAAACGCGATTGCAGGTGCACAGCGTGCCATTGTTGTAACAACACCTGAAGTTTCTGCAATTCGTGATGCGGACCGTATTATTGGATTATTAGAAAAAAACAACATTAAAAAAGTAGAACTTGTCATTAACCGTATCCGTATGGCAATGGTAAAACGCGGCGACATGATGTCAGTTGAGGATGTGGCAGAGATTTTGGCTGTTCCTCTATTAGGAGTTGTTCCTGATGATGAACAAATAGTTGTTGCAACCAACCAAGGCGAACCGGTTATTGGTACAGATTCACTCTCTGGGGAAGCGTTCCTCAATATTTGCAAACGAATCATGGGAGAAGAAGTACCTTTCTTGAATCTCGATACACGTACAGGTTTCTTTGGAAAACTGTTTAAACGTAGATAAAGAGAGTTGGGAGGGTTGGACACATGAAATCTGTTTCTATTGCAAAAAATAGGCTAAAGACGCTGCTTGTTTCAGACCGCGTCAACTGTACACCCGATACATTTGAAAAAATAAAAACGGAATTATTTAAGACAATATCAAAATATGTCGAAGTAATACCGGAGGAATTTGACGTTAAGATGACGCATTCCTATATTTACATAAAACTTACAGGAGAAGATTCGTGAAATTCTTAAAGAAATATGAATTAAAACACTTTAATTTTACACTTGTTATCGCAGTTCTCTTACTGTCCGTAATCGGTATATTAGCAGTAGGAAGTGCTTTGCCGTCTGCTCAAACCAAACAGATTTTAGGTGTGGTTTTAGGTGTGGTTGCAATGCTCGTCATATCCGTGATTGACTTTGAGTGGGTGCTTAATTTTTATTGGGTCATCTATATTGTAAACATTTTACTTTTGCTCTGCGTTAAATTTTTCGGAGTAAATTACAATGGTGCACAGCGATGGATCGACCTCAAATTCACGACCTTTCAACCTTCAGATTTGACAAAAATATGTCTGATTCTGTTTTTTGCAAAATTCTTTATGAATCACGAAAACAGAATCAATGAACCAAGAACAATTATCAAGAGTATTCTCTTGGTTGCACCATCCTTATATTTAATTGTCACACAGCCGAATCTATCCAATACACTTTGTATAGCAGCAGTTTTTTGTGTGTTAATTTTCCTTGCCGGATTGAATTATAAATTTATTTTAACCGCACTTGCAATTGCCATCCCTTCACTGATTATTTTCCTGACGGTGGCTGTTATGCCAAACCAACCATTTTTAGAGGACTATCAGCAGGAACGTATTCTAGCATGGCTATATCCAGAAGAATATTCTTCTGACACAGGATATCAACAACAAAATTCTATTATGGCCATTGGTTCCGGACAATTGAGTGGAAAAGGACTTAACAATAACACAACCACTTCCGTAAAAAATGGTAACTTTTTATTAGAAGCTGAGACCGACTTTATCTTTGCAATCATTGGTGAGGAATTAGGGTTTGTCGGATGTTGTATTGTTGTATTTTTGTTATTGTTAATTATTATTCAATGTATTATAATTGGTATAAGGTCGCAAAATTTAGCAGGACAGATTATCGGTGGCGGAATGGCAGCCTTAATTGGTTTTCAAAGTTTCATTAATATGGGAGTTGCAACAGGAATTTTACCGAATACCGGATTGTCACTACCGTTTGTCAGTTCCGGTTTAACATCTATCGTATGTTTTTATATGGGAATTGGTTTTGTACTCAATGTAAGCTTGCAACCGAAAAAATACTAAAAGGAGTATCATGGAATGAATATTGGTTTAATCGCACACGACTCAAAAAAAACACTCATGCAAAACTTTTGTATCGCGTACAAGGGTATCTTGTCTAAACATAACTTATATGCAACAGGAACAACAGGAAGATTAATTGAAGAAGTAACCAATTTATCCATTCATAAATATTTAGCAGGGCCGCTTGGCGGAACAGAACAACTTGGAAGTCAGATTGCACAAAATGATATTGATGCACTTATTTTCTTGCGTGATCCAATGGAACCAAAACCACATGAACCAAATGTGAATGATGTGGTGCGCCTTTGTGATGTTTATAACATTCCGATTGCAACTAATTTGGCGACTGCTGAATTGATTGTTCTTGCACTTGACAGAGGAGATTTAGATTGGCGTGAAATGTATAGATAAAAAGCGTAGAAGACGCAGAAACAGAAAAAAAGAACTTCGAATTCGCCTGGTTTGTACAGTCGTATTCCTGTTGTTTGGGCTTTGTGTAGTCCTTTATCTAACAACAGCGCACAAGCGTTTAAGTAAATACGAGTCTATCACTTATCATACATCTGTGTATCAGGCCTCATTGTTTGCAAAAGATTTTTGTGTGGCAAGTGAGGATGTGGATTTTGAAGATTTTTATAGAAATGACAAATTTCATGGAGCATTGCTATTTGATATAGAAAAGCAGGAAGTGATATATTCAGAGAGTGTCAATGAGAGATTATATCCTGCAAGCACAACTAAGATTATGACTGCTTATCTAGCATTAAAATATGGAAATATGAATGACTATGTCACAGTAAGTAAAAACGCAGTGAATGTTCCTTCTGATTCTTCAACCGCTCATCTTCAAAAAGGTGATATCTTATCACTGAAAGATCTATTATATGCACTTATGCTTCCTTCCGGAAATGACAGTGCAGTAGCAATCGCCGAACATATTTCAGGGAGTTCAGAAGCGTTCGTAGAACTAATGAACGAAGAAGCACTTGCCTTGGGGGCTACCAATACACATTTTGTGAATCCTCATGGCTATCAAGACAAAGAACATTATACAACCGCTTATGATTTATATTTAATTTTTAAAGAATGTATCAAGGATGAATTATTCCTACAGATTATTGCTTCTAAAAGTTATGACGCTGTTATCAGACAGTCAAATGGTACGACAAGAACCGTCACATGGCCTCAGTCAAATCAATTTATCAGCGGTGGGAGAGAAATTCCTAAAGATGTTACGCTCATTGGTGGGAAAACAGGCAATACATTTGATGCGGGTTCCTGCATTTTATTATATGGACATGATTCACAACAATCACCATTTATTACGATTATGATGGGGGCTACATCTCGAAGAAATCTGTATGATAATATGACATCTTTATTAAGAGCAATAAAATAAAAAAGGGTTCTGCAAGAAGAACCCTTTTTTCATATATCTACTAATCTCTTTGGTCATTGATGCGACCGTAAAATGTAATTAAATACAAGCCGCATAATCCTACGAGAATATAGACGATTCGGGAAAGTAAGGTCATGTTTCCGAACAGAAAAGCCACGAGGTCAAAACGGAAGACACCAATTAGTAACCAGTTAAGTGCACCAATAATGACGAGTGTAAGGCTAATGTTATCAAACATTTTCATATATGTTTCCTCCTTGTTTCTGGTATCTACAAGGATAGTATTGTCAAGAAAGAGAATTTTATTCATGGAAGAGAAGATTTTATATAATAAATATTCTGATTATTTAAAAGAAAAATATGGCCAAAAGGTATATAAGCTTCCGATTAATTTGCCAATCACATGTCCGAATCGAATAAATGGAAGTGGTTGTAGCTTTTGTGCGGAGGTCGGAACAGGTTTTGAAGCAATGAATGCATCAGCATCTGTTAAAGAACAAATATTAAAAACTAAAACGTTAATCGCATCCAAATACAAGGCACAGAAATATATTGCGTATTTTCAAAATTATACCAATACATTCATGCCACTCGAACAATTCAAAAAGTATATGTTTGAGGCAGTATCTGAACCGGATATTGTAGAAATATCCATATCCACGCGTCCAGACTGTATTCGCACAGAGTATTTGGATGTATTGTTGGATATTTACCAGACATATCATATAAACATCAATATTGAATTAGGACTTCAAACAGCCAATTATCATACACTGGATAAGATTGATCGCGGTCATGGACTTGCAGAATATCTTGATGCCGTTATGCAGATTAAGAAATATCCATTTACAATCTGTACACACATTATATTAAACCTACCTTGGGATAATATGCGTGATTCCATTGAAACTGCAAGAATCATGTCTGCTGTTAAAATTGATATTATTAAACTTCATTCTCTTTATATTGCTAAAAATACAAAGTTGTCGAAGCAGTATAAAGATGGTACAATTAATATATGTTCAAAAGAAGAATATATCGAACGTGTTATTGCATTTTTAACGCACCTTTCGCCGGATATTATTGTAGAGCGTCTGTTTAGCCGTATTCCGGAGGATGATGCTGATTTTTCTAATTGGAATACAAGCTGGTGGAAGCTCCAGGACGAATTGGTAAATAAAATGCAAGAACAAGATGACTACCAAGGGAAAAATTTTAATTATTTAAATGGGAGTGCGTTGAATAAACTATGACAGCTACGAATCAAGAAGACAATATTGTTAAATACCGAAAAAGAAAACCTATAAATATCGGACTTGTCATTTTTGGAATTATCTTTGTATATCTGATCGCAACAATTATTATGTATCTTACAGCTCCGCGTATTACGGTGTATGAAGTGCGCCAAGGATCTATTCTCAAAGATAATGCGTATACCGGACTGGCAATTCGCGAAGAACGTGTGGTTCTTACAGATGCTTCCGGATATGTAAACTATTTTGCAGAGGATGCAAGTAAGGTACGTGTTGGTACAAAGGTATATACTCTCTCTAACGAGAAGTTAGTTCTTGAAGATGAATCCTCGGATATGGAAGTTCGTTTGACGGATGAGGAACGTGCTTCGTTACTTCGCAGAATTCAAGAATATAATAATCAATTTCAAGAAAATGATTTTGCCTCTACGTATCAGTTGAAAAATGAATTACAAGGTTCTTTGAATAAAATAACAAGCAACAGTAAGTCAGACCAATTAGAATCTCTTTTGTCATCCGAAAATGATATGGGAATTGCTGTTAAAACATCTGCAAAAGATGGCGTGCTTGTCTATTCGATGGACGAATTGGAAGGCTTGACACTAGACACTGTAACTTTAGAGCATTTGCGCAAAAGTAATTATAAAAAAACAGAATTCATCAACAACACGCACGTTGATACCGGTGAACCGGTTTATAAACTTGTAACAAATGATAAGTGGCAGCTTCTTGTTGAAATCAATGCTGAGACGAAGGCGGCACTTTCAGAGAAAAAATCTGTAAAAGTAAACTTTAAAAAAGATAATCAAGAAACACGTGCCGACATTTCTTTCCTCGAAGGGATGGAGACGCCGGTACTATGCCTGAGTTTTGATAATTCCATGATTCGCTATGTCTCTGACAGGTATCTTGATATTGAACTTATTTTGGAAGATGAAACGGGATTAAAGATTCCTAAATCAGCAGAGACATCAAAGGAATTTTATGTTGTGCCAAATACATTCCTGACTCTGGGAGGCGACAGCAGTAATGATGGTGTTATGAGACAACGTTCGGATTCAAAAGGCAATAAGATTACCGAATTCTTACAAGTGACCGTATACTATGAAGAAAATGAAATGATTTATTTGGATCCAAATGAATTCAATGAGGACGATGTCCTTCTCAAACCAGACTCTTCAGAAATCTATCCTTTACAAGAGAAACGTTCGCTTAAAGGTGTCTACAGTATTAATAAAGGATATGCGGTATTCAAGCAAATTAAAATATTATGTGAAAGTGATGACTATTACATCATAGAAGAGGGTAATAGTTTTGGTCTTTCCAACTATGACCATATTGCATTAGACAGTCAAAATATTAAGGAAAATGATGTAGTCTTTTAAGGAGGACAGAATGCTGACAGAAAATCTACAAGAAGTGGAACAGAAAATACAGAACGCATGTAAGAAATCAAACCGAGCAAGAGAGGAGATTACTCTGATTGCTGTGAGTAAGACCAAGCCAGTATCGATGTTACAGGAAGTATATCATCTGGGATGTAGGGATTTTGGAGAAAATAAGGTACAAGAATTATCAGAAAAGCACCCACAAATGCCAGATGATATTCGCTGGCATCTAATTGGACACCTGCAGACGAATAAAGTCAAACAAGTGATAGATAAAGCAACGCTGATTCATTCTGTTGATTCTGTTCATTTGGCAACAGTAATTGAAAAAGAAGCTGCAAAAAAAGATATCACTGTTGATATTCTTATTGAAGTAAACATCGCAGAAGAGGAGAGCAAGTTTGGTTTTAAAGAAGAGGAAGTTCTTTCTGCTGTTGAGACAATCGCCACATTTTCTCATGTACGCATAAAAGGTCTGATGACTATTGCACCTTTTGTCGAAAATCCGGAGGAAAATCGCAGTGTTTTTGCACGTTTACAGAAATTATCTGTTGACATAAGAAGTAAAAACATTGATAATGTTAGTGTCGATATTCTTTCAATGGGAATGACCAATGATTACCAAGTTGCAATTGAAGAAGGGGCTACGATGATACGTGTTGGAACAGGTATCTTTGGTGCGAGAGAATATCATATTTAATAGGGAGAACAGGAGTGTAAATATGAGTGTATTAGATAAGTTTTTATCCATTATGAAATTAGATGACGAAGATGATTATGAAGATGATTTCTTCGGTGATGATGAGGAATTTGAGGAGACTCCAAAAAAGAGTTTCTTTAAGAAAAACAAAAAATCAGATTATGATGATGAAGACGAAGATGATTATTATAATGATCGCAAAGGAACAACTGCAAGCAACAAGGTAACACCAATGCGTCAGCCTGCAAGAAGAGCAAGCATGGAAGTGTGTGTTATTAAACCAACAGTTGTAGATGATGCGAGAGAAATTACAGAGACTTTACTCAGCGGACGTACAGTTATTTTGAATCTGGAAGGTCTTGATCTTGAGATTGCACAGAGAATTATTGATTTCACATCAGGAGCTACTTTTGCAATCAACGGTAATTTGCAGAAGATCTCAAATTACATATTCCTTGTGACACCGACAAATGTTGATATTTCCGGTGATTTACAGGATTTGCTGGGTACTTCTTTTGATGTGCCGACTATCAAAACAAGATATTAGGAATGTTTTATGCAAAAAGAAGAATTAATGTTACAAAAAAGATTGATCGAGCTTTCTAAGCTTGCTTATCAACGTGGCATTGTTACCTATTCAGATTTTTTGAATCTCAATGAACTGAATATTCTTCATACAACACCAAAATCGGAATTCTTTTCGTGTTATGAAACGTTTGGTGGATATGAATTCTCAGAGCGTCAGATGGCTGTATTTCTACCTGATGCTCTTTGTTATGAAAAGAATTATCCGATTTCTGTATTAAAAATCGAACCATTACAAAAAAAGTTTTCGGAAAAGTTATCGCATCGCGATTATCTTGGTTCCATTTTGAATCTCGGAATTGAGCGATGTAAACTCGGCGATATTCTGGTGGAAGAGGACTACGCATTGCTTTTTGCTCACAAATCTATGGAGCAATTCTTGTTGGAGGAGTTGACTCGCATTCGTCACACATCTGTAATGGTAAGCGTGGAAGAAATGCAGGATGTTTCTTACAAACCTGAAGTAAAAGAAATCAACGGTACTGTTTCTTCATTGCGTCTTGACAGTCTTCTTGCGCTGGCATTTGCTTCCTCGCGGAGTAAATTAGTTGCCTATATAGAAGCAGGGAAAGTATTTGTAAACGGTAAGTTGATTACCTCTAATGGATACCAAATGAAAGAAAATGACATTGTATCCGTAAGAGGTTTGGGACGTTTTCAATATGTTGAGACACTATCACAAACGAAAAAAGGTCGCTACTATGTAACGATACATTTATATATATAAAAGGAGTATTTGTGCCATGATTTATTTCATCGGATTAATTGCTGTAATTTTAGGTGTCGCATTAGACCAATATACCAAATATCTCGCAGTCAATCATTTGCAGAATAACCCAATCTCAATCATTGAAGATGTATTTGAATTGCGTTACTTGGAAAATCGAGGTGCTGCATTCGGTATGTTTCAAAATCGACAGACATTCTTTTTGATTATTACAATTATCACATTATGTTTGATTGGATATCTATATTACCGCCTGCCAAAGACAAAACATTTTTTGTGGCTTCGTGTCTGTCTGATATCTATAACAGCAGGTGCAATCGGAAATATGATTGATAGAATACGTCTTAAATATGTTGTGGATTTTCTGTATTTTGAACTCATAGATTTCCCGATTTTTAACGTGGCAGATATTTTTGCATCTGTTGCGACCTGTGGACTTATCGTATTGCTGTTATTCTATTACAAAGAAGAAGATGTTGATATGGTATTTCAATTACTGACTCCTAAACGTAAGAAAATGGAAGAGTAGGTGATTATCAATATGTCATTACAGTTTGTCATAGAGGATGAACAGAGTGGGGAACGCATTGACAAATACTTGTCTGATGTTCTACCAGATTTATCTAGATCCTATATTCAAAAATTAATCAAAGATGGTCAAGTAACAGTCAATCAAAAAATAATAAAAGCAAACTACAAAGTAAACGCAGGAGACCTGTTAGAACTAGAAGAGCCGGAATTAAAAGAACCGGATATTGTTGCGGAAGATATTCCTCTTGATATTTTATATGAAGATGCTGATTTGCTTGTAGTTAATAAACCTAAAGGCATGGTTGTTCATCCTTCCGCAGGTCATTATTCCGGTACACTTGTCAATGCTTTGATGTACTACTGCAAGGATGATTTGTCCGGCATTAACGGTGTTATGCGACCGGGTATTGTTCATCGCATCGATATGGATACTACCGGTTCTCTTTTAGTGTGTAAAAATGATTTTGCTCATAACGATATTGCAGAACAGTTAAAAGTACATTCCATCACACGCGTATATCATGCGATTGTACATGGTGTTTTAAAGGATGATGAGGGAACCATAGATGCTCCGATTGGACGTCATCCGGTAGACCGCAAGAAAATGAGTATCAATTACAAGAATGGAAAAGAGGCTGTTACACATTATAAAGTGTTGCAGCGTTTCCATAATTATACTTATATAGAATGTCGTTTGGAAACAGGACGTACTCACCAGATTCGTGTGCATATGGCAAACGTTGGACATCCACTTCTCGGTGATGTGGTATATGGTCCTGCTAAGTCGTCTGCAAAACTGCAAGGTCAGACACTTCACGCGAAAATAATTGGAATTCAGCATCCAAGAACTGGGGAATATTTAGAAGTCGATGCTCCATTGCCAGAGTATTTTGTGAATTTACTTAAAAAATTAGAAAATAATATACATTTGTAAGTATTTATTGTATAATATTCACAAAGCAATGAGCATTGCTAAAAACAAGGAGCGTGAACAAGATGGCAGAAAACAAAACAATTATAACCATAGGCAGACAGTATGGTAGTGGCGGACATGAAATCGGTGCAACGCTTGCACATGATTTAGATGTGAAATTATATGATAAAGAGATGTTGAAACGCGCGGCAAAAGAGAGCGGTCTCTGTGAAGAACTTTTCGAGACACACGACGAAAAACCAACGAACAGCTTTTTATATTCTTTGATTATGGATACATATTCTCTGGGATATTCCTCCAGTTCATTTGCTGACATGCCAATTAATCACAAAGTTTTTTTGGCACAATTTGATACGATTAAAAAGATTGCTGATGAAGGCCCTTGTGTCATGGTTGGACGTTGCGCTGACTATGCATTGGAAAGCTATGATAATGTTGTTAATGTATTCATCTATGCTGATATGGAGGCTCGCATCCGCCGTGTTGCTCGTATCTATGATTTGACTGATGCAAAAGCGAAAGATATTATTGTCAAGACAGATAAGAAACGTGCAAGCTATTACAACTATTATACAAACAAAACATGGGGTGATGCAAAGAGTTATGACTTGTGCCTGAACAGCGCCAAACTCGGCATTGGTGGAACGGCAAAGGCAATCATGGATTATGTGAACCTTAAGAATAAAATTGAAAAGCCTAGATTATAAATGATATAACTAAGAAAGGTGTCGGAATCATAATATCCGACACCTTCTTTTATTTTCCTGTTATAATTCGCTCCGGCCAACCAGAGATATTTCCATTCAAAATAGCTGTAAACATTCGATTTCTTGCTCCTGGATGTTCCTGATTCAGTTGTTTTACTAAATCCTTTGCATATTCACGCTTTGTAAATCCATCAATCGGACAGCGACTTTTTGCAACCGGAAGATTGTATTTATGCTGGAATCCAATAACATCCATTTCATCTACATACATCATTGGACGAATGACTGTCAAATCCATACGATCTAAATATGTCTTTGGTGAGAATGAATGAAAGCGTCCTTCGAAAATCAGAGAGAGTAGCATAGTCTCAATAATGTCATCCTTATGATGCGCGTAGGCAACTTTATTGCATCCCATTTCCTTCACAGCATCGTTAAGTGCTCCTTTACGCATTTTAGCACAGAGTGAACATGGATTACTTTCTTTTCGTTCCTCAAACAAAATATGTGCGATTTCAGTCTTTACTACAGTATATGGAACTTCTAATTCCTCGCAGAGGGCTCTCAGAGGCTCTGTATCGAACTTTTCATACCCGAGGTCGACTGTTATTGCACTGAGCTCAAATTTCTTCGGATAAAAGCGTTTTAGACCATGTAGGGCATAGAGCAGTGTGAGACTGTCTTTTCCGCCGGAGATTCCCACAGCAATATGGTCACCATCTTCAATCATCTGATAATCATCGACAGCTTTTCTTGTATAACTGAGAAGTTGTTGTAATTTCATCTATGTAAATCCTTTCTGACTTATTTCCTCTGCTTATAGTATCGTATTTCTTGTAAAATTACAAGTTGAGTCCATTAGTTTCCTATGATAAAATAGAAAAAAATCCTAAGGAGTTTACCAATGAATAAGACGAAATTATCTTCAAAATTCTGGGTTGCTCTTACTATATTCAGTTTGGTGGGACAAGTTGCCTGGGTTGTTGAAAATATGTATTTTAATGTATTTATTTATAAGATGTTCAACGCAAGTGCGGAAGATATCTCTATGATGGTATCGGCAAGTGCAATCTCTGCCACTGTGACAACAATATTAATTGGGGCATTGTCAGATAAGATTGGAAAAAGAAAACTGTTTATATGCAGTGGTTACATATTATGGGGAATTTCTATCTGGAGTTTTTCGCTGATACGTGTAGATGTGATTGAGAAATTGTTTCCAATGACTGTATCTACAACAACGATAGGTGTTTCTCTTGTAATTATTATGGATTGTGTGATGACATTCTTCGGTTCTGCTGCAAATGATGCATGTTTTAATGCGTGGCTTACGGATGTGACGGACGACACCAATAGGGGAGCGGCAGAAGGTATTAATTCTATGATGCCACTTGTGGCTATTTTAGTTGTGTTTGGCGGCTTTATGGGCTTTGATTTGAACAAGCCGGAGAGTTGGACAACAATATATTCCATAATCGGTATTATTGTGTTTGTTCTTGGTATTTTAGCAATCTTTCTTGTTAAAGACACACCTATAGATACATCGCAGAATCAGAATTACTGGGGAAATATCTTTTACGGATTTCGTCCTAATGTCATTAAAAAAAATAAGCTTTATTATATTATTTTAGTTGCATTTGCAACCTTCTGTATTTCTATACAGATATTTATGCCATATCTGATTCTATATTATAACGTATCCCTTGGAATGGATAACTATGTACTAATCATGGCGCCTGCAGTCATTGTTGCAGCAATTGTTACTGCATTCTACGGACGAGTTTATGACCGATTTGGATTTAAAGTCGCAATTATGCCTGCAATCGGTGTATTGATGATTGGTTATATTTTGTTATATCTATTCAAAATGACTGCTTTTGTATTTGTTGGTTCCTTGTTTATGATGAGTGGTTACCTGATGGGAATGGCAATTTTTGGCGCCATGCTGCGTGATTACACACCGCAAAATCGCGCAGGAATGTTTCAAGGTCTTCGAATTGTCGGGCAAGTACTCGTTCCGGGAATCGTAGGTCCGTGGATTGGTGCTCTGGTTTTGAAAAATGCAAAGACAATCCTGAATGATGACGGAACAGCTTCGTTTATCCCAAATGCAAATATATTTTTAGCTGCACTCATTGCAGCATGCTTTATATGGCTTGTTTTGGCTATTATTTTTAAACTAACAAATAAGGCTAAGGAGGATTAGGATAAACATGAAATTTGTAATACAGCGCGTTTTAGAGGCTTCTGTGAGTGTTGATAGTGAAGTGATTGGACAAATCGATAAAGGATATATGGTTCTAATTGGTGTCGGACAAAATGACACGAAAGAAATTGCAGATAAGATGGTCAAAAAAATGGTCGGTCTTCGCATCTTCGAAGATGAAAATGGAAAGACCAACCTGTCATTATCAGATGTAAATGGGCAAATGCTATTAATTTCGCAATTTACATTGTACGCAAACTGTAAAAAAGGAAATCGACCAAGTTTTATCGAGTCAGGTGCTCCAGATATGGCAGAAGAGATGTATGAATACATCATTGCCAAATGCAAAGAAAGTGTTCCTGTTGTAGAAAAAGGAAGCTTCGGTGCAGATATGAAGGTTTCGCTTGTGAATGACGGACCATTTACAATTGTGTTAGACTCAGAACAATTATTCTCTTAATTTTACTGCAGATGCGGCCTGTCTGCGACGATCTTCATCGATTGCAGCGTAATGTTTACGGGTGGTATTGACATCTTTGTGGCCTAATACATCGGCTACGAGGTAAATATCACCTGTTTCTTTATATAGATTTGTTCCATAAGTACTGCGAAGCTTATGAGGCGTAATTTTCTTATTCGGGGTAACCTGGCGTGCATATTTCTTCACCATATTTTCAACTGCCTGGACACCCATGCGCTTTCTCTGTGTTGAGAGAAACAGTGCATTTTCATGGGATGGAAGAGGAGTGGCCGCTGCTCTGGTTGTCTCCAAATAATTTTCTAATGCGTCTCTGACTTCATCGCCAAAATATACAACCATTTCGTTGCCACCTTTTCGAGTAACTTTAATTCCATTATTTTTAAAGTCCACATCGTTAATATCTAAACCGACACATTCTGAAACACGAATACCCGTTCCTAATAATAGGGTCAAAATTGCAAGATCACGTGTTCGAGTTTTATCGTAATAAACCCTTTTTTGACCGGTTAATTGATGACCACAATCCTCAACATAATCCAAAAGCATGGCAACTTCATCCACATCCAAGCGAATGATTGCCTTGTCATGAATCTTTGGTTTGTCGACAAAAACAGATGGATTTTGAGAAATATGTTTGTGTTTATATAGGTATCTATATAAACTACATAATGCAGAAAACTTACGCGCGCGCCCACGTTCAGTATTAGTTACTTGTTTATCATGCTGCGAGATATATACTTTCAAATATTCAAGATATTCTTCGAGGTCGCCTGATTCGATACATTCAAATTCTTCTAAGGTAAATTGTGCTGTATTATAATTGCGAAATCTTGGATTACTTTCAATTAAATAATTAAAAAATACACGCAAATCATAGGCGTACGAAATTCTGGTTTTAGAGGATGTAGAAGGTTCAATAACACGAAAATAATCACGTACGAACACCGGAAGCGTATAGAGAATCTCACGCAAACGCAGAGTATTGTCTATGTAAAGTTGTTCGTAGTAGGTTTTAATATCTTTAGCCATGAGAGTGGCTCCTTTCGATAATTTGCGTACTTTATATTGATATTATACCATATATGGTTATTTTTGTCTACATCTTTTGGAAAAATCGGTGTTTGTCGTATAGATTGGTATCTCTATATATGTCACGTCTGCGAACTCCGAAAAACACTCTTTCGACCAATTCTCATTGATTCCATACTTTTCCTTTAATTGTTCATAAGACATCTCAATATATAAATCTTCTACAATTGGTAAATCCACATTACGTGAACACCAATATCTTTTATGACCTTTCGTTACTGCACACAATTTCTTTGATGTATATTTCCCTATATAAGAAACTGCACGTTCTACAGACTCTATTTTAGTTGCTGTAGTCCAACCTAATCTATACTTGCCGACATTGTACACTTTACGACCTTTTTTGTCATATAAACCACTGTCAACAAATACCATATCTTCTACATTTGTAAACAATCCATGGAAGTGCCAACGACCACTAGTTGGGTGTTCTTCCGGCACAACTATATATTTCATATTTGGACATATTTTCCTCATGTTATTCAACCACAAAGACAACTTTTTTGTAGTCTCTGCATAGTCATACGAATCAACCTTTTCAGGATTGAATGTTAATGTAAAGAACCATTCCCAATTGTTACTCCTTGCAATATCATATATTTTATTCTTGGTACGTCTAACAGACCTTTCGAGATTCTCCTCATCATTTCCCATATTGTGACCGATAACCATTTCATCATCAAACGGATTGTATATGAGTTTTCTATTCTGAGGTACTATCTCTCCCGTTTCCCAATTTACTTTTCTATTATCCTCTATCTCGCTCTCTCTACTTCGTAGGGGTTCCGAAAAGATTTGTATTTGTTCAGTGTTAAGAAACTTTTTTATCCTAACATTGAACATATTTTTACTCTCTCTTTCTGAAAAATACTGTTAAGTGTCCCTATTGTCAAGTATATAGGGACACACGTTTCATGCGGCCATGCAGAACCAACGCGCACCGTTGCGCTGTAGGCGCGTGCGCTTTTGGATCTTCACGGCAGCATTCCACTTCTTTCGGGTAATCAAGAGGAACAAGCCGAACTGCGTTCGATTGTCCTCTCTCTGCGATTCTAATCGCGTTCTATCCTCGTCAAGGGTAAATGAACGCATACGCGCCCTTGACAAACCTAGAATCGCGTAGAATCCTTTTCACGCTTTACAGATGCTAAAATCTCCTTAGTAGCAACTACAAACTTCAATTTGCTTAAATCCAAGTGCGCTTTTTGGGGTTGATATTCCCACATATCCAAAGGCAATGAACTTCTCTTACCTAATACACCTAATTCAAACGAATCAAAGTATCTATAATATGGTTTACGATACACAATAAGAATATTACGAACAAATAACTTTTCTATGAAGTTACAGAACCGATACCCCATGATAAGCTCACCAGTATATTCCGATATCGCAATATTACGATAAATACGCCTAGACACAGTGAATTGTCTTAAAAATGGTACAACAGACCTTGTCATATACCACAAATCTTGTGTTAATGCACGAATCTTCGTATCGACCTTATCATACGCTTGCGTAGCGTAGATGATATCCACGCCCGCATGCCTATGTAAAGTCAAAAAGTCCCTAATACCTATCGGAAACTTTTTAAAATCTCTATTATCCGCGTCAAGCATTAATTCATCTAACAATATCAAAGAATCTTCTATCATGTATTTATCTAAGTCTTGGAAGTTAATTTTATAACAACCCGAGCACTCAAAATTAGTAAACACTCTTCGATATTTGCTTTTATTCATTTTTATTTTTCTATTTTCACGAACAGCAAACCGAGTAAGTAAGGAAGTCTTTCCCACACCCGGAACACCAAAATAACACGTTATCATTAAATATTTTTCCCCTTTCTGAACAAACGCCGGAGGCGGCAAACATGCTCGCTTCCGGCGTTGCTTTGTTCATGTTATTAGAGAACTACGCGCCCCAAATGATTCCACGTACCACCCTAATTCCCAGCATGATTGCACTGATTGAAATACCTATGGCAAACAACGGTCCTAACTCAGAAAGTTGACCAGCTTCACCAACAATCGCATCTAACACAGTACCAATCCAACCGATTACTGTAGTGATTCCACTCGTTACATGTGTTAACATAGCATTTTCTCCTTTCCCCTTATTAATTACTTATATTGTCAACGCCAAAAATGGCGAAAGACACGATACAACAAATCTACAAAAGTTACAGTTAATACAATAATCAACGAACCACAGATATAATAAATTAACTGTTGTTCTGTATTGGAATAACTAGACGAATCCCAAGCATGGTCTATAATAGACCGAATTAAATCATACACTCTTCTTTCCCCCTTTAACAATGTATCTCAAAATACACGGAACAGACGCGACAAACATCAAACACATAAGCGGAGTTAATACATAAGCCCACATAGGCGACATAGTCGCTAATAATGGCACAATATGATTCATCATTTTTTATCATCCCCCATTCGTATGTATATAAGTGCTAACAAAACTGTTGTAACAATATAAAATATATTAGCCATAACCTTTCTCCTATTTTTCTGCATTTGATACACCGAGTTGCTCATCATTTTTTGAATTACGTTTTGTAGTGTCACTATCACCAATCGCACGACCACCCAACAAAGGTTTAAGTAAAAACCGATAAATTGTATAAACACAAAACGCTCCAAATATCCAAGACCAAGCACCGAAGTAATCAAACAGTATTTTCGCAATTTCAAAGACCTTCAGAAGCGTAGGCACAATAATTTGATTCATACATTCCGAAACTGTCATATGCTATCCTTCCCTTCCTAAAATCTTGTAAATAACTACTACACTAAATGCGCCAATAATCAATACAACTACCGTACTAGGCAACCAACCCACAAATAAATCCGGCAATTTCAAAACAAACGCGCCACATATTTTTACTACAAACACAATATCTTGAATCAACGATATTACGAAATCAACAAGTGACATAATCACATTGCCTATACTCTTAAAGAAATCAACCAAAGTCTGCAACATAAAACATTACCTCTTCCCAAACAACACATAAGCAATAATCGCAACTGTAACAACTATAAGTAACATCTGCAATATATACTCATTTTCCGTAATATTAAGCAATACCGCGCCGTATTCATTAGCCGATGTCATATCTAGATTAGAATCAATAGAATCACTCATATCATCAACATCAGGCTTTTCAGTTTTACTATCTTCTACAAGTCCACCAATCTCGTCTGACTTGTCAGTAGTCTCTGATTCAAATTGCTCTGATTCCGTTTTTTCCTCCTCAGACGGATTGAAAAATTCTTGAATAGAATCCCATATACGTTCTAGCCATGACGTTTGTTTTTTCTGCTCATTCAATATTTCATCTGCCTTATCATATATTTTTTCCAATTCAGACTTTATGGAATCCAATTCAGAATCAACAGAACGCAAATAACTAATAACCGAAGACAATTGATTCTCCACACCATCAACAGAATTTAAAATACTACCAACAGCCGTAAGAATAGACTGTTCCGTTGTACCATTGCGAGTCAAAACATCAATAACTTGACCTAACAAAACAGAACTAGCGTCTGAAGAAAAAAACAAAGAAAAATTCAATGTATTAGAAAAACCCTCAACAAAACCATTACCACCACAGCGCCAACCACGTAATGTATAACCAAGATTAGCAAAATTATAAACATACGTTTCAGATGATAGATTAACAATAACGAAATTATACAGACCAGAAGGGTTAATCATATTCAAAGAGTAAAAACCTGTTGATGAACCACTAGAAGAAGGAAAAAATTCTAATTTTCCATTATCAACACGAACACGCATTAACAAAGGAGTAGAATCTGCATTATAGTAACCTTCCAAAGACCAAAAAAAAGTCATAACTCTAAAAGCACCGCTACTATTGGAAAAAACAACAGAAACATAACCTTGCGTTGAAGAAATAGCAGGCTCAGGATATTCCAAATAAAAATCATTATCACTAGCCAAAGAATCAAAAGAGGTTGAGAAGATACCACCAACCAAGATAACAAACACACTCATTACCGCTACTATCTGTTTTTCGTATTTTTTCAACCTCTCCATTTCTCAAAACCTCACCTTGCTATAATTTAACTATCCCTATTTATTAAGAACCGGAACATCAGCCAAGATGATTTTTTGTTCATCACTCATGAAAAGTTTAAGCACATATCCGTTATCGAACACAATACACAATTGTTCATACGGATTACCAGCCTTAGACGTTCTCACCACTTTGTAAACATCCTTTACACCCATTTTCTGCAATCTCCTCTCTTAAGTTTTTATTTTGCATACTTTCTATGTACGCTTCCACAGTGCAATATGCACTGTAACTACCTTTTGCTTGAATATAAACACTACTAGGATATTTATACTCTCTCATTACGTCTGAACTTATTTTCTTTTGAATCTGCACCAAGTGGAGCAAGTAATCTAAATCACTCATAATCAAAAATCCCCTTTCAAAGAAACCTCAATACTCCAATTCTTATCAGGAAACTTACGCTCCAACATTATAAGTGCGTCAGAACAAGAAAAAATGCAATTAAACGACCAATATAATTCACCATCGCAAATAATAAGCCAACTAACACTCATGCTTCACTTCACCGCCTTTACTCTTTATCCACTTTTCAAACTGTTCTTTGTGTTCTCCAACAAAGGCAAGCGCAAAAGCTATTCTTTGTGCCTGAGTAAGTGAACCTCTAATCTTATTAATCTGCTTTTTCACTTATCTCACGCTCCCTATCCTTAATTTGTTTCCGGAGTTTTCTAATGTCTTTTGTATCTAATACAATCCAATAAACCAGGACAACAACTACTCCAATTAATACATAAGTTAACGTATTCATTTTTTTCTCTCCTCTCTTACTCTCTCTATCAGAACTCCACTCGCCGAGAGAGTATTTGACGAGTGTGTTCTGTTTACCGGAAGAATCAGACAGCCTACTTTCCTCTTCCAAATTCGGCTTTACGTTGCACATATGGACTGTCACGCGCGCACCCTCATTCGGGATTAGTATTTGACGAACTTCTCCGTTAATGCTACAATGTTTCTGTCACGAATCAATGTAGATATCTAATACTTTATTTATTAGACACCTAATATATAACACATTAGATATCTAATTGTCAATACTAGATATCTAATTTTTTATATTTTTTTCAAGGAGTTACAAAATGAGTACATACGACCTTTACAAAAACAAATCGTATAATCTAAGATTACCAAATGAATTACGAATAAAATTCGAGATAATAGCCAAAAGACAAGGCTACAAGAAAACATCACATGCATACAAAGAAGTAATAGAAAACTACGTAAAAGCATACGAACTACAATACGGAGAAATCAAACTAGATTAGCAACACTTTAGCAGAGTAAAGCATCTGCAGATGCTTTAGTGTAGTAAAGCGTAATTGTTTGTGACACACGGACATCTATATTCGCTACGCCGACAAACAATTATTTGCACCGCAGATATCTATAGTCAAAGAAAAAGAGTAGCAATCATGCTACTCTTCTTATAATCTGACGTTCGATTCGAGAAATCACCATTGCCAATCGGATACAAAAGGTAATTTTCTCTCATCTCACTCGGTACAAACTTTCGGTGTTTGTCGTATAGATGTATCTGTAATAAAAAGGCTGCTACGAAGACTCTTCGCTTCTATAACAGCCTATTAGGGAGAGCTACTCTCACGGATTCTTAGCGAATCTCTGTGTCGTAATATGCAACTACAAGGTGTTGTCCTTCATGAATCGTCTTTGAAGTTAATCCATTTAACTGAATCAATTCATCTATGTATTCCTGAATATCTTCATATTCATCAGTGCGATATTCCTGCGCAATGCTCCAAAGAGAATCGCCTTGTTCAATCGTGATGCTCTTATAATACTTATGTTGCGGTATATCTGTTGCCGGATCCTTTGCTGATGAAAAAATGCTTCCACATACAATACTTCCAACTGTAACTACAAACAATGTGGCCAATAATATAACCATTCTTCGTTTTGCAAGTTGTCTTCTCTTTTTCATTTCTGATCTTTCTTTTCTCTCTTGTACTGTCATAATTATTTATCCCCTTAAACGATAATCTTTAAAATCGAACATGTTTTCCGAACAATTGTTCTGTTTGTATTTTTAATTTAACATACGAACAAATGTTTGTCAACAAAAATCGAACATATTTTCTAAACATTTGTTTGCTTTTTTGTTTTTTCTGTGTTACTATACTTATAGAGATAATATTTTAGGAGGTCATATACGATGGCACAAGGTAAAATCAGCAAAAAACAGATGGAAATTTTAGAATACATAAAATCAGAACTCTTGAGAATTGGATATCCACCGGCTGTACGTGAGATTTGTGAAGCGGTGAATCTTCGCTCCACTTCTTCCGTTCATGCACATTTGGAATCCTTAGAAAAGAATGGATATATCAGACGTGACCCAACAAAGCCACGTGCAATTGAGATTATTGACGATACATTTAATTTAACAAGACGTGAGATGGTAAATGTTCCTATGGTTGGACAAGTTGCTGCGGGAGAACCAATACTTGCAGAACAAAATATTACAAACTACTTCCCTATTCCGATGGAATTCATGCCGAACAACGATACATTCATGTTGACTGTAAGAGGTGAAAGCATGGTGAATGTCGGTATCTATGATGGAGATTATGTATTGGTAGAAAAACGTCAGACCGCTTCTAACGGGGAGATTGTTGTTGCACTTGTAGATGACAGCGCTACTGTTAAAACTTTCTACAAAGAAGAAGGCTACTATCGTCTCCAACCGGAAAACGATAACATGGATCCAATTATTGTAATGAATTGTGAAATTCTTGGTAAGGTAATTGGTGTATTTAGATTTCTTTAAGCATGACAAACCAGAAAAGCAGGATGCCTATGTAAGCGTCCTGCTTTATTTTATATATTCTCTGCATCAATATATTTTCCGTCTCTCCAGATTCTTTCCAAATCATAGAACAAACGATTCTCTTTATCAAATACATGCACAATGATATTTCCGAAATCAAGAAGCACCCAGCTTCCGAGGCCATAACCTTCTCTTTGTTTTGGCTCGAATCCTTCTTTACTAAGTTTATCTTCCACGTTTTCAACCAATGCTCTCACTTGGCTGTCATTGGAACCATTTGCAATAATAAAATAATCTGCAAGAACTGAAATTCCTGAGATGTCAATTACTTTAATATCTTCGCCCATTTTTTCGTCTAAAGCTTCATAAGCGAGTTTTGCCATTTTCTTTGATTGTTCCATATATGTTCTCCTTCTGTCTATTTGTTCATTTCATTTTTATAAAACAGATATGTTTCTTCTGTCTTCGGATCAATAACAGCGTTCTTTTGCTTCAAATATGCCAAAGTAGACTCTAATATTACGTAAAGACATTCATCTATATCTTCGAACGCCATACGTCGTATTTCGTCCAAATTCGGCGCCTCGAAGCGATTAGGCTCCATGTAATCAGCCACATAGACAATCTTGTCTAAAAGAGTCATATTTGGTCGACCTGTAGTATGATAAACAATTGCATCCGTTATATACGAATCTGAAATACCATATTCTTTTTCTGCCAAACATGCGCCTACCTTTGCATGGAGTAATTCCGGACACTTACGTTCCGCTTCTGATATTGATATACGAAATGCCTGCGCTAAGGACTGAAGTGCACTTTCCGGAAATCCTTTTGCACAATCATGTAAGAGTCCCGCAAACAATGCAGAATACATATCTTCGTGATATCTCATCGCCAGTGCACCTGCCATATACATCACACCTAATGTATGTTCATAACGTTTTGGTTTTAAAACCTGTTGTATTTTTGCTTTTATTTGCTCTAATTTAATCTGATTCATGTTATTCTACCCCATACAACTGATTTTCTAAGATATATTCATAGACACTGATCGGCATCATATTAGTGATTTTTTCATGTGCTTTCAATTTTTCACGAATCTCACTGGATGAAATATCAACGTTCGGTGTGTTAAGAAGTCTGATATCTGCTTCAAACTTTTGATTGAGATAAGCAATCTTCTCTTCCATTTCTTTCTTGTTTTTACCATCACGATATGCCGCCAGAATAATACAGGTTTTCAAAAGTCTATCCGGACATTTCCATCTATCGATACTGAATAGGGAATCCGCACCAATGATAAAATAAAATTCATGCTCCGGATAAATTTCTTTAAAATGCTCCATCGTAAGATATGAGTAGTTTACTTCTTTGTTATCTACTTCATATAATTGTAAGACAAAATCTTTCTCATTAGAAATAGCTCTTTTCACCATCTCTACTCTGTGTGTTGTCTGAGATTCAATCATATCGCTCGACTTATGCGGCGGTGTCCCGTTTGGCATAAACCATATCTCGTCTAATGCAAATAAATCTCTGGCGAAACGCCCCAGCATCAGATGCCCGCTGTGAATCGGGTCAAATGTGCCTCCCATAATTCCGATTTTCATAGAATCACCTCAGATTATATTATGGCAATACAATCTTCTTTTTTTCATCTTTCCCTTCTTTATAAAGGGTGATTTTCTTACCTACAACTTGTACAACCTGTGAACGAGTGCGCTCTGCAAGAATTGCCGCAAGCTCTTTTGGGTCATCCATACAGTTTTGTAGCACACTGATTTTAATCAGTTCACGTGCCTCCAATGCCTCATTGATTGCAGATGTAAATTCCGGTGTCAAACTTGATTTTCCAATCTGAAAAATTGGGTCCATTGTCATCGCCAAGCTTCTTAAATATGCTCTCTGTTTTGAAGTCATAATGTTTCTCCTCATCTATTTGTAGTAGTCAAATTGCAAACCGTACATACGAACGGTATCACCTTCCTCAATGCCTTTTGCTTCCAATTCATCCAAAATACCTGAATCTTTCAGGAACTTATTAAAGAATGCAAAACCTTTTTCTGAATCAAGATTCGTATATCCAAGCATTTTTTCAATCTTAGGTCCTTCCACAACATACATGCCATCTTCCACTTCTACTGTGTATGGTAAGTCGATATAGATAAGTTCATCCTCAGGGAAGTATTCCTGTTCAAATACAATCGGTTTTGAATCTAAGGTTTTAAGTTGTTCGTTTACATAGTAAAGAAGTTCCTTGATTCCTTCTCCCGAAACACCGGATATTGCAAACACTTTGATTCCCTGCGGTTCAAACTCGGCGCGTATCTTCTCAACCGGATCCTCATCCTCAGAGAAAATCAAGTCTGTCTTGTTCGCTGCGATAACCTGTGGACGGGTTGCAATCTCTTCGTTGTATGCCTTTAATTCTGCATTGATTTTATAAATGTCATCAATTGGGTCACGACCTTCCGATGAAGCAGCATCCACAACATGAATCATCATCTTCGTACGTTCAATATGACGAAGGAACTCATGTCCAAGACCGATTCCCTGTGAAGCTCCTTCAATAAGTCCCGGAATGTCAGCAATAACAAATCCTTCGCTTCCATCTAAGTCAACAACACCCAAGTTCGGATTCAAAGTTGTAAAATGATAGTTTGCAATCTTCGGATTGGCATTTGTTACACGCGATAACAATGTAGACTTTCCAACATTTGGAAAGCCTACCAGTCCAACATCTGCAATCACCTTAAGTTCAAGAAGAACTTCTAATTCTTGCGCAGGTTGTCCCGGCTGTGCATACTTTGGAATCTGCATCGTTGCTGTAGCAAAATGCTGATTACCAAGTCCTCCGCGTCCGCCTTTTAGAATCGTCTGTCTACGATTATCACCTGACATATCAGCAATAACCTTTCCGGTCTCCGCTTCCTTTATAACAGTTCCTTCCGGTACCTTTAAAATTATATCATCTGCGTCAGCACCGTGACATTTTCTCTTGCCACCCTGTTCGCCGTCTTTTGCCGCAAATTTTCTCTTGTGTCGATAATCTACCAATGTATTGAGACCTTCGTCCACTTCGAAGATTACATCTCCTCCGCGTCCGCCATCTCCGCCGTCCGGTCCGCCGTTCGGAACATAAAGTTCTCTTCGAAAACTCACATGGCCGTCTCCGCCTTTTCCAGAACGTATATATATTTTTGCTCTGTCTGCAAACATATTTCTCACCTACTTTTTTAGTATATCCATAGTATATATAAATTTCAAACAAAAAACAAGGCTTCAAACCAATCGATTTGAAGCCTATTTTGCATTTCTGATTACTCAGCCACTGGATAGATAGAAACTTGTTTCTTATCTCTTCCTTTTCTTTCGAATCTTACAACACCGTCAACTAATGCAAACAATGTATCATCACCACCACGTCCTACGTTGATACCTGGGTGAATCTTTGTTCCACGTTGTCTGTAAAGAATGTTTCCAGCTTTTACAAATTGTCCGTCAGCTCTTTTCGCACCTAATCTCTTAGATTCTGAGTCTCTACCGTTCTTTGTAGAACCAACTCCCTTTTTATGAGCGAAAAATTGAAGGTTTAAATTCATCATGGTGTTACACCTCCTCAAATAATAAATCGATATATTCTGCATAATTTTCGTCGTCAACCATTGTCTGTAATCCCAAGACCATGGTGTCGAGCAATAATGAGGTCTCTTTTGTTGGTTTATCAATTCTGTATTCAATAAAACCAATCTCTTCATCCGTCTCTAAGGAAACATCGGCATCGGTAAATGTCTCAATTGCATTCATCGTGTTAATTGTCAGAATGGAAATTGCAGCACATACAATGTCTTCGCCTTCCTCAGCATAACCGGCATGTCCGAGTGCTTTGAAACCTACACATTCATTTTTTACGTTTTTGTAAATGGTTACCTTAGTCATGACATCTGATTAAGCGTTGATTTTTTCAATCTTAACTGCTGTGTACTGTTGTCTGTGACCGTTTTTCTTATGGTATCCAGTTTTTCTCTTATACTTGTAAACGATAACTTTTTTAGCTTTTCCGTCACCAATTACAGAAGCTGTAACTGTTGCGCCTGCTACTGTTGGGTTACCAACTTTTAATTCAGCATCGCTTACTGCAAGTACTTGGTCAAATGTATAAGTCTCTCCGGCTTCTACACCAAGTTTCTCTACTCTAATGATATCGCCTTCGGCTACTTTGTACTGTTTACCACCTGTTGCTATAATTGCGTACATATGGCACCTCCTATTATCATTACTCGCCAGTTGTGGTGTTATAAGTTACTATGTAATCATAAAAACCTATAAACTTGCAAACCTCACTGTGCGGCATACTCAAACATTTTAGCACACACAGTGAGGTTCGTCAACCCCTTTTTAATAATATCTTTTTACAGTATATAACCTTGTTTTAGAATCCCAAGTCTCATAAAAATCGACATCTTGAATAAGCGTATCATGCTTTTCGCTGAGTGCATGAATCATCTTTCCATTACCAAGATACAGGGCCACATGACGTACTGTTTTACTTCCCTTGCCATATGTATAGCACAAGATGTCTCCCGGTCGCCATGAAGCACGGTCTGTCAAGCTGATTGTCTTACCACCTCTACCCTGATCTGCAGCCGATTTCGGAATATTGACACCGTAATAATTCTTCATAACCCATTGTGTAAATCCACTGCAATCCCAACCTCTAGGACTAGTTCCGCCACCCACATAAGGCACTCCCTGATATTGCATCAAACTTGATAGATTACCGGAAACAATCGCAGAATAGTTCGTAACGATTACTACTTCTTTCACAAAATTTGTAGAAAAGCTACCGTAAATCTTTTTGTCTTTGTACATACAATATGCTCGAACTCTGTAGGAAGCTTCTTCATCTTTCGATAGCCCCGAATCAATCCATGTAAGTGTATCCGGATTCTCGATTTGAGCAACAAGTTTATTGTTTTTATACACTTCATATCCTAGTACACCGCTCACTTTTTTCCAGGTAAGTGTCACTTTCGTTTCTTTGTCAGAAACAGTTCCCCGAAGACTCACTTTTTCAGGTGTTGTCTTGCCAGAAACAACCTCTGAAGCATCACCATAAAAAATCTCTTCGTCTGTCTTCTGGCAAACTTTTATATAATAGTAAAATGTTTTGCCACATTCACAAGAACTATCTGAATATGACATGGTCATTCCGTCTGAAATCTCTGCAAGAAGTGTATATTCTCCGTCAATTTTATCACTTCGGTACACTTGATAACCATCTGCACCGTCAACTATTGCCCATTCCACACGTAGCGTGTTATGAGATACGTTCTTGACATTTGTGATTTTAGGATCCTCCAGTGGCGTATATATCTTAATTGTTTCCGAAGGTTCGCCAAAGATAAATCCATCGTCCACTTGTTTGTATGTCATTACACGATAAAGATATACTTCATTTGAAGCAATATCTATATCTGTATAGACGAGCGCTTTACCGCTTTTAAAATCTTTAATAGGCATATAACTATTGCCATTATCTTTGCTCTTGCATAACAAATATCCATCTGCCCCATGCACTTCTTCCAATATTAAATCTGTAAATGTCCGAGTTGCATTCGTAATCTGTGGCTTTGGACTTTTTTTCGGGCGTATGGTAAAGGCATCTTCAATCACTATCGTTTCCTGATAACCATCTAAAGACACTTCAACCTTAACTTGTCCGACCTCTATATTATCAATATACTTGACAATCTTAAAATCTTCTTTGTACATGACAATTCGATTTCCTGACTTGTCAGCAAATATAATTCGATGAATATCATTTTCCACTGGTTTTCCGGTATAGTCACAAAATTCTTTATCTATTTCACAATAGACAACTTTTAACTCTTCGGATGCAATTGGTAGCATCTGCGCTCTGATTTCATTGGAAACAATTAATGCACAGACAGCAAATATCATGATGGTAATTGCAAGAATTACTTTGAATTTTTCCTTGATATATGCTTTCATATAATTCCTCTTTATTATAATCTTGTTGTAACAAAAATATCATAGAGTGCACGAATTGCATTCTCGAAGTCATGATTACGTACACCTACTACAATGTTAAGTTCGCTAGAACCCTGGTCAATCATTTTTACATTGACATGAGCATGTGCAAGCGCAGAGAATACACGGCCTGATGTGCCACGTTTTGCACGCATACCACGACCAACAATTGCAATCAATGAAAGGTCAGATTCTAAATCAATAGAATCCGGTTGTACTGCTTGGTGGATTCCTGCGATCACTTCCTGTTCTTTCTCCTCAAATTCTGATTGATGAACAAACACTGTCATCGTGTCGATACCGGATGGCATATGTTCAATAGAAATGCCATTATCTTCAAACACCTGAAGAACTTTACGACAGAAACCAACTTCTGAGTTCATCATTGCTTTTTCAATTGTAATGGAAGCAAAACCTTGTTTGCCTGCGATACCTGTAATCGTATATTTTGGATGTCTGCAGGTTGCTTCTACAATTAATGTACCTTTATCCTCCGGTGCATTCGTATTACGGATGTTGATTGGGATGCCCTCTTTACGAATTGGGAAGATTGCATCTTCGTGAAGTACAGTTGCTCCCATATAAGAAAGCTCACGAAGTTCTTTATATGTAATTGCCTCAATTGTCTTCGGATTGTTAATAATTCTAGGATCCGCAATCATGAAGCCTGACACATCTGTCCAGTTCTCATATACATCTACTTTTGCAGCTTTTGCAACAATGGAACCTGTAAGGTCCGAACCACCTCTTGAAAATGTCTTGATACTTCCATCTGGCATTGCTCCGTAGAATCCCGGGATTACGGCTCTTTCAATCTTTTCTAATTTAGCAGAAAGGACTTCATTGGTTCTAACATCATCAAAACGACCTTCCTCATCAAAGAAAATAACTTCAGCGGCATCGATAAACTCATAGCCAAGATAATTTGCCATGATAATACCATTCAAATATTCTCCTCTGGAAGCGGCATAATCACTACCTGCTTTATTTTTGAAATTCTCATAAATCACTTCAAATTCTTTATCCAAAGACAAATCCAACTTAAGGCCGGTAATAATCTCGTTATATCTCGTTTGAATACCGTCTAAAAGGTCCGCAAAATCATTTCCCTTTTCAGCAACAGCATAACATCCGTATAGCATGTCTGTCACCTTTGTATCTCCTGAAAAACGTTTTCCTGGTGCAGATGGCACAACATATTTTCTGGATTCCTCTGCGCGAATAATAGCGCCTACTTTTTCAAACTGCTCTGCACTTGCAAGAGAGCTTCCACCAAATTTAACTACTTTCTTCATTCCTATTCCTCCCAAGCCGTAACAATCTCATGTAATGGCTTACGTACTTTCTTTCGAGTCACTTCTACTAACTGAAGTTTCGTAACATCTACAAGAGATGTCACTATTGGATCTTTCTGCAATTCTTGACGAAACACAGAAAGTAACTCATCCATATATTCTTCTTTTGATAAATTGATAAAATCAACCAAAATGATTCCTGATAAATTTCTGAGACGAATCTGTCTCGCTGATTCTCTCGCCGCCTCAAGATTAATTTTCAAATACGCCTCATCATCTTGTTTCTTACTAATACATTTTCCCGTATTTACATCAATTACGGTAAGTGCTTCTGTAGGCTGAATCACAAGATATGCTCCTGACTTTAACCACACGCGCTCTTTAAGTGCATTTACAAGTAGAGATTCAATCCCATATAACTTATGAAGCGGAAGCAGTTTATCCTCGTACAAACGAAGCTTATCAGCATCTTCCGGCTGTTCTTTCTCTATATAAGTTTTTGCCTCAATATAAATAGTTTTATCCTCTATTATGATATCTGTCAATCCCTCTTGGTAAATATTTTTCAGTTCCGTCAAATATTCCTTCGGTGCTCCTAACATGCATGAGTAACAGATTCTTGTACTTGCATGCTCTTTGAGGTGTTGATATTCCCTGCAAAGTTTTGCTAATTCCGCATGAAGCAGTTCCGGCTCCGCGTCCTTTGCATTGGTTCGCATAATGATACCAAACTCAGATGTGGCATACTCAGTTGCGAACTCAATAAGTCGCAATTTATTCTCTTTTGCAAGCTTGGCAGATGCTCCCACACGGGTATCTCCATAAGTGAGTACCGCATATTTTCCAGTCAGATTTAATTTACTGCTGACAGTAGGCGCCTTTGTCTTCACAGCTTCTTTAGATACCTGCACAAGAAGTTCATCTCCGATACAGAATGGTTTCTTACCAATCTTCTTTGTAAATATCGGTGTTGGATTTTCGTCAATCGCATAGTAACATTCCACTCCCGGAGCGACCTCAATAAATGCTGCTTTAATATTGGCAACAATATTTTTCACCCGACCAACATAGATGTTTCCAAGTTTTATCGAGTCATTTTCTTCATCCTTTGAAACATGAAGTTCCACGACTTTTTCATTTTCTAAAACGGTCGTAATAATCTTATCTTCTATTTTAGTAATAATCAGTTTACGATTCATTCTTACACCTGATCCAAACCTACGAATTTTTTATCCTCTTCTGTACCTACATTTGTATACACATCCAGTCGATGATGTGCAAAAGAAACGGATTCTGTATCTACACCGAGGAAACTACAAAGTGCATGCATTACAAGTTCTGGTTTTAAGTTATCAACACTTCCTGTTGCAACCAACATATACACACTGTCGTCACGCACCTCAAACTTGTAAATCATCGGTTTTATGTCAACTTCTTTTTCGCTTTTTTTTGTCTTTTTCACAATCGAAATGCTCGGTTGTTTCATAAAGCCTTCTGCCTTCGTTTTCCAGTCTTTCGGAAATTCGCCCTTTTTCAGACTTGATAAATAATCGGCAGCAGCCACAATCGACATTCCCGTCTGCTTTTTATCGTCTGAAATCGGCACCATATTGACAATCTCGATTCCTTCTACAACAGTTTCATTCATACGAGCAACCGCAGCCTGCATATCTATTTCTTCTGTGAGTTCTATATCGAAATATTCTCCATCACTGGTTACACCAACACCAAGTGGATTGGCAAAAGACATAATCATGTGTGGGCTGAAGCCCCCGGTAAATGCAATCGGGATATCGGCACGTCTCATGACCTTTTGGAAGAAACGCATCACATCTAAATGTCCGATAAATTTCATCACACCATACTTGCGAAACTTGATTCTAGCTTTCAAAGCAAACACCTCCTCCAAACGATGCAGCACCACAGCCTGCACATTGCATACGGCAGTTCGGTGTCACTTTTTCTTCCAATGCATTCTTCCACTCGCGTTTCAGAAATTCCTTGGATACGCCAATATTAATGAAATCCCAAGGAAGCACTTCGTCTAAATCACGTTCTCTTAGATTATAAAACGCAATGTCAACGCCTGTATTTTCGAATGCCTGCATCCATAAGTCATAACGGAAATGTTCACCCCAAGAATCGTAGATACATCCTAGTTTATATGCCTCTAATAAAGCCTTAGAAACTCGTCTGTCACCGCGGGCAAACACCCCCTCAAGAACTGTCGCATCCGCTTCATGCCAGTTGTACTTCAGACTCTTGTGGTTGAGTTGTGCCTTCATCTCATGATTCACTACATTTGCCTTCGCAATATAATCTTCTTTATTTAACATTGTCGCCCACTGAAACGGGGTAAAAGGCTTTGGAATAAAGAAGGAGGTACTTGCCACAATCTGACACTTGCCGTTTCTCTGGTCTTTCGGAATCTCATAGTAACGTCTTGCCACTTTGTCTGCCAAATGTGCAATCGCCTTCATGTCCTCTTCAGTTTCAGTCGGAAGTCCAAGCATAAAGTATAACTTCACGCGAGTCCAACCGCCCTCAAATGCCTGTCCTGCGCCTTCGAGAATGATCTCTTCGGTAAGACCTTTGTTAATAACATTACGAAGTCTCTGCGAACCCGCTTCCGGAGCGAATGTCAGACTGCTCTTTCTGATATCCTGCACCTTACTCATGACATCAAGCGAAAATGCATCGATACGCAGAGAAGGCAGGGAAATATTAATTGCTTTACCCTTAAACTCCTCAATCAAGAAGGTAACCAGTTCTTCCAACTTCGAATAATCACTGGAACTAAGAGAACTCAAAGATATCTCTTCGTGTCCTGTGTTTTTTAACATTTTATACGCGTAATCCTTTAATACTTCCACATCACGCTCTCTGGTTGGACGATATAACATACCAGCCTGACAGAAACGACAGCCTCGAATACAGCCACGTTGAATTTCTAGTACCACGCGGTCCTGTGTCGCTTTAATAAATGGAACGACAGGTTTTTCCGGATAGTAAGTGTTAGAAACATCCATCACAATCTGTTTCTCAATCACAGGTTTTGCATGTTCATTGTTTGGAGTGAAACTTTCGATTGTTCCATCCTCCTTGTAAGTCACATCATAGAATGCCGGCACATACAGTCCCGGAATCTCAGCAGCCATTTCTAAAAATTCTTTTCTTGATTTTCCGGATGCTTTCCATTCTTTATATTTATCCATAAGATTATAAAATTCTGTTTCACCTTCTCCGATATAGAAAATATCAAAGAAGTCCGCAAGTGGTTCCGGATTATAAGTGCATGGTCCACCACCGATTACAATCGGATGCTCCTCTGTTCTATCTTTTGCAAAGAGCGGAATCTGTGCTAAATCAAGAATCTGTAAAATATTGGTGTAACACATTTCATATTGGATCGTGATACCAATAAAATCAAAGTCCTTAATCGGATCCTGTGATTCCAATGCAAAAAGTGGAATCTGCTCCTCTCGCATAATCTTGTCCAAATCTGTCCAAGGCGAATACACGCGCTCACACCAAACATCATCCCTGCGGTTTAACATATCGTAAAGAATCTGAATTCCAAGGTGTGACATACCGATCTCGTAAACATCCGGAAACACGAAAGCAAAGCGAACATCAATGTCCGCTTTGTTTTTCATTACTGAGTTTACTTCATTTCCGATATAACGAGCCGGCTTTTCAATTTTCAATAAAATATCATCGCTTAAAGCTAGTTTTCTCAATTCAATTAACCTCTATTTTTCTAATGTCTTTCTGATTTCCTTAATGAAATCTTCTGAATTCAGCACTGTTACATTTTCTAATGTTGTAATGAGTGCCAAGTCCTTTGTCATTTTACCGCTTTCAATAGTAGAAATGGTTGCTTTTTCTAATTTGTCAGCAAATTCCATCAGTTCTGTATTGCCATCCAACTCACCACGTTTACGGAGTGCACCTGTCCAAGCAAAGATGGTTGCAACAGAGTTTGTTGATGTCTCCTCACCCTTCAAATGCTTGTAATAATGACGTTGTACAGTTCCGTGAGCAGCTTCGTACTCGTAATATCCATGAGGAGACACAAGAACGGATGTCATCATTGCAAGTGAACCAAATGCTGAGGATACCATATCGCTCATAACATCGCCATCGTAGTTCTTGCATGCCCAAATAAATCCGCCTTCTGCCTTCATTACACGAGCAACCGCATCGTCTATCAAAGTGTAGAAATATGTAATGCCTGCTTCTTCGAATTTATCTGCATACTCTTTATCATAAATCTCTTGGAAAATATCTTTAAATGTATGGTCATATTTCTTAGAGATTGTATCCTTCGTTGCAAACCACAAATCCTGTTTTAAGTCCAATGCGTAGTTGAAGCAGCTTCTCGCAAAACTTTCAATGGAATCATCTAAGTTGTGCATTCCTTGTGCTACACCGGCTTTTGTATAATTGTGTACCAGTTCACGCACCTCTGCGCCATCTTCCGCTGTGTAAACAAGTTCTACTTTTCCAGGTCCCGGAATCACCATCTCAGTGTTCTTATACACATCACCGTAAGCATGTCTTGCAATCGTGATTGGTTTCTTCCAACTCTTGACACCAGGCTCAATGCCTTTCACAATAATCGGTGTGCGGAAAACAGTTCCGTCAAGCATCGCACGGATGGTTCCGTTTGGACTCTTCCACATTTCCTTCAGGTCATACTCTGTCATACGCGCAGCATTCGGTGTAATCGTCGCACATTTCACTGCAACGCCGTATTTTTTCGTAGCATTCGCAGAATCCACAGTCACCTGGTCATTGGTTTCATTTCTATATTCTAAACCTAAATCATAATACTCTGTGTTGAGTTCAATAAACGGCTCAAGTAATTCATCCTTAATCATCTTCCAGAGAATTCTGGTCATCTCATCTCCGTCCATCTCAACGAGTGGGGTTGTCATCTTAATCTTGTCCATTTTGTCGTCTCCTTATATGTCTTCCTTCATATTCAAATTCTTCATTACATTCATCATATGTGCATTTGCTAATATTTCTGCTGCATTGGCATCGCGGTTTTTAATCGCATGTAAAATATCTTTGTGTTCCTCAATAGATCGCTCTGCACGTTCCGGATTGGCTACCGAAGCCTTCCTTACCATTCTGACATATTTATGAAAGTCAGATAGTACATGTTTTAAAATCCTGCTGTTTGATGCTTCATAGAGTATCTCATGGAACTTCCCGTCCAATTCCGTTACCTGTTGCGTCTGTCCTTCTTTGACACGTTTTAAATGAAACTCAGACAAAAGAATAATCTCTTCCAATTCATCAACCTGTGCATCTGTGATATGTTCTGTCGCCCATCTGGCACAGAGTCCTTCCAGTAGAGAACGAATTGCATAAATATCCTTCACATCATTCTTCGTAATTCCTGTTACACAGGCTCCTTTATTCGGTACAATCTTAACAAGACCTTCTAACTCTAATTGACGAAGTGCCTCTCTGACCGGTGTACGACTGACACCTAATTCTTTTGCAATAGTATTCTCACGAAGTTCTTCGTTTTCTTTGTAGACACCATTTAAAATATTCTCTTGAATTGCTTGAAATACTCTGCCTCGCAACGAGTAATCTTGATGTTCTTCCATGATTTCCTCCAATGAAACAATTGACCCTATCTTCTTTTTTCATACTTTTCTACGGTTCTCAGATACTGTAAAAGAGCTCTGTAACGTTCATCCAATGAACCGTCATTCTCCACAAAATCCATACTTTGTGCAACTATACCGACAAACTCTTCTGTCATAGAATCCTTCATGGATTCTATATACTGTATCTTTTCTGTTGTGGTAGACAAGTCCAAAAAATCCATAATTGAAAGATTCGCCTTTTCATCCTGCAATTCAAATCGATAAGTTTGCAGAACTTCCGGATATTTCTCTTTATCTACTTTACTTACAAACATTTCAAGTGGTCTTGCATAAGTCATCTCCCCGTTAACTTCCTTGTACACCACCATATCTTCCATAGTCTCTGTATATTTTGCAATTGCCATCACCTCATACAGATTTCCTTTAAAGTGTTTGTAGATTTCCCCTTTTTTTGGAATTATGTTCATGTTTAACTCCTCTTTATATCAAATACGCATTAATACAACTTCGCACTGATACTCTTTGGTTTATAACCTGCATCTTCTAGTGCCTTTAAAATTTCTCTCTTGTGCTCTGTACCGAAAGACTCCAGTGTAATACGAAGTTCCACGGCCGCATTACGGTTCGTACTTACAAACTGATTATGCTCCAGCTTAATAACGTTACCCTGTGCCTTTGCAATCGTATCTGCCACGCGCACAAGTTCACCTGGTTTGTCTGGAAGAAGTACGGATACAGAGAAGATTCTGTCTCTCTGAATCAAACCATGTTGCACGATAGATGACATCGTAATTACATCCATGTTGCCGCCGCTTAAGATAGCAACTGCCTTCTTACCTGTAAGGTCAATCTGCTTAAGCGCTGCAACTGTGAGAAGTCCAGAATTTTCAACAATCATCTTATGGTTTTCAACCATATCAAGGAATGCACCGATAAGTTCATCATCCTCCACCGTAAGCATCATATCAACACTTTCTTTAACATATTGCAAAGCATGTTCGCCAACTGTTTTTACAGCAGTACCATCTGCAATGGTATTGGCGCTGTCAAGTGTCACAACTTCTCCTGCCTCTAACGATGCAGACATACTTGCCGCTTCAATTGGTTCTACACCAATGACCTTGATCTTAGGATTCAACATCTTAGCAAGTGTTGCAACACCGCTGATAAGACCGCCACCGCCAACCGGGGCAAATATGTAATCTACAGTAGGAAGTTCCTGAATAATCTCCATACTGATCGTTCCCTGACCTGTAATCACATCATCGTCATCAAACGGATGTACAAATGTGCATTCTGTCTCTTCTGCCAATTCACGTGCCTTTTCACAGGCATCATCGTACACATCTCCGTAAAGAATCACCTCTGCACCGTAGGCTTTTGTACGATTCACTTTGATTAGCGGTGTAATACTAGGCATCACAATTGTAGCTTTACAGCCAAATTCTTTTGCAGCATAAGCCACACCCTGTGCATGATTTCCCGCTGAAGCTGTAATAATGCCTTTTGCGCGCTCCTCCTCGGTTAGGGTACTAATCTTGTAATAGGCTCCGCGAAGCTTATAGGCGCCCGTGTGCTGCATGTTTTCCGGCTTTAAATAAATTTTACCGCCGGTCTGCTCGCTCAGATATTCACTATATACTAATTTTGTCGGCTTTGTGACCTTTTTTACAACTTCACTCGCCAACTCAAAATTCGCTAATGTTAACATATATTCCTCCAATTATTCTTCCGTTGTAAACAATGCGTTTACGAAATCATCCGAATTAAATTTTTGCAAATCTTCAATGGTTTCTCCAACACCGATATATTTTACTGGTATGCCGAGTTCTGCCTGAATGGCTACTGCAATACCACCTTTAGCTGTTCCATCCATTTTCGTAAGAACAACGCCACTGATATCAGTTACATCCTTGAACTCTCTCGCTTGCGCCAAAGCATTCTGACCTGTTGTTCCGTCAAGAACAATTAATGTCTCACGATGTGCTTCCGGATATTCGCGTTCTAATACACGATTAATTTTACGAAGTTCTTCCATCAAATTTTTCTTATTGTGAAGGCGTCCGGCTGTATCTACTAACAACACGTCTGCTTTTCTCGCTTTTGCAGCTGCAACTGCATCATACACAACCGATGCCGGGTCTGAACCTTCCTGGCCACCAATGAGGTCAGCTTCTGCACGATTCGCCCATTCTTTTAATTGTTCACCGGCTGCAGCACGAAATGTATCTGCAGCTGCAAGAACAACCTTCTTGCCCTGTGCACGAAGTTTGCCTGACAATTTACCTATGGTTGTTGTTTTGCCAACACCATTGACACCAATTACAAGAACAACTGATGTTTTTTCTTCAAATTCATAGGCAGCCTCACCCACATCCATCTGTTCTTTGATACTCTGAATTAAGAATTCTTTGCAATCTACAGGTTCTTTGATGTGGTGTATACGAACCTTTTCTTTTAAATCTTCAATAATATCCATTGTTGCATGGACGCCCAAATCTCCCATGATTAAGATTTCTTCCAATTCCTCATAAAAATCATCATCAATATGGGAAAAACCATGAAAAATACTGTCGATTCCCGATACAATGTTATCTCTGGTTTTACTTAGTCCTGAAACAAGGCGTTTAAAAAAACCTTTCTTTTCTTCTGACATAGTTCCTCCTATTTGTCAAGTTCATGCTCCAATAAGTCTACGGAAACAAGTGCGGATACACCTTTCTCTTGCATAGTGATACCATAGAGCCGATCTGCCGCTGTCATGGTACCTTTACGGTGTGTAATTACGATAAACTGCGTGTGTTTTGTCAGTTTATGTAAATATCTTGCAAAGCGGTCAACGTTGGAATCATCCAGAGCCGCCTCAATCTCATCGAGAAGGCAGAACGGAGATGGTTTCAAGTTTTGGATCGCAAACAACAGGGAAATGGCTGTGAGAGCCTTTTCTCCACCGGATAACTGCATCATGTTTTGCAATTTTTTTCCAGGTGGCTGCGCAATCACACGTATGCCTGCTTCCAGGATATCTTCATCTTCAATCAGTTCCAATGTGCCTTTTCCACCACCGAATAATTGTCTGAACACCTTATCGAATTCAATGTTGATCTGCTCAAAACTTTCTTTGAACTGCTTGCGCATTGCTGCGTCTAACTCTTCAATAATCTTAATCAATGTCGCCTCAGCTTCAATCAGGTCATCATGCTGTGCCTTCAAGAATTCATAACGTTCAGAAACGCTCTTATAATCCTCAATCGCATTAACATTGACAGAGCCAAGTGCCTTGATTTCGTTTTTGAGTCTCTGAATCTCTTTCTTCATAAATGCAAGATCAGTCAAGTTCTCATCACGAATCTCCATAGCACTGCTGTATGTGAGTTCATATTCCTCCCACATATAATTAATATGCTTCTCAGAAGCCTCTTCATAACCTTCACGTCTGCTACTTAAACGGAACGCTTCCTTATCAAGCTCTGCCATATGTTTTGACAGTTCTTCACGCTTCACAAGAAACTCTTTGTGTCTTCTGCTAAGTTCCTCTTTTTCTGCAACATATTTTTGAATTTCCGCTTCAATCTCTACAAACAATTCCTTTGAATCCTCGATAGTCTGACGAATATTAGCAATCTCTTCTTCCTTTGCTTTGATTTCATCAGAAGCATCACCTTTGCTTGCATCTAATGCGGACAACTCTTCTTTAAATTTATCTATTTCTTCAAGAATACGTGTCTCATTTTCAACCATAAACGCAAGTTTCTGTTCAAAAGAGGCGTAAGACAAGTGAACTTGCTCTGTTTCCTGCATCTGCTTACTTTCCAATTCACGCATTTCCTCAAGTTCTTTTTGGCTATGTTCAGAATTAGTATTTAATTCTTTCTCTAATTTCTCTGAGAATTCCAATTCTACTTGAATAGACTCATGATTGTCTTTGATTTCCCCAATCTGCGCTTCTAATTCGGCACCTTCCTGATGAATCTGTTTTACCAGTTCCTTTGCCTCTGTTTTCTTTGCAATCATCTGGTCCATATTCATCTTTGCCGTATTTTGAATAACATATGCTTTCTGAAGTTCTGCTTTGATTTCTTCAATCTTAGCATAACATCCGGCACGTTCTTCTTTACAGCCTTCGATTGCACGTTCAACTTCTTCCATTTGTTGCTTTAAACGCACAACTTTCTTCTCTAACTCTTCCACTTCACGTCTTCTGCTGAGAAGATTGCTTGTATTTTTGAATGCACCACCGGTCATTGCGCCGCCTGCGTTAATAAATTCACCTTCCAATGTTACCATTTTCAGTGCTTGTTTATATTTTCTTGCCAGACGAATACCATCATCAATATGCTTTACTACAAGGATTCTTCCAAGTAAATGTTCTGCTAACACTTTATATTTTTCATCTACTTCTACTAAAGAACTTGCAATGCCAACAACACCTTGTTCACCTAACACTTCTTTTTCTCTCTTGCCTTCCTGTGCAGTAATACCTGTGAGTGGAAGGAATGTGGCACGACCAAACTTGTTTTGTTTCAAATAATGAATCAAATGTTTAGCTGTTTCTTCATTGTCAGTAACAATATTTTGAATATTACCACCAAGAGCTGTCTCAATTGCAATCTCGTAAGTTTTATCAACCTTGATAATATCTGCAACAACTCCATGGATTCCCTTCACATCTTCTTTTTTCTCCATGACTTTGCGAATACTATTGCCGTAACCATCATAACGTTCTGTCATGTTTTTTAAAGATTCCAAACGTGACTCCTCACGATGATAAGCTGTCTGTCCTTCGCGGAGTTCCTCTGATTTCTCACTGATAGTTGTCTGCAGTAATTCTATTTCAGACTCACACTTCTTTGTCTCGTCAACATAACCGATGATTGTTGACGAGATTTCTTTTAAATCGTTTTCATACTGAAGAATGTATTCATCATACTCCACTGCTTCACTTTCAGCTGAAATAAGACGTTGATTCAATTCAGACTTTCGAACCTGAATCTGCTCCATCATGGTGTCATATTTTTGAATCTTTGCTTTTGTAGTTGAACGATTATTAAGAAGTTCAATCAAATGATTCTTATCATCCTCTACCGCACCTGCAAGCTCCGCAATACGAGTCTGAATGCGAAGAAGTTCTTCCTGAACTTTCATCTGCTCTGCATTCTTCTCATCAATCTGCGACTGCAATTCAGCCTTCTCTGTTGCAAGAGAGTCTAAACTCTTTTCACGGTCTTCAATCTCAGCCACAATCGCAATCGAACGCTGCGCCAAATGCTCATCGTTCATTCTTGCAGTATTAATCTGCTCTTTTAAAAGTTCTATTTGACCTTCTAATTGCTGTTTTAACAGGGTTGTCTCATTCAGTTGACGTTTGGCTCTCTCAAGAGCAGCATCTATCTCATCTGTCTGCACTTCAATCGCTTCGTATTCCGCTTTTGTATTGTCATACTGAGCTGTTGCAGCATCCAATTCATCCTTTGTAATCTGAAGCTTTTCGTCCAAAGATGCAATCTCTGCTTTTAAACGAGAGGTCTCCAATAAAAACATATTGATATCATATGTCTTTAATGATTCCTTTTTCTTCAAGTATTCTTTCGCAACCTCAGACTGTTTTTGAAGAGGTCCGATTTGTTTCTCTAACTCTGATAAAATATCTGTCACACGAAGAAGATTCTGACGTTCCTCTTCTAATTTTTTCACAGACATGTTTTTGCGTCTTTTAAATTTAACGATACCTGCCGCCTCGTCAAAGAGTTCTCTTCGCTCTTCCGGTTTACCACTCAGAATCTTATCAATCTGACCTTGTCCAATGATAGAGTAACCTTCTTTACCGATACCAGTATCGTAAAGCATCTCGTTGATATCCTTCAGGCGACACACATTTCCGTTAATGAGATATTCACTTTCACCAGAACGATAGAGTTTTCTGGTAATTGTAACTTCGTTATAATCGATTGGTAAATGATGGTCTGCATTATCCATAGTAATAGATACAGTCGCATAACTTAGTGGTTTTCGCATTTCTGTTCCTGAGAAAATAACATCTTGCATGTTACCACCTCGAAGCTGTTTAACACGTTGCTCACCGAGTACCCAACGCACAGCATCCGCTACATTACTTTTTCCACTACCATTTGGCCCAACAATTCCGGTAATTCCATTATGAAAATCAAATACAATTTTATTTGCAAATGATTTGAATCCCTGTACTTCAATACTTTTTAAATACATTTCACACCTACTTTATATTTTTCTTGTGTAATTTCAAAATTGTATGATATGCTGCTTCCTGTTCTGCAGCCTTCTTGGTTCTTCCGGAACCCTCACCGTAGCACTCTTCACCAATATGAGCTTCCACTGTGAATTTTTTGTTGTGATCCGGTCCCTCTTCCCTGATAAGATGATAAGAAACCATCTCTTCGAAATGTGCCTGAACAAGTTCCTGCAGGATAGTCTTGCTATCATAAAAGAGCTTCTTGTGTTCTAAATCATTCAAGACAAAATTGTGAATGAACTCTTTTGCATTAGCAAACCCACCATCTAAATAAATGGCACCTATTAATGCTTCCAAAGCATCTGAAGTAATAGAATCTCTGTTCCTTCCGCCTGATGCTACTTCTCCTTTGCCAAGAAGCAAATAATCACCAAGTCCAATTTCTCTTGAACAGAATGCCAATGATGGTTCACACACCATGCTGGCACGCATTCTGGTAAGTTCTCCTTCCGGTGTCTTTCGATTTCCGAAAAACAGAAATTCACTGGATATCAGTTCCAACACAGCATCCCCTAAAAATTCTAGTCTTTCATTGCATTTGTATTTTGGTAAATGTGCTTCGTTGGTATAAGAACTGTGCATAAGAGCTGATTCTAACAGCTCGATATCACGAAACTTGTATCCGATTTTAGCTTGTAATTCTTCTAACTTATGTTGCATAGTAACCTCTGTATCTGTTTCTTAACATGCGAAAAAGCCCTTTTGGGCTTTTTCGGAATATAACTAATTCACTGCACTTTTGATTTGTTCTACTGCATCTCCAACGGTAACAATCTTCTCAGCGTCTTCGTTTTCAATCTCAATATCAAATGCTTCTTCAATTCCCATAATGATTTGGAAAATATCCAATGAATCTGCACCTAAATCGTCAACAAATGTTGTCTCCATTTTGATGTCTTCTTCTGATACGTTTAATACATCAATAATAATCTCTTTTAATTTTTCGAATTCCATCTTTTCTCTCCTTTTGGCTCTTACTCTTTCACTTGGATACGTTCACGTATTTTTTCGTTAATCTGTTGTTCTTTGAACGTAACACATTGAATAATAGAATTACACACTTCAATTGCTTTTGAGCTACCGTGTGTCTTTACAACAAGGCCGTTTAAGCCAAGTAATGGTGCGCCGCCATGTTCACCTGTATCAAAACTTTTAAGCGTGTTCTTGAGCGCCGGCAACGCAAGTGCAGCACCAATTTTGCTCTTCAGTGTTGACATGAGTCCGCCTTTTATTTTCTTAATCAGAACACCGGCCAGTCCTTCATACAGTTTCAAAATGACATTGCCGACAAATGCTTCGCATACGATTACATCTGCCAATCCTTGTGGGATATCACGTGCTTCAATACTGCCAATGAAGTTGATATCTTCACATTCTTTTAAAAGTGGAAACGTCTCTTTGACAAGTGCATTTCCTTTTTCCTCTTCTGCACCGATATTCACAATCGCAACCTTTGGGTTCTTAATTCCCACGACATGTTCCATATAAATAGAACCAATCTTTGCAAATTGTACCAAGTGCGAAGATCTTGCGTCCACATTCGCTCCACAGTCGATAAGTAAGGATACTCCATTCGCTGTCGGAATCAGTGGTGCCAACGGCGGTCTCTCAACGCCTTTAATACGTCCGACAATCAGTTGTCCTCCAACAAGAATTGCACCTGAACTTCCTGCAGAAACAAAAGCATCAGCTTCTCCATTTTTGACCAGATTCATTGCAATCACAATGGACGAATCTTTTTTCTTGCGAATCGCCATCACCGGTGGTTCAGCCGTCTCAATAATCTCTGACGCATGAATCACTTCGACCTGCTCTTTATTATATGTATACTGAGCAAGTTCTTGATTTACAACTTCTTCCTGGCCAACCAAAAGCACTTTTATGTCGTCTCGCAAATTAACTGCATCAATTGCACCTTTGACAATTTCGCCCGGAGCATTGTCTCCTCCCATAGCATCTACTGCTACTTTAATAATTTCTGACATGATGTTACCTCCTGACTAACGTAATTTTACTAGACATTCCTATAAAAATCAACAGTATTTTACGAAAAAAAGATGTAAAAGCATCGCTTTTACATCTTTTAAGTGACTAAAACTATTCTGCTGTTGCTACAATTTCTTTTTTATTGTAAGAACCGCAAGCCTTGCACACTCTGTGTGGCATCATTAATTCTCCACATTTGCTGCATTTTACTAAGTTCGGAGCACTCATCTTCCAGTTTGCTCTTCTTTTATCTCTTCTTGCTTTAGAAGATTTATTCTTTGGACAAATTGACATAGGTTACACCTCCTTAAAATTCTTAAACACATCACGGATAACTGACATTCTAGGGTCAAGACTTGTATCTTCGCAGTTACAAGTTCCCTTATTTAGGTTTTGACCACATGTGTTGCAAATCCCTTTACAGTCTTCGCTACATAGAATTTTCATCGGCCATCCTACCAACATCTCATTATAGAGCAACTTGTCTACGTCAAGATTATATCCGTCAATATAATTTTTTTCATCCAATTCATCTGTCTGATCATCGTCCAAATCGATATTTTTTGTGAATTTCAAATCAAATTCTACTGCAACCGGTTCAAGACATCGGTCACAAGGAATCTCCAACACCAGTTTGCATTGACCTTCTATCGTAAGTTCCCTTTGCTTCACATGTTTCACAATAATGTGCACAGGACCTTTTTCAAGAATCGGCATGCTCCCAAGCGAAGATTGAAATTCTGTCATCTCTACTGAAACAACCTCATCAATCGGCTTATGATGTTCCGACAGAACGTCTGATAGGTTAATAAACATATAGTTCTCCTTATCACACCTCAATAATTATACCATTAAAAAATGATTTGTCAATAAAATATTTAGAAAAATTATCCTAAACCAAAGCAACTGTTTCGCGAGCGATTGCAAGTTCTTCATTTGTAGGTACAACAAATACTTTTACTTTTGAATCCGGTGTTGAAATTTCGATTTCATCACCACGTTTTGCATTTGCTTCTTTGTTAAGAGTAATACCTAAATATCCAAGATATTCACAAACTTTTTCTCTTACAAGACAAACATTTTCTCCAATACCTGCAGTGAAAGCAATTGCATCCACGCCATTCATTGCTGCAGCGTAGCTTCCAACATATTTTGCAACACGATAAGCAAAAACATCAATAGCAATCTTTGCACGTTTATTTCCTGCTTCAGCCCCTGCTGTCAAATCGCGGAAATCACTTGAAATACCGGAAACACCATGAACACCTGATTTCTTATTTAACATGTTCATAAGTGCTGTAATATCCATATCTTCTTTCTTAGCAATGAATTCTAAAATGGCTGGGTCAATATCTCCAGAACGTGTTCCCATTACAAGACCTTCCAATGGAGTAAGTCCCATAGATGTATCAACAGATTTTCCATTTTTAACAGCACAGATACTTGCACCGTTTCCAAGATGACATACGATAGTCTTTGTCTCTTCATAAGGTTTATTCATGATTTCTGCTGTTCTTTTTGAAACAAAGCTGTGGCTTGTTCCGTGGAAACCATAACGTCTTACTTTGTACTTTTCATAATATTCATATGGAAGACCATACATATATGCTTCTTCCGGCATTGTCTGATGGAATGCTGTATCAAATACCGCAACCATTGGTGTACCAGGCATCAATTTCTGACAAGCTGCGATACCGATTAGGTTTGCAGGGTTGTGAAGCGGTGCAAGGTCATTACACTCTTCAATTGCTTTAAACACTTCATCCGTAATTACAGTTGATGTTGCGAATTTTTCTCCGCCATGAACTACACGATGTCCAACAGCGCCGATCTCATCAAGGCTCTTAACAACACCTCTCTCGTCACTTGTAAGTGCATCGATAACAAACTGAATTGCTTCTGTGTGTGTTGGCATTGCTTTGTTTTCTGTTGTTTTTTCTCCGCCTGCCGGTTGATAAGTAAGACTTCCGTCAATACCAATTCTTTCGCAAAGACCTTTTGCAAGAACTGCTTCTGTATCTGAGTTAATAAGTTGGAATTTCAATGATGAGCTTCCACAGTTAATTACTAAAACATTCATTCCAAGTCCCCTCCGTATTAGTTGTTTTCTTCAGCCTGAGCCTGAACAGCTGTAATAGCTACTACACCTTCGATATCAGCCGCGCTACATCCGCGAGATAAATCGTTAACAGGTTTTGCAATACCCTGTGTGAGTGGTCCATATGCTTCTGCTTTTGCAAGTCTCTGAACTAATTTGTATCCAATGTTACCTGCATCAAGGTCTGGGAATACAAGAACGTTAGCTTGTCCTGCAACCTTGCTGTTAGGAGCTTTTGATTTACCAATTTCAGGAACGATAGCTGCATCGAGTTGCATTTCTCCGTCTAAAGCAAGTTCCGGAGCTAATTCTTTTGCAATACGTGTTGCTTCTACTACTTTATCTACATCTGCATGCTTTGCACTTCCCATTGTTGAGTGTGAAAGCATTGCAACCTTAGGTTCTACACCTACTAATGCTTTGAATGATTCTGCAGAAGAAATTGCGATGTTAGCAAGTTTCTCTGCATCCGGATTCTGTTCCAAACCTGAGTCGGCAAAAATAAACGTTCCATCTGCACCCATATCACAATCTGGTACTACCATTACAAAAAATGCTGATACTAATTTTGTGCCTGGTTTTGTTTTAAGAATCTGTAAGCATGGACGGAGTGTATCTGCTGTTGAGTGACAAGCACCTGAAACCATACCATCAGCATCTCCCATTTTAACCATCATTACACCGTAGTATAAATAATTCTTAAGCAACAAATCTCTCGCCTGTTCTTCTGTCATACCCTTCTTTGAACGAAGTTCTACTAATTTTGCAATATAACTTTCTGTCTTTTCATAAGTTGCAGGGTCAACAATGGTTGCACCTGAAATATCAAATCCTGCACCATTCTTCTCGATTTCTTCTTTGCTACCAACGAGAATCAACTTTGCTGTCCCTTCTCTAAGTACTGCTTCGGCAGCTTCGTAAGTTCTTTTGTCTTCTGTCTCCGGAAGAACAATTGTCTTTACATTTTGTTTTGCTTTTTCTTTAATAACATCAATAAATCCCATGACTTAATAACTCCTTTCGAATTTAATCTCATACATTTTCTATTATATCCTATTCGTATTTTGTATACAAGATAATTTTTGTTCATATTTTAGAACAATCTATATCCCAAATATTTTTGTTGCAATCGAAAAATACAATAAAATGGTTCCTGTATCAACTAATGTTGTGATAAGAGGTGCTGCCATAAGAGCAGGATCTAATCCACATTTCTTTGCTGCTAATGGCAACGTGCAGCCGATTGTCTTGGCCAAAACAACAGTACATACCAATGTAATACCCAATGTGACAGCCAAAATAGGATTATGATACATAATGACAATTCGAATACCATTCACAATCGCCAACAATGCACCAACACAAAGCGCGACACCAAGTTCTTTAAATATAATTTTAAAAACATCGCGAAGTTCAATCTCATCTGTCGCAAGACCACGAATAATCAAAGTCGAACTCTGTGAACCACAATTACCTCCTGTTCCGGTAAGCATCGGTACAAATGTATTTAAAATTGGCATTGCGATAAGTGCCGCTTCAAAATGGCCAAGCACCAATCCACTCAATGTTGCAGACAACATTAAAAATAATAACCACGGAAATCGACTCTTTGCATGTTGCCATACACTTGTTGCAAAATAGGTCTCCTCACTCGGTGCAACGATACCTGCCATCATGCTGATATCTTCGGTAGTCTCTTCTTCAATGACTTCCATAGCATCGTCTACTGTGACGATACCGACCATGCGCATCTCATTATCTACAACAGGGATTGCGATGAGACCATATCTGTTAATCATACTTGCCGCTTCTTCCTGATCATCATGTGTATGAACAAAAAGAAGATTTGTTTCCATAATATCTTCTATTGTTCGGCTATCACCACTGATTAATAATTCCTTGAGAGAAACAACTCCTATTAGTTTTCGTTTTTCCAAAACATAACAGGTGTAAATCGTCTCCCTGTTGATTCCGACTTGACGTATCTTTAAAATTGCATCTTCTACAGTCATATCCTTTGAAAACGCAATGTACTCCACGTTCATAATACTTCCGGCACTGTCTTCCGGATATTTAAGAAGCGCATTCACTTGTTTTCTTGTCTCTTCATCCGTATTCATAAGAAGATGGTCTACAACATTCGCCGGCATTTCTTCCAAAAGATCCGCGAAATCGTCAAGGTACATTTCATCCACGACTTCTTTAATCTCGGAATCTGTCAGTGCATTTAACAATACCTCTCGAATATCATTGCTCATCTCGGTAAAAACTTCTGCTGCTTCATCTTTGCCTAACATACGGAAAACAAGAATAATATGTTTATCATCAACTTCTTCTAAGCATTCAGCAATATCGACGGGGTGCGTATTTTCCAATACTTCTCTTAGTTCTTTGAATTGTCTGTTTTCTAACATTTCCAGGATTTCTTCTCTGTTCATAAGTTTTCCCCCTTTCGACTTTTTCTCATTATAATGTACCTCTTTTTTATATATCTTGTCAAATAATTTCCTCTTGTTGTATAATATGTTCATCGTTCAGAGTAAGCAGGTTTTGAGAAAACTATGATGAATGCTTCCATTCAAGAATAGTTTTACCAAAAACTAACAGAAAAGGAGTCATCTATGAGAGTTGTCGGTTTGATTGCTGAATACAACCCGTTTCACAATGGACATCAATATCATATAGAAAAAGCCAAAGAAGTTGCAAACGCAGACTTTGCTGTGGTTGTAATGAGCGGAAACTTTGTTCAGAGAGGCACACCTGCCATTATGCCAAAACATCTGCGTGCAGAAATGGCTTTGAAATCCGGCGCAGATTTGGTTATTGAATTACCTGTGTTCTATGCCACTGGTACTGCGGAACAATTTGCCTATGGCGCGGTATCTTTATTGCATAAATTAGGTTGTGTAGATGCAATATGTTTCGGAAGTGAATGCGGGGATATCAACGCTTTGTCAGAATTGGCAAAAATATTGTGTGCAGAATCGTCAGAATATAAGGTTGCTCTTCAAACCGCTCTTCGTTCGGGAATGTCTTTTCCTCTTGCAAGACAGAAATCATTAGATAAACTGTACCCTAACTGTAATTATAGTCAATTATTATCGGAGCCAAACAATATATTAGGTATTGAGTATCTAAAAGCTTTATATCGTCAAGGCAGTAACATAGAACCCTTGACTATACAACGCGAAGTGTCACATTATCATGACACAGAGTTGCAGACTCAATTCAGTTCTGCCAGTGCTCTTCGAAATACAATTGCAGACGGAGATTTCACTAAGTTATACGGACAGATTCCTTCTGCATGCATGCTTTCTTTAGAGAAAGCTTATAAAGTAAGATACCCTGTATATACTGACGATTTTTCATTACTATTAAAATATAAGTTATTGAATGAAACTTTGAAAACTTTGGTTGAGTATGCAGATGTTTCGGAAGAATTGGCAAATCGAATTTATAACCGTTTGAACGATTATGTATCTTTTGAACAGTTTTGTGGATTATTAAAGACGAAAGAAATTACCTATACAAGAATTAGTCGAGCACTGATTCATATATTACTTGGTGTAAAGAAAAGCGATTATGAAGAGATTGAGTATGCGCGTGTGTTGGGATTTCGAAGTTCATCCAGTGTTTTGTTGTCTGAATTGAAGCAGTCGTCATCTATTCCTTTGATTACAAAGTTAAACAAAGTCGAAAATTTGTCTGAATCAGCAAGATATATACTTAAAATTGACATTTACGCTTCAAACATATATGAATCCGTTGTGTCAGACAAGTTCAAAACACCATTTATCAACGAACTTCAACATCAAATCATCAAGCTTTAGCAAGTTGTGGGTATAGAGAATTGTTTTTGTTTGTCCTATACCCACAATTTTTGTTTCAAGCCGCAAGATGCGCAAACAGACACTATAATCCTATCTAATTCTTAAAACTATGTATCGGTGCAGGAATTCTTCCTTTTCGGTTCACGAATGCACTACAATCAAACTCATTCACCGGTATAATCGGTGCATATCCAAGAAGTCCTCCAAACTCAGCAACTTCTCCGACATCTTTTCCGATAACCGGAATGAGTCTCACTGCCGTTGTCTTCTGGTTCACCATACCGATTGCCATCTCATCAGCAATAATTCCCGAAATAGTAGACGCCTTCGTCTTACCCGGAATTGCAATCATATCAAGACCAACAGAACATACACATGTCATAGCCTCTAACTTCTCTAACGTCAATGCGCCGACTGATACTGCATCAATCATACCTTGATCTTCACTAACCGGGATAAACGCACCACTAAGTCCACCTACATAAGAGGATGCCATAACGCCACCCTTTTTTACTTGGTCATTGAGCATTGCAAGTGCAGCGGTCGTTCCCGGAGCACCAACTCTCTCCAAACCGATTTCTTCTAATATCTCAGCAATACTGTCACCAACTGCCGGCGTCGGTGCAAGTGACAAGTCAATAATACCAAATGGAATGCCAAGGCGTTTAGAAGCCTCTCCTGCAACCAGCTGACCGACACGCGTAATCTTAAAGGCTGTCTTCTTAATTGTCTCACACAGTTCCTCAAAACCTTTTCCGCGAACCTGCTCAATAGCATGTTTTACAACACCCGGGCCACTGACACCAACGTTAATCACCGCATCCGCTTCGGTTACACCTAAGAATGCACCCGCCATAAATGGATTATCATCCGGTGCATTACAAAAGATAACTAACTTCGCGCATCCTAATGAATCACGGTCTTTTGTTGCCTCAGCTGCTTCTTTTACAATCTCTCCGCAGAGCTTCACTGCGTCCATATTAATTCCTGTCTTGGTAGAACCGACATTAACAGAACTACATACCCTCTCTGTCACTGCAAGTGCTTCCGGAATCGAGCGAATTAGATTCTCTTCCGCAGGTGTCATTCCTTTAGACACAAGCGCTGAGTATCCACCGATAAAGTTCACACCCACTGTATGCGCAGCTTTATCCAAAGTCTTTGCAATTGTTACAAAGTCAGCAGGGCTTTTACATGCTGCTGCACCAATTAAAGAAATCGGTGTGATTGAGATACGTTTGTTGACAATCGGAATACCGAATTCTTTTTCAATTGCCTGTCCGGTTGGAACCAAATCCTTCGCAATTGTTGTAATCTTGTTATAGATTTTTTCGTTTAATTTCTCCAAATCAGAATCAATACAGTCCATAAGACTAATTCCGAGCGTAATGGTACGGACATCGAGATTCTCCTGTGAAATCATCTGATTGGTCTCTGTAACTTCATAAATATTAATCATGATAATCTCCTGTCTTCCTCTTAAAGTCTGTGCATTTTTTCAAAGATTTCTGCTCTCTGGCAACGAATGGTTACACCGATTTCCTCACCGATTACTTCCAATTCCTCAGCTACAGTTCCGAATTCCTTCTCTGCCTTACTGACGTCTGTAACCATCATCATATTGAAATATCCCTGAACGATTGTCTGTGAAATATCCAGAATATTGATATTATTCTCTGCCAAATATGTACATACCTTGGCGATAATACCCACGGTGTCTTTTCCCACTACTGTGATAATACATTTTTTCATAATCTACCTCCATATTAGAAACATAATATTTTTGACATCTTATCTCTATCTGCAACCATAAGCGGAATTTCATTTCCTGTAAATGGTGTGTTGCCCATTGTAACTTCTAATTTCACCGTCTCATATGCAAGTTCAGGAAAATTATTTTCCTTGCTCAAATGTCCAAGTACAATGTGTTTCATCTTGTCGTGCAAGATTTCACAAAGCAATCGCCCTGATAATTCATTTGACAAGTGTCCTAATTCACCAAGGACACGTCTTTTTAGCGGATATGGATAAGGGCCAACCTCCACCATATGAACATCATGATTTGCTTCCAGAACAACGGCATCCAGATTCTTCAAGTTCTCTACAATATATTCATTATAGTGACCCAGATCTGTCGCAATCGCCATCGCCTTATCTTCTCCTTCGATTCGAAATCCGATCGGCTCGTTTGCATCATGTGAAATAGCAAAGGATTTCACCTTTAAATCACCAATCTCAAAGACTTCATCACGTGCAATCTCATGAAAAAGTCCGTCCGGCATGTTTCCTAATGTTTTGCATGCACAGATACCTTCGATAGTTCCTTTTGTTGCATAGATTGGAACACTGTACCTTCTGCAGAACACTCCCAATCCTTGGATATGGTCGGAATGTTCATGTGTAATCAGAATTCCATTTAAGTCTTCTCCACTAACCTGTAACTCGGCCAGACTTTCTTCTATTCTTTTTTTGCTGATTCCTGTGTCTACCAGCAAGTGTGTCGAATCACTCCCGACATAAATACAGTTTCCGCTGCTACCACTCGCTATGCTGCATAATCTCATATAGTTACTCCTATTGCATTGCTTTATCAATCTGATAACAAGTATCTTCAAAATCTCCGCCGTTGTCAATCACTATCTGACATTCTTTGCGGAAAATTTCTTCTGGAAGCTGAGATGCCATAATTGCATCAATTTTCTCATCACTGTATGCACGGCTCTCTTTCAGACGAAAACGCCTTGTGTTCTCATCTGTATAAATATACCACATTTCATCGCAGATTTGTTTGTAACCATCTTCCAGCAAAAGGGCTGCTTCTATGAGAAAATATTTGCTGCCATTCTCACGTGCATTACAAATGCAATTCAGAATCTCTTCTTTCACTGCCGGATGCATAATGCTATTTAACACAAGTAATTCGTCTTGATTTCCAAAAACAATCTCCCCTAATTTCTTACGATTAATTGTTCCGTCATCATTCAAGATATCTCTTCCAAAACATTCCAGAATCTCTACATAACATTTTTGTCCTGGTTCCTGTAACTTCCATGCCACATGGTCAGCCTGACAAATAACAGCATCGTATGCTTCTCCTATATAAGAAAGCACCCGGCTCTTACCCGAGCCGACTCCTCCCGTAATTCCTATAACCTTCATTTATTTTGCCTCATACCAATTCTCGCCTGTATGCATATCAACATCTAACGGTACACTAAGCTGTACAGCGTGTTCCATTTCAAATGCGAGAATCTCTTTTACCTGTTCTACTTCCAATTTATGTGCTTCAATTAAAAGTTCATCATGCACCTGTAATACCAGTCTAGACTTCATATTCGCCTCTGTAAGACGTTTTTGCACATTAATCATGGCAATCTTCATAATATCTGCCGCAGTGCCTTGAATCGGCGAATTCATGGCCACACGCTCACCAAAGGAACGCTGTATAAAGTTGCCTGAAGAAAGCTCCGGAATCGGTCTTCTACGACCAAATAGTGTCGTGACATAGCCTTTCTCTTTTCCTGATTCCACAGCACCATCTAAGAATTTCTTGATTCCAGGATAGGTTTTAAAATAATTCTCAATATACTGCGCCGCTTCATTCTTCGTAATACTGAGATCCTGGCTAAGTCCAAAAGAACTGATTCCGTACACAATTCCAAAGTTAACTGCCTTTGCGTTTCTTCTCTGTAAATCCGTCACTTCATCAAATGGAATGTGGAATACCTGCGATGCAGTCATTCGATGGATATCTCTCGCCTCTTTGTATGCAGTAATTAACTGCTCATCTCCGGAACAATGTGCTAAAATACGCAGTTCAATCTGCGAATAATCCGCATCTACAAAAATATACCCCTCTTCCGGAACAAATACCTTACGAATCAGTCTACCAAGTTCCATACGAACCGGAATGTTCTGAAGGTTCGGTTCTGTACTGCTAATTCGTCCTGTTGCCGTGATGGTTTGATTAAATTTTCCGTGAATTCTTCCATCCATCTGGATGTAATTCGCAAGGCCATCCGCATAGGTGGATTTTAGTTTCGCAAGTTGTCTGTACTCTAAAATCTGTGACACAATCGGATAATCCGATGCCAATTTCTCAAGTACATCTGCCGAAGTAGAATATCCTGTCTTCGTCTTCTTGCCATGTGGAAGTTCCATCTTCTCAAACAAAATGACACCCAATTGCTTCGGGGAATTGATATTAAATTCTTCCCCTGCAAGCTCGTAGATTTCTTTTTCTAGTTCCACAATGCGCATGCCGAGTTGCTCACCATAGACTCTAAGCGCCGGAGCCTCAACCTTTACACCGTTTTTCTCCATCTGATAAAGCGTAAATGCAAGTGGCATCTCGATATCAAAGAACAACTCATCCATCTTCGCTTCTTTTAACTTTTCTAAAAGTAAACGTTGGGAAGCAAATGCTGTATACGCTTCATAAAAAGCTAATTGGATGTTTTCTTTCTTGTCATCGATTAAAATATCGAGTTGCTCTCTCGCAACATCAGAAAACTCATAGTCATTCTTAAGCGGATTCAAAAGATACGCTGCAATAATCGCATCAAAACATGCGTCTTGTTTCACATTCTCAATATATTTGAGCGCATCCTTCACATGGAACATTGATAAGGTTCTCACATATTTCGAAAGTTCCGTAATATCTTGTAATAAATAGTCTTCTGTAATTCCATGGTCCGTTGTAATTACATAGATATCTTCTGGGCCAAACGCAACACCAACGCCTGACAGTCCTACATCCAGTGCGAACAATGGCAATACATTTTGAATGTCTTTATAAAATGAGATTCCGACTACTTTTTGTTTTCTGGCTTTTGCAAAAATCGCCTCAGCCTCTTTTTTATTTGAAATAATTTTAAAATTGTCTTCAATCTTATTTGCAGGTCCTGCCACCTCAAAACGAGGCAAGAGATTCTTGAACTGCAAGCGTTGGAAGTAAACATAGGCTTCCTCCGTATAGAGATTACCAAGTCTTGCTTCCTCCAGGTCATAGACAATATTTGCATTCACGTTAATGGTTGCTAAAACCTTGCTCATCTGCGCCAAATCATAATGCTCTTCCAATGCCTTCGCTGCGCGAGGTGGTTTTAATTCTCTTACATGTTCGAATGCATTTTCAATCGAACCATATTCTACAATAATCTTAGTAGCCGTCTTCTCACCGATACTCGGCACACCCGGTATGTTATCTGAAGTATCTCCCATAAGCGCCTTAAGGTCAATAAATTCTTTCGGTGTCACCTCGTAGCGAGCTTTCACATCATTTGCATAGTAATCTTCAACATCTGTCTTACCCTGTTTCGTCTTTGGAATACGAATCTTAATCTTCTCCGTTGCAAGTTGCAAAAGATCACGGTCACCGGAGATAATTGCCACATCCATGCCCTGATTCTCACAACGCTTTGATATTGTTCCGAGCAAATCATCAGCCTCTAATCCCGCTTGCTCTACAATCTTAACACCCATTGCATGCAGCACATCCTTAATCACAGGAACCTGCTGGCGCAGTTCATCAAGCATTGGCTTTCTGGTACCTTTGTATTCCGGATACATCTCATGGCGGAATGTCGGTGCATGCACATCAAAAGCAACCGTCAGATATTCCGGTTTCTCTTCCTCCAATATTTTAAACATAATATTTAAAAATCCATAGATAGCATTCGTATGAAGTCCTTCTGAATTTGTTAAATCCGGCACTCCGTAAAACGCTCGGTTCAGTATACTGTGTCCATCAATCAAAACAATTTTACTGCTCATTGCTCTTTCCTCTACACTTTCCAATCATTGATAACATGTATGATTTGCATATATTTTGGATTATATCACAATAAGAAGCTAAGAACAAACATTCTTAGCTTCAAATTATGTTTTATATATTCAAAATATCATATATTTCATGGAGGTCCGCAATCTCATAATCAATCTTGTAATCCCCAATGCATGGTGCCTTAGAAGGATTGTACCAACAAGTGAGAATTCCTGCGTTATTGCCACCACGAATATCGCTTGTCAGAGAATCACCAATAATCACAACTTCCGATTTGTCAATTGGCCCAATATCAGCAAACACTTTGTTAAAGAATTCTACATTTGGTTTTTCTACACCCAAGTCCTCTGAAAGATACACTCCATCAAAAAGTTCTCCGAGTCCTGAAAGGCGAAGTTTCTTCGTCTGTGCTACAACCGTTCCATTCGAAACTGCATATTGCTTTACCTGCCCTTTCAAAGATTTTACAATGTTATAACCGTCATCGCGAAATACAATGGTATCACCCAGACTCAGTTGATATTCCTTATTGAATTCCGGCGCAATACTCGTATCAAGTCCCTCTGCCGCAAAAAAATCTACAAATCTTCCCACGAGAACCTGTGGTTTAGTCACTTCGCCACGTTCCAATCGTTCCCAATAAGAACGGTTGATTTTGGAGTATCTTTGAATCATTTCATCCGTGCATTCACCAAGTTCAAAGCGTTCAAACAAAGTTTTAATTGCTTCCTTCTCTGCTGCGTGAAAGTCAAGTAATGTTGCGTCAATATCCCATAAAATTGTTTTAATCATCTTATTTTACCTCGCACTCAATTTTTATTGTATATACTTGCCAAAGCAAAATGGTTTCAATCCCAATGCGATACAGTGAACTTCTTTCCCATCATTTTTTCATTGTGAGTAATATAGGATTTTTTTCTACATTTAAGAATTAACTTTCGGCCTTCTTCACGATGTGTATAAACTGGTTCAAAATTTCCCGTTGTATCTTTCAATTTTTTGCTCAGAATCTCGACATACTCTTTCTTTTTACCGATTATAGACGGGCAAGCGAAAGATAATTCATAATTATATCGATTGGGCCTTGTTTTTGCAATCAAGACATAACGAGGATTCTTAATAGGTGAAAGCATTTCAGCCATAGCGGTATTAAAAATATTTTGGTCATGAATTGATGCGTTTCTCAAATACAAGGAAACAGAATATAATTGCTTATGTGTAAATGTTTCTACTTTGGCAGATGATGCAATCAAATCACATTCACATAAAGTTTTGTAAATCGCAACACCAAGAGTTTTTATAGAATTAGCAGGATTGGAGTGAATCACCATTTTTTTTGTGCCATTATATATTAAAATTGATAATCCTATCATCAAAACAAACATTCCCATTGTCAGTGGAACAACTCCTAATAAAACAGTCTTCCAAAGGAGTCGTAACATGCTTATTTCTGTAAAAATCAGAGTGAAATAGAGAGCACAATTCCAAAAAGTGTACACGGGGACTCTTGCTTCTTTAGATACAGTAGTTTCTACACACACTGCAAAGTTTCCTTCTTTTACTTCACCATACCACTTTCTTTTAACATCTTCTCGTTTTGCTGATAAACACAACATTTTTTCATTGATTCGTTCAATCCCTTTTTTATCATAAGGTGAATCAATCACTGTAATACGCTCAATACCACTTTCAATTGTACCTGTTGAATAATTAGGTCCCATAAAAGAATCAAATCGACGTTTTAATATATCATAGTCATAAGAAACTAACTCTTTATAATCTTCATTGATAAATGATAGTAATTGTTGTGTTACATTATCCTCGAACATATATACCGGCTCAACGGTTACAAGGTGCCATATATTCGCTGATTTTTCAGGTTCGTTTTTATCAATGCGAATTGCGCGTCCACGCATTTGATTGGATAAAACAAAACTACCAACAAAACTTGCTAAAATTAAGGAATTGATACAAGGTGAATCCCAGCCTTCACCAAGCAATGATTTTGTTCCAATAAGAATTTGTATCTTGCCTTCTTCGAACAATTTTCCTACATAATCAACGCCACAATGTGTTGAGCCTGAAAACTCAACAGTACAGTAACAAGTATCCTGTATATCAACTTTTTTATGTTTTATATCCGAAAGATCAATTGATTTCGGAAGAATAACAAGTGAACCCGAAAGAACTCCAATGTTTACATCTGAATTGGCTCGACGGAGGGTTTCAAAAATACTGACTACATTGACTGAGTTGAAATCTTCTTCAGATGCAATTCTTGCCAGATTTTCTTTTTTGATATAATCCGTCAAAACAAGCATACGAAGTTTTTCACCCATCGTAGCAATCTCACTTTTTGCTATATCTTTGATACTTGTCAATTTACCTACTGAGGAAATCAATGTTCTTTTTAACCGTTCGTTAAGTTCAAATGTTACCTTCTTTTTTTCATAAAGAGAATGTTTTTTAAGAACGGAAATAATCTCATTTTTTTGTTCTTCGCATATCAATTCTTCGTCAAGAAGAAATTGAATTGCTGTTTCTGCAAATTGCATTTCAAAACCAGGCAACGTTCTTTTCGCAGTTAACTCTCGAATAAGTTTTTTATCAATTTCAAACCCATAAAATTTAAGCAGCGTTGCAAGGGCTATATATTTCTTTACATTAGAAAACAATACCTCATAATCTCTTTCTGAGTTTAATTCTTGATACACTTGCGAAAAAATTTCAAGTTTCCCAAGTTCATCTACTGCAGTTAAAGCATGTTCTTTGTGTTGACGAAAACAGTCAATTTCTGGTTTTGTCGGATAATTGAAATATATATAATCCTGATGCGGACAAAGTGTGTTTTGTCCAACAAGTTCAGGTACAAAAATTTCTTCGTCAATCTCTCCACATATATTAATATATCTTGACCACTCCGAACCATCTGAATCATATGGTGGCGTAGCGGTAAGAGATATAATCCTAACATCTTTATCAAGCATAGATATGAATTTCTCAAGCGATTTTTGCCATTCATTTTTCAAGTGATGTGCTTCATCAAGGCATACCGTTTTAATTCCGAACTCTTTCATTATTACGATTATGTTGACGTCGGAGCAATTAATATCATCATCTTCATCAGACGGTATTTTCTCTATCGAAGTATATAATGCTTGGTAAGTAACTGAATTTAACAATTTAATATTATGAAGATCGTTTGAAAATAATAGGGAAAAATCATCTCTATTACCAAGAAATAAATCTTTGAACCTGTCACCCCATTGCTGACGAATTGCTGTTGTAGGAGACAAAATAATACAAGGCTCACCTAAACGTCGAATCAATTCAAGTCCAAGAACCGTCTTTCCACTTCCAGGTGCTGCCACAATATTAATTTTTCCGTCTTTCAAATATTTATCTGCATTGTTAAGAACACGTTGTTGATAATCACGGAATTCCCCTTTAAAGCATATATTTGCAAAATTCTTCATTATATCCCCTCTCACACTTGTCATGTTTGTTTATATTATAAAATAATTGCTATAATAATTCAATCTCAAACAAAGTGCTGACCTTCGGATTCTCTTGAAATATCAACATTCTATGCGGATGGTGGGGCGCAAAACGTCCAGTGGACGTTTGTCCTGCGCCGACCGTAGCGGAGCGGAGACCGCAAAACGTCCAGTGGACGTTTGTCCTGCGCCGACCGTAGCGGAGCGTAGACCGCAAAACGTCCGGTGGACGTTTGTCCTGCGCCGACCGTAGCGGAGCGGAGACCTTGGACCTTGGGTACAAGGGACTCGCCGCTACAAAAAAAGATACCTCGGATAAAATCCGAAGTATCTTTTTATCTATGCGGATGGTGGGACTTTCTATATCGTCTCACCAACCGAGAAACCGCATAAATAAAGGCTTTTCTATGCTTTTCTCATGTCACAAAATCGACTTTTCTGCCCCTTAAATGCCCCTCGCGTTTAAATGATTATGCACACAGTTTTTCGAATGTAATAGGTCCCGCTTGACAATCCTGTTCGATTTCTGCACGTCCTTGGAATTCATATACTGCTGCCCCTGTTTTTGAACCAAAGTCTCCATCAAGGTATGCCGAATAGTAACCGTTGCAAATAAGCAATGCCTGCAGGTTCTTAACAAGCATTCCTTTGTCGCCACGTTCTACTACTCTGCAGGCTTTTTTCGTTAATGGTCCGAAATCGCCATCCACATCAAGTCCTGCTTCATATAAATCATTGAGAGTTGTCTGTAGTGCTCTTACTAACGCTGCCTTTGTTTTTGGACCATAACAGTTATCTACTACCAATCCGGCATTAAATGTTTCATTTAACCAAATCTGAACTTCTGCTACAGTATCAATAAGGCCTTCAATCTTTGTGTATGTAGTTCCGGATGTAACTGCTGCCCCTTGTACCTTTTCTGCATCAGAAACGAAGTCCGGCATTCCCCAAAGGTCCCATCCGTTGCCAGCAAGTTTCTTTCTCTGATAGTTCTTTTGGCTTGATGCCATTTCAGACACATAACCATCTCCGGTATAACATCCTACGTGGTTAATCTTACCGCTTGTGTTTTTCTTGAACACCAAGCATACTTTGTTTTCCGGAAGCGTAGAAATTGTTCCTTTCTGTACGCATCTGTTATAGTAGCCTGCTGCCGTTGTGTCATATCCTGATATCGGATAATTTGCCCCGGAACAATCTGCTCCCGGTTTACCGGCGCCAACTTTTAATTTGTTGTTGTAATACGTTTTATTGTATGTACTGCTGCCATAGGTCTTGTAGAGCTTGTCCATGAGTTCCTTCGTGATGATTTGTCCGTTGGCTCCCCATACATAGATGGCACCCTGATTACCGAGGGCTAAATAATGTTGTTTTAATTGCGCTTGTGTTGCCATGATACCAATCTCCTATTCAAAAAATGTCCAATCCTCTGCGAGCATATCTGTCTGAGATGCCAACCAAGGCACTATACCTTTTGGTGCTTTTGGATTGTCTGTAACAAGCCCGTTGGTAACAATGTAGATGTACGGAAGAGTCATTTTGCTATGCTCGTCCGGTCTTTGTATCTCCAAATAGATACCTTTGCCGTTCCATCCTTGCCTTGCTACTCTCAGCCCTCTCTTGAGATATTTGATTGCTTCACCAAAGTTGAATGTAGCTACTCCACCAAGAATCGGTGTATTAGTCTCGTCTGCAACAACCCATTCATCAGAGCAGATATTCATCATGGTATATTCCACTTGCTGTGTTTCTCTGATATCTAACACTTCTTTTCCAGTGTCAGAGTTCCCCGGTCTGCAGTGCATAAGGATTGTTTGTTTTTCTTCATCCCATGCCCAATATCCTCCCCAGCTTGGAAGTTTTACTCTCTTACCTTGTTTCATTAGTGTTAATGCTTCGTTAAATCTCATGTCTTTTTCCTCCTACAATTTATGACAAATGTTTTGCCACTTTTTATAAGCAGCGAAATACAACTCGTTTTTATCTCCGATGTATGTTAATTCATAATACATGCCGTCAGATACTGTTGTGCTAAGAAGCGCTTTGTTGTTTTGTAATGTTTTACAGCTCCATACCACAAATACATCTTCTTTAGATATCTGTGCTTTATCTGTTTTGTCACTTCTGGTATTAAAATACTCCACGACCTTTTCTTTGCATAATTCTAAAAACTTATCGTTTCCCATTTTCTCTCCTTCTGTTGCACCGGTGCAACTTAGAGGGCTATCAATTGCCCTTTATTTGTTTATTATATTTCGTTCGTTTCCACATTTCAGCTACTCTCTCCCAACCGCCGGTAGATACCAAATACACAATAAACGCTGCGATAAAGGAAGCGAATATGTAATACCACTCTATTACAATCTTAAAGTATTGACACAGTATTACAACTGCTACCGGGCAAAGAATCAGCGAGATCACCAATGCTACTACATTAGTTGGAATTTTTACCAACAGTGGCATCTCTTTGATTGTCTGCACAATTAGGCTACTTACGAATGCAAGACCTCCGATTGCAAATAATAAATAAGTTACAAGTTGCATGATTGTTTCAATGTTAATTGTCATAATAAAATCCTCCTATTCTTCCCAATTATGGGCTTGTTGATTAATGTGTTTTTCCATTTTGTTGTATGCGTCTGTTACGTTCCCGTTTGCACCTAATTGCTTCAGACCGTCTAAGCATGCCAGTAAACAATAACAGATTACGCATTGCTCTTTTTGTACCTTTTTAATACTTTCATCCTGTTTGTTTTGTTTTAAATACCATCGGTACACTCCAAAGATTGCAGAAAAGATTGCTACAACTGCTGCAAGTAAACTTGAAGCAGTGATGATGGTTTGTGCATCAATGTACATTGGGTTCACCTCGCTTTTCTTCATAAAAAATAAGACCCCTCGGTCTCTCCATTAAAAATAGCCACTACCTAAGTAGTGACTACTCTAATTTTTATTTAGTTATTTTTCTGTTTCGATTGTTGACTACTTATGAAGTAACTGGACTTGCATCATCCCAAGTACTACTAGGCATTTGATATGCAAGCCCCAACTCTTTCATAAAGAGTTTGTACATGATGTAATATCCTTTATCGTTTGGGTGTAAACCATCATCAAAGATAGTACTGATATCAATGTCTTTCAAGTCACAGTATTCGACCATTCTTTGGTACATTGGAATATAGACCATATTATTCTTATAACAAACTTCTTTATAGATATGGTCTATATCTTCGTTATGGAATTTAACTTCCGTTCCGTCAGTATATTGTGTGTCCATTTCAATAGTAGACATTGGAGCAGAAACAAGAATTATCTTTTTATTATTTTCAGCACACCAATCAACAATCCATTGGATATCATTCTTTAAATCTTTAAGTGTATCACTTGTTGTTGCCCACTTGTTATTTGTTCCAATCATAACAATAAGCAATTCATCATCACTTGTTACATAACCGTTGTCTGCTTCCAATCTATTGACTATATCGTAACTTCGAATTCCTCTTGTTCCAAAGTTTAATACAGAATTTCCATATTTCTCAGCGATATAATTCTTAAAAATATTCGCCCAGCAATATCCGCTTTCATTTACTTTGAATTCGCTTGTATCACCCGAAGCAACAGGGATAATAACACCGTCTTGTGCAAATCCTGTACCACCCACACCATGAGTGATACTATCTCCAAGTAATTTAATAGTTCCACCACTTGCTAAAACTTCTGAAATAATTGATTTACAACTTTTTTTATCCAAATCAGATTTAATTGCAACATATGAAGTGTCATATGCTTCATATGGAATAGCCTCTTCAGTAAATGATATTGTAAATGTTTTTGCGTATTTTTTCGCAAATGATACACGAAGATAGTGTGCATTTGATGGAATAGCAATGTTTTCTTTACCATTGCTAAATACACCAAACGGAGATATGAATGTTTTATTTTTATCATAGAAACAATACGTACCTTCTGCTCCATTGCTTGCAGAAAACACGCTTTCTCCATAACAATCTATAAAATCTGATACACTTCTTGTTGTGTTTGAGATAGTGTTTCCGTCTGTATTCATTGATACATCATCTGTTCTTGTCTTGTAATTGTATTTATTTTTTGATACAACAATATCAGCAAATTCAAGACATTCATTTTTAATGCACAGACTTTCCTCTTCTCTAACTGTCTCCGTATACGGCTCAAAGGTAGTCATTGTATCACCATACTGAACCATTATTCTTGATATAGCCGATGCAAAAATATTACCTATGTTAAGAATGAAATATTTAGCATTAGTAGGAATATTATGTGTTGTAGCACTTGCTTGCTGAATAAAATTCATACCTGCATCATAAAAGGTTGCAACTATACTCAGTAACTGATGCGTTCCACTTCCTGTCACATAGGAAATAGTGATTGCCGATTCCCCATCTTTCACTTCAAAAGTTTGTGACATAAAATCACCATTTGTGGTATCAATAATTTCACCAGTGCTATTGTCGCTTACTTTTTTGTCAAACACAACAAGATTTGGATTAAAAATGTTTGTACCTATTTCTACAACTTCTTTTATTTGGGTCATAGTTAAATTGTCCAGTTCTGCAATCTCTTCCGAAAGATTATCAACCTTCTCCTGACTAGCAGGCGTATATCCCAATGCTTTTGTGATATTGCTAGATGTAACGGTAGCATCTGTTCCGTCTTTACCGTTTGCTCCTCTCCAATAATCGCTGTCTCTCTTTTCTTGCAGATCTTTTTCGAGATTCAGCAATCTATCGTAAACTATTTGCAGACTGGGAGGCAGTTCTTGCTCATTAATCGAATCAATATTAATATTATTCTTGCCCGATGTTAGAATTATTGTATCTGAGATCCACACTGCACCTTGTAACAAATCATCCGGATTGTCTGATGTGGACACCACAAGATTTGCGTACGTTTTGCTTCTTTGTGTTAATTCTCGCCCTATCACAACAGAATTATCTGTCAACGGATACGGATGAGTATCATCGTCATAGGAAACAAATAAATAGACATTGCCTCCAAGTAAAGCAATGTCCTCGTCTAATTCGAATATTAATTTTGTAACCTTGTTTTCCTGCATGTTACCTATGTCAACCTGCTTTTTGCTCAGCTTGTGATTGACATGCGCTTGAATAATTATGTTGTTCATCATTTTCTCCTCTCTTCCTACAATGCATCATTTTCACATAATTCGTTATATAGAAGGGTGCTTATTGCTACATGTCTTCCTATATTTCCGCCACCAATTCTTGTTGACCCAGAAACTGATAATAATTGCTCACCAGCAACCTTAATGCAAAAACTATCATTTGCTACTCTTATATGGCCGTATATATCTTGTTCAAAACCATTTGATGCATCCCAGCAATAATCAAGCCCATCACTTCCAATATATAAACCTACCACATCTTCATCTAGTTTGTTTCTCGTCAGCGTGATGAATTCTTTTCCCGAGATTCTCTGTCCGGTAATATTCTCAGCATCCACACTTCCTGCTTTTATAGCCAACGCATTCAGCTTTTCTACATCCAGTACACCATCTACGTCAATGCATTGAGCTAATATTTTAATGGTTTCTGGCGTTATGTTGATTTTAGAAATAATTTCATCTGTTGCAACTTTCTTTTTGACCTCAATATTGATTTCATCTGCTGCCTGTTTGATTTCGGACTGCATCTGAACTGTGTTGCTGTAGTTCTCTTCCAGGTTCTTTTCAATCTCTTCTGCCCTTTCATTCGCTTCCTTCGCATCCTGAAGAGCTTTGGTTACTTCGTTGTCTTTAAGGAGCACCCACTGGTATGTAAATGTAGGCCCGGTTTCTTTTTTCTCAAACCGGTAATAGAATCCGGCCAAGTCGCCACCTTCAGAGTTAACAATATAAAGGTCGCCGATGTGTGTGTCTTTTACCTCATCAGTACTCCACTCATTTGCCGGCGCATTCTCTAATGTTGGTTCTGAGCTTCCGGTGTATGTCTCGATGGCGCCATCAATTTGCTTTTGAAGCACATCCACCTTTTCAGTAATTGTCTTATTGACGGATGTAGTAATTCTTTCCTCGCTCTTGGTGATTGCAGATTCCATCTCAGTTGTGGTGCTGTAATTAACTTCCACGTTTTTCATGAATTCTTCCAAATCACCGGCAACTCTTTTTGTCTCTGAGTCATCCGTATATTTAGTTGCTGTTACGAAATCTCCATCTTCGTATACTTCTCCTTCTACTTTAGAGAACTGACAAATAAAGATTTCTTTTTCATTGAACCACAAATCTCCATTTTCATATGGCGGTACCGGTTGTACTGTGAATATTCTTCGCTTTCCATCTGCAGTGTCTTTTGCAGAATTGGCCAGAGCCATTGCTTCTATAACTGCATTGGAATCCGTTTCAATCCAACAGTACGTATTATCCTGGAAACCAAATTCGTATACCTTACCGGTATCCTTGTCGTAATACAAATCGCTTAGATGATTTTCTTTCTCTTCGTTTGTTATCCACTCATTTGCTGGGACATTTTCCAAAGAAGGAACGCCGCTATAAAAATGTGTGGCGACGTTCCCATCCAATTGGCTTTCAATATTCTCAAATGATTTCAAAGTGGCATTCGTAAAGTCTTCCAAGGTTTTGTTGGTTTTGTTAATTCCTAACTCTGTATTCTTGATTGCTTTTTGCATTCCAGCAAAATTATACTTTCGCTCTAGGTCCGTTGGAGTTCGGACTCTGATTATGTCTTGCTTACTCATTTCTACCACCTCACATTTCCATTTGAATCTACTTCAAAACCAAGTTCTTTCAGAATGGTTTCTACATCTGAATAACTCAGGTCATTTCGTTTGTTCAAATACTCTACAATTTCTTTGTTGTAGGTATCGTCACCCTCAAACTGTTGTTTGAATAAGATTAACTTCGTGCCATAGTCTGCAGATAAGCCATTGATGTAATTGACTACCTTTGTCTTCCTGCTGCCGCTTATTGTGTTTCCTTTTTCATCCTTATTAGCCTTGATTCCATTCAGTGCCTTTGTATAGGTCTTATAAGAACTGTAACCACCTACTGCCTTTGCAACTTTGTATTTCTCTGGATTGCTTGTAGCATAATCAAGTTCCTCTATATTTCCATACAAATCATAATCTGTTAAATCAATCGGCTCTTTTCTGTCTGCTAGATTGTTAGCAAGAATATTCTTCTTTGCTATAGGAAGGTCCAAACCGGCAACGTAATCAATTTTGTCTGCAAGTGTTTCATGCTCCTTCAGTCCGTCTTGAATATCCCAATATTCACTGATTGGTATATCTAAATCTACAAGCTCCTGAGTTTTCTTTTCGTTTAATGGACTTCGTCCTTCATCGAAGTACTCTCTTGCATTTTCATTGGCATACTGACCAAAGACTGCTGCCTGTGCAATGTTTGCAGGAGTCTCCTCTACAGAATACCGAAGTTTTCCATTATTGGTATAAGAACCGGCAATAGGAAAAGCATCAGGAAATAAATCATCGGCAATAAACATTCCAGTTCCTTCTACACTCTTCTTTAATTGACCACCGCCCATAGGCATTGCAAGATAATACACTGGATTGAGCCATTCCATTCCTATATTTTCCCAGTTACCTTCCGATACATCACCCATCATCTCTGTAAGCGAAGCAATTGTTAAACCGTCGTACGGTAGCGCAGAACTAATTGGAATACGTCCACCACCCATAAGCCCGCCAATAAACGGAATCTCCTCAGCAATATTTGTTACAAGGTTGACTACTGCGTCTAATGGCTCTTCCTCTTTATCATCTCCAAACAAATCTCTCAACAAGTCTTCAAGAATTCCTATTGGATCAAATGCCGCATCTCTTCCAGCCAAGGACGAATACAAAGCATTATAGGCATATGCTCCCACATACATTGTTAAGTATCCTTTAACAAGTTGACCGACAGACTCATTCTTCATGTCTTGTGGCATATCCTTGAACATATACCCATACTGATTTGCAACTTCCAGTTGGAATGCTGTGAGAACCTTTGAAACAGGATTCTTCTCGTTAAAGATTGTTGGCATATTTCCTCTGCTTCGGCCAGCGATAACGTTCTCAGCGAATTGGTCTGCATCTTTAATCGCTTCCGCTTCACTCATACCATTCTGAATGTTTTCCATATACTTCGAACGCCATACTGTCTGCGAGGTAAAGTTATCTACAACTTCCATCAAGAAACCAACTGCTTCTCCGGTTTTGTCCCATCCTGTTTTGTATAGATTGTCTGCTGCATGTAATCGATTTGTAAGAAAGTCTGACTTGTCAATCACACCATCATCTTTACGAACGGACAATATCGTATCTTTCATGGCCTTAAGAGAACTAATTGGACTAACTTGTCCCCAAGACTGTGTAATTGGAATAAAGTTTGTAATCGCCGATGAAATACTTCCTACAACCATGTTTCCGGTTATTCGATTTGAGACATTTGTCATGGTAGAATATATCGTTCTATTCAATGCGCTCTCCATGTTTCTATCTGCTGAATCTTTCTTCCCTGCCAGTACATTTGTACCTTTTCGTAAATCTTGGACAAAGTTTCCTAACGGATTTTTAAAATTTTCATACTTCTTATCAATCTCCTGTTGCATCTCTTCCGCATCTAAAAATGGATTCTTTCTTATTTCGTCAATCTCTTTTTGTAGCCCTTCTGGACTATGTTGGTATCTGATTTCATTTTCTAATGCTCGTCTTTTTTGAATATCTTCAATGTGATAAATCCAATCCAGCGCACCTTGGACGTATGTATCCATTCCTTTTAGAAAATCGTAAACCGTGTCGTCTCCAGTTCGGTGCTTATCAAAAGACTGGTAACTTCTGTTTGGATTAAACTGTTCTGTTAAACCTGCAATATCAGTAGGAATGTCATTATTCTGTGTTTTCCAGTTAAATACCTTTTCCATGAACTTAGCAAGTTTGCTCTGTTCTTCCGTGAAATGCGGAAAATAACCTTGCTTATATCCAATCTCTTTAAACCCTTGCTCTCGCAATACTGCATTTACACGTTGGAATAAGTTATCATAAACACTCCTTGCCTTCTCTATCGCCTCGTCCACTTTTGTTGTATTAATCTTATCCTTGTACTTATCGTAGTACTCTTTCATAACTTCCGGAGTTAGTGTGGTGTCAGGATTATACTTGTACTCTCCCAACATTTGGATATACACGCTTTCTCTTTTGTTAATCTTCATATCAACAAAAATTTGCTTAATACGATTCGCCTCTCGGTTCAACTCAGCTTCATTGTGGTTGTAAGCACCTTGCAAAGCTTCATAGATTCTATCTGCTTTTTCGTAATCCGGATTGCCATTTTCATCTTTCACAATATCACGTAAATTCCTACGTAATGTATTCATTCGGTAGGATAAACCTAGTTTCTTATCTTCCCATGTGGATGTATCGCCAATGAGTTGTCGCATAATTTCTCTATATTCATCCATCTTTCTTTTTGCATGACGCGCTCTTGCCTGCTGCTCGATTTTTTCAATTCCTTTTCTCTGTCCAGCAATTCTTCTATCGTGATCAGCTAGTGTGCTTTGTTTTCTTGCTTCAAGATCCCGAATCTGTCTTTGTAATGTAGATGCCTTTTTTGTATCCTTACGTTTCAGTTCTTCATATTCCGCTTCCTTCCTAGCGATACTTTCGTCAAAGTTATGAGTTGCAACATCCTTACTCATTTGTAATCCTTTGATTTTTGCTTGAATATTTTTAATTTTCTGCGATTCTGATTCGCGTAAGCGCATTTCTTCATTTTCCACTGCCTGTTGAATCAACTCATTCCAATTATCTGGTATAGGTGCACTATCTTTTCGTATTGGCGTGGAATCATCTAGTGTAATGTCACTTCCTTTAACATTCCAGTTGCCTGTTGGTGCAATATCATCTCCTAATGATAATTTTTGATTTTTGGTTGTTTTCTGCTGATTTTGTGATATACTATTAGTAGAAGCATCGGGTTGCGCTGCGAGTTCATTCTCATTATTGAGAACCTCGTTTGCCCCGATGCTCTTTATTTTTGTAACATCATATATTTCTCTTTCTTCAGCACGATTAATAATATTCACAGTACCTTTGTACCATCTGTCTTGCACTTTAAACATTGTTTCATATGTATCAATGCCACCAATTGCTTCAGGATGTCTTTCTTTTACTTCCTTAGACGAATCATTTGCCACAAAATTACTCACTTTTACCAGATTATCTAATTCTGTAGATGCTCGCATTTTGTCTTGTTGCAGTCGTTTCTTACCCCTATTTTTTTCAGCATATGCATATTCTTTCGAAGTTCTATTTGATACATAGAATGTTTCTCCATCCATTTCAACTTCTGTTCCTGCTGGAAAATATTCCTGAATAACATATTTTGCCATAGCCCGCTTATTTGATTCATCAAGTCCATCGAACAACATTTGGTCCGTATCAACATCGACATATTTTCTTCCATCATTTAATTCTGCAATAGAATACTTCGTGCCCCTTACGTCTATCTTAGCTGAATCACGATAAACTTCGTCAAACAACTTCTTAACCTTCTCCAGTTGTTTTGCTTCCTTACTACCGGAAGAAACAACCTTGCACAGATACTTGATTTCATCATATATTTTTTGGAAGATGTTTCGGTTCTGTGCTGACAACTGCTTCACAAATGCTTCATCCGTAAACAAATACTCGCCAATTAAGTCGGCTGTAAGCTCCTGCTCTATATTCGCACCTTCCACGCCCTCGTATAACTTCGTAATCGCTTCTAATTTCGAATTATATTCTCCTTTGGTAGTTGCATATGCTTTTACTGCTTCTCGCAATTCTGCGTACAAATCAGAACCTTCCAGCACATGCGTAATCTCATGTCCTACCACTTTGTTCAATGCCTTGGCTGAATTGACATTGATGGTTACATTTCCATCTTTTATGTAACCGTTTACGCTTACACCTTCTTTTGCAAATCCGGATTCTTTTAATCGCTTATTATCTGTGAAATCAAAAGAGACACCCTTATCTGCAGATATCTTTGCAATCATATCTACAAACTCGTGTGTCCTTCTTGTATTATTTAATATTCCACTGTCAATTGCATTCTGGACGATGGCTCGTTGTTTCTCGTCATACGTATTTACGTCTGCTTCATAGGCTTGACTGCGTCTGCCTTTCTCGTTGTAGCTCTCACGCAAGAATCTATCGTTTACCGTCATATCCGATACTTCTTTAGATAACTGTTCTTTAAGAGTTGTTTTTTCATCCTTATCTTGTAGTTCTTTGAGTTTCGCACTAACTTCCTCGTACTTCTTTGCATTCGCTACCGTATTTGGTTGATTGCCTAATTCTTCGAGTTCTTTAGCAAGTTTCTCTTCCTGTTCTACAACGGAGTTATACTTCTTTAATGTTTCTCCACCCAAAGTGCTTTCTATCGTATCAATATCGATATAGCCTTTTTCAAGGTCTTTTTGCACGTCCTTACGGATTTCGGCTTTTTCTTTGGCCGTTACCTTGCCTTGTTTTTCCGAAATACGTCTCTCGACTTCTTTTTCAATAACCTGTTTTTCGTTTTTTGAATAACTCGTGGATAATGCTGAACCTGCTGCGCCACCAAATATACCGGCAACAGCTCCAGTTAATCCTGCTTTTCCGACTTGTTTTGCTGCATCCCAAAACGCTTTCTTCCATGCTTCCTTGTCTGACAAGCCACTTTTTTTGTGTTCCTCTGCGCTCTTTGATATATTGGAATCTGTTTGATTAATCAAGTAATCCGCAACCGTGTTTAACACTTCTGACGTCATTTCTTCCACACCTTCAATGCCTGACTGCGCAAGTATATTTACAAGTGTACTTCTTAAAGCGGCTTTTCCTGAATTTTGGAGAATATCCCACATGTTGTCTAATCCCATCTTCTCAGTCAATGCTTCAATTCCACCCGACACCAACCCTGTAGTTATTGCCTTAGAATTACTTCCGGTACGTTCAAATGTTTCTTTCGTTGTACCTGTTGCAGCTTGTCCGCCCATTGCAAGTATTGCACCTGTAGGTCCAAGTACTAAGCCCTGTCCTAGCGAATCGAACATTGATGAAGCACCCTGATAAATGGTTCCTAAACCTTTGCGCCATAATGGTGCATCCTCTTCCTCTTCTCCAACAATGTCCGCTTCAATGTTTCCTCTTGCACGATCACGGAAGTTTCCTGCTGCATATCCTGGTGCATTTGTATCTATTGGAGCATATTCACCTGAAACCTTATTCTTGATAGAATCCCCTATCGAATCAAGAACACCAAGCGTAGACTCCATGTTTGCACCTATGCTTAAAAAGTGCGCTGCTGCTTTGCCAAGCAAACCTTTATCAGTCATTTTTTCTGCATTCTTTTCTAAGGTTTTGCTATGTTCTGCATTCTGCTCTCTTTCTACTGTATCAAATAGGGACTCCGCCTGTTCAAATGAAATATTTAAATCTTTGCTTAGAGCATTAATAAGCGAATTTTTATTTATTCCAAGACTCGTTTTTTTGCCAAAAACTGCTTGCTCCACTTTTAAACGCAAATCACTGTTCTTTAAGACATCCAAATTCTTTCGTTGTTGTTCTAACCATGCCGTTTGTTTCTCATCTTTTGCATTCTTACTGAAGTTATCCAGATATTCTTGATAACCTTTATTTGTGATTCCATAAAACTCACTTCCGGATGCAAGCCTGTTCTTTTCTTCCTCGATAAGTTTCTGATACATTGTCTTGCTGGTTTTGTCAGCAAGATCTGACATTACTTTTGTCTTTCCTTTACTTTGTTCTGCTGCAAACTGTTCATATGTACCAAACTTTTGTGCAATGTTTCTTTCTGCTTGTGTATGTAATTCTGCATCAGTCAACTGTGGCGTTGTAAGCGTGGTTTTAGTTGTAGTACCTGGCGTTACGTTCTCCACGATGCTTCCATCGTTTTGAAGTAAAAAATTTTTCCCTTGCTTTTTCTTTTTCTTAGTTGTTAAACTTCCATTTTCATCAAGAAAATAATTTGCCATACTTATCACCTACTTTATTCTGATGTATTGATTCTTTGTACCATCCCAATACCACTTTGTTCCATCCGGAGTTTTCCAAATATTCTGGGTTACTGTTTGCTTTTGGCCGGATAAAGTTTGGGTTTTAAAAGTTATTGTGTCACCTGTTTTTGACACCTTACCATATCCGCTAATACCTTTTGGTTGATAACCATTAGAGAAAGTACCATACTTTTCTGCATCACCATTTAATTCTCCTTGATAATACGCTGTGTTTACTGCGTATTGTTTGATTATTGCCTGCTGTTGTTCCGCTTGTTGCTTTTGCAACGTGAGACTGGCGTTGTACTGTCTTTGTTCCTCTGCAAGCTGCGCTTTTTGTAACGCAATGCTTTCGTTGTATTGTCTCTTTTCTTCGGCAAGTGCATTTTCCTGATTAATCTGATTTACAACATCCTGATAGCGTCCGTAGTATGTATTTTCAATATCTTGCTTTCTGTTTGCCTGGTCGAGTACCAGACTATTGTGATATTGAAAACCTTCGAGAGCCAACTGTAACTGTTGCTGCAGAGTGTTATATGCAATTTCTGCCAGTGCACTGCTATTTTGCAAGCGCGCTTCTGTTATTGCATTATTAAAGTTTAACACCGCTTGATTATAGCTTTCTCTTGCCATTGCTACTCGGTTCTGATATGCGTTTTGCATACCAACTTTGGATGTCTCACTAAAGCCAGTGTTTGCAAGACCACTTGCAGCCATTTGCTCAGCTTCTGCGCCATATTGATTGGTCTGTTTTTGCAAATCAACATAGGCTCCTGATTGTTCTCTCTTATAATCTTTTTCCGCTTGTGCTTTTTGTTGTCCAATCTGCTCGATTGCAAAATCCGTCTGCTCCTGTTGGAGTTGTTGCTGTTTTTCTCCCCACTCTTTGGATGCATCTATCTGTTGTTGAAAGTATTTGTCTGATTGGTTAATCATTCCATTGTACAGTTGTTCGTTTTCTGTTAACGCCTGCTGCTTATCCGCTTCCACTTCTGCAAAACGTTCATCATCATAATTAATTGCGGCCATATTTTCTCCCTTCTACCGCATCAGCGCCTTATGTAGCCTCCAATAAAGCATTCCAGTGTTGCGGTTTCTAAACTAAATCTTGTGTCAGAATAGAACTTTAATTGAATATCCTTAAACTTCTTTCTCTGGATTCTGCTAACAAAGTAATCCGTTATCCCCTTGTACTCGTCAATTAATTCCCATTCTGTCTTATCGGTTTTTACGTGTACCGTCACATCTCCAAGAGCTTCCACCACGCATCCGCGCTTATTGGTAGTCTTTTGATATTGTGGATGGTTAAATCTATCAATTGGTGTGGTCCAATAGCTGATTACAGGATTATCATAGTCTGTTAGTGTATAGATTCCATCCTTTGTACCTAGATACAACACTCCGTCATGCACTCTAGTACACGTTATCTTTTTATCCAGTTCCCAATAAAACCATTCATATTCCACATGATTTTCATTGGTAAACAGAGCCCTTGAATCTGCCAGGTAGACTGTCTTATCAACAAACACCATCAGATAGCCTTCCCACTCTTCCAAAAGCATATCTTTGTAATTTGCTTCTACTGTAAGTTTTCTATCCACAAGTGAACTCCTGTGTGCAATCACCTGTTCTGTGGTTACATCACCGTTGATGGCTTCCATTCCTCTTTCGCTGAAGAACACAATGTCGTCATTGAAGTTAATCGCCTTTCCTACACACCCCGTAGAAACGCTGGAATGCGTGCTAGGATAGATTTTTCCATAATCGCTATCAATTGTTGGATTGTGATAGAAAACTGCTGTATTGGCTTGGCTAGGCTCCTTCATGACCCACAAAGCATTGTTTCCGGCTACAAGACCGGTAACTTTCGCCATATCAAGTCCTTCGTTGTAGTAATCTGTATCACTACAATAGGCAGGATCATTTAACGAACAATGCCATACCGTATTTGGATAGTCCTTATTCCCACTGAAAAACACTCTGTTGTCAAACACTTGTAATAATGTGCACTGGTTGATTCTTTCTCTGTGGCCGGATACTGTCTTTCTAAATTTGATTGATACATTGTCTTGTCCATCTGTAAGAGGCTCTTCTGGTGCCACATTGAATGTTATCTTTCCGCTTTGACTGTTTACTGTGTATTCTTCAATTCCAAGCATGGAACCATTTATCGATACCAACGGATAAAAGTCCGCATCAATGTTTTCGGTATCCAGATAGTAATCAACACTCTCTCCATCTGCCAGGAAGGTGTTGATGCGCATTCCTGTAAGCATGTTGACATCTTCGTGTTGTGTTCCTCCACCTGCAGGTCTACGACCTATGGAAGTGGTTGGAATGTATCCAACTACTTCTGCGATAGTTTTGCCATCATATTCCAGATAGTTAATTCCGTCTTTGAAGTACCAAATGTTGTTATAAATAAACGCATCACTCTTTCTTGGATTTAATCCCGAATAAAGTTCTGTCTTTATTCCATCCGCTATACGATACAATTTGGTGCCGCTATGCACCAGCATCATTTCTGTATTTCCCACTGTATAAAAAAATACGCCCCACACGGAATTATCAAACGCTTCTTGCAATTCCATATCAGGACGTGTTCTGATGCTCTCTGTTTCTTTATAATCTTTCCAAATGTTCAAACTATCCGGGCTTCTTACTAGGTTTACCTCTTCACCTCGAAAGTCTACACCTCGAAAAGAACTGTAGGTTCTTGTTACTAAATCTCCACTTGACATTAGATGTCCACCCCACCTTCAACGATGATACTTCCACCGATTGAATAACGAGGATCTAATCGCTGCAGCATACTTTCGTAACGTTCTGCGTATACTTTTCCATAATTTGTTGATACATCGCTTTTTAAAAGGTCTGCTGCAACTCCGTAAGGCATAATTTCTAATACATCCTGTGATAATTCAAACTCATAACTATCCTTTGCAGTATCTGTTATCATCTCCGGATATTTGTAATAGAAAATAGTTGCTGTACCGTTTTCTGCAAAGATAACCATATTGTCGATTACTTCGTAAGTTGAGTCTTCACCAGATGTGTTTTTGAATCGTATCGACTTTAATTGATAGAATTGGTCCAGTGTATTCAAATCAAAAACTTCGTCCGAAGTTACTTCCTCCGTAGTTGTTGCAAGAATCTTCTTGATTCGTGCAAGTTCATTCTGAATCTGACTGATAACATGATTTATCTTGGCAGAAATATCTGGGTCATCAGTCAACAAATCACTCTTTGGATTTAGTTCTTCAATTAGGCTCAGTACCTTTACTTTCGCTTCCTTCAGTTTCATTTGCTACCTCCTCATCTTCCTGTAGATGAATATCTTTTATTCCTTCCAAGTCACTGATTGCCTCCTCTACCGTTGTCATTGGATGCGCCGGCATATAATATCCTACTTCCTTGTCGAACAAAAGGATATCCCCTTCGTTCAGACCGAGATGGATATAACTCTTTGTTTTAAAAGCATTAATTCCGTTGTGTGTACCCTCATTGTTCGTGATGGTTTCCAGAATTAATTCTTTCAAGACTTGCTCCACTCTGTCATTTTTGTAATGCAGTTCCGTTTCTTTTTTTACTACAATTCCTGTCTTTAAATCAGTACTTGGTTGTTCTACAAATAGTTGATGTTTCATTTTCTTTTTCTCCTTCTCCCACTTGCCGGTACTGCCCCGACTAATTCTATTAGTGAGTCACAAAAAGGGAAGAACTTTTGTCCTTCCCTTTTACTACAAATTATTGTTGTTTTTCTTTTGCTGCCTTTTCGGCTTTTTCGAGCTTCTTTTTCAGTTTATCGATTTCTGCTTCTGCAGCCTTCCCTTTTGCTTTTTCTGCATCCAACTCTTCTTGTATTGCTGTTGCTTCTGCGTTTGCAATTCTTAATTTTTCCTCTGCTGCTTCCAAGTCATTCATAACACGGGTCATTTCGTCTCCTGTAGCACCCTCTGACTCTACAACATTCCCAATTACGCTAATGAGATTTTTATCAATTTCCTTCACCTCTGCAACACGTTGTTCTGAAAGTTCAATTACCTTCCCTGCAACGTACTTTTCGCCAGTGTAAGCATCGTCAAAACCAACATTGACCATTACTAATTTTTTCATTTTTCATTCCTCCTATGCAGTTGCTCTGAGCGGAATTTTTACACACACAACTTGTTCCTGTGCAATTATCTTAGCACCAAATGTGTCTAATCCTCTGATTAAATCGGAGAAGTTTCTTTCCATTCTTAACGCTTCTACTTCGTTAATTTGTCCCGCAAATGCAATAGCATCTCTTGAACGAACAATTGCATATGCATAGTCCTCATCTTTGTAGATGTTGTTAGTTTCTTTTACGTCATAGTTGTCGTACTTTCCAACAACACCTCTGCTAATGAGTTCATCATTGTTTGTTTTGAGTTCTACCAACTCATCTTTGAACAAGCGATAATCTCTTGGTCCAATTTCAACTACCCCTGCATCTTCAAAGTTGTTTTCTTTCAATATTGTGATTGCTTCATCAATGGCAATCTTAATTGCTGCCTTGGTTTTGTTTGTTGCAACAACAATATTCACAGCTCCTTCCTTGTATGTAGTATTCTTCGCATACTCATCTACAGTAGCTTGTGCTTTACCCGCAACTAATGCACCAATAAATTTCTCTCTCTTAAGAACTAATTTGTTCTTAGCCTTTCTCTGATACTCTTCTGGAAGACCCGGAACTGATTGTGCCTTATCCACGTCCTTCACTTTGAATGCAAAGTAGTTTTGGACATCGATAACCAAGTCCTGCCCTGTATCTGTCATGTCTTCAATGTCGATATCCTGTCCAACATATGGTGCTACTGTCGGATCACCAACACCAAGGATTTTAACAGTTTTTGCGTATTCACAATCTCCCTCATACTTTCTCGTACAATCTTTAACGAGTTTACAACTTTCTTCCAAATCTCTTTGGATTTTTTCTGACCAAATGGTCTGAATAAAATTTACTACTGACATATTCTTTCTCCTCTCTTAGGAAAGCATTATTTCTTTTTTCCCCAGTAAGGCATAGAGCGTTCTACTGCTTTGAATAGTTCTGGATTCTTTCTAAGCTCTTCTCTTGTGAATTTAGAAGCTTCCTCGTAACTGTAATAATCTTTTACTCCACTCTCCTGCGCGGTACTTCTCATGCTTCCCGGTTGTTTGATTTCTTTTTTTGGTAATGTTTTGTTGTACAATTCATAGATTGTTGTAACAGAGACATCCTTGTTAAACTGGCTTGCAAATTCTTTAAACTCCTTACTACCGTAAAGCTCCTCAGGCACTCCAAGTTTTTCAAGTTCCTGGCTTTGTGAAGCCGTCTTGTGGTATTCTGCCAGTTGTAGATACATTTCTTTCTCTCTAGCTGACATATTTTGCACACCAATCTCTGTAAGTCGGTTCAATTCCTCCGTCACCTCGTCAAATCCACTTCCAATAATCTCCCTAGCGTCTGCAGCTGCTAACGTCTTGATATCTTTGTCAGAATAATTTGGTTTGGTTGGAATCTTGATACCTTTGTCTTCATAATGCTTTCTAAAGGCACCTGTTACTTCCTCTACATTGTCACTACCGGTTCCTGCTTTTAAAACTTCTGCAAGTTCCCTGTCTTTTTCGTACTCCTTGCGAATTTTTGCTTCCAGTCTCGGTACTTTCTTGTCTAACGTTTCTTGAAGGTGTTTTTCAAACTCTTTCTGCGTATAGACTTTTTCTTCCTCTTGGCTTTCGTCTGGCTCAACCTCTACTTGCTCAAGTGTTTCTTCTACGGTTCCTTCCGTGTTTTCAGTAACAGCCTCGCCTGTTACAAGGTTTTCGTTGTTTTCAAACATAACTAATCTCCCTTCGATTTTTTAGGTGGTGTTTGCTTCACCGTATCCATACAGTTTTCTGTCTTACATGCCTGGACATAATAAAAGAGAGCCCTTTTAGGCTCTAATCATTCAATCTTTCCACATTTTGTACATCTTCGTACATATCCACGTTTCTTGTCCCAATGCTTTCTGTATTTGTGCTTACAGAAATGTTGTCTTATTCTTGAAAATATACTCATTATTCTGCTCCTTAATTATCATCCGGATTATCTGCTATCTCTTCTTCATCTTCTGTTGTCTCTTCCACAGGAACCTGATTCTGCACATCCATCATTTGTTGTCTTTGCATTTCAGGATCACCCATGAAAAATTGCTGTGCAGACTGCTGCATGAGTTGCGCCTGCATATTTATTTCGCTAATCTTGCGTTGTTCTTCCCTGATATTCTCTACCGCCTCTAATATCTTTATTTTTGGCGATACGCTATCATCATCCAAAAGATTTGCATAAATCTCTAATTCATTCACCTTTTGTGGCGTAAACATCCCTGCTGTAAAAAAGTTCTCAATTGTCTGCTCCTGTGCAAATCGGTCGTATGGACTCTTTGGAGTAACATCAACCTTAACAGTTGCTTGAAGCTGTCTTAATGTAATCTGAGGAATTCTTACAAGTTGTATTACTTTTTCATTTGTCTGTGGGTCTGTCACTTCATCCTGTAATTGGATTCCATCCGGCGAATATACAATGATGTATTCCAACCAAATCTTTGCGCCATTCTCCAAGAAACGTTTAAAACCTGTTTTCTGTTCTGTTACTGGGCTCTGTGAAGCCTGCTGCACTGCCAATATTGCGCGTCCTGAAGCATCTTCTGGATTCACCTGTCCTGTTGCCACCTCTCCTGCACCTGCAAGTTCTCTTGTAATGTTAATCAAATCCTGCTGCAGTTCTTTTACATCTGGTGACATTTGCGCCGGCGCAATTGTTCCAACCACTTTCTTTACATCCTCAACTGTATTTCCTTTGGTTTTTATAACGGCGCCAACTTTGTTTAGGGCACTTGGGTTTGCTACCTTGTCTGTATCGACCACTTTTTGCGGATATGCCTGGTGTTTCACAGTAAGAACACGTCTTACTTCTGTCTTATTCACTTCTATTTGGTTTGGAATAAGACACCTTACTTCTCCTTCACCTCTTGCACTTCCTTCTCTTTCTTCCCAGTTAAAGTGCGCTATAGGGTATCTTGTTAATCCCGTATCCTGTTCTTTTACAATTTCAATCCAACGAGTTGCAGAAGAAAAATGCACAGTTCCATCTTTCTTATAGAATTTGAATACAATTGTCACCATGTTGTCTAATTCTTCTTTCGCTGCGTCTCCGCTTTCCTCACTGGTATCGTTATCACCAACAATAAAGTATGTGTCTTCTTCGCTCATTCCTGCTGCCAATGCATACGCTACAGCATTTGAAACCGCCATACGTCTGCGTATTAAGATATAAGGCTGTGATTCAATGTCATCGTCATTCTCATTGCCATAATAGATATCGTTTTTCTTTACAATTTCATTAACCGGCATCTTTGATTCTTCGTCCCAATATACGTACAAAATACCTTCGTCATTAATGGAGGCATCTTTTGTCAGCTTTCTTACTTTGAAATCCATCTCGTCTTTTTCCCAGACGCTGGCCGCATAACGATTCAACATCTCACAGATGCGCTCTGCTTGTTTTGCAAACTCTCGGTTTTCAAAGTTTTGTGATGAAAAATGAATGGCATATAAATTGTCGTGAATGACTGCATTTTTATATTTCACTATTGGTTTAATGAAATTTTTCTGCACCGGTTCCACTTCGCCCAGTTTTACACCCTCCCACTGGTTTCCATTGTAGAAGCGATAATTTTTGTCTGTGTCTGTGTATATTCCGGTCAGTCTGTGATAATTTCTGCCCTTTTCATATAAAGCCCATATGGGCGTTTCTTTGATTTCCTCAATTCTCACTTCTTTCACCTCTATTCCGGTATATCTTTTTGTCCATGCGGAGTACCATCATAAGTCTCCACATTGCTCAAAATTACTTCTAATCGTTTTGCTTCCTTGTCTGCTTCTTTTTTCTCTCTACATTCATTCCATGCCTTTATTGGATTTTGTATTGGCGCCTTAATTTCCTCACCTTTATCCACGTTTTGTCTAACTCTTGCGCCAACATAAAAGCACGCCATATTTAGCGTGTTTACAACTGCTGCCGTTATTAAGATAATTATTGCTGTCTGCATCGGTTTTCCTTTCTAGACTATTGTTATATCTTCTCCGTAGTCATATTGTGTTTCTTTCTTTTTCTGTGCATTAAAATGCATGTGTGGTGGAATATCCATTTGGTCTTCTTCTCCAAAAGTCACCTCTTCTTTCGCTTCATAAGCTATTGCTAGACCCATCATCTGGTCATCATGTCCACCTTCCGGTGCTTCTACTTTTCCTTTTTCATTCTTGATTATAGTTAAGAGTTCTTCCAGTGTATCCATATCATAAATCAACTCCGTATGTTCTCTCACAATCTCTATGAGTCTTGCTATAATAGTTGGTCTTGTTAGTGTTGTTGTCTTGAATCCGAAGTACTTCTCCATCTTGTGCGTGTATGTATCCTGCTTATATCTTACATACATATTCGGATATCCAAGCCTCTGCAGTTCCATAATTGGATAACTGCTATAATTTGTTTCAATACACATCAGCGCCCATTTATAATAAGCCCCCAAACAATACATCTGTTTTGCGTACTGATCTTCATCAAATTGATGCTTCAATACAGCCACCTGCTGCCCTGTTCTTGCATCCAGTACATGTCCAGTAAACCAGTCACTTCCCTCACCGGCGGTATCTCCACCTATACAGTATTTTGTTATACGCGGTGTGTTCGGAAGCTGATAGATTTTTACATAACCATTTCTATCCGGTACCCATCTGATGTTTGTAATCTTCAGACCGTCATAATCATAAATGAAATATCCAACCTTTATAGGTCTTTCAAGTTGTTCGATTCTCGCTAGTATCTTCTCTGTGTCAAACACAGTTGCGCCAGATAACAAGAACGCCTCGTGTGGTGTACAAGGATACTCCTGCTTGATTGTGTTTTTATCAAGAAATCCTTTGTATTTTTTGTAATACCAATAGAGCTGTTCGTGGTCTAATTTTATCTCATCTCTGAGCCATTTTAGGCGCTCCCAAATCCATTCTGTGTGCTTATCGATATTCCCGTCGAATTCAGTCTTTACTGAATCTGCAGGGAATTTCAATCTGTATTCTGGAGTCTTCCACCATGCGTAAAAGCAATTAATGTGTTCTCCACTATCCCACATCTTTTTATAGTCATTAAAACCATTAGCTGTGGTCTCATATATTTTAATACAGTCCTTCGTAAAAGCTTGACCAAGCGCTGCTTGGATTGATGATATTCCATCTCTCCAAAACGCACATTCAGAACCATGAAAAAAGTTGATTGTACGCGAACGTCCTACGTCTTTCGTAGCCGTATCTACGGACCAACTGCTGTTTAACTCTGAAAATAGTAACTGCCTTCGGTTATTGAATTTCTCCGTTGGTTTTAACGGCTCTGGAAGCTGTGAATACGGATATTTTGCTTTGTTTTGAAATATTGCTTCCGTGTTGCTACTTTCATCCGCAAGTGTAAAACCTTCAAAGTTACGATTGAGTATGCTACATGCCAGTTGATATGCCGTTACAAGCGTTGTAAAACCCTGCTGACGACCTTTGAGGATTAGTATGGATATTTCCGGTATTAATCCTGCTGCATAATCCTTTTTCGCTTGATTTAATGTCTCGACAAACTCTTTTTGAACCGCGTTTAAAAAGAATGGTCTGGTTTTTTTGTCCTTATCAACAACAATAAAGAAGAGTTCTATTAACTTCTCCGGATATATTCTTACTTCATCCCGTAATTTGCTGTTTACAAGTAATTCATCAGCAATCGCAGAACGCAGTTTCTTATCATGCTCAATGGATCCAAGTTCTTCCCATTTTGCCTTACGCCGTTCAATCAGATAATCTGCAGTGTATGTCATAGCAAGTCCTCTAATTTATAATGCTCCGTCACTTCAACTTCCTGTTTTTCTTTCCATCCCTCGAAGTTGTTTGCTAGGCTGAATTTTGCTCCATTAGCACTGTTTTTATCAAACAAACACTCTTCTGTATACTGCTCCACGCGTGCGCGTGCGCGCATTATCGTGTCCATAAATTCTTTCTTGCCTTCATAGTTAAGTAACGACTGACGGCTCGAAAAACCAAGCGCGTTCGCAAGTCCGCTCATAGTTAAAGGTCTTGCACCTACAATCACAGGCATTCCGTTTTTGTCTGTAAAAATGCTTCCATCCTCGTTTTTTAACACTTCTCCTTCGCATTCTTTGAAGTAATTGTCGATTTTTTCTTGCATTTCTTCTTTGTTTTTGAATTTTGGTGGCCTTCCGACCGATTTCTTTTTAGCCATCAGGCTCACCTCCTTTTGCACATAAAAAACGCCCTGCTTCCAGGACGTTTTTTGCACTTATGTCTTTAGGAGGAATCAGTGTTTTCACTTCATCCACTATAATAATAACATACATTTTTATGAATTTTATGAATCTTTCAAATATTTATCAATTTTTAGCGAGACACTGCTTTGGTCATAACCAATTAACTCCCCTACTTTTCGTTGTGACATTCTCTTTTCCCCAAGATACATCAGTTCAAAAATTTCTCTTACAGTAATGTCGTCTATTGATGTAATAAAGTTCTTAACCTCTGTTTCTATTTTCTCATAAGTCTTCAATCGGTTTTCTTTTTCCCTAATTCGTTCTTTGATCATTGTTGCTTGCTTTGGTTCGGCCATTCTTACTGTGGCATGACTTTTTATGTAAGGGAACTCTTTGCTTGACCTTGTAACTTTCCCTGCAACTTCAGGTACCGCATCTAATTGGGTATATAGTTTTTCAATTTCTCGCTTTAGTTTCGGTTTTTCTCTCTGTATTACTCGATACTGATTTAATTTTTGCTTGTCCACCGGAATCACCCCTTTGTATATCATATGGTGGTCTTCTAAACCATTTCTTTGCACTCTCTTTTACTGGTTGTCTTTCTATCGCATCTAGTTCGCCTATGGCGTTTAGTTTATGCTCCGTTGGCGTTTTCTGTCTCATGGTTGTCACTTTCTCTCTGACTGCTGCCATCTGCAGTTCTGTGTACCGACTGCTGCCCTTGGCGGTCTATTGTGTCCTGCTACCCTACGTTTTCTTTTGTGTTTCCTTCGCAATATTCCACGACCGAACCTCATTAGTCTTGCTAAGGCGTTTATAGACCATAAGAACATTATGAATACAATTGCTATGGATCCGCCGATTACAATCCACATAAATACATCTACTGTATTCATTATGTATTCACCGTTGATCATTGCCTGCCACCTCGCTTTATCTAATATTCACAGTGTTCTTTTTTGAAAAATTATCGCATCTGATATCTGTATGAAAACATTTGTTTTCCAGTAATCTTTCTTTATCTCTGATTTCACTTTCAAACTTTTCCATGTTTCCTCGATGTATGCAAATATCTTCGTGTATACAATTATCACATTTCATCACTCGTCACCTCCTATTAATTCTTTTACATACAAGTCCATGCTATGACAAAGTTTGATGCAATTCCCATGAGATGCGTGATTCTTCCATGCGTTGTATTTCTCATAGAACTTCTTATCTGTCATTTTGCCTTCTTTGACTGCTCTGGACCAGCTTCTAAGTTTCTTTTTGATTCTTCTCTTGTTTTCTCCAGATAACTTTCTTATGTACTTTCCTTCCGGTGTGACATAATGGTGAAATCCTAAAAACTTAATTCCTTTTCGGAATGGGACAATCTGTGTCTTTGCATTCAATGTGAGATTCAGTGTTTTTAAGAATTCCTCGATATTTCTTAAACATTCCTTCAGGTATTCTTTGTCCGGATGGATGAGGAAGAAGTCATCCATATACCTTCCGTAATGGTTAATTCCTAATTCGCCGGTGATAAACTTATCCATACCGTGCAGCATTAATAATGCGTGTACCTGCGCCACTTGGTTTCCAAGAGGTGCTCCAGGACTCTCTGTACTGTCAATAAACAGGTGGTTGAGCCAGATTGAATACTCATCCGTGAAATAACAATCTACTATGTCTTTTAATATCTCATGGTCGATACTGTAGAAGAACTTTGTGATATCACACTTCAGGATCCATCCGGATGCGCCATGCTTTTCATAATGCTTTAGCATGTGTGTCTTCAGGCGGTCCATTCCGTACAACGTGCCTTTTCCTATCTGCCCGGCGTAATTATCTTTCATAAATATTTTCTCTAATCTTGGCAAAAGCACGTTATCACAGAAGCAGTGCTGCACTACCTTGTCTTTGAAGGAACAGGACTTAATAACGCGTTCCTTAGGCTCGTATATCTTAAATTCGTTATACGGTGACATTTGGTAGGTTTGGTTTTCTAGTTGCTCCTTTAGTGTGATTACGCCTTCCAGAGCCATTGTAGAAAACTTTGCAGTACTGGAATTAAACTTCTTTCCGGACTTTGCTTTGCGATATGCTCTATACAGGTTCGAAAAGTCTGTGATAATGTCTTTGTCCATTGATACTCCTTTATATTTACCCTTCCGGGAAGGTTACGTGCTTTTTTGTATCTTCTTTCTGATTTCGGCTTATTGCCTACTCTGACTGTCTGTGTGATACAGAATGGGCGAACGGCGTTGTTGTTGTCGTAGTTGTTGTTGTTGATATTGCCCGACGGGGAAACAACGGTTTATACAGCACGCAACCTGAATGTTTATCTTTCTCTGTCTTTGGTTCTCCATCCAATCGTCATGTGTTTTATATCGCATACCATCTTGGACCAATATTGCATACTCTTCTGGCTTATGATTTCCAATTTGTGAGACATCTCTATGTAGAACAATAGTTGGTCGCAGTATGTAATGGCTTTTGTCTGAAGTTCTAGGCGCTCTCTTTTATATGCTTTTAAATCTGTTCTGTTTGCTTCATGGAGTTTTTCGTATATCTCAAGTGCTTTGTTTTGCATCTTGTCCACTAATGAAAACCTCCACTTCTTTGGATACCTATTACAGTTTGATGTTACACGAAGCGTATGCTCTGCGAGCTCCATTGCCTTTGTGATGACATCTAGTTTATCGTTTGACATTTACTCTTCCTCTGATTCAAAGATTGTAGATGAAAGATACAAAATGGGCGAACGGCGCCGTCGTCGTCGAAGCTGAAGTAGTCGAAGTTGCAGTTGCGGATATCGCCCGACGGGGACACAACGCGAACCCATCTTGAATCATTATTGCATTTTGTGCTATCCGGTGTAATGGTCCACCACCAATAATTTTCCGTGTTTGGAATCATGCTTCTGTAGATTCTGTACTCATCTACTGTTACTAGCGAAACCTTATCCTCACACATGCCATATTCCGTTTGGCCGTCTAGCGACAACAAATCTCTTTGGAATGAAACGATATTCTCTTCTCCTACTTCTGAAGCAAGCTTTTCTAAGAACTCTGTGTTTAAATATTTCCGCAATGCTGACTTTGTCCAATCGTTGCAAGAGGAGTCAAACTGCATGCCTTCTTTGATTCTTTCTGCGAGACATAAGAATCCTTTGTCTGTCTTATCGAGTACTTTCCACTTCATGTCTGCAATTTCAATTTCGTCTCCAATTTTTGGTTGTGGAAGTTTTCGTGTTACTTTGAGTGTTGCAAGTTCCTCTTTTACTTCCTGAAGTTCTTTTTCTGCCTTTTCGATTTTACTTTCGATTGCTTTTAATTTTCTTCTCATGTTTTTACTCTCCCTTCGATACAAAGATATTAGATTTTAAGATACAAAATGGGCGAACGGCGTCGCTGACGACGAAGTCGTCGTTGCCGATACGGCCCGACGGGGAAACAACGGCGACTGACCAACTCCATCCACGTGCCGGTGTGCTCCATGGTGTGCATGTCCAATACCAATCATCGAGTTCCTTGTTAACGAGAAGCTCGTTATACTGTCTTGCTTCGTCAAAAGTAATTGGACGTACTCTGCAGTTCACTTTTCCGTAGTCCTGCTGCATATCGACAGTTACAAGGTCTACTTCGTGTTCAACGATGTTTTCGGCGCCGAATTCTTTTGCAAATGCATCATAGATTTCTCCTTCGCACAACTGCTTCACATGTGAACCTTTGTAATCTGGACTGCTGCCAAATTCTTGCCATGTTTTGAATAGGTCTTTGGTGATCACTTTTGTTTCACCTTCTGTCTGTTCCAGTACGATAAATGCTCCAATACCGGTGTTGATTGTTTCTCCTGGTTTTACTTCTGAGAGAAGTACTTTGTTTTCGTTCATGTTTTTTCTCCTTTACTCTGATAATTTTGTTTTTGATGTTACTGTTCTTTCTACGTTGATTTCGCCTTTGCTGTTTTGGGATACTACTGCCTTGATTCCGCCTTTTAAGTTTAAGGTGACCTTTTCCATTGATTCATCCAGGATATTATCAACCGCTTGCTTCAGAATTGATTGAATCTCATCACCTTCTCTGGCAAATAACGTTGCTATGTTATTCAGTGCTTTTTCACGTCTTCTCATGATTCTTTGGTGATATGACGCGCGTGCACAGGAACATCGCATGGATGCAGCTTCGATCGCCAACTCTTCTGACAAGTTTTCCTCGTCTATTTGAATTATTTGGCCACAATATCTACATGGCGCTGTATGTATAGTTTTTTTTGTTATTGCTCATTTTCTTTTTCCTCCTGACTGCTGCCATGTGCAGCGTTTTGTTCTTCTCTGTGTGGGTTTCTTGCACATGTTTCGAAAAATCTGCATTTTTCTGTGCACTCTTTGTATTCAAATCCGCATTTCATTCTCTCACCTCAGCTCTCTCAAACTTATCCTCTTTGCATCTCCTACACCTTCTGCACGGATTCAGTTCCTTTGTGCAGTGTTCGTTCGTGCATCCGTCACAACCTTCTATGTGATTGTATGTATTCAAAACATCACATACAAACTGTCCCATCTGACAACTGCTGCATATTTCGTCTAATTCCTCTTGGTCCTTTGCTTTTGTCGGATGTTTACACAGATTGTCACATATATGTTCCATCATCTCTGTTGTGAGTTTATCTATGTCTGCATTCTTATGCTCTAAATCCTCTACCTTGGCCAACTTTTCCATTGCATCTGGTAGAAATGCCCTGTCTTTTATAACCGCCTTGTCGGCGTGGTATTCTGTGTATCTCATAATGCCTCCTAACTCAACACAATCGGTTTCTTTTGGTGTGCAGGATCACCTTTTTCAAAAACATTACAATCTTCAACCGCGCAGCCTCTTGTATGGTCATGGTGTTGAGCAAATTCACAACCAACACCATTTGGATTGTTCTTCTTGGCGCGCCACTTACATATTTTGCACAAATGTCTATCCGCATTGTGTCCCGGTACTACTTCTTTTGGTTGTTTCGTTTGTGTTTCTTTTGGACTGCTTTCCTGAGTACTGCGCTTCGATAAATATCTAGTCTGATGTATTGTTTGTATTGCAAAACCGGTAATTTCTGCAATCTCCTTCGCCGTCTTTCCTTGCTCAGTTAATTCTAGAATGATACTTTTCTTCGTTTTCTTTGGTTCTATTGGGTATTCACCTCGGTACCCACCGCAATCTTTTTGTTCTGTATTTTCTTCCGCTGAATCTTCTTGCGGTTCTTCTGTTGATTCTTCCGGCTGCGTACTGCTGCCAACTACCATTTCGCAAACTGCCTCTTTAAACTCTGGTTTCTCCTCTGCAGGTAAATCTGCTATAAATTCAATGCCTTCGAATAATTCTTCAAACGGAAAGATATCGTATACTTTTCCGTCGAGTCTTACCGAATTTCTGTCAATGGCCATTACTTCTTTTCCCTGCAAGTGATATTTCATTGCTTGTTCAAAAGTTACTCCTGTAAACATTTATTTTTCCTCCCTCACATAAAGTTCGTGTGTACCTTCTAGCAACTGCTGCTCTTCTTCCTCGAAAGTCCATCCATATAGTTCCAGTAAATCAAAGACTGCTATAATATCCTTTGCTACTTCTGGTTTGAATTTGCCGGAATAATCATATAATTCCGTATCATTACCGATAGAGCAACTCAATACAACAAGCAACTGATTGATGAAAGACAGCTTATCATACGCTTTGTTCGCTGTTTTTATTTCCGTATCTGTGCATTGGTATAATGTTTTTCCTGTAAAGTAATTTACGATTGAACTGTGATACATAGTAAGACCATTTGAAACTGCTGCATTCAAAATCTGTTTTCTCAGATTCTCCGTTTCTTTTATCGGTCTGATTTTGCCTTCCACAATACATTTGATGTAATCTTTTGCTTTTTTAATCAATTGTTTCGTTTGGCTTTTTATGTCTTTCTTACGTTTATCTCTTTCCTTTCGCTCCTGTTCTTCTTTGGAAATTTTATTATTCTTTTTGGTTGCACGAATAATGTGCAGTTGATTGTACCACCTAATATAAAACAACTCATCTGTCTTTCTTGCTTGCACCTTGATTTCTTCCGGAAGTTTTCCTTCTAGGTCATATTGCTTTAACTTATCCCATTTACCACTCCATTGTTCATTCTCAGCTCTCTTCGGCGCCGGTTTGATTTCCTTTTCTTCCAGCATGACTATCAGTTGTTCCATAGTTTTCTTTCGCTTTTCTTCTTTTGCCGCTTGTTGCGCTCTGAAGGCTAAATCACTCGAATTTCTTGCTTCCTTCAAAAGTCTGTTTCTAGTATCAATATCGCTTACTTTTTCTAGCTCATATAAATCTTTCAAAGACATTTGAAATCCTTCGTTATCTTCCTTCTCCTTCAACTCTTTTGGATCCAATTTAGCAAGATTCAGCCGATGGTATACGGTGGCTTGACTAAATCCGGTCTTCTTTGCAATGCTTTCTGCAGTCTCTCCAAGGTCTAACATCATTTGAAATCCTTGCGCCTGCTCGTAAATTGTCAAATCACTTCTTTGCATGTTTTCTTCGAGCATGATAGAGACTTGCTCTTTCTTAGAAATCTTGCTAACAATCTTACACGGTACTTCCTTGATACCTGCTGCCTTTGCGGCCGCAAGTCTTCTGTGTCCAATCAATACAATAAAATCACTTGAGAGTGATACGTTATTGGCATCCGCCTGTTCTTCCGGTTCTTCATGCGTTGCACCAATTGGTATAACTGTGAGATTTTGCATTACTCCGTTTTTCTTTACGGATTCTGTGATTTCTGTTATCTCTCCTAAATCTTTTCTTGGATTGTCCGGATGTGGATATAGATTTTCCACCCGTATGTTTACTAAGTCATTTCGTCTCTCCATTTTTCTTTTTCCCTTTCTTTCGTTGGTGTGTGGTTGATACCAATTTTGCATAAGTAACAGCTAGTTCTTTTGTTTCTCCCATGGTTTTTGATAAGCCAGTGTGATTTATGACTGCATTTTCTTTTCTCGTGATCATCATCAGATTGTCCAGCGTCACATTGGCTCTATCATTATCACGAAAAACAACCATATGTCCGCTTGGTATTTTCCCATTAGCCTGCTGCCATATGAACCGATGTTTTGGCATCCATTTGTTAGGTTCGTCAACCTTTATTTCAATATATCCGTCTTTGTTTATTCGTTCACTGCCTACCGGACGGTGATTTTGCGGACTGTGCCCTTTCTTAAACATTGTTCCTTTGCATTTTTCATATGCCTCTGGCGACATCTTCTGCCCTTTATTTTTTGGCGTGTGTCCTTTTGAAAAATATCCAGTTCTTCCCGTGTTTAAATTGTATCTAGCAATACTGCCTTTAACCTGCGATAATGTGATTTCCCAACCGAATCTTTGTATAAATTCTTGTTGAACTTCCCTATGGCTGTGTCCTGGTACATATATGACAAAGAACTCCTTTTCATCCTCCGTGTATCTATGTCCGTTCATTTACCACATCTCCATTTTCTTTATTCTTTCTCTCAATAACGCATTCTCCTTTCGGAGTTCTATATTTTCTTCCGCTATTCATTTTTTTGTGATACCAAGGAGCGGTAATTCAATATTGTCACCCGTTCCATATTCATCCATGTGTTTCTTTGCTTGAAGTGCAAGAGTTCCATTATCGATAATTGTTTTTGCAACCTTCTGAACTGCTTCACTCCTTTTGATTTCTCTATCTAATTGTTCCTCATCTAAACTATCATCGTTTAGACGTTCAATTGCTTCGAACAAATAATTGTTTAAGTCTGTTAAAGTATTCTTCATAATTCCTCCTAATTTTACAACCACTCCTTTCTCCCACTCAGCTGACGAATGGGAGGTATTTTTCATGGCTTTTGTGTGATATATTTTCTATCCCCATAGGGTAGTGCCTAAATTGGTATTCTTCTAGTTGCATGCGTGCGTTTACTCACGACTACGATGTAGTCTTTGGTTTCCTGCTGCAACATCCAGTTCTCAGGTACCAGTCCTGCGTTATCTACCACCTTCTTGTATTTCAGTGGTAATTTCTTAGGTTGTTTCATCTTCTACCTCCAAATAGTTTCTTCCTACAATCTGCATCCAATCTAAATCTGGATAGTGTTCTATGAACGTCTCCTGCGCGATGCGCATTAACAGTTCTGCATGTTCTTGGTTTTTGTGAACTGCTGCCGGTGTTTCTCGATGGTGCCTCCAACACAGATTTACCCGAAGCCCAAATGCATCACTTACCCACTTGTCATCACCAAAGATTACGTGATGTTCTTCCGTATATGCGTGCTCTTCATAAAAGTTGTCCAGGAGCATACAGAGAAAACATCTTTTGTCATCCTTGTGTTGCATAATGCTTGGCACCTTCTTGTAGTGTTTCTTTTTCTTCTTTTTTCGTTGCACCGGTGCAGCTTTCTTGTTTTGCGGTTTCTTTTGACGTTTCTCCTGCATCCAGGATGCTTTTGGAAATGCCATCGCGCTGTAATCAATACTCATTCAAAAAACCTTCTCGCATTCAGTATTTACTGAGTCTCAGGCCTTCTCGGTAGACTCATCAAATTGGTGTTTTGCCTCGTTTCGCATCCAAACCGTATACTTGTGTCGCTTTGTGATACGAAATTTGACATCATGACCACTAAGAAGCCTTCCAACCTCTCGCCATTCTTCTTGATTCTTGATAGGCTCGTTCTTTACGTTTGCATAATCATTTGACTTCCAACGCTCCAAATTCTTCTCTACACTGTTCTTAACAAATTCTGAATCCGTATAGATATTCAAATGGCAATTCGTATTCAGTCTTTCCAAGGATTTTGCCATTGCGCATAGCACTGATTTATGGTATGTAGTTTCTTCCTCGCTTACGAAATCCTCTCTTGTGATTGCTTTTCCGTTTTTGACAAACTCCAAAACTGCTGCATACCAGCCTTTTCTAGTTCCCGGACCTTTCAGCGAGGTTTCCAGATATATATTCACTTCAAACATCACCCATCATCTCCTCTTATTCGTATCATGGTGTACCTACGGTACATGTAACCCGTTGCAGGATTGATTCCTTCATAGATACTGGCCATGTAATAACCTTTCTTCGGTTTTACTTCACTCTTCCATCTGACGAGCTTGTCCACCTTCGGCTCCGGAAGCGGCATGTTACGTGAAGTGTTATAATTTGCCTCTTTAAGTCTTGGTTTTGCAATCGTGCCATCCTGATTGTATTCAATGGTGCTTTCGTCTTTTGTCATGTAGTTGGCTAACTTTGTGAAATCCTCATCATAGAACTCACTTTCTTTGATTGGAACTATATACGTGCCACCGTGCTCCCATGACTTTGTAATCACCTCTGCTGCGCCTTGGATTTTATTCATAACAAAATGAATATGCCATGCGCCTTTTGTTCCTCTTTCAATGTTGCGGAACCAGAACAGCTCATACCCTTGTTTCTTGAAATATGCCTGCACCTTTCGTTTGGCTTTTTGAAAATGTAATAATGCAGCCACCATATTAGGTGGACGTGCACTCTTTTTGTATGTCCATGTACCGAAGTAATCATCGTAGTCAATATAAGCAAGCATCTTCTGTCTGCACCTTCTTGCTTTGTTCAGACGATTTACTTTTTCCATCTGCTCTTTGGTGGGTTTTTGTCTCTTTATTCTCGGTTGGCTGGGAGCTCCATAATTCCCATCATGAAACTCAACCACATCAATAATATCTCCACCTCTGAGGGTTAGTGTTTTTCTCTTTGTTGCCATGTCATCTTGTCCTAACTTTAATAATCTTATCGAGTTTGAAAACGGGTATGAAATCCCCCGTTTTTCTTGACCTTTTGGACCACAGATGATATAGTATTTATGTGAGTTATTTACATCTGTGGCTCAGGTCACTTTGGCGCATCCATTGCCGTTGGATGCGTTATTTTTTTGTGAAGTTTTGAAATCTTTTGTTGCGGATCTTCAAGCGCATCTCCCGAGCGAAATCTGATTCATAATAGTACTTATCTTCACCAGGGTTGTAATAGTAGTGTCTCTTCTCGGACTTTACTTGCGCTGCGCCGACATACCGATAACCCGGTATCTTGTAGTAATCAACATTTGCTATGTAATCCGCCTTTTCAATTGCTGTTCGAAGCTCCGCCTCGTGCTTGTCCACATATTGTGTCTGCATTTTTTCTCCTTTCAACCGTACACATTTTGTAAGCAGTTCAAATTGCTAAATCCAATAGTTCCTTTACTTGTTTCCCGGTTATCGCGTATCTGTTATCATGTGCAATCAGATTTGTTACGTATGAGTTTAGATACGGCCATTCCTTTCCTTCCAATCTTTTCTGCTCAACAAGGATTTTTATGTGATTCCTATAACTTGGAAATCGTTTCTTAGTCATCATCTTTACTGGCATTTGACATTCCTTCCCGATTGATATACAATCTAATTGATGTTTAGTTTTTGAGTGCGTTATGGTTTTTCCCAATGAGCCTACGCACTCATTTCATTTTCTTTCTCTAAATATCTTCTGTAACGAATACTCTTCTTTGCGCGCTCTGCCTGCATCCAATTGAGGTAACTATACAAAGCCCTGCTTAAAACCATCAGAAGTGCGCCTATTATTGCTGCGCTCATCCACATTTTTTCACCTGCTCCGCAATCTGAAGCTCCCGCACTGACGGCAGTCATAAGGAAACCGAGAAATCCGCATCCTATTAATACTTTTTTCAAAATTCTCATTCTGTACTCCCTTCTGCAGCATCCAATCTTCTTTGCCACAAATCCGTCATAGCCTGATAATGATTTACTTCTTTTCTTGCATGCTCTGTAAGTAATTTTCTTGCCAGTTGTAAATCCGGCTCTTTTAGAATGACTATCGGTCTTTCTCTTCTTCCGGAAAGTCTCCCAATATCACTTTGCATTAAAAAGCTACCTACAGCCGAATGAAAGAAGTTGCCGTTTGCAGGACGTATAAGCCCATTTCTAATCTCTGCCGCTTTCGATTCAACTACTAATACCGATGCGCCTTCTTGCGGTGTGTCCAGTATGTAAAAATACAGCATCATGCCCATCTCACTCCTCTCTTATCCAGATACCGTTCCACCTCAGTCATATCAAATGGTGGTACGTACTTCTTTAGATTCTTGTCAGCTAAATGCTTCCAGTATTTTTCGTAATCTGCAAATACCGGAATACTGATTAAGTTATCCAGGATAGCATAATCGTTATAGCGCTTTCCTATTTCTTCTTGAATTCCTTCTACTCGTCTGTAGACGGTGTGTGTGGAGATGCCGAATATCTTTGCTATCTCCGCTTTGTTTGCATACATTTGTTTAGGTCTTCTCATTTCTTCTTTTCCTCCTTTTTATCAAAATCTATGCGGATACCTCGCCGTTCTAATGCGCAGGCTCTGTAGTTTTTACAATCTTTACAGGTCATCTTTTCAATTCCCTTCTATTTGCTTATTTTGATTTGTTTTGATATAATTTTTACTGTCTCAATGTACGGTCACACACATTACTCAAGAGAAAGGTGGTGAACGTAATGGGCAAAAATCAGTGGGTATCTCCTTGTGGTGACAAATGGGGCGTTCATGGCGAAGGCAATTCCAGAGACACAAAGCAATTTGAAAGAAAATCAGATGCTATTGATTACGCTAAAGGCATTGCCAAAAGACAACAATCCGAATTAATTATCCAAAAACAGAATGGCCAGATTCAGTCAAAGGATAGTTACGGAAACGACCCTTGTCCTCCAAGAGATAGAGAACACTAATCGTATGTCGGAGTCATTCTGACTCTATAGCCATCTGCCGGGGTTATATCATCTGCTGTAATCTCGGCAATGGTTACTGGGTTTTCTTCGTCTGTTTCTACTACAATCTTTGTATAATCTTTCAATGTTCCACACATTCTCTATTACGCTCCCTTCGCTTCTGGTTCTTCTACTGTTGATTGACGGTCCATAGCATCTCTTGCTTTTAATACTTCTGAGCTACTTTGCATAATTCTTAGACTCTCTTCGTTGAGGTCTTTTAGATTGGCTACTGTAGCTTCAATCATTCTTCTGCTTTCTTCTGACATGTTGTTACCTCCTTTCTATTTGCTTATTTTTATTTGTTTTGATATAATCTTCCTTACTAAAGATGAAAGGAACGATTATTATGTTAAACGAAAATACAACCAACATTTCTTTAATCAATTTGCCTGAACTTCCTGATTCCGTAGATAACGCTTTGCAAAACCTTACTGATGCCCCTTCGAAAAACGCCGGACAAACTTTTGGAGATCTTTGGTTTCTCGTTTTTGGCGGAATCACTCAGGCTGCCAACAAAAAACGCTTAAAGTATGCTCGCGATTTGGAAGTTTATAATCAAGAATTAACTTCTGCAATTGAACAAATTCCTGCAGATAATAAAATCGAGCCATCAATACAAACTACAGCTCAAGCTCTTGAAAACTCTAAATACTGCATTTCAGAACCAGAATTACGAAAGATGTTTGTGAATCTCATTAGTAATTCTATGGACGGACGAGTATCAGATGCTGTGCACCCTTCGTTTCCTGAAATCATCAAACAAATGTCGCCTGTTGATGCAAAAATAATTAGTACTTTTAAACAAAAGTCGAATCAGCCTATTGTGAACTACAATTTGTCAACTCTTTCAACGACTAGACCACTCGAAAAATATATATTTTTCGACACAAACGGCACACACTCTTATCTTTATGCCACCTCAATTTCTTCATTAGAACGTCTTGGGCTCTTGTCTGTTGATTTTATGAACAAATTGACTGATTCTTCTTCGTATAACGTTTTTTCAAAATGGGCCTATTACGAACATCTGAAGAAACAATTTGAAAACGATAATTCTGATGATTATATTGAAATTGAACAGGGTGTTTGTTCTCTTACTCCTCTTGGTCAGATATTTGTTTCCGTTTGTGTATCTTAATTTTTGTATCTTCAACAAAATCCTTTGTTTTTTCACAAACATCTGTCACATAGCCATCTACTATCTTGAAATAGTGGGTGGCTAATATTTTTGTCGTAATCACCGATGCCACTATAGAGCACGTGATACAAATTATAATCCACACTGTTCTCACCTCACTTTGCGGTCGTTTTGTTCTTTATGCCATCATTATAGTCGGCTTAAAGAACCTTGTCAACACTTTTTTGTTCTGATTGCCGACTTTTTTATTTACAAATTGTTTTTCATGTGTTATATTGGTTGCAAGACGAGGAGGTGATGAAAATGTCAAACATCAACGAGCGATTCAAAGAATTGAGAATTGCATGTGAAAAAAGTCAGGAAGATTTCGGCAAAGTCTTAGGTCTTACGAAATCCGGTATTAGTGATATTGAACGTGGAAAACGAAATGTCACGGAACAGCATTTAATCATGCTTTCTAATTGGAGAGAAAAAAGAGTAAATATTGAATGGCTCAAAACAGGCGAAGGAGATATGTTCTTGGAGTTGCCGGAAGAAGATGAAGTTGCGGCGTATGTGTCTGAATTATTAGAAGACGACGGAACTAATCCTCTGTATGGACTGATAAAAGAAATTATGCATACATACAGTCAGTTATCTCCGAAGTCTCAGGCAGTGTTATGTGAGTTTAGTGAAAAACTAGCAAAAAACCTCAAAGAAAAAGAAGGCTAACGCCTTCCCTTCCTTTCCAGATGTTTTTTCACAAGTGTATAGATTTGTTTTAAAAACAAATTGTCTGATTCGTCAAAACTCTGGAACATTTGAATAATTAGTTTTTTGTAATCTTCCATTCTCACAATATGTACACCCCCGTCATCGTGGTACTTTGACTTAACTTTGAGTCAATCATACTACAGTTTGTTTGAAATAGCAAGAAAAAGTCGAACAAATGTTCTTTTTAACATTTGTAAGACTTTTACTATATGGACACGCAATGATTTTTATTCTTATGCATGCAGGGTGATTTGTCCGAGTTCTCGGACACTTATTGAAATGGAGACTCATATAATTCTGTAATACGGACTTTTAGTCCTGCTGCCAGTTGCTCCATAGTATCCATTCTCGGAATGGTTCTTCCGGACATAATATCTGCTATTGTAGATTTGGGAAGTCCGGTCATGATGGCAACCTGGCGTATTGTTAATCCCTTTTTATACATTATTTCGTTAAGTAATATTTTCATAATACATTTACTGTACGATAACAATGTTTAAAATACTACTGGAAATAAATACCGAGGTCTCAATGTAAGGTAGAAAGGGTAGATATGGATTTATTTATAACTTTTGCAATCTCATTAGTGATTACTATGTTCTTTTATTTACTTGTTCCTGTGATTGTTATAATACGCAATAAGCAATATCCTATAAAGACACTAAAAAGAATTGCAATTATTAATGGTATTGTCGTATGGTTTTTATTTCAATTTATTGCACTTGCATCTGGTGAAGAAGTTTCAAATGGTAGCGCGGCTTTTCTTTGGTCTTATGTTGGATATTGGCTCATGAAAAAGAAATGTTTGTCAGGTAATAAAACAATAGTGCCTTCTGAGATGGTGCAAGATGATTCTTTGCCAAACAAAAGATTTCGATTGAAAATAAATCATATAATAATCTTTTCATTGTTTATGATATCAGCAGAATTATTATATTTTACTATCGATCAAAAAACCCGTATTAATACATTAAAAGAAGAAATCACAAGCGTAGAAAAAGAATTAGATTTCTGGAAAGAAAAAGCAGCTAAACCCAATTACGTTATAAGCTATGAAGTGTCAGAAGTAATAATATCAGCTCAAAGTGCCGCAGGCGTTGGAGACGTTTTTTATTTGCCGGTTTGTAATTTGTCTTATAGAATGTTGGATAACAATATTGGTGATACATATAAAGTAAATTATAAAATAAACGGCGACCCTACTTTATATGATTATGACGAAGATTGGTATTGTGTTACACTTGACAATGGAAACACAGGCTTTGTTTGGGGCGGACGTAATAATATGTATGTTCGTGAAATACTGAAATAGTTTATACAATCTATACATATCAAAAACCGCCTCAGTGTTGGAGCACCAAGACGGTTGGAAGGTACTATTCCGAAGAAACAATACCAACAAATGTATGCAAATGTATTGTATCACACTTCGGGAACAGCTTGCAAGGGCGTATTCGCCCCTAGCTGTTATTTTTTATACCTAAATCACGAAAGGAGAATGATTATGTGGTGTGAAGAACAGAAAAATGGAAAGGTAAAGTATGTGGAGCGTTTCATGGATCCAATTACTAATAAGTCCTCGAAGGTATCTGTGACAATGGATAAGGATACGAACGTCAACCGAAAACGTGCTCAGATTGCTCTGCAGGCGAAGATTGACGAGAAGCTTAAGGATTTGTTTACTCCTGTCAGAAAAGAGAATTTGACACTCTCTGAATTTGCAGAACTCTATCTCTCCTATCAGGAGCAAAACCTAAAGAAATCTACGTACACAAGAAACAAGTTTGCCATTCGAAAGATTGTCGGATACTTAGGTGGCGAATCTCTTGTAGATAACCTAAACGCACAGTACGTAAAAAACAATCTATACGTTGGTGCAGATAAACCCGGCACAAAAAACGAACGTCTTACACGATTTAAGGCATTGATTCGTTGGGGATACCAAGAAGAATTTATTAAGAATGTTGCTTGGTTAGATAAATTGAAACCATTTGAAGACGAAGAAAAGAAACGAAAACTTGAAGAAAAATATTTAGAGTCTGAAGAGTTAAAACTTGTATTGGATAATATGAAGATTGATAAATGGAAATTTATTGCCGAGTTCGCTGCTCTTTCCGGAATGCGTATCGGTGAGATAATTGCATTGGAATCTTCAGACCTTGATTTTAAGAACAGAACTATTACCGTGTCAAAAACATATGATTCCAATAATCGCATTACCACCACGCCAAAGACAGGTTACTCTGTTCGTGAAATTTTTATGCAAGACCAACTTTATACACTTTGCAAAAAAATAAAAATCTACATGACGCAAGAACAAGTTCATTGTGCGTATCGGACGAATTTATTTATCAGTGATGAAGATGGTGATCCAATCAATTATTTTTCATACAACAAACATTTGGGTGATGTCACGTTGAGAGTTGTAGGTAAAAAAGCTACTTCTCACTTCATGAGACATACACACGTGGCGCTCATGGCGGAGCAAGGTGTTCCGTTAGATGTTATTTCCCGGAGACTTGGACACTCCGACAGCGATATAACAAAAGAAATCTATTTTCATGTAACAGAGAAGCTTCGGCAAAAGGATTATGACCGCATAAAAAATATAAAAATAATTTAGTTTGCCCCTTTTCTGCCCCTTTTTCATATTTGCGCAAAGTAAAAAGTGCCTAGAAACCAATGTTTCTAAGCACTTTTTAAATTTTGTTTAATGCGGATGGTGGGACTTGAACCCACACGAGGTCGCCCCCGCAAGATTTTGAGTCTTGTGCGTCTGCCATTCCGCCACATCCGCTCGCGCTTGTCACGTTTGTGTCAAGCGACTTGATTATAATAACCTATAATCAGGTTAATGTCAACTGTTTTTTAAAGTTTTTCTTTGAATTCTTCAAAGCAATCAAAGGTTGCAAAATAGTCCTTTGGAGTCTCTGCACGACGTATCAATTTTGCTGTCCCATCCTGGCAAAGCAATACTTCCGCAGATTTTAATTTACCATTATAATTATAGCCCATTGCAAATCCATGAGCACCCGTATCATGGATTACAAGTATATCACCTTTATCAATCTTCGGAAGCATTCTGTCGATTGCAAATTTATCGTTATTTTCACAGAGAGAACCTGTAATATCATACTTGTGGTCACAAGGCTCATTCTCTTTGCCCATTACTGTAATGTGATGATAAGCACCATACATTGCCGGGCGCATCAAGTTTACAGCACATGCATCGCATCCGATATACTCTTTATGAGTATGCTTTTCATGCACAACCTTTGTAACAAGACATCCATAAGGTCCCATCATATAACGACCAAGTTCTGTGTAGATAGCAACATCTCCCATTCCTGCTGGAACAAGTACTTCTTCATAAGCCTTTCTGACACCCTCGCCAATCACCTTGATATCATTTGGTGTCTGTTCCGGACGATAAGGAATACCGATTCCTCCCGAAAGGTTAATAAATGCAACATGTGCACCTGTTTCTTCCTGCAATTTCACAGCAAGTTCAAAGAGCATCTTTGCAAGAATCGGATAATATTCATTTGTTACTGTATTGCTTGCAAGGAATGAATGAATACCGAAATTCTTCGCACCTTTCGCCTTTAAAACCTTGAACGCTTCAAAAATTTGTTCCGTTGTCATTCCGTATTTTGCATCACCGGGATTATCCATAATGTCATTACTGATTTGGAACAATCCACCCGGATTGTAACGACAACTGATAGTTTCTGGAATATGACCAATAGTCTCTTCCAAAAAATTAATATGTGTGAAATCATCCAAGTTAATAATTGCACCTAGTTTGTTCGCATATGCAAATTCTTCAGCCGGTGTTGCATTCGAAGAAAACATAATATCTTCGCCAACTGCACCAATTGCCTCAGAAAGCATCAATTCTGTATATGACGAACAGTCACAGCCGCAACCATATTCTCTTAAAATATTAATCAAAAACGGATTAGGTGTAGCTTTTACTGCGAAATATTCTTTAAAACCTTTATTCCATGCAAATGCCTCCTTCAAAGCTTTCGCATTTTCTCTAATGCCCTTTTCATCGTACAAATGAAATGGTGTCGGAAATTCTTTAATAATCTCATCTAGTTGTTCTTTCGTTACGAATGGAAGCTTGCTCATAACAATTTCTCCTTGTTTTGAAAAGAAGCAAGTCTTTCGACCTGCTTCTTAGTTGTTGTGTTGTGTGTCTGTATAAGTTTTGAATACTTTAATTATTTTCTTAATCCTAATTTTTCGATTAATGCACGGTATCTCTCGATATCTGTTTTCTTAAGATAAGCAAGAAGACCACGTCTTTGACCTACCATTTTAAGAAGACCTCTTCTTGAGTGGTGATCCTTTGGATTAGCCTTAAAGTGTTCTGTCAATTCGTTAATTCTTGCTGTAAGTACAGCTACTTGAACTTCCGGTGAACCTGTGTCGCCTTCTGTTCTGGCATATTCAGCCATGATTGCTTGTTTCTTTTCTTTAGAAATCATTGCTTATTCCTCCTATTTTCTTTTAATAACGCCTAAGATTAAGTAATGGTTGGAGAATCCGATTACCGAACCTCGGTTTTTCATGCTTGTGTAGTATAACACATCATTTCTAAGATGTCAAAGCATTTTTGTTATTTTATGTACTCATATCCCAACAATTCATCTGCCAAGTCTTTCTTCCCTTCAGCCAACAATTCCTTGATATAAGTACTACTGATTTCACGTCCCTCATGACGCTTTTTTTCTATAACATCCACTTCAAAACCATACTTTTCACAATAGTCCTGTAACATATGATAATCACCGCGTTTTTCATGACCAAAGCGAAAATCTGTTCCAACTACAATGTGCTTTGCATGGAATTTTTTTACAAGCACTTTCTCAATAAATTCTTCTGCTTCCATGGAGGCAATCTGTTCATCAAACGGGCAGTCAATGAAATAGTCCACTCTGCCTTCTAAGCGTGCAGCCTTCTCTTCATTTGTAAGAAGCATCTGATAAGGTCTATTAAGTTTTTCTAACATCGGTCGCATATCAAATGCAAATACAATTCCTACAACTCCATCCTGTTCTTGATGTTCCTCTACACGTGATATGAGAAGTTGATGTCCCAAATGAAGTCCATCAAATTTTCCCAAAGTGATAGCGGAAGGTCTTGTTTCTTGATATGTTTCTATCCCCTTAACATATTTCATCGTTTTTCCTCTTGTGCCTGTTCGTTTCTGTCAAAAAACATTTTCTCAATTTTAAAACTATATTTTCCCTTGTCAAATTTGTAAATGGCAATAAAATTACTTTTATCATCATATACTCGTACCATTTTACCATCCACTAATTGAACATAAGTCTTTACGTGTTTTGGCAAAAATGTATTACCATTATATAAGAATGAAACAAATTCTTCTTTAAGAGTAATTGCCTCATATTCTGAAAACAACTCATCTATCGGAACCAAAATCTTCTCTAATTCACCAGCTTCTTTTAATGCCTGCACCTGTGATAATGTCAGTCCATCCTCAAGTTTAAATCTACTCACTCTTGTACGAATTAGTTCCTCCATACATGCACCACAGCCAAGTTTTTGACCAATATCATGGCAGAGTGTGCGGATATAGGTTCCTTTTGAGCAAGACACCTCCATGCGCACACGCGGAAGGTCAATTTCTTTTATCTGAATATCAAGAATGCTCACTGGTCTTGCCTTACGTTCCACTTCCACGCCTTCTCTTGCAAGTTCATAAAGTTTCTTGCCATTTACTTTTAAAGCCGAATACATTGGCGGAATCTGCATATAATCCCCAAGAAAAGACATAACTACTGTTTTGACAGTTTCTTCATCTAACTTATTTATTGTGACCTCACTGATTATAGTTCCTGATATATCTTGTGTATCTGTCACTTTTCCAAGTAACATCACGGTTTCATAGGTTTTGTTTTTATCGGTCAGCATGTCACAAAGTTTTGTTGCTTTCCCTAAACATACAGGAAGAACGCCTGTCGCATCCGGATCCAGCGTTCCTGTATGACCGATTTTCTTTTGTCCTACGATTCCTCTGAGTTTTGCCACAACATCATGCGATGTATAGCCTTTTTCTTTATGAATATTGATAACTCCGTGTATCATACCTTTTCCCTTTTATAGTTGTATCTGAATCTGCTCAATCAATTTGTCAACAATCTCTTGTGCTGTTCCATTCATTGTAAGTCCGGCTGCTTTTACATGACCGCCACCGCCAAAGTGCTGAGCAACTTTACTCACATTTACATCGCCTGAAGCACGAAGACTTACTTTGAATTCTTCTTTTGCTAACTCATACATAAAGATAGCCACTTCAACACCTTGTGTGACACGAAGTTGACTCACAATACCTTCCAAGTCAGAAGGTTTGATTCCGTTTGCATCCATGGTCTCTTTTGTAATATGAGAAGCAATTACTTTTCTATTTAATAGAAGTTGACTCTCTTGTAATGCTTTTCCAAGCATCAGATTCTGCACATAAGTCTTTTCGTAATAGGTCTTATCAATAATCTCGCTAGCACGTATATTTCTTCGCATTAACTCAGCAGCTGCCTCCATTGTTTCCGGAGATGTGCTTGAATACTGAAATACACCTGTATCATGCACAATTCCAACATAAAGGCATTCTGCAATCTCTGTTGTAATTGTTGATTTATCAATCAGATTGTATATTAATTCTGAAGTCGAACTTGCCTCCGGAACAATATAGTTCTCACATGCAAATCCAGAATTGCTGACATGATGGTCTACGCACAGCGTTTTTTTCGCACTGTCAAACAGACACTGTGAAAATCCAAGACGGTCTACACTTGCACAATCAAGTGATATGAACAAATCGTAAACCTCATCTTTCACCTCATGCAGAATCTCTTTTGCCACCGGAAACATATGGAAACAAGTCGGCATTTCTTCTAAATACACATCGACTACAATATTCGGGTAACTGCTTCTGATATATTGATAGAGCCCCATACAGGAACCAAAGCAGTCTCCATCCGGACGAATATGACCACCGATAGCAACTGTCTTGGCCTGTTTAAGTGCGCAATTTAACATATTATTCTTCCTCTTTTTTGATATCCTTTGTAACATCATCAATCTTTTTAGACATTGCAACACCATATGCGATAGACTGGTCCATCACAAATGTAATTTGAGGGGTATTGCGCATGTTTAAGTTTCTTGCAAGTTCGCGGCGGATAAATCCTTCCGCACTCTGCAAGCCTTTGATGGTGTCTGCCTGTGCCTTCTCATCGCCAAACACACTGATGTATGCCTTGCATGTCTTAAGGTCAGGTGCTACTTCAACTGCAACAACTGAGGTCATAGGAGCAACCCGTGGGTCTTTGATTCCCCCACGGATAATGTTGCTGAGTTCTCGTTGAACTTCCATATTAACCCTTGTGTTTTTAATACTGTTTTTTCTCAAAATTCATTCCTCTTTTCTACTATCTTGGAATCTCTACCATCTTGTAAGCTTCAACCTGGTCGCCTTCCTTGATGTCATTGAATCTTTCGAATACGAAACCACACTCGTATCCAGCCTTAACTTCCTTCACATCATCCTTGAAACGTTTGAGTGATGCAAGTGCACCGTCAAAGATCACGATTCCGTCACGAATAATACGAGCAGAACATCCACGTTCAAACATACCGTCAAGCACATAAGAACCCGCAATTGTACCAACACCGGATGCCTTGAATGTCTGACGAACTTCTGCATGACCAAGTACTTGTTCTTCGAATACCGGATCAAGCATACCCTTCATAGCTGCCTGAACATCTTCGATTGCATTGTAAATAACGCGATATAATCTCATATCTACGCCTTCTGAATCCGCAATCTCTTTTGCAGTTGCGTCAGGACGTACATTAAATCCGATAATGATAGCATTTGAAGTAGATGCAAGTGTAACGTCTGATTCGTTGATTGCACCTACGCCGCCATGAATTACCTTAACTGCAACTTCTTCGTTTGAAAGTTTTACCAAACTTTGTTTTACAGCTTCTACGGAGCCCTGAACATCAGCTTTTACAATAATATTGAGTTCTTTTACATTACCTGCCTGAATCTGATTGAACAGATCATCAAGAGACATTTTGGATTTCGTATCATCAATCAGTTTAACCTTGTTCTGTGCAATAAATGTATCAGCAAAGCTTCTTGCTTCTTTTTCTGTGTCGCATCCGACAAATACTTCACCTGCGTTCGGAACGTCGTTAAGACCAAGAATTTCTACCGGTGTAGATGGACCTGCTTCTTTCACGCGTCTTCCTTTGTCGTCAATCATAGCACGGACTTTACCGCATGCAGCACCTGCCGCAATAGGATCACCCACACGAAGTGTTCCTTTTTGAACAAGTACAGTTGCAACAGGACCTTTTCCTTTATCAAGCTCTGCCTCGATAACAAGACCTCTTGCATGACGGTTAGGATTTGACTTGAGTTCTAACACTTCTGCAGTAAGAAGAATCATTTCCATTAAATCTTCAATACCTTCACCTGTCTTAGCAGATACCGGAACAAAAATTGTGCTTCCACCCCAGTCTTCTGCAATTAATTCATATTCTGTTAATTCTTGTTTTACGCGTTCCACATTTGCAGTCGGCTTATCAATCTTATTAACTGCAACTACGATTTCGATACCTGCAGCCTTTGCATGGCTAATCGCCTCAATTGTCTGTGGTTTTACACCATCGTCAGCCGCCACAACTAGAATTGCGATATCTGTTGAGTTGGCACCACGCATACGCATAGCTGTAAAAGCTTCATGTCCCGGAGTATCAAGGAATGTGATTCTCTCACCATTTATCTTTGCAACGTAAGCACCAATGTGCTGTGTGATTCCACCCGCTTCTCCTGTTGTGACATTCGTATTACGGATAGCATCAAGGAGTGATGTCTTACCATGGTCAACGTGACCCATAACACATACAACCGGCGGACGTTTCTTCATGTTGCTCTCATCTTCCTCTTCCTCTTTAAGAAGTTCCTCGATTACATCGACAACCACTTCTTTTTCACAGAGGATTTCAAATTCCATTGCAATCTCTTCTGCAGTCTCAAAATCGATTTCCTGATTCAAGTTTACGATTTTACCTTGCATAAACAGTTTCTTAATGATTACAGATGACTGAATCTTCATATGATCAGCCAGTTCCTTAATAGTAAGCATTTCTGGAATTGTAATCATCTTAATCTTTTCTTCTTCTTTTTGAACAGGTTTTGCCTGTGGTTTTTGTTGAAGCGGTACATTTTTCTGATTCTTTCTGTTTTTTCCGCCTCTCAATCCATCTTCCTGATCATCCATGCGATAGTCTTTATCTTTTTTCTTGTAATTATCTTTTTGATTCTTACGCTGTGGTTTTTGTTCGCTCATAGGTGCAGGAATTGACATTCTGTCATCTCTTCTGTCATTACGACGATCATTTCTTCTGTCTTCACGTCTATCATCACGACGTTCATCTCTTCTGTCTTCACGTCTGTCATCACGTCTGTCATCGCGACGTTCATTTCTTCTGTCATCACGCCTGTCATCACGACGTTCCTCTCTTCTATCATCTCGACGTGCAGGTCTCTCACTGCGTTCCGGTCGTTCCGCACGTTCTGGTTTTGTCGGACGTTCTGCTCTATCATTACGTGTAGGTTTCTCTGTACGCTCTACTGTAGGAGTTACAGGTTTCTCTACCACAGGTATAGCCACCTTTTCTACAACTGATTCAACCGGTTTTTCTACTACCGGTGGGACAACTTTCTCCACTACAGGTGTTTCTTTTTTCTCTACTACAGGGACAACAGGTTTCTCCGTTACTGATGCTGTTGTTGGTTTCTGAGCGGTTTGATTCGGTCTGCTTGGTTTTGCAGGCTGACCATAAGAGAATCCTTGTCTTAATCCATCGCTGTCCTGACCATAGGAACGTCTCTGTTCATTACGTCTTTGTTCCGGTCGACCTTGCCCCGGACGATTTCCATTTGGGCGCCCTTGTCCCGGACGATTTCCGGCCTGGCGACTGTTCTGTGGTCTAAACACCTGTACGATATTCTTTTTCTTAGGTGCCTCTGCAGCCGTTTCTGATTTCACATTTTCCTCAGTTTTTGGTGCTTCTGGTTTCACAGAGGCTTCGGCCTTTGGTGCCTCTGCCTTTGCGGTCGGTGCAAATTTTGCTTTCACCATCTCTACATGTTCGTCCTCAAGCGAACTTGCATGACTTGCCACAGCCACATTTTGACTTCTTAAAAATTCAATAATTTCTTTGCTTGATTTATCTAATGATTTTGCTATTTCATGTACTCGCAATTTTGTCATATAACTACCTCCTCTATGCAATCGTATTCTGCTGTGCTTCTATATGTTTTGCAATTCCTTTTGCAAACCCAGGGTCTGTCACCGCTAAGCTTGCTCGAAACTCTTTTCCCATTGCATGCCCCAAGGTATCTTTATCTCCATAAAAATAGATTGGCACTTCATAGAATTCACACATGTTCTGAAATTTCTTTTTCGTATTATCTGACGCATCCTTCGCTACAATTACAAGTGCTGCCATGCCCGTTTTAACTTCCTTTTCCGTGCAAAACTCACCACTTGCAACCTTTCCTGCTTTCATCGCCAGACTTAGTAAGGATAATGCTTTATTCAGTTTCAATTGCATCAAGCTCCTTTTCTAATTTTTCGTAAACCTCTTTCGGAATGGAATGTTTGAAAGAACGCTCTAAACCTTTGTTTTTCACAACCTTTTCAAAGCATTCCTTTGAAGGACATATATACGCGCCACGACCGTTTTTCTTGCCGGTTGCATCTAGTACAAATTCATCCTCAGAAGTCTTCAAAACACGTATCATTTCTTTTTTATTCTTCATTTCTCCGCATCCCACGCATTTACGCATAGGTACCTTTTTATTTACACTCACTGAATCACTTCCTGACTACATTTCTTCATCATACATTCCGTCTTCGTAAGCTTCCGCTAATTCCATCCAATTTGCAGGAAGTTCTCCGGATTCGATTGCCTGAGTCTCGCTCTTAATATCAATCTTGTATCCTGTAAGTCTCGCTGCCAATCTGGCATTCTGACCTTCTTTACCGATTGCGAGTGACAATTGGTAATCCGGAACAATAACACTTGCTGTCTTGTCATCCGGGTCAGCTGCAACAGAGATTACTTTTGCAGGACTAAGTGCATTTTCGATAAGGTAAGCAGGGTTTTCATCCCAATTGATAATGTCAATCTTTTCTCCGCGAAGTTCGCTTACAATCGCATTAACTCGGGCACCGTTCATACCCACGCATGCTCCTACCGGATCCACATCAGGGTCATTTGACCACACAGCAATCTTCGTACGGGAACCTGCTTCTCTTGATACACTCTTAATCTCAACAATACCTTCTCTTACTTCTGTTACTTCTGATTCGAATAAACGTTTTACAAGCTCCGGATGTGTACGAGACACTAAAATCTTCGGTCCCTTTGTTGTATTTTTTACTTCAACCACATAAAGTTTGATACGCTCTGTCGGTTTAAATACTTCACCTTTTACCTGCTCGTTTTCTGTAAGCATCGCATCTGCCTTACCCAGATTAATGCTGATATTTTTTCCAACATAGCGCTGAACAACACCTGTGACGATATCTTTCTCTTTTTCGAAATATTGATCGTATACAACCTTTCTTTCTTCTTCACGAATCTTTTGAAGAATCAAGTTCTTTGCATTCTGAGTTGCAATACGACCAAATGATTTAGACTCAATCGGAATCTGAACGATATCACCAAGTTCAAATTTTGAATCTCTCATCTTAGCATCTGCAAGACTGATTTCCATTACATCATCTTCTACAGTCTCTACAACTGTTTTTTCTGCATATAAAGAATATTCACATGTCTCATAATTCATAATAACTTTTACGTTATCTGCTTTACCAAAGTGATTCTTACATGCATTGATTAACGAATTCTCAATTGCCTCCAACATTGTTTCTTTGCTGATTTCTTTCTCTTTTTCGAGAATTGTCAAAGCTTCCAGTAATTCTGTGTTCATTTTTTGATTTCCTCCTAAATTAAAAATGTAATGCCAAACGAATCAACGCGATATCATTTCTTTCAAACTTTTGTGTTGTCTCGTCTTCGTATTCAATAGTTACTGTATCTTTATCGTATTCTGTAAGAATACCAATAAATTCTTTTTGTCTGTCGATGGCACGATAAGTGCGAATCTCGACTTCCTCTCCAATACTTCTAGCGAAGTCCTTTTCTTTCTTAAGCGGTCTACCAAGTCCCGGAGAACTTACCTCAAAAATATAAGTATCTTCAATATAGTCCTTTTCATCCAAAATATCTGAAAAAGCACGACTGACTACTTCGCAGTCATCTACAGTAATTCCACCCGGCTTATCAATGTAAGCTCGAAGGTACCATGTTCCTGCTTCCTTTACATACTCTACATCCACCAGCTCGAACCCATGAGATTCTATAATTGGAAGTAAGAGTTCTTCTGTTTGCTGTTCGTATTGTTCTCTCTTAGACATTTGAAGCCTCCTTTTGGTTTAACATATTAATAGAACGCGCGTGCGAGCATCCCACTGAGCGTTTTTTCGTGTTATACACGAAGAAAAGTGAACCTTTCGGTTCACTTTTCTGTCGACAATTATTACGTTAATATTATGATAGCACTCTTTTCAATGAAAATCAAGTTCTTTTTTTATTTTCTATCCGGCTTCAGTGATGAATATAAGCCCACACTCAATATCACCACACCACCAATGATTTCACGCGTTGTCGGAATCTCGCTGAGCAACATGAATGCATACAGAATTCCATACACCGTCTCCATTCCGGATATAAGCCCTGCTGTCTGCGCTTTCACCTTTTTTTGTGCAGAGATATACAACGAATAAGCAAATGCTGTACAAATACAGCCGATAAGTGCAACACCAACGATGTCCTGTAGTCTCCAAGTTACTTTTACAAAGAATATTGTAGGCAAAAGAACTATTGCCGCTGTTCCTTGTTCATATAGACTGACAATTCTTCCTTGATATTTACCGGAAAAATATCTGTTCGCCAATGTGATAATAGCATATGTAAGACTGCTTAACATTCCCCATACAATTCCGATTGTCACTTGGTTTTTCATAGAAAACTCCGGAATTGTTATAACAACTCCGACAAACAACACGATTGCGCTGACAAGACTTCTTACGGAGAGTTTTTCGTGATATATAAGCGGTTCTAAGAATGTCAAAAACAATGGAAACGTCGAAAATGTTATTGTTCCGATTGCAACTGACGATACTTGAATAGACTGAAAAAACGACGTCCAATGAAGTGCAAGTACGGCGCCTGCAAAAATGATAAGAAGATAATCCTTCTTGCTTTCCAATTTTAAAATTTCTTTTTTAACAAAAGCAATCGTCAGTAGAATCAATGATGAGCAAATCACTCTGCCCAACGCAACCATTACAGAAGGCACCTCTACATATTGCCCTATTACTCCGGCTATACCAAACATCATAACCGCAATATTCAAATAAAGAATGTCTTTTTTGTTATTCTTCTCCATTTTTGAGTTGCTCCCTCGTGTTTACCTTTCACGCATTACTTTTTATATTTTGGTCTTAAAAATGTCAGATACTCAGCCAACATACAAACCGGAATTGCAGCAAAAATATCAACAACCGAATGTTGTTTTACAAACGCCACTGATATACATACAAAAAAGCAAAATGTAACTATGAATGTCTTGCACCATTTAGACACTGATTCTTCTCGAATCCATGTCGATGCAATTCCAACTGAATAAGCTACGTGTAAAGATGGGCAGACGCCGGTACAGGTATCTGCGGTATACAAAAGTCCTACAATATCAGTAAAAATATTGTCTTGCATAAACACTTCCGGCCTCAAATCCTGCCTTGTTGGAAATGTAATATATATTATCATGGCAACAATCTGCGTAACAATAATATATTTACTCATATTTTTAAAATTGTTTATATTATAAAGAGCAAAATAGATAAGTGAACCTACAATCAATAAATACCAGCCCACATATGGAATTACAAAATATTCACAAAATGGAATAATGTCATCTAAAAAGCAATGAACTGGATAACATTTGTCATAAGGAATCAGATTCTCAGTTAAAAAATACAGTATAAAATATCCAACCCATCCAAGCAGATACAACAAATGTTTATATTGTGGCTCTCGTATCTTCGAGAACCTGAATGAGCGATAATCAACTACCGGTTTTCTCATTTTTTCGGTACCTCCGTGATGTCTTTGTTTGTCAAGTAATATCTCTTCGGAATATTGCGATACGGTATCACGATATGCTCCGGCAAATTGCGGGCCATTTTCGTAATTTCATCTGATAAATATGTACAGATTCTGCTTCGCTCATCTTCGATATTATTAACACTGTTATAATTTATTCCTACTCCAATATACATCGTTTTCAGTTTTGGAGCAATATACATCGGAACAAATGTAATCTTTTTCCCAGTTTTTTTATCATATAACTTTGCTACATCTACAAAATTCTCTTGAAACTTATATAATATATTGTTGTACTTCTCATCTTTCTCCGGGAAAATCAAAATGTTTCGATTTTCCTGTAACAACTTAATTGATTCTTTGAAAGTGGACACGATGCGCATATCGTGATGAACAGCTATCGTTCTGGCATTGTTAAAGATACACACTGCAAATGGTGTGATCAAGTGCGAAAGCACCTTGAAAAAAGGGTGCATCAACTTTGGCTTCTGAGACCAAAAGTCTGTAAATGCATACTCAGGCACTTTCTTTTTATCCATCATCTGTCCTGCACACCATATATAACAATTTTCCGGCATGAAAAGTTCTCCGGCAATCGGACCATTCATCTGTGTGTGATTCGCAACAATAATTGCATTGTTTTCCGGCAGATTTTCCATCCCTTCTATTTTCATTTTCCCATAGAACAAACGAATCAGAAACTTGATAATTCTAAATGCCGTTGATGTCTGTTTCTTTTCCATTTTTACAACTCCTAACTATTATAACTTCTAAAATTTTTGCAAAAAAAGTTGTCATTTTGAATCGACTTATGTAAAATAATAACATATGATTCCAAAAATTACATTTAAAAAAATATAAAATATTTATAATCGTTTTCTAATATTATTATGCAGGAGGATATGTTTATGTTTGGAAAGAGACCGGATGGACGCAGACTTCGAACTGTGGAACCATTACAACTGATTACAGGATTTTTAATGAAAAAACGATACGACTCAATGAACATGTATGAAGATACTATCAATTGTGCTGCATGGGATTCGTATATCAAAGAAAAAGAAGAACAAGGCATCAAGATTGGTTATATGCACATTTTTATTGCCGGTATCGTTCGCATGATTGCAAAATGGCCAAGGCTTAATCGTTTTGTTATGAACGGAAAAATCTATGCAAGGCCGAAAATATGGGTGAGTTTTACTATTCATCCAGAATTACACATTGATTCACCGGACACCACAATCAAACTCTGTTTCGATGGAACAGAGACAATCTTAGAGATTGCACAAACAATTAATGATGCGATTCGAAAAGAAACCGTGCTTCGTCAAGAAGAAAACGATACAGATAAATTAGCACGATTCTTAACAGCGCTTCCGAGTTGGATATTAAATATTGTTGCAACAGTCCTTATGTGGATGGACAGACATAACATGATGCCAAAATCTATCATTGAGTTCAGCCCATTTCACACATCATTTTACATAACCAATTTAAAGTCACTTGGAATTAATCACGTATACCACCACACCTGTGAATTTGGTACAAATGGACTCTTCTTTGCAATGGGAAAGGAAAAAAATATCCCGATTGCACATAAGAATGAAGTCGTAATTGAAAAACATATGGGCTTCAGTCTTGTTTCTGACGAGCGTTTTTGTGACGGCTTATACTACGCGTTGGCTCTTCGTGAATTTCGAAAAATTATGCAAAATCCGTCTGACTTGGAAACACCACTTGAGAATAAAGTTGAGGATATGGAATAAAAGTTATAGGAGCAGTTCATTTTATGATGAACTCGCTCCTATTTCATTGGTTATTATTTAATTGTTACCGCTGTGTCTATGCTCTTTCCAAAAACAACAAATCTATCATATAAATATTCAGAAACAAAATTAATCAACATTGTACCAACTAATACAAGATATTCATTCCATCTAAAACCATTACCGGTAAGAACAGCCGTCCACCATGTTGACAGAGGTGTAAATATGAAATAGAACACAGCTACCTTCATCATTGCAGTTGGCACATGATTTGCCGAATGAAATGTAAACTTACGGTTCAACGTAAAATTCCACAGTACAGATAAGACAAGTGACACCAAATACGAAATCCAGTGTGTCACATGGAGTAATTCCTCTAACAATGCAAAGCTAACCACTTGAATAATCCCTGCACTTGCTGAAAACAAAATGAATTTTATAGTTCTAATCACTTCTTTTTTCACAATACGCTCCTCTTTTCTCGATTTTTTCTTTTGGTTCAATTTGTGACAATACGATTGCCAGGAAAATCACAGCAAATCCTACTAACATACGAAATGTTATCTTCTCATGATAAATTATAATAGCAAATACCACTCCAAATACAGATTCTAAACTCAGAATCATCCCACCAATTGAAGCCTCTGCATATTTTAACCCATAACTCTGAAGGAACAGGCAAAAAGCTGTTGCCACAAGTCCCAGATAGACAATTCCACCTGCTGTTTCCAATGGGAATTCTCTCGGAACAGTATCTGTAATAAAAACAAATATCCATGCCAACACCCCTACAACTCCAAGTTCAATTGTGGTTAAAAGAAGCGGGTTTTTCTTTTGACACATAATCGACGACAAAACGAGATTCATGGCTCCAGGCACACCGCTTAGAACTGTCAAAATATCTCCTGTTGACATACTGAAGCCTCCTTGGAGAGACAATATCCCGATTCCCAAAAGACAAATAAATACACAGAAAATATGTAAAAGTCTCGGTCTCTTTTTTGTGGCAAACCAATGAAAAAACGGTACCAGTACACAGTATGTCGTACATAAAAATGCACTTTCTCCGGGAGAGGTTTCACCTGCAAGCCCCGCCACCTGCAAAATATAACTAATAAATAGTGCAACTCCCATCCACATACCATCAATCCAATATTGTTTACTCAGTAATTTATAGTATGGCACCGCAACAATGATTAAAGCAATGCTTGCCACAGTAAAACGCAACGCAATCACAAATGAAGCAGAAAAGACTTCTGTCGCTATCTTACCTATTGCAAATGTACTGCCCCAAAGCATTGCTGTCAAGAATAGCGCTAGCTTGGCATATCTTTTTTTCTTCATCTTTATGTAACTCCTGTCCTGCCAAAAAGTTTTGTACAATTATTTGTAGGCAATGTATCTTGGACTCTCATCTGTCGAACCAACCTGTATAACAAGTAAATCATCCACATAGAATACAGATAATTCTTCATATCTACCATCCAGTTTGTAGAAAATCATATTTTCATAATCATTACCAGGGTAACGCGTGTTACCAACAATTGCCTCTTTTCCTTCTGTGAGTTTGGCAATATCAATATTTTTTTCATTGTCTTCTATTTCTGCACGTTCAATAAAATCTGTAATATATTTTTCTTCCAAAACAAATTGTGTGTCGCAATAATTTCCTTCCATGTATTCCATGGAAATAACATGAAAGCACAAAAATCTTTTAAATTCAAAATTATGGATAGAAATATCTCTCTTCTCATAATAGATATAATTCTCGTTGAAAGAAATATCTGATTCAAATTCCGTAATTTCATCCGAATAGCGGAATGCAATCAACTTGTCTTCCGTCTGAAATTCAAGCGTCGGATATATACATAAACAAACACCTATTATAAGTAAAACAAAAATAATTATCTTGACTTTCATTTTCATATCGTACTCTTTCTAATAATCGTTCGTTATATTTCCATCTCCGTGTATATCAATAAAGTCACCACAATAAGTTGCTTTCGGTTTTATAATTGTGGTGACAAAATCTTTGGTTCTTGCTAATACTTCTCGCAAATCCCTCATGCCTTGTCCGACATATATGTGATAATCAGAAGCTACACCATATGCTTCAATCCCTAACTGCTTAGCAATATAAAGAGCTCGATACAAATGATACTCCTGCGTTATAATTATCATTTTCTTAACACCGAACACTTCCTTGGCTCTATATACACTCTCATAAGTGGAGAAGCCCGCGTGATCCATAAAGATATTTTCCGAATCAATACCTTCATCTATGGCATACTGTTTCATTGTCTTTACTTCATTATAGTCTGTTCTTCCATGGTCACCACTCATTAGGAGTTTGTCTGTAGCACCCAAATTATAGACCTCTACGCCTCTCTGAAGCCTATCCCGAAGCATATGACTCGGCTCTCCGTCTTCTTTTACCTGACATCCCAAAACCAAAATACAATCCATGTCTTCTTCCGGCAGGTTGTCAGACTCTACAATACGGTTTTTAACAGTATGTTTGATATATCCATTGATTCCTAAAAGTACCATGAAGCCTACTACACCAATGCAAATACATATAATTATTGTTCTTTTTGTAATCTTATATAATTTCATTATTCCGACTCCAAAATTATTTAAGTTATATTCTCTTGAACTCTAAAAATCGTGTGCCCTGGAATGTAAGCTTTCCATAGTCCCCTTCTACCATCATTCCGTATTCCATTCCACTCACATGTAGTTCCATACGGTCACCACTCTCCACCTGAAAAGTTACATGATATGTAGTGGAATGAGACATGTGGTTTTTATGGTGATGATGACTTGTATTCTGTCTTTTACTTACCACAGTCGCATCCACTGTAAGCCTTGGCGAATGGTTGTTTTTATTCCACTGCGATATACCTCGAAAAATATTCAATATAATGATACTAAACACCAATACAAACGTTAATGAAAATAGTATATTAAATCCACCTGCAAAAAACATAATCCATTCCTCCTTACTTTTCTTCTCTTTCTACAAGTTTGTGTAGCAGATGAGGTAATAAAAAAAGACTTTCACTATGACATCTGCCACAATAAAAGTCTTGCTATCCCGAGTGTCACTGTCAACAAATATAAGTATATTCTAACATGGTAAAACAGTGATGTCTACTTAACATTTTCTTAATCTGGTACATATTGGGTATTATTAAAAATCTCAACACCTAAAATCTTAATTCCCCATCCCTTAATAAATCCAGACTCTACAATATCTCCTTCTTCCGAATCGGTTTCTGGATTCAAAACAATCTGATGGTATTTTGTTACACTATAAAACAATGCTTTGTATTCTACACTTCCACCATCTTTCTTGCGAAGCGGAATTGGGATTAAGCAAATTAACAAACAAACAACAATTATTCCTACAGTCATCTTCTTTTTCATAGTCTGTCCCTCTCTTCGCACCAATGCACTACTTGATTTCTGTGCCACCCCATTCAATAACTGTAAATCCTTTTCGCACGAATGGCACAATTTCTGGTTCCCCAATCTTAATTGGCTTTTCTATTTTCTTGTATGCCATAAATACGCGTAAAATACTGTCCGGTTCAGGTTTGATTTCAAGTTTTGCAACATCTGTATATGCCGCTGTTTGAAATGTAATTAAATTATATTTGTTTTCCTGCATTCTAGGCAACCAGTATACAATAAATTCATTTTTTTCTTTTTCATTCAATCCTATTTCTGCTAATGTCTTCTCCAAAAACTCTGCGGTTTCTGAACCCTTTACCACAAAGCCTTTACTAAAATCGTATACAGTATCTGTGTTTCCCTCCCAAAACAAATATGAATATGTGTTTCCTGACTTATCTTTCAATGTTCCATCTGGTTGTGCTACCACTTTCCAAACATCATCATATTTAGGATATGTACAAGTCAAAGTCCCATCATAATCCAACTTAACCTCTACTTCGGTCTCACTTTCTGGATACAAGTAAATAACCGGTTTTTCTGAGAGAGCATCCTGTTGACATCCTGTTAGTATCATCCCAAACAGCAAACAAATGAATATGAATAATTTTTTCATATAAAAGCACCTTCCTTCCAATTCTTCGCATTTAAATATTGAAGCCTAATACTCCTCTTAATAATATACTCGTCAATAATGTCTTTGGGTTTCAAAAAAGGAAATAACTTAATTTAGCAATCAATAACGTTATTGAAATAATACCACTTTTTTTGTACTCATGCAGCATTTTCTATATTTCATTGTATCGCAGGCTACATAATTTACGAATTCAACAACAATGCAATGACATTTCCACAAAATTATTCGGATATCAAAAGTTTTCCATCTTTATCGTATATCTCTGTTCCATCTCTTTGAATATCCTCACCTTCTGTCCAAGAATACCATCCCGTTCGGTGAATAAACCCTGCCGTATCCTCTGCTTCTACATACATAGTAAGATTGTCTCCTTCATCTGTTTTGTATGTCTCATCAATAGAATAATCGCACTCACCATCAACCAACTTCAAGAAAATCACCTCGCGGTCAACTTCTTTGTCATTCAATTCTGTGACTAATTCAATTTTTTTAAAGTTTATCTTATTTTCTTTCCCTGGTGTACAGTCCAGTGCCACATTCCCATCAATGTTCACTGAATTTTTCTTTGCAATACTTTTTCCCCAAATATTTGCCTGAATATTCGGGAGACATCTTTGATATAATGAACTAAGATCAACATGTTCTAATTGTTCTGTTTGAATTCCATCGGAAGTTTCGATTGATAATATCGGACGACTTCCATGTTCCAGAAATAATCCCACGTTTAAAGTCGCAGTAAATACACTTTCTTGACGCGAGAAATCAACTGTCTCCTCTCCCATGCTGACCGAGAGAACTATTTCATTCATAGGATTTTTCGGAACAACCGTTAACTTGACTTCTATCTTTTGTGTGGTACTGTTAAATGAACCCAATTCATACTCTGCACTGGTTATAAGACTTGCATCTCGGTTTAACTTTTCTTCTACATTGTCATAAATAGAACTGATTTCACCGCGAATATTACCACTTTGCGTATGTAAAGAAGAAATCTCTCCTTCTAAATATGAGATTTTTTTAGATAAGTTGCCTATCACAATACATTCGATTCCTAACACAAAAATCAAAATAATCCCGAACAACATTTTCCAATTAATTTTATTCTTCCATTTTTCCATAAGACACCTCACATTTACCACTCTATCTCTGCTATCAATTCATCATTTGCATTGTACGCACGATATGCCCCTTTCACAAACTCACTTTCTCCTTGCAAATAGCCGGCGTAATCGTTATTCCATTCATCAAGCGTTACTGTATCTCTATTTTCAAGTTCTACTTCCACTTTTGCTATGGATTCATCATTTCGATATACGAATACAGCTGCCCCCATTTTTTCAACATTCATTCCAAACACATCAATAGCATAATCATCCTTGATGGAATATCCGGTCATGGTATTTCCTGCTTGATAGAAGAATCCTTTCACTTTCGTTTCTACCATAGAATATGTGTGCTTTTCTAAATCGGCCAGCAATGTAATCCCTCGGTCAAAATCCTCAAACTCCATAATTGTTTCTGTCTCATAGGCATAGAGTCCTCGCAAAGTTTCTTTGATACATTGTTCTTTCGAAACATAGTATCCTCCAAAATAGTATATCCCCCAAAGAATCAGCGCAATTATGCTGATATTAATTAGTAGCTTTTTACCTCTTTTCATCGCAATACTCCGTCAAGTCTAATTCTATTATTTCTCCATCAACTCCAACTATATGTAACACAGAATTCTCCGGCCAATCGAAGTCTTTGGAACCGCACTCGCTAAGATTTCCGATAGCACCATTTGTAGCTCCTCCCAGATGATTTCCCGCATCATCTTCTAATGTGAAAAGTTGTGAACCTATACCGGCTCTGCTGTAAGCAAATTTTGTCCATGCCCGATATGTCAAACTATATCTGCCCGACTCACTCAAACAAATCTTATCTAACTTTACTTTGTGTGTAGGCAATTCTAAATCAATTCCAACATCATACGTCTTTGCACTATCTTTAAGTGTCATAGGAGTGATTGTCTTTAACAGAAAGAATCCCATAACACCAACATACAGAACAGCAGGACATATCAGACACGCCAACAATACCCTGGATGCTGCCCAAAGGTATCCAAGTAATGGATTATGCTCTTGATTCAAAAGTTTTCCCACTTCAACCGGATTTCCCATTTGCTCTACTGCAAGATACTCTGCCTCCTCAACCGCCAAGCCTTCTTCCATCAAATCTTCGATACTGTCAGATAAATGCTGATTTAGTTCGTTCTCCACATCATCACGATCAAATACAAAGTGAATCTGTTTCCGCACAGTACGTAAGAATTCCTCTTTTTTCATTTTAGATTCCTCCAAACGTCAACACTTGATTCACTGCCACAGAAAACTCTCTCCATTCTTCTCTTTCCCTGGCAAGCACTCTTTGACCTTTATCTGTGATGCAATATACTTTTCGCACTCTGCCCGATACTTCCTGATTCGAAGAAGAAATCAACTCATCATTTTCCAGTTTGTGCAAAATAGGATATAAAGTTCCTTCCTTCATATCAAACACATCGTTAGAACGCTGCTTTAATGTCTTTATCAGTTCGTACCCATACTGTGATTTTTCATTTAACAGATTCAAAACAAGCATTCTCGCACTACCGGACATATACCCTTTATCAACTGCCATAACTGCACCTCCTATACCTCGTATCTCGATGTATTTATTATACCTAGCCATACTAGGTATGTCAAGATAAAAGAAAATCACTTTTTAACTCAAAAAAGGCAACTGCATTCCATACAATTGCCTTTTTATATTCTAACTTACGTTAAGTACCGGTCGAAATGCATTATCGCAAGTTCGTAACCCATCAATATGTTCAAACAAATCATCTGCACGCTCTGTCGGAGTCCTGTCTCCGTATGCTGCATAAGCACGTCTGCGATAAAACCCACCATCTACTAAAATTGCTGTTTTCATATAATTCCTCCTTTGAATAAAAAATCCTAGGTTTCAGCCTTACCCGTATATTGGGGACTTACTACCTAGGACACGTTTCGCATTAACAAAAAAACATTATTATATTACCAATGTACAAAGAATAATCAAATGTCCTATCAAATAGTATTATTGAAATAGTATATTTACATAATATTCCTCACAGGACTATTTGTCAAGGCCTTTTTCATAATTTTACATTTCCCCTCTCTTATCTTGATGTATTAGTCCCCAAGACGAATATTAATTCCGCCTCCATTACTATCACCATCATTGATATTCAAATACGGTGACAGTGCCTGTGCTGTATTAATAACCGGCATAGACTGAATATACACTTTACCAGGACCGATAATACGTGTATGGAACAAACCTTCTCCTCCGAAGAAAATGTTCTTAGCACCCTGAACAGGTTGAATGTCCATCGTACAAGTGTCACTCATCGCTGCAAGATAACCGGTGTCCACGATAATACTTTCACCAACGCTAAGGTTATATTCCTTGCAATATCCATCTATCTCGAGAAATACCATTCCATAGCCGGTAATTCTCTGCATGATAAATCCTTCGCCACCAAAGAAGCCTCTTCCAAGTTTTTTCTGGAAAAACACAGATAAGTCCAGACCCTTTTCCATTGCTAAGAATCCTCTCTTTTGCACAACAATTCCATTTCCCTCTGATACCTGATATGGAATAATAGAACCTGGGAAAGTAGATGCAAATGCAATCATGCCTGTTCCGCCTTGCGCCGTATACTCATTCATAAAGATGGACTCACCGGAAAACATTCTTCCAAGTGCTTTCTTGATACCACCACCGCTGTTAGTATCCATCTTCATATTCGGACTCATCCAGCTCATTGCACCGCTTTCTGTGCAGAGTGTCTGTCCTGCCTCCGGATAACAAATAACAACCGGTAAATTGCCGCCTTCTATTTCGTATCTAATCATACCTTTAGACCTCCTTGTCGTACACAATTTATATATATTTATTATAGTATAAATATGAACTACTTGGCAATAAAAAATCCTGCTGCAAAAGAGATAAGATTAGCCACAAATGCATAGCTGATATAGTATCGGGTTGACCTTTCTTTGTTACCATATCTTCCTAAAAACTTACAGTAGAGAGTCGCCTCTATCACAAAAACAATAAGTTCAAAGAAAATATAACTCATTTTATACGCCATAGGTCCCATCTTGTAATGAAGCACATTGAGTAAAACATTTAATATCACCTGTGTTACAACATTCACTCCGGTAAGCAATAAAAACTGCTTTTTCATTGTAAAACCAAACATCACTGCAATTACTAATTCAATTGCAATCGTTGCAAGGATTCGTATGAGTAAAAATCCAATTTCCTTCTTGTAGTCATATGATTTTTCTGCTTCTATTTTCTTCTCTATCAGAACCAGTTTTTCCGTTTCCTCAGATTCGCTCTGGGTTTTATCAGTCGGTTGCTGAAACTTTGACATGTCTACTGTGTAGTAACTATCAAAAGCATATTTCTCATAAATATCACTGACTAAAAAGGTCCCGCTTTCCGGGTAATACAGAAGAATCTTAAATGTACTCGGTGGATAATAAACCCAATCTAATTCCTTTGTTCCATTTACCTGCCATCCCTCTTGCAGAAAATAGAATCCATCTACATCTGTATACTCCACAAAAGCCTTCCATGTCTCATAATCTAAATCTTTATAAGAATAGAGTTCGTTCTCATTATGCTTTGCATCCGCTTCCGTTCCATCCCATGCAGTAGACGGACCTGTAGAAATACTTTCAGACAACAAGGTTCCATAACATTTTTCTGGGCCCATTCCTTCAAATGTAATCTGTATAGAAGGTTTTGGTCCCATATCTGCATGCACAGTTATTGTGGTAGAAAACATCCCCAAAATAAGACACATAAGTATTGTCTTAAAGAACCTGCCCTCTTTTATCATAAAAATCACTCCTCTTGAACTATTTGTTCAAATCCATCATAGTTCCGATAAAGAACGGCACCTTGGATTCGAAATCAATTAACATGTATACAAACGGACGATCCAGATACACTTCTTTTCTCTCTAGCATTGCCGAAGTGCCATCTGCAACTGCAACCATCGTAGCTGCACCTGCCTTTGTGCCTTTTTCTGCAACTGAAATAAAAGTCTTATGAAGAACACGGTCAATAAGGATATACTCGCGTGTTGTTGTCCCAAGCCCCGAAAAGTTTGCACTCGGAGTAAAAGCGTCCTTCATTCCCATTTCGCGAAGGATATCTGTCATCTCAAGATTACTCTCCGTTTCAAACTTCGGTATGGTTGTTACAACTGAAGTATTGAGTCCGTTTGTAAGCAATGTATTTAGATACTCCCCATCTAATCCTTTGACATATTCCTCCACACTTACACTTTCATTTGGAAGCAACGCAACAAACGCATATTTGCCTTCCTTGTAATATTTCACAAAACCTGTTGCATGGTCGTCCTGCAAATAAATGTGTTCCGTACCATGCATGTATTCTGCCTCCTGTTTTTTTCCGTCTTCGGTCGTAAATGTACCACGACGAACATCATCTCTCGTATAGATATTGGCCCACTCTGCTTCGAAAGTCAGAGCATTAACCAGATACATAATATCATCCTTTTTAATTTCGTCCAATATCTCCGGTATCATTCCGTCCGTCTTTTCTTTTACCCAGTTATTAATATCCTTTACTGCCTTGTTTTCAAATGGAATCTTATAAATATCGGCATCAAAATAATCGGCATTAATCTGTAAGAAATCGTCATTCACAGTAAATCGCTCGTCATCTCTAAACCAGATAGAGTTCGCAAGATTTAGTTTATACTTATCCCCCTGAGGCAGCGCTTTCATATAACTGCTAAAATAGTCATTCAATTTATCTGTGGACATTCCAAGCACCGCTTCCATCTGCGAAAGTGTTTCTCCCTTTGCACCATTTGCAGTCATTGCAAGCGCACTCAGAACAGACAAAGGAGAAATCAAAGTATTCTTTCCTTCCTCTACGCTCGCCTGAAACAATCGAACTGCGAAATCAGTAAGGGCTATACTATTCACCTCGGACAGCTGAACATCCGGTTTTGCATTCTGTTTCACATCTTTCATCAAGTCCTCGCCTTGAATCTTAGGTGCACATCCAACAATCAAAAACAACATACCTACCAGCAATGCAAAGATTCTCTTTTTCATTTTTATCCCTTCCTTTCAATCGTTCTATTCAAATGTAATTTCATCAGCATATAATATGTTTGTTGTTTCAGTTCCATCATTTGGCTCGATGTTTTCCTGCATCATAAACCGAACAATTACAACTGTTCCAACCGGAAATGCCACATCAACTAATTCTTGATCTTTATGTCCTACATTAGTTTCACCATTTTCTGGTATCTGATATTCCTCCGGGAGTACAACGGTCAACTCAGTTCCTACTTCATACAATTCTGTATCTGCAGACTCCTTAACAATTCCTACAAATCCTTCTTTCACCAACGCAGTGACTTCTACTTTGATTTCACGAGCATCTAATGTAGATTCTCCGGTTCCTGTCGAAGTGTTTTCGTCCACACCACTTCCGTCTGTCACTTCTTCAAAATGATCCTTGTCATCCGCATTTCCCTTGTTTTCTGACTCAATGCTTGCGTCTTCTCCAACAATACTTGTACTGGTATCTGATTTCTTATTGCCACCGAATCCCTTTGAAAACAAACTGCCGATTGCATATATACTCACAAAACAAAGCAGCAAACCGGCCGCAACACCTGTCCACCGTGAAACCCATTTCCTCATACGCCTTTGTGCCTCGAGATTTCTTTTGTTTCGCAACACTTCAACCTCTTCAATCAGTTCATCATCCAGAAGATTAAGTGCATCGTGTAAATTATCTATATTCATAGTTCAAATCCCTCCTTTTCCAAATATACTTTCAAGTTACATCTTGTTCGGAAAAGTAATGATTTTGCTCTGCTTTCACTCATGCCACAATACTCCGCAACCTCTTTGAGAGAATCTAGATAATAATATCTTCCAATAAACAGACTCCTTGCATCCTTAGGCAATGTTTTTAAGAATTCATTGATTGCATCCGCAAGAAGTTTTACTTCCATATCTTCTTCCGGAGTGCCGCCACCCTCAACGCAATCCTCTAGCTCAGCAAGTGATAAAGCATATTCTGATGCTCTACGTTTTTGACGATTCTTCTTACGGAAAATATCAATAGAAATACGCCTGGTAAGTTTTCCGAGATATGTAGACAGAATGCTTGGCTTATGCGGAGGCATAGAGTTCCACGCAGCCAGATATGTATCATTCACACTTTCCTGACTGTCTTCAAAATCAAGCAGTATATTGTGAGCAATTTTAAACAAATAGTGCTCATATTTATTCTTCGTTTCTTCAATTGCAGCCTCATTCCGTTCCCAATAGAGAGCGACAATATTTTCATCCTGCATGTCCGTTCCCCTCCTCTTTTATGTTCCTTTACTATATATCTCGTCAAAAAAGTTTGTTGGTTTCATAATTTCTAATAATATTTTATCACATAACAAAAGACGTCGCTACAATGAGCGACGTCCCAGAATGAAGACAAAGTACCGGACTCGCGTCCGGTCTTTTCTATTTATCCACATTTCTGTGGATTTTTTTCTTTTTATCAAGAAAAAAGTACCTGTTATTCACATAATAGTTTTTAAGTATCTTTGTCCTACATGTTATAA
>JAFQDE010000047.1 GCA_017416155.1 Tyzzerella sp.
AAATCGTTCTTTTAAGAAAGCTTCACAGTCTTTTCGTGTGGCACGGGAATCAAAAAACATATGTAAAGCATAGAAATCCTTATATTCAGGATAAATGCCATAAGCAGCAAAACCACCACCCAGTCCATTAGAGCGATCATGCATGGGTTTCATGGAGTTGGTAATTATTTCGCCGGACATCTTATTTCCATCCTTGGAAATCACTGCTGCAATAGCACATCCGGAAGGAATTCGTACTTGACCTTCAATTTTCATATATCTTACCTTCCTTTCAGGATAATAAAAAAGCAAAGGCGTTCATTTTGTGGGTAGATAAGTTTCTACTCAAAAAATGAACGCCTTTGCTCACTTGCAATATTTATACCCCTATTGAATGAGTTTGTCAATAAAAATTTTGGATAAATTTGCAGTTGAAAAGAAATTTAAAAAAAAGTGTTGACAACATTTTTTGATGGGTGTATTATCACAGCCATGAAGGCAATGGCGTCTTTGAGGTAAATATCTTGAGGACGCCATTGCCTTTTTTTATTTAGGGTTTAATACAAACCCTAAAAACGGCCGAGTCAAGGCCTTGAGCAAAGCGTGCCTTGACCGGACGTATTTATGGGCTCGTGAGCCCGTAGAAAATATGTAGCGAAAGCGAAATATTTTCTACAATAAACCACCTGCTATGCGGGTGGTGGGCAAAAGCTTATAGCGATATGGGAAACTTTCCTCCAAGGAGTACAATAAGATAGTTCAAGTCTATTGCATCAAACAAGGAGGAAAGTAAATGGCAAATACTAGAGATACGTTAAGCCATACAAAATGGTTGTGTAAATACCATATTGTATTTATGCCAAAGTATAGAAGAAAGGCGATATTTGGACAATACAGAGAAAGTATAGGACAAATATTAAGACAATTATGTAATTATAAGGGTGTCGAGATAATAGAAGGACACTTAATGCCCGACCATGTGCACATATTGGTAAGTATCCCACCGAAGTATAGTGTATCACAATTTATGGGATATTTAAAAGGCAAAAGCAGTTTGATGATATTTGATAGACACGCAAACTTAAAGTATAAGTTTGGAAATCGCCATTTTTGGGCAGAAGGATATTATGTAAGTACAGTAGGACTGAACGAGGCTACAATAAGGAAATACATAAAGAACCAAGAAAGCCATGATATAGCGATGGATAAACTAACTGAAAAAGAGTATGAAGACCCTTTTAAGGGTAGTAAGTAATACAAAAGCCCCTTCCTAGGGGCAGCGACGAGTCAAACAGCAATAGGCTTGAACGTAAGTGAAAGCGGGGGACTTAAGTCTCGGCTTGAGGACCTAGCCTTATAGGCTAAGAGCAAACCACCCGTTTGACGGGTGGTGCTGATTTTAGCAAATATGAATATTTTGCTATGCATACAATAAATTATAGGAGGATTAAGAGATGTAGTATGTTGATGAGATAATTGAACAGGTAGTGAAGCAGAATCCTGCGGAGCCGGAATTTCACCAGGCAGTTAAGGAAGTGTTAGAGTCTTTAAGAGTAGTGGTGGAAGCAAACGAGGATTGCTGGCTTTGAGAAGGTTGCTGAGGCTATGACCGCTCAGGGAATTGTTTAAGATATTGAAAATTGAATAGTGATAAAGGCAAAGGCGTCTTTAATGCAGAAAGCATAAAGGACGCCTTTCTTTATATATATAAATTCATAATAACGAGGAGGAATCATTATGAAGAATATTTCAGAGTATTTTGGATGTTTGGTATTTGACGACAGAGTAATGAAAGCAAATCTGTCAGCAAAGGTATATCAATCATTGAAAAAGACTATTGATGAAGGAGCACAGCTTGATATTAGTGTTGCCAATGCAGTTGCGGCAGCTATGAAGGATTGGGCAGTTGCAAATGGGGCTACGCATTATACACACTGGTTTCAGCCGCTGACCGGAATTACAGCAGAGAAACATGACAGCTTTATTTCTCCTTCACCGGACGGTGGTGTAATTATGGAATTTTCCGGAAAGGAGTTAATCCAGGGAGAACCGGATGCATCTTCTTTTCCTTCAGGAGGCTTGAGAGCAACTTTTGAAGCAAGAGGATATACCGCATGGGATCCCACATCTTATGCTTTCATAAAAGGAAAGACCCTGTGTATTCCTACTGCATTTTGCTCATACGGAGGAGAAGCTTTGGATAAGAAAACTCCGTTACTTCGTTCCATGGAGGCATTAAATAAGCAGGCACTTCGCATCCTTCATCTGTTTGGAAACGACGATGTAAAGTGTGTGCGTACTTCGGTAGGTCCTGAACAGGAATATTTTCTGATTGATAAGGAAATGTACAATAAACGTCCTGACCTTCGTTTTACCGGACGTACCCTTTTTGGAGCAAAGCCTTCGAAAGGACAGGAAATGGATGATCATTACTTCGGCGTGATTAAGCCGAGGGTTGCAGCATATATGGAGGAATTGAATGAGGAACTTTGGAAGTTAGGTATTCTGGCTAAGACAGAGCATAATGAAGTTGCTCCTGCACAGCATGAGCTGGCTCCTATTTATTCCACAACCAATATTGCAACAGACCATAACCAATTAACCATGGAAATTATGCAGAAGGTTGCAGCAAAGCACGGATTGGTATGTTTGCTTCATGAAAAACCGTTTGCAGGTGTAAATGGAAGCGGTAAGCATAATAACTGGTCAATGGCAACAGATGCAGGAGTGAACCTGCTTTCTCCTGGTGAAACCCCTTATGAAAACGCACAGTTCTTATTGTTCTTATGTGCTGTAATTAAGGCTGTGGATGATTATCAGGATCTGCTTCGTCTTTCCGTTGCTACGGCTGGAAATGATCATCGTCTCGGAGCAAATGAAGCACCACCGGCAGTGGTATCTATTTTCCTTGGTGATGAATTAAATGCGGTTCTGGAAGCCATTGAGAATAATACCCCATATGCAGGAACACAGAAGACACAGATGAAGCTCGGTGTAGATGTTTTGCCTAAGTTTAACAGGGATACAACAGACCGTAACCGTACATCACCGTTTGCGTTTACAGGAAATAAATTTGAATTCCGTATGCTGGGTTCTTCCAACAGTATTGCATGTGCAAACATTATGCTCAACAGTGCGGTTGCTGAGAGTTTGAAGATTTATGCTGACAGATTGGAAAAAGCAGAAAATTTTGAAGATGCATTACATGAGATGATTCGCAAGACCATTAAGGATCATAAGCATATTATTTTCAACGGAAACGGTTATGATGATACATGGATTAAGGAAGCTACCGAGAAGAGAGGACTACTCAATTATCGTACCACACCGGACTGTATGCCACATTTACTGGATGCGAAAAATGTGAAGATGTTGACCTCTCATGGAGTATTTTCCGAGGCAGAACTGAAATCCAGATGCGATATTATGCTGGAGAATTATTGTAAGACTGTCGTAATTGAGGCAAATACAATGGTTGATATGACAAAGACAGAAATTGCTCCGGCGGTAGATGCCTACACTATGGAGCTTGCTAAGACGATTGCAGCTAAAAAAGCAGTGGATGATACATTAACCTGCAACTATGAGAGTGGTTTGGTTAAGAAATTATCTAAGCTTACAGACAGAATTGCTATTAAAACGGAAGAACTGGAGAATGCATTAGTAGAATTGCATAATGCAGAAGGCATCATTTCAGAAGCAAACATGATCAGAGATGTTGTTCTTGTTAAGATGGGCGAGTTAAGACTTGCTTGTGATGAAGCAGAAACTGTAACAGCAAAGAAATATTGGCCGTTCCCGACCTATGGAGATTTGTTGTTCAGTGTAAGATAAAATTGACATGATTGGAGGTACTTGATATGGATGAAACAATGAGAGAATTAGTAATGGAAGCTGCCTCTGCCGAAGTATTTGGTGTGTGGTTTCTAATAGGTGCAGCATTGGTATTTTGGATGCAGGCAGGCTTTGCAATGGTGGAAGCAGGATTTACCAGAGCCAAAAATACCGGAAATATTATTATGAAGAACCTGATGGATTTTTGTATAGGTACGGTAGTATTCATTTTAATTGGTTTCGGATTATTGATGGGTGAAGACCTGTTTGGATTTATAGGAAAGCCGGGATTTGATCTGTTTACATCATATGCAGAGTTTGATTTTTCAAGTTTTGTTTTTAACCTTGTATTCTGCGCAACGACTGCTACGATTGTTTCAGGAGCAATGGCTGAACGTACCAAATTCCTTTCTTATTGTATTTACTCAGCGGTGATTTCAGCTTTGATTTATCCGATTGAAGCACACTGGATCTGGGGTGGCGGCTGGCTTGCGCAGATAGGATTTCATGATTTTGCGGGTTCCTGTGCTATCCATATGGTAGGTGGTATTTCAGCACTTATTGGTGCAAAGATTCTTGGTCCACGTATTGGTAAGTTCAAGAAAGATAAGTCAGGTAAAATAGTTAAAGTAAATGCTTTTCCAGGTCACAGTATAGCACTTGGAGCTTTGGGTGTATTTATTCTATGGCTTGGCTGGTATGGATTTAATGGTGCGGCTGCAACTTCATTGGAACAGCTTGGTTCGATTTTTCTTACTACAACTATTGCACCTGCCGTTGCAACCGTAGTTTGTATGATTTTTACATGGATTAAGTATGGTAAGCCTGATGTTTCCATGTGTTTGAATGCTTCACTTGCAGGATTGGTTGCGATTACAGCACCTTGTGATGTAACAGATGCTTTTGGCGCAATTATAATTGGTGCAGTTGCAGGTCTTTTGGTTGTTTTCGGGGTTTGGTTACTTGACCATGTACTTCATATTGATGACCCTGTTGGTGCAGTAGCAGTTCATTGTATGAATGGTATCTGGGGTACTTTGGCAGTAGGATTATTTGCTACAGATACAGCACCGGGTTACAGTATTGGAAATGCTTCCGGCGAAACTCTTACCGGTGTTTTTTATGGTGGTGGCTTTGAACTGTTAGGACTTCAGTTTGTAGGATTTATCAGTGTGGCTGCGTGGACAGCAGTAACCATTACAATTGCATTCCTTGTTATTAAAGCTATTGTAGGACTTCGTGTTGACCGTGAAGAAGAGATTCTTGGTCTTGATGTAACAGAACATGGTTTGCCTTCTGCATATGCAGGATTTGCAATGCAGCCGGAGTATATTGAAGAGGGAAGTGAGCCGATTG
>JAFQDE010000048.1 GCA_017416155.1 Tyzzerella sp.
TGCCTTCCGTTACATCAAAAGGAATGGTTGTAGAATTTCCATACCCTTTGTTTTTCTCCGGAGCAGACTGAACCACACTCACATCTAATCCGTTTGCAAACTGCCATATGACTTCTCCATGCTTCTTTAAATGGTAACGCAGTATCTCTATGTCCGTTTTAGCGAGCTGACCTATGGTACCGATGCCTAATGCCCGAAGTTTCCGCTCAGTTGCCCTTCCAACAAAGAATAAGTCTGCTACCGGCAATGGCCACATCTTCTGCTCTATTTCGTGATGCCAAAGCGTATGCACTCTGTCCGGCTTCTTAAAGTCACTTGCCATCTTCGCCAATAATTTGTTCTCTGATATACCTACATTCACCGTAAATCCTAACTCGTCACGAATACGGTTACGAATGGTATTAGCCGCATCCACCGGACTACCTAAAATGCGCTCTGTCCCCGTCATATCCATATAACACTCATCTATGGAATACTGTTCTACTGCAGGTGAATACTCGTGGAGAATATCTACAAACGCTTTGGAACACCTCTCGTATAGTCCGTAATTGGGCGGAACCAGATAAATGTGTGGGCACTTCTGCCTGGCTTCCATGATGGATTCGCCGGTTTTTATGTTATATTTCTTCGATGGTATGGATTTTGCTAATATAATCCCATGTCTCATAGCCATATCTCCACCCACAGCTGATACCATCGTTCTAAGGTCCTGTTTGGCTCCTAAATGGTAAAGCCGATACACCGCTTCCCACGATAAAAAGGCAGAGTTTACATCAATGTGAAAGATTACCCGTTTCATGCCCTTATCAACTCCTCGTGTCGCTATTATATCGAACATTTGTTCTTTTTTCAACAGATATTTATTGGAAATCCACTGTCAAATTTAATTTTGACAGTTTCAGGGTGCCTTTTTGGTGACCGATAAGCGTTTTACAATTGACGGTCTATTTAAGTTAAAGTATGATGTATATTATAAAGTTAAGAGGAACGGTGGAAACAGAATGGCATTTGGATTGTTTAAAAAGGAAAAACCCATAACAGAAATGACTTTCGAGGAAGCATTTCTTCAGGGGGAACGATATCGCAAAAAGAAAGCCGAATTGGCTTTGGAATATTATACCCATGCTGCTGAGGGCGGGTATCGAAAGGCACAGGCTGCTTGTGCCAGTTGTTATGAAAACGGAATTGGATGTGAGAAAGACATCAAAAAATCTTTAGGGTGGCTGGAAAAATTTGCAGAAAATGGAACTCCTGAAGAACAGCTTGAATGTGCTGAAAAGTTTAAAGAAAGCAAACTGTGGGAAAAAGAAGAAAAAGCTCTTTACTGGACGGAAAAAGCCGCTGAACAAGGTCTGTGTGAAGCACAAATGAAGTGTGGCAGTATGCATGATTGGTCCTATGGTTGCACGCGTGATGATGCAGTAGCATTACAATGGTATGAGAAAGCTGCAGCACAAGGGAATGTAGATGCAATTTATGAATGTGCTTGTAAATATGAATTAGAGGGACATCCTTTTTCTGATAAAGTCAAGGCATTATTATGGTTTGAAAAGGCAATGAACCAAGGTCATAAGTATGCGAAAGACTCCTACGAACGACTTGCACCAATTGTAGAAAAGCAAAAAATTTATGCCGCCGATACGTCTGCCAAACTTTCGGAAGGCGAACGTCTACTACAAGAAGCCATTCAAGCCGAAAAAGCAGGTGACATAGAATGGGCTGCTGAGACATACATAAAAACGGCTCGTGAAACAAAAGACAGTAAATATGCCGTAAAAGCATTCGATATTAGCATGAATTCAAATCCACGCTTATATTTGCGTGCCGGTACTGCTGCCGAACTGGCACAGGAACTAGGTTATCCTAATACAGATGCAATGTTTACCAGGATGTACTTAGAACTTGCTGCTAATAGCGAAGAAGAATATAAACAGGCAATTGATGAATTCCACAAGAAGAAACAACCGCTTGGTGCAAGTTGTTATAAAGATCCTTATGTAAGCCGTATGCGTGAAAGCGTGCTATATTATCATGAGAAGTTGGCTGACTTGGGTCACTCATCAAGTTGTGTTGCAATTGCAAAGCAACTATATTCGGATTATAAGACTACCGACGACCCAAGGAAATTGGAGGAAGCTGCGGAGATGATTATACGTGCGCAAAGTGCTGGCGAAACAGCTGCTTGCGGTGCTTGGGGAAATCAGGTGTTGGGAGATTTTTACCATCATCGGGCTGATAAAGAGGAAAATTGGAAAGATGAACCACAGGAAGCATTAACATATTATCGCAAGGCCGCAGAACTGGGACATCAAGAAAGTATGTATCATGTGGCTAGAATACTTTATCAAAGCGACATCCTAAAAGATATAAAAGAAGCGAAAATGTGGGCCGAGAAAGTCGTACAATCTGGATGCGAAAAGGCTATTAAACTCCTAAATCTGCTGATTGCAAAAGAAGCGTCATTTAATGCTCGCTATATTGAGGAAACCGGATTAGACAGCAAGAAGTGCTATGAACGCATGCAGTTCTATCGTGGCAACAAGTTCCATGCTGAGCCATATGTTAACTTGGGAAAAGCTTTTTTGTACGCTATAGAATATCTCCGTTTAACGGAATCAGCAAATAAAGAAAAAATGAATGCTATAAAAGACGCATTGAAGGGAAATGCCGCACACATTGGCTCCTTAATCAGCGGCTATATTGTCAAAATTCAAAACAAAAAAATATCCGGAAAGGCTGTAGAAATTATCATCCCAGTTTATGAAACAATTCTCTTGCAACAGGCCTGTGCTTATGAACTTCGCGCAGAGCAGGGAGATATAAGTGCCATGCAAAATCTCTTTTTCTTATACGACGAAGTCGGTAGTTACACTCTGACACAAAAGACAGGTATATCTATTATGAGTTTGCGTTTTTCCGGTAATCGGGCAAGAGGCCGTTACTGGTTAGATAAAGCCATTGCCAAAGGTGATGCAAGGGCTATGAGATATAAGGGCGAATACTATTATATCTACGGTGCAAGCGAGGAAGAAGGCAAGGAATACTTGAAAATGGCAGCCAGTCGCGGAGATTCTATGGCCGTTGAGGATTTACAGCTTAAACAACTGGAATCTGAAACAAAAGCACGTTATCAGGCAGAAGCCATGGCACTTGCCAAAAGCCTAAATATCGATGGGGGTTCTACAGGAGATGAATCCGGTCCAATTCCAATCGAATATGTTCCTGATGTGATTACTGGACCATATGGGCATAAATATCAACTAATTTCACGAGGTCTTCGGTCTGCTGAGTACCGCAATGTGGATACAGGCGAGATTGTAAATATTAACGAATCGCACGTCGGAGCCTTGGGTGCGACAACAGAAGCCGGTTATTTTTGGTGGTAGATTACCTTTTTTAACCGTACAGTAAATACACACTCACATTAACAATTAAATGACTTAACCAAAAAGAGGCAGTTCCACTCACGGATAGATTTTCGTAAGTGAACTGCCCTTTCTTTTCGTTGTATTACTAAATGGGTACTATAATAATGTTACAAGTTCTCTTTTTTCACATTTCTACGTAAAACAAGACCCGTTACAATAAGGAAGATAGCCGGCAATAAAAATTCGATCACACGGAAAATGATATAATAGTAAAACGGCAGTGCATACATTTTATACTTCCATGCATCTACGCTCAGTCTAATGATGAATCCTGCTGCCAATACAATACCTACAATTAGCAAAAACCGATAAATCCATACTTTTCCCTTCATGTCATATTCCTTCCTTTTCCAAATATTCTTACGTACAATCGCCATCGTCAGTAATTTCATCCTGGTTGGTTATGTCACCAATCTTCTCTCTTAATAACTGCATTGCCTTCTCTGATGTTGCTTCATTCACTCCATATAGGCGGACTAATGCATATAAATTTGCATTGAGCGAACCGGTAAACCAAAGTTTCTTCTTCGGATCAAATCCACAATGTGAGTATTTAGCAAAATCCCTTGCCATATATGGCACATTGAAGTAAATACGCTCGTCTTCTGGTAACGGCGGCAATGGATCATCAATTTTCTTTGCAATGTATTTTTTGTTATATCTCATTTTCTATCCTCTATTCTTTTCATACGTTCTAATTAGGCAGGCTTTTTCGCTTCTTGTCATATGTTTAATTGCATACTCTCGTCGCATCGCTTCCTCTTTGCTCGGGAATTCCTCATGATATACTAAGGAAACTGGAAGTCTTGCTTTTGTATACTTCGCTCCTCTTCCTTCATTATGAACCTTCAGACGTTTTTCCAGATTGTTAGTCCAGCCTGTGTAATAAGTACCATCCTTACATTCCAGAATATATGTGTAATTCAACTTTATCATCCTCTGCTTTCATTTACGTGGATTGAAATTTAATTGATTTTTATTTCTTGTTCCAATTTCTAAGCTCATATATGCCTAAACCAAGAAAACATACAGATAGGATGAGTGCAGGTATCCATCTTCCGACACTATCTCCACTAGCTAAAATAATAATAAAAGCCAGTATACCTGCTACTCCTACAATAATATCAAATATTGCACCAAATAAATGCCATTTGCTTTTCATGCAGCTTTCTCCTCTCTATACTAAGACTTTCTCCGTAATATCAATTAACATATCTACCCCATTTGGAATATCCTCTATGCTCTTATACGTTTCAGATTTATGTACCATTTGTAGACGATAGTCGGTATCAAACTCCTGAATCATGTAATAAATCGACTCATCATTCGGATTACCTAAAACCATTAATCTACCCAAATAGTTTTCATCGGCATAAACCTTTTTTACATCTCCCGGAAGTAATGGACTTGTTTCTATAATGCTTCTACGTATCACAAATTTCTGCCGTTCAATAGGCATATTCTTCTTGCCTGTCCTAAGAGCATAATGAAACATAATGACCATTGTAATAAGTTCTGCTATCACCATGAGGAACATGAAAAACCAATCCAGCTTACCAAATTCATATAGTTCCCGAGAACCGGTTAAAAACACTGTAAGGAAGATGTATGCAAACATCAATGCAATGCAGAGTATAACGCGGAATAGAAGGTTTTTTCGTTCCTTCTGTATTTGGTGCAACTCTTCCTTCGCTTTTTCGATATCCCTACATACTGTAAACGGCATCATCCTTCGAAGTACGGCACACGGAATTAGAGGATTTTCAATCCCTGAGATAATATGTTGTTTCCCATTTTTTAATAGAATCGTCAGCGTATTCATTTGGAATTGTGCATAGAGCACATCCGAAAGCGTACAATCAATTCTTCCAAACCAATTATATCTTCCTTTGATATGTTCTGCATCTATATGCAGATAGGCTTTGAAGTTGTGAAATAAGGAAAAAATACTACACGCGCAAATCACTCCGCCCAATACCACTCCAGACCATACTTCCCCTGTCGCTTCACTGTCAACAAAATATATAAATAGGAATAAACCCATCAGAAA
>JAFQDE010000049.1 GCA_017416155.1 Tyzzerella sp.
AAGGACAGAAAACTTTGGGAGAGCAGAATGGAAATCAGTAAGATTGAACGTCTGGCAGGCTTTTCAGAAGTATTTATTTATGCCATTGATAAAGATGGTAATGAGAAAGAATTTCGTGTTTCTGAAAAACTAATGAAAGCAGAGAAGTTTAAATCCGGCGACAAGGTGGCCGAAGAAAGAGAAGGCGTACTGATATCATTAGAGACAAGCAAAGGGAAAGCGTAATGAAGAAGAAAGAAGCGAAGAAGAAAATACAATGGCAGCAGTACATAGCAGTAGCATTTTTTATGTTAATAGGTGCTGTGTGTGGTGTACTGATGGCTCAATATGTAGATAAAAATGCAAAACCGGGGACTTCCGGATGGGAAAACCTGTTTTCGCTAGCCTGTTTATTTGTGGGAATGTGTGTTGCCATATTCATACAGTTGATTATCCATGAGGCAGGACATTTGGTGTTTGGTTTGCTTTCTGGATACAAATTTGGCTCATTCCGCATTTTCAGTTTTATGTGGGTTAAAGAAAACGATAAAGTTTGTCTTAGAAGGCTGTCGATTGCAGGGACAGGAGGACAGTGTCTTATGTCTCCACCGGACATGAAAGATGAGAAGATTCCGTTGGTGCTTTATAACTTGGGCGGTTCTTTGATGAATATAATTGCTTCAGCCTTGTTTTTTGTATTATATATCGCGACTAAGAGCATACCGTTTTTGTCGGTAATGCTATTGATGTGTGCCGTTGTCGGTATTGTGATTGCTATTATGAATGGTGTGCCTATGCGATTGGGAACGGTGGATAATGACGGCTATAATGCATTTTCACTTACACGCAACAGTGAAGCAATGCGTTCTTTCTGGATACAGATGAAAGTGAATGAACAGCTTGCAAAGGGTGTGCGCTTGAAAGATATGCCGGACGAGTGGTTTACAGTGCCTTCCGATGAAGCCATGAAGAACAGTATGGTAGTTGTAATGGGAGTATTCGCCTGCAATCGCCTGATGGATAGGCAGGACTTTCAAGAAGCAGACAAGCTGATGGAACATATTATGGATATTGATAGTGGCATGGTGGGTCTACACCGAAGTCTCATGGTTTGTGACAGAATGTATATAGAAATGATTTCAGAGAATAGAAAAGAAATCATTGACGGAATGTTTACGAAAGAACAGAAGCAGTTTATGAAGCAGATGAAAAAATTTCCGTCTGTGTTACGGACAGAATACGCACTTGCACTTCTTCATAACAAAGAAAGAGAAAATGCTGAGAAAATCAAGACATTGTTTGAAAAGTGTGCGAAAAGTTATCCATATCAAAATGATGTTGAGTCTGAACGTGAATTGATGAAACTTGCAGAAGAAAAGGCTTGACTACACCCTTACGGGTCGGCTTACGATAATGCTGGAGGTGATAATTCATGTTAATTAATGAAGTAGCAAAAAAGTGTGGCATTACAAAGAAAGCAGTCCAGTATTATGTAGAACAGCATATGGTAAATCCCAATGTTTTAGAAAATGGTTATAAAGATTTTACAGCGCAAGATGTAGAGATTATAAAAAGGATCGTTTTGTATCGCAGATTGGATTTAAGCATTCCTGAAATCAAACAAGTTCTTGAAAAGAAAGATAGTGTGAAAAGCATACTATATCAGAGAACTTTGGATATGGAGAAAGAAAAAATCAGACATTCTATTCTCAAAAAAATAGCAGAGGGAGAATCTGTAGAAGAACTCTCGGATGAAATTAACGAGATTAATTCAAAAAGCATTATTATTAAAAGATTACTGGATTTATTTCCGAGTTATTATGGCAAATTTATCAGTCTTAATTTCTCGAGATATCTTACAGAACCGATAGAAACAGAAGAACAGAAAGACGCATTCCAGGAGATTATAGAGTTTTTCGACAATGTGCCGGATATGACGATTCCAATACATTTGCAGGAATATTTAGACCAATATTTAGAATTATATTCCGGAGAAGAGGGAACTGAAAAAATCAACTCTATCTTGCAAGGAAAACAAGATGCCATGCAGGATATTAATGCCTTTGTAGATGATAATAAGGAAATCTTAGACGCATATCATAGTTTTAAGCAGACAGAGGAGTATAAAAGTTCGCCAGCATATCAGGTAATGGAACTGATGAAAGAGTTTTGTTCATCAAATGGTTATTATGATGTGTTCATACCTGCAATGAGACGTTTAAGTCCATTGTACAACCAATATTATGAACAGATGCTAAGAGCAAATGAGGAATTCATAAAAAAACATCCGGAATATATAGAAACATAGGATATCAGAAGGGAAGAGTAGAAGAACAATCCGATGTATTCAGAATAATATCTGAGTGCATCGGATTTTTATTGAGAATTAAATATAAGGTCTATTTTTTCTTTTGCAACTCTTTCATTACAATAGACAAAGTTGAACTCTCCGTTAATCTGGATATCTGCAACGGAAAAGGTGGCAAGGTCATTGCGACAGCGAGAAATTGGTTCATATGCAAAAGTAATCACGTTGTTGTTAGCGACGAGGTCACATATCACTGAGAAATTGCTGACTGAGATACATCTTCTGAAATTGTCAAGGGAAAAACCGCGGTCATTTAAGGCGTTATTTAGTATTGTTCTTGTCCCCGATAACGGTTCGCGCACTACGATATCCTCTGCAAAGACTTCTTCAAGGGTGACTGTTTTGCCGGCAAACGGGTGGTTTTTGGAGCATATCCCCATAAACGCCTCTTTTTTGTAAAGGTGGTGGCCGTATTTGGATTTATCAAAAACACCCTCGATAATGGCAAAATCAATCCGCGCCTTTTCAAGCATATGTAAAAGATTTTCGGTATTATCGATAATCAAATCAAGATTATGGTTATGGTTTTGAAGAAAGGAGCGAATCTCTGGCACGATAACAAATTCGCCAATCGTCTTAGTTGCCCCTACAGTCATATGAATGGTATCTTTGGGTACAAATCCTTCGCGAATATCTATTTCCTCTGCCTTGATGCTGTCGAAATACCGTTTTAGTCGTTCCGCATTCTTTGTTCTTGAAAGAGTGCGTCCGTCATATTCGAAGAGTTTCACGCCGTAGTAATTTTCCAAATAGTGAATATGTTGTGTAACACCTGGTTGTGTCATATTCAGTTTTTCTGCTGTTCTGCGGTAATTCATTTCATCGTAGAGGACAAGGAAGGTAAATACTCTGTAATCTAACATAATAATCTCCATAAAATAAATTTATAAGGTAATAATAAATGATAATTTGATATTATCATAAATTTGCGATATAACCAAGGAAATAAATAAAAATAAAGGTAGGAAAATGGTTATGAAAATATTGAAAATTGTTCCGGGAGTGATGTTGTCAGTGGGAGTGGCGCTTCTTGCGTGCTGGTTTGAAAGTTTGCTCCCAATTCATCTGATTGGTTCTGCTGTCATTGCGATGTTTATCGGCATGCTTCTTAATTACTTTTTGAAGGATACCAAGTTGTTTGCATCAGGGCTTAAATTTACATCAAAAAAAATATTAAAATTTGCAATCATTTTGCTTGGTTTGTCTCTTAATATTACTACTATTTTGAACGTAGGTAAAATGTCCCTTACTGTCATGATATTCACTTTGCTGACATGTTTTGGCGGTGGCTACTTTATTGGCAAGGCATTGGGATTAAACTGGAAACTTTCTAATTTGATATCTGCCGGCACAGGCATCTGCGGTGGTTCTGCGATAGCAGCTATTGCACCGACTATTGATGCGGACGATAATGATGTGGCTTATGCCATGTCTGCAACCTTTCTTTTTGATATGGCGATGATTGTCCTGTTCCCAATTATGGGAAGAGCACTTGGTATGACTGACCAAGCTTTTGGAATCTGGGCAGGAACGGCGGTAAATGATACCTCGTCCGTTGTTGCTACTGGTTATGCTTTCTCCGAAGGTGCAGGCGATTTCGCAACTATGGTAAAACTTACAAGAACT
>JAFQDE010000005.1 GCA_017416155.1 Tyzzerella sp.
TCAAATGTTACAGCTGGTTTAAATGTAGCATCATCAATAATATCTCCTGTCAGAACACCATTCAGTTTTACATGAAGTGCTGTTCCATCTGTAGAATATGTATCACTCGCTACGATCTCTGCTGTACTTCCTTCCGTTACAGTTATATCGGTTGCATGACTTTCGTCTGACATTGCATTGAGTACATATAGTGGTGTTCCAACGAATTGATTATACTTCTTTGTTTCTCCCGAAGAATTCTGCACTGTCAGATGGATATATGTATCCTGAGCAAGATCCATTTCGTATTTGTACTCATTACCTTCTACCGGTTTCTGTGTTTCGCCATCAATGAGAACGGTCGCTCCATCCTGCACATAATAGGTGACTTCTGCAGTCTCTCCGATGATGCTGATATCTCCAAGAACAAATCCCAAACCTGCTTGGAATCCGGTAATAAATTCTAAGAGATTCTTACGCAATGTAACAAAATCAAGCTCCGCCTCACCATCTGTATACATACGACTTGTACTAAGTGCAACCGGATCATAAAACATGCTCATGATACTGTCTGTTGTAATTGTATCATCGAAGGCATCCGGATCATTTTCTAAAACAGTTTTCAGATTCTCAAGGATTTCATATTCTTCCATGCCATCTCGAATACTCATTAGACGAAGAGATGGTATAGGTCCATACACATCATATGCTGCTCCCGGATATACAAGGAAACCGTCACCTGCTGTCCAACCGTCATAGTGGTATGGCTTTTCGTACAAATCTACAGCATAATAAAGAGATTCATCTTGTGTTTCGTAAGTATATCCTGCTACATCCCAATACAGATTGCCTTGTATATCATATTTGCTTTGTAACCAAGACACTGTTCTTGGACTCAGTAAATTCAAATCACTGATATGATAGGTTGGTGCAGGTGGTCTCGGAGCAACACATCCATACCACCACAAATCCAGATCATACTTCTCTGCCATGCGCTCTAATTGTTCGATACTGCTGTCAGACACGTGTGTAAAATATGGACAGATACAATTCATTAAAGACAACATTGTCTGCGCATCTTCTGAGTCTTCATTTTCAAACAACCAAGACATATAATTCAGAGTAACGATATTCGGGATGTCACGGATAGAATCTTCCCAGTTTTTAATCTTCTTAAACTCTTTGAAACGAGCACTAGTATCAGCTGCAATGGTGTCAATCACTTCTTCTACCATAGCATTCACCTGCTGCAACTGGGAAATCAATCCTCTTCTTCCGGATTCCTCTGTTAAATGAGGCTCATCTACGGTAAAGATGCTTGCTTTGTCAAAAAGATTTTTCTCAGCCGTACTGTTTTCTGCAATGAGTAGATACTCTTCCATTACAATATCTCTATAACTACTACTATATAGACCTCCTGTCATCTCACCTTTTATGTTCATGATACAATAGTTGGAGATGTCATCATAGTGTTCCAATAATGCATCAATGTACTCTTGACCTGACAGGGATTCTACCGGCAATGTCTGTAATGAGATACGATAATCCTCAAAAAAATCATAGTACTTTTCCATCATCTCAATACTGCCGTCCAGCTCGCCTGCCGCAACTCGGATATATCTCCATGAGAACAGGGTTCTCGCATTTACTTCCTCTGTTAATGTATAGTCGTACACATCCACAGACACAGGAACATCCAAGGTTTCTTTACCCTCGGTTCCCTCTAACACAAGCCTAAAGGTACCTTCATACACACCTGCTTTGGTATCCTCCGGTATATAAATCGTCACCCACAGTGCTCCATTCTGACCTGCTTTAATTACATTCTCATCGTATGCATCAGCATTTTCCATTGGAATCAATGGGTCCGGAATGTATCCGTTTCCGGCACTGTCTGTAGAATATACATACTTTTGTACATATACAGTGACATTATCCTTAGATATAACTTCTTTTCCATTTTTCAGATCATTTACCTGTAATTCAAAATGCGAAATGTCTTTCTCGGCTGTGATGAGCAATTGATAATTTTCATGCTCATTACGCACTGCTTGATAGGAAAGCTTCGCCGCCTGCTTATTGGCATACTTCACATCATCTCTCAGAATCTTCACACTGGATGGTGCTGACCACACCTTTCCATGAGTAAGCTGCGTAGCCTCAGAAGTTCCTTCCTGCTCATTCTCGTTACTGCCACCGCCATCAGCACATGCCACTAACGAAAGAACCATACATAAGCACAACAAGCCGACTGTAAGTTTTTTGATTACTTTCTTCATATGAGATATTCCCTCCTGTTACTTTTTGATCTTTGAAACACCTGAAATTTCCACTTTGTTATCCCATTCTTTCACGAAATTCTTATATTGCTTCTCCCAAAGTTCTAACGGCGTTTTGTGACTGCTAGAGGTCTTTACACTACCAAATGATCCTTCCAGACCAGATAAATCACTACATCCTCCGGCATAGGCCATTGGATGATATTTACTTTGTCCAATAAACTGCAGGCCTGATCCTGTGCTCATCATCGTGTATTTTGCTCTCTGCAAAGAAGATAATTCTGCGTATGCATCAAACTGTTCCACATCTACATTCAATGGTGCCATATTGCCGTTCGCATATTTTAACATGATATCCTGACCTTCTTTGGATAACATGAAGCTTAAGAACTGCTTTGCCTCATCTACCATATTGCTGTAAGCCGGGATATATGCGATATGCTGATTACCCTCACTCGAATTGATGCTACGTGCTTCTGTCAAATATGCCAAATCACTGTCAGACAAGTAGGATGGTCTTTCAGATGTCTCCCCGTCAATATATGAAATTACTTCTACCAATTGTTCCTCTGTCTTTACGGAATCACAATTCTTAATTACATCACTGTTCATCGGTATTCTCATGAATGCAATATTAAGTTCAACATCTGCAAAGTTACCTTCCATTTCTCTTTCTAGCCAGTCTCCTGTAGTAATCATAAATGCTTGATTATCCAAGAATTTAACCTGCACATTTGTAAAGGTCTGAGAAGCTGCATTAAGGTCATAATAGTTATTGTCTTGTGATAACAAGTTTGCAATGTGTGTATATGCAGACAGTTTTCCCGGACTCTTTTGGCATTCAGCTGTATAGTTCCCCTTTGCATCTTGTCCCTTGAAAACATTCTCAAAAGCCGTTATGCCATCATACTGTGCCCACCATACTCGAGTTATAAAATCCTGATAATTACAACTATTACTGAATACGTATGGATAAATGACTCTTCCATCTTTATTCTGTGGTGCTTTTCCGTTATCCGCTGTTTTCATCTGTTCCAATAAAGCGAAAAACTGATTGGTAGTTTTCGGTACACTCAAATTATACTTTTCAAACAAATCAACGTTATATACTAAACCTTCCATTCCGGCAACATAGTTAATAAAATACTGTTTTCCGTCACCGTATCCCTCACCTTCTAAATCCCATGTACATGCACGAACTGCATACGGGTCAAAGATTTCTTTGAGTGTCTTATCTGTGTCGTAGCCTTCCGGAACGGAATTGTAGATATCACTCAAATCAATATATGCTTTCTCATATCCATCAAGATAATTCACCTTAGCCACATCGCCCATTGCGTTATCACGGATATCAAAGAAAACATCGATATCGTTATATTTGGCACCTGCTGTTACCGCCGGCAGAATCCATTCACCGGAGTTAGATTTTGCAACAACTGTTTTAATGCCTGTTTTTTTCTCGAATGCTTCTGCCAACTTATAAGCAAATTGATCTCCGTAGCCTTTCGTTTCTACACCGATTTGCAATTCGGTTCCTTTTCCGGCCGCTCCGCCATCATTGGCCACCTGTTGATTCGTTCTGGCACATCCTACCAAGCTACCCATAAGCATTGTGGCGATGCACACCCAAGTTAATAATTTCTTTTTCATGTTTCATTTCTCCCTTCTTCTTGTCTTATCCTTTAAGGCCACCGCTATACAGTTGACCCATAATCTTATCAGAAGCAAATATAAATAGAATAACTACCGGCGCCATGACAATCAACGTGCCTGCAAAATATGCCGGATTGTTAACCACATACTGTATTTCCTGTTGGAAATAATATAAGCCCAATGCCAGATTCGGCATTTTGTCAAAATATAAAAGTGTATTTTGGAAATCGTTCCATTCAGCGATAAAGGTGAGCATTGCAAGTGGAATAAAAATATTACGGCTTAATGGAAAATATACTTTCCAGAAAGCAATATCGTCACTTCCACCATCTACATATACTGCCTCTCTCATTTCTTTTGGCATCGCCTTGAAGTAACCATACGGAACCAACATACCTCCGCCAAATCCTCCTACGCATTTGATTAAGTACAAATAGGAGTTGGCCAACTTTAAATCGAACATCAGCCGATAGGAAGCCGCCATAGAACCATAGAGCGGAATCAGCATCGTAAATACGATAACACCAAATAAAAATGCCTTACCCGGGAATTGATATTGTGCAAACACATAACCTACAAGAAGCGCCATGGTTGTGCTTATCAAAGCCGGCCCTACAGACTGCCAAAGACTGTGCCACAGCATTCCTAAGAAGCCAATATTGTTCACAGACAACTTGTCTAACGCAATTTTAAAGTTTTCAAAATGTAACTGTACCGGCAAAGTCAAAGGTTCATTTACATATTCCAAATTGGTTTTTAAGGAACACATAAAGGCCCATAATAACATATAAACAACAATTGCAGCCCACACAAACAGTACTAAGAATAATAGGATAAAGAACATCTTTTCCCAAATCGTTCTCCTCTTGTCTAATAAATCTCGCTTTCTTCTAAACCTCATGTTGTCTCCTCCTACTCTGTTGTAAACATCTTATCTGTTACGTTCTTTACCCACATCGCAATCGGAAATGCAATGATGGTAAAGCACAATCCCAATGTAGCCGGTAGGTAATACGCCTGAAATCTTCGCACCTGGTCAAAGATCCAGTAGCCAAAGGTCCAAGTAGCCTCCATGTTCGGAGTAAAGATAAGAATCGGTCCGGACGCTCCGAATAACCCACTAAAAGATGTAACAATTGTCATGGAAAGAGTCGGCCACATAAGCGGGATATCGATGTAAAGGATTTCCTGCCACATAGTCACGCCATCCATATAAGCCGCTTCCGTTATCTCGTTACTGATATTAGCCATCGCACCACTGTATAAGATATACTGTCCTGCAAATCCAAAGAAAAAACTGTAAAACAACAGACCACCTAAGGCGAACTCCTGCTCTGCAAACCATGCGGGAACGCGTGCCACATTGAATACATTTGTCAATATGTAACCTACTGCACCATTACTACTGATAAAGGAACTGAAGATTCCGGCCAGTGCAACGGAACATATAATAGATGGGATGTAGAGCAATACACGAAAAACTTTTCTTCCTGCCATTTTTTTGTGAAACCCATAGGTTAGCATAATGGAATGTGGTATTGCCCATACCGTGCTTAAAAGCCAGAACATCAATGTGTTCCTTCCATATAAAAGCATGTTTCCTTCGGTAAATAAGTCCAACACTTTTCCGAAATTACCCAGTGTCCAGTACTCCATACCTGTACTCATATCTATATTTCGAAATGCCATGGTAATGGCATCCAGATTAGCATATACCCAAAAGACAAGGAAATTCAGTATTGGAATCGCTAACACCCTCCAAACAAATATTTTTTGTTTCGTATGGAAGTTAATTACCTTTTTCCTAGATTTTCGTTTAGGAAACAAGGCGCTCACCCTTCTTTTTAATTCATAAAAACCCATTGCCCTTGCACGTTTACGCTGGATGCTTTTCGGATTTTCTATCTTTTCTTTTTCCATATCACATGATCTCCTTCCCTATTTGCTCATGGTAATGCTAAAACTCTCATTTCCAAAATAAATATGAATGGAATAACCCTCGGCATTTGAAGCCTTATAATCGTAAGTCACCATCCCATAGATTTCTTCATCCTTGACTTCTGCATTCACGTTAAAACCTGCTTCTTGAAGTTTCACAACATAGTCTCTAACTTGTTCAATGGTTGCTCCTGCAAAATTAGATGAGAAAGTACTTCCACTAACACTGGCTGCCAGAAAAGAAAACTCCGGTTTTGGAATCAAAGCTGTGAATTCGTTGTCCGGCCAATCATCCCTCTTGGTTTCCTCCTGATTCGAATCGTCTTTCTCAGTCTGTTCCTGTTCAACTTGCTTCGTGGGGTCGTCTACTTGATTGTTTCCCTTGTCACATGCCACCAGCAACATCATCATTACTGCCAACAATAAAACTGCTGTTTTTTTCATCATTGTTCTCCTTTCATTTTTAAGTCTTTGTTTGCAAATGACAAATTTATTTTGAATGTAAATTCCTGTGCTAACAGTCGATATTTCTCCGCCAGGCTAACCACACAACTGCTCGAGCCAATACCATTTTGTGCGTAATCTAAACATAAGACCGTATAATCGGAAGTCTCTAATTCATAATTGTGCACTTTCCGTGTTAACTCTTCCTGCGTGTAGCAAGAGGCATTGAATGAAAATCCCTGTTCAGAGAATGCACAAACCCGCGAGTCCTCTCCTGCCACGACAACATGTGAACAATCTATATGGCTGCCGTTTTCCTGAGGTTTCACGTAATCCTCATGCAATTCCTCTACCTTTGCCGAATACAGACCATGACTGCTTGCCCGACATTTGTCAATATAGCTTTCCTGTGGTCCCATTCCATAGTAACTCACCTGTTCCATGCTCTTATCTAAAAATAAACGAATACCGAATCTCGGGAGCATCGGAAATTGTGGTCTGCGTGTCACCTTAATAGAAAATCGAATATCACCATCTCTGTCAATCTTCCAGCATGTCTCCATATCCAAGATTCGCTGCACCGCATTGGAAACGAGTGCCTGCTTACAATCAAGTTGCACATACTCTTCTGTGTGATTGACGCATATCTCATGCGCTCTGCAAACCGCTCTGTCATATCCCGCCCGATACCAATTCCATTTATATGGTGCATCATTATCGATCGGTGCTCTCCAAATATTGATTTCCATCGGTTTTCGGAACTGTTCCACTTGATGATACGTTAGTTGTTCAAACAATCCGGTTCGCTTGTCTAAGCGATAAGTGAACATTTCCCCCTTGAGAAGCACAACACTATCGTCTTCCTCGACTTGAATATCATTGCTATGCTTGGCAAAACAGTTTGTCTTTTGCACGACGAACTGATTTCGTGAATCTTCATTTTCAAGAAGGATTTCATCAAACCCCAACAGATATCCGCAAGGCACTAAAGCTGTCTCGCTTCTTGTATAGTAATACAACTTCAAAAACGTTTTGCCTCGCTCTGGAATTCGAACCGGTACCTTTGTAGCAACCTTTTGGCGTGGTTCTACAGAAATAGCATCCAATTCTCCACTGTCTACAACTACTCCATCGCAATTGACTTCGTATTGAATCTGTACATAATCCTTGGCATCGGTAAAATCCATATAATTTTGGAAAGTAACCTCTTGCATCTCCGCATCATAATCGATTGCCCGCAAAGGTCGATATACATTTTTATACTCTAACAAACCGGTATGAGGTGTTCTGTCAGGGTAAACCAGTCCATCCATACAGAAGTTACCATCATGAAGGATTTCTCCATGATCTCCTCCGTAATGGTATATATCCTTACCTTCCTCGGTCTGTCCTTTCCATATCGCGTGATCACACCATTCCCACACAAAACCGCCACATATTATGTCATACTTATGAAAATATTGAAAATAATCTTCCAAATCACCCGGACCATTACCCATTGCGTGACTGTACTCGCAAAGAATGAGTGGCTTATCCGGTTTACCATTGATATAATCGTCTATTTCATAGAAATTCGGATACATCCTGCTATGTAAATCCAAATTTGAAAAATCGTATTTTTGTTTCTTGTTACGATGTATCGCGCCTTCATAATGCGTCAGTCGCGTATCATCATATAATTTGGTCCATTTTAATGTTTCTTCAAAGGTACACCCATATGCGCTCTCATTGCCCATAGACCATATAACAACTGACGGTCTGTTCTTGTCTCTGATTACACACCTTTGTGTCCTATCCAACGTCGCCACTATATATTCGGGATTATCTGCAATCGGCTCATTCCAGTGTGCTTCTTTCTCTGCGAAATCATCACTTGCGTAATATATTTCACATGGACCATGACTTTCGTTATCCGCTTCGTCAATAACATAGAATCCATACTCATCACATAATTGATAAAAATATGGGGCATTCGGATAATGAGCAGTACGTATCGCATTGATATTGTGTTGTTTCATCAACTGCATATCTTTTTTGATTTTTTCTATATCAACTGTATATCCCGTAACCGGATCGGAATCATGGCGATTCACTCCATTAAATACAATCGGCTTCCCATTAAAATGCACCACTTTATCCTTAATGCATATCTCTCGAATGCCAATCCGGTCTGTGATTACTTCATTCTCTGTCTCCAAGATGACATTGTAGAGATATGGATTCTCTGCATTCCACAACACCGGCTCCGGAATACCTATCTGAATATTTGCAGTTTTGTCTTTGCATGCTTCCCAATCTAGATTCACACTTGCAATAGGATTCTGCTGTGCATCATATACATGTACCTTAGTAGGTATCGCATTTTGCAAATATGTAATGTCCACATTTACGATTGCTTCTTTTCTTGTGTGGGTAGTCTTAATGAAATAATCAAAGATACATTGTTCCGGTCTCTTGATCAAATATACATCTCTAAAGATTCCACTCATACGGAATTTGTCCTGGTCTTCCATGTAACTTCCATCACACCATTTGAGAACAAGTACTGCAATACGGTTAAGTCCATTTTCCAGATAGTCCGTTACATCAAATTCACTAGTAGAATGCGATACCTGACTGTATCCAACATATTGCCCATTCAGCCATACATAAAAACAAGAGTCTACTCCTTCGAAGTTGAGATATGCTCGTGGTGCCAACTCATCTCGCGTATATTCGAAATCATATACATATGCTCCACACGGATTATCATGTGGTACATATGGCGGATCAAACGGAAACGGATAACGGACATTCGTGTACTGATGCGAATCATAGCCTGCGCATTGCCATACACTCGGCACTACGATCTCATCAAACAAACTTACATCGTAATCCAATTTATAAAAATGTTCCTTTAAATCATAGATGCTGTCATGATAACGAAACCGCCACACTCCATTCAGCGTTTGATATCTATCAGAATCCTCTCTATCATGTACCAGCGTATGCATAACCTTAGATGCAGGTATATAGTAACTGCGATTTGGCATTGTATTCTCATGTAGTATTTTTAAATTTTCATAATGTCTTGGTACTATCAACATGCACTTTCCCCTACGTTAAACATTTTGTAATTATATTCTAAAAAACAATTGTGCAAAACGCCATGCACACGAAAGAACAAAACATGCACAAAATGACACTTTTTTTTGCAAAAACACAGAAAATGTCAGTATTTCAATTATATTACAGGATGCCAAACAATAGTTATGGTAATATGTGGAATATGCACAAAAAAATGCTAAGCCATAGGTTTTAACCTTCGGCTTAGCACTATATCTTGTTTATTAAGGGTAAGTTACTGCTATTTTTCAAACAAGTATCCTTGATCGATATCTGCCAAAAATATCACTGCATAACTAAAGGTTAAATGGAATAGGGATGCATTCGTTTTTGCATCTTTTCCCCAACCCTCAAAAGTGGTAGTAGCATCCTCTCTCAACATACGAATCCATGCACCCTCATCCAACAGAAATTCTTTAAGCCAGTCAAAGCGTTGGTGTCGTATGAGTCCGCACAACAAAGAAAATGCACCGAAAAACGATACCCCTGTAATTCCTCTACTTTCTATCATCTTCTCTATTGCACTTTTGTCTTCTTCATCTTTGTACAATTGAAAACCATATGTATAAACATTGCCAATATAACTGATATGTTCACTTATACTGCTATCCTTATATAGATGGCTTTCCGGATTACGAAAATCCAATTGATGAGGACATTGATTCAAAAGAACGCCACCACCTTCTCCTCTCCATGTAGCACGCCAATCCCCAGAATCATAGTAAGCTTGTGGACGATACCAGTCCGTGATAATCCAATTCGTACGACGAATCCTTCCATATTCCCCTGACTGTACTAATTCCCGCATTTTGCGATAAATATGATTCGTCCGCTGATTAAACATCATACCAAAGACTACCTCTGGATGTTTTTCTGCTTCTTCATTCATTTCCCTGACTTGTTTTGTAAAAACTCCTGCCGGCTTTTCCACCATAACATGAATACCCCGCTTCATGCATTCCATTGCATACTTGGCGTGTTCGTAATGTGGAACAGCCACCAAGCAAGCCTCGATTAATCCACTATCCTTAGCAACATCCAAAAATTGTCCCAATCGTTCCATGACTTCCGCTCGATAATCCTCCGGCTTTCCGTTTTCCGGTAGCCAGAAAGAAAACATGCGAATATTTTCAGTCTCTAATTCATGCGCAATCTCAATGGTGTGTTTTAATTTTTCCAATTGTTCGTTGAAATCCTTATTTTCAATATCGCTCTTTCCTATTGGTGAACCTATAGACCAAACAACAATCAAGATGATTTTTTCTCATTGCCTCAATCTGTTCATCCATGTTTGGACTGGCTTCATCTGCAAATGCATAAATTTTTAATTGTTTCATGATTCCTCCGCTCCTTATGTCAATATTTCATTTTTACTATATTAAATATTTCATTACACATGGAAGCGAAAAAACATTACAAAAATACACATATTATTATAATATAATAAAAAATGTAAAGGAGCATAGAAATAATGAATTTTTCAGATAGATGCAAATAAAGTATATACTGCTGAGCCCGACCCCCGTTGTTTCCCCATGCATATACACAATGACTACGAAATATTTTATCTTCTTTCAGGCAAAGTAAAATACTCTGTTGAAGGAAATATTTACACATTGAATCCAGGTGATATTATTGTCTTAAGAAACAACGAATCTCACCATCCCATTCCCAAGAAATCAACTCCTTACACAAGATTATTTATTAATTTTAAGCCAGAAGATTCTTTAGACGATTGCTTAACAGATGAACTTTTGACGATTTTTACCAATAGACCTGCCGGTCTGTATAACCATTATCCAACTCATCAATTTCCTGATAACCACTGGTATTTTTACCTTAATTCTATTTATGAATCGTCAGATAATTTAAAGAAGCAATTTCTCCTTATGTCGCTATTACTAGAACTTAAGGAATATTCCTCTCAACTCAAAAAAGAGCCACCCACTTATTCTGCAAGCGACATAGCTCAAATAACTCAATACATTGACAAACATTTAAAACAGCACCTTTCGCTCGAAATGTTATGTGATCGTTTTTTCATTAGTCCAACACAGTTAAACCGAAATTTCACAAGAAATCTCGGCACAACTGTAGGAGAATATATCTCTACAAAACGACTGTTACTTGCAAATGACCTTATTATACAAGGACAAAAACCTTCATATATTTTTAAACAGTGTGGCTTTAACGATTACTCCACTTTCTATCGAGCATATAAAAAGAAATTTGGTCATGCGCCTAAAGAAACTTAGTGTACAAAGAAAAAAAGAGCTTGGAAATTTTGTATTCTCCAAGCTCTTATTTTTGTTTTTATAAATTACTGAACGCCTTAATCCATTCTCTTTTAATTAATTCGTGGCCTGCAGCCTGAGGATGAACTCCATCATACAACCAACAATCATTCGTTGTCGCTTCTGCAACCTCGTTAAACTTTTCCTGCAACGGAACAAAAGTCAGATTGTATTTCTCTGCAATCTCCTTAGCCTTTTCTGCACGTTTGGCAACTTCATCACGAAATTCTTCCCAACATCCCTCATTGGCACTTCCCGGTAACGTAAATGGTTCCAAAATCATAATCTTGATATCCGGCAATGCCTCTTTTATCTCTTCAATTAATAAAGAATAGATTTTAAAATACTTATCAGCATCTACACCATTCTTCTCCATAAATTCATGCCATACGTCATTCACACCAATTAAAATACTCATGACATCCGGTTTGAGATTAAGGATATCCGTCTTCATTCTTGCATATAAATCAACTATGCGATTCCCATTAATTCCTCTGTTCTGCACGATATATTGCCCTGGATAATTGAACGTTAATTCCGCTTTGACAAGTGTTGCATATCCAAGTCCAAGATGTACATCGTCTGTTCCCCAGCGCCCTGCATCTGTTATTGAATCACCTTGAAATAATATTGTTTTCATCTTTGTCCTTTCCACTATGCTTTTAACATAATATCTGTATTTTTTACTGACTTTGATTTTAAACAACAATTTTTCAAAACGCCATGCACGCGAAAGAATATAACATGCACAAAATGACGCTTTTGCATTTTTTCATTTTCATCCAAAAATCACCTCCCGTATTTGTTCTGCAGTTACTTCATCTAAACCAACACCATGTTTTATTGCAAAACTTGGAACCTTCAACCAACTTTTCACCACAATTAGAACAGTATATGTATTTCTTTTCTTCCGTAATTGCATCCTGCCATTTTGGATTGCTATGCTTATTTGACTTTTTCGGAATTTATATAAAATATCTTGAATTTTATTATTAGTAGTGTTATGATGACTATATAAAGAGAGCACCCACTCCAAAGTGGATGCCTCTCCAGTTGGTTTAAATGTCCTTACGGACACCGCCTATCCTGTTGGCCGACAGGATAGGCATTTTTATTTTCGCTTCTTTCTCTTTTGGAGAAAGGTTAGCAACGCTAGTACAAACATACCAATAGCGACCATTAAGGAAGCTATGGCTAAAATCGTCGAAACAATTTCAAAAGCTGTCATCACGCCACCTCCCTATGTATTCCGGCAAGCCGGTTTGCATAAACTAGGGAGGCTACCACCCTGTCATGGGTACTCTCTGTAAGACTATTTTAGCACTCGAGAGAACCTTTCACAAGCCTATTTTAAAATTTGTCACAGAACTTTCGCTTGTCAACAAAAAAGCTGCTATCAAGCAAAAGCACAGTTGCTTTTACAACTGTGCTTTAAAAATATTCCTATCATGTCCGAAACTTTTTGCGATATTCAGACGGGGTCTCTCCGCTCTGTTTGCGAAACAATCTACTGAAATAGAACGGATTGTCATACCCTACGATGCTTGCAATTTCCGTAATATTGTAATCCGTAGATTTTAATAGTGTCTGTGCATTAAAAATGCGCAGAGATACTATATATTGTGCAGGAGTCGTACCTGTATACTCCCGAAAATTTCGGATAAACCATCTTACACTCATGTGAATACTTTCTGCATATTCTTCAATGTTAATGGCCTTATTATAATTCATATGGAAATAGTGAACAGCCTCATCCATTTCTTTCCTTTTGACCTGATTGTCCCCCTGTAACTTACTGCTAATCGCTCGGTGAACTCCAATAAGCAAGTTCTGAAGGTTGTTGGCAAGTACTTCTTCATAATCTTCTTTGCAGAGTTTCAGTTCTTGCAATGCCTGTTGAAAAAGACGTTTGTATTCCATAGAAGTCCCCACATAAATGGTATGTACATCATCTGTAAGGCCGTACTTTTCCAACATGCCCCTTACGGAAGCACCTGTAAAATGCATCCAATGCACTTCTGCCTTATCTGATCCGCAATAATAATAATGTTGCATTTCGCCCGGACGATAGATAATCATATTCCCGGCAGGCACAATCTCTTTCACCCCATTGAAGTAAAAATGTGCTCTTCCGGAAACAACATACAACAATTGGTAATCTAATCTGCCCCTCGGACGATAAGTAAGCAACTTTTGCCTTGTATACATACGATAAACCCCACAACTACTAACAATAAGTGGTACGCTGTTATCCTCAAAGTTATCATCTATATCCGGTGTTTTGTTATGCCAATAAGCGGAATCGGTGTACATATTTTCTCCTCCAAAATGTTTTGAATACGGGTGTAATTCCATTTGGAACTACACCCGTTTATTTTGAAATATTATTCAGTTACTTCCTCTGTTGTACCCTCTGTCAAGCCCTCCGTTGTGCTTTCTGTTGTACCCTCTGTCGTATCTTCCTCTGCCTCCGGTTCAATTGCGTTAACCTTCAAGCCTTCTATCGTAATTTGATCCCAGACCTTGTCATTCACTTCAACCTTAATATCTTTTTTCCATTTTTCAACAGTTTCTGTATAGAATTCTTCTTTACGCTCTTCAATGAGTTCTGCTTCTTTCGCATCCGTTGCTTCCTGATCAAACAAACTTGTTACCTGAGCTACATAGTATGCTGACTCAGTGTCAATCACGTCTGTAAAACCATTCAATTCTAACTTATCTGCTGCTTTCACTAATGCTTCATCCAAGTCCTCACTGTCAGCACTGAAAGCTGCTTTGGTTGCTGTTGCGCTCTTTTCTTTTGCGTATGCTTCCAGATTTCCGTTTGCTTTCGCACCATCTAACATTGCCTGTGCATCTTTTTTAAGCTGTGCAAGTTGATCATCTGTTAACTGTACTGGATTACCAGAAGCATCTGTTGAAGTTTTCGCAAACTGTACATAATACATAATCTTTTGGTCTGCTTCACCTTCTTTGATTTCCGGTGTGTGTGATGCTTTAATCGCTTCATGCATTTTTTCAGAAATTGTAAGCAATCTTAAGTATTCTTTCACATATTTAACTTCAGCTGAAACTTTTTCTTTGACTTCGTCTTTGTTTGCTTTAACAAATGCATTTGCTGCCTCTTCAATCTTTGCTGTCTCTTCTTCCGTAAGTGCTACCTTATATTCCTCTGCATGAGCATCCAAAGCATATAATTGTTGGATAGACTCGAGTACGCCTTTCTTCACACTTTCCTCATATGTAGTGCCGTCTTCATCGATTTCCATATCCCAGTCCATCGCATATCCATATGAAGCATACATTTCCATAGTAGATTCTTCTGATGATTGAAGATATCTGAGAACAAAATTTGCCAAACCAAGTTCAACTTTTTTGTCACCAATTGTCATGACAATCTCTTTGTTATCAATTGGGTTCTGTTTTTTACAACCTGTAAAGGCTGTTATAGAAAGCGCTGCTACTGCAACGAGTGCAACTAATTTTTTTAATGATTTCATGAATAAATCCTCCTTTGTGCTTCTAACATCATATTATAACGCTTTTTCCCTAATCAAGCAATGTTTTTATTTCATTTAACACATTTTTCACAAGTTCCAGTACATCCTCGTCCTTTTCTTTCTTGTTCTTTGAGAGTTTCTGATAAGTGAAGTACGGATTGGTGTCTACCGTAAACTTCAGATTCCCTTTAAATTTCTCAATTAACATCGGGATTCGCTCCACATGTACCTTTGCCTTCTCGTACATGGTAAACTTAAATACCTCACCCTTCTGCTCGACACTGACTACATACGCACTGTGAGCCAACGATTTTAATAAAGCAATGGAAAGCAACTGCTGTACCTTCTTCGGAACATCTCCAAATCGGTCAATCAGTTCCTCCAACATATCGTCCATCTCTTCTTCATTTTCAATAGAAGCAATACGTTTATAAATGTCCAGTTTCTGATATTCATTTGGTATATAAGATGCCGGAATAAATGCGTCCACATTCAAATCTACCGTAGTAGTAGTATATGGCTCCTCCTCTAATTCTCCTTTGAGATGCTTCACCGCTTCATTTAACATCTTACAATAAAGGTCATAGCCCACAGCTTCCATATGTCCATGTTGCTCGGCTCCCAACAAATTACCCGCACCGCGAATTTCCAAATCGCGCATCGCAATTTTAAATCCGGAACCTAGGTCAGTAAATTCACGAATCGCTGATAGTCGCTTTTCTGCAACCTCCTTAAGCAGTTTATCTCTGCGATACATCAAAAACGCATATGCCATGCGATTAGAACGCCCCACACGTCCACGAAGCTGATACATCTGTGAAAGTCCCAACTGGTCTGCATCGTGAATAATCATGGTATTGGCATTGGAAATATCAAGTCCGGTCTCAATAATAGTAGTAGAAACCAAAACATCAATCTCTCCATTAATGAAATCAAGCATAATATTTTCCAGTTTATGTTCCTTCATTTGACCATGCGCATAAGCAACATTTGCCTCCGGAACAAGTTTCTGAATTTTAGCTGCAATCTCATCAATATCTTTTACCTTATTATAGACATAGTAAACCTGCCCCTGACGTGAAAGCTCTCTCTGAATTGCCTCGCGTACCATCTCGTCATTATATTCCATAACATAGGTCTGTATTGGCATGCGGTCATTCGGTGCTTCCTCAAGAACACTCATGTCCCGAATTCCAATCAGACTCATGTGAAGAGTTCTCGGAATTGGCGTTGCTGTCAGAGTCATAACATCAATATTTTCTTTCAACTTCTTAATTTTTTCTTTGTGTTGAACACCAAAACGTTGCTCCTCATCAATGATAAGAAGTCCCAGATCCTTGAACTCCATGTCATCACTGAGGACGCGATGTGTTCCGATCACAATATCTACAAGACCACGTTTGGTATCTTCTATCGTCTTTTTCTGCTGAGCAGATGAACGAAAACGGCACATCAAATCTACGCGTACCGGAAATTCCTTCATGCGTTGCATAAATGTATTATAGTGCTGTTGTGCAAGAATTGTCGTCGGCACCAAATACACAACCTGTTTATTTTCCTGTACTGCCTTGAATGCCGCACGAATTGCTATCTCTGTCTTACCATATCCCACGTCACCGCAGATAAGACGATCCATGATTTTAGTGCTCTCCATATCTCGCTTAACAGCTTCGATGGCGAGGAGCTGGTCATCCGTTTCCTCAAACGGAAACATTTCCTCAAACTCTCTCTGCCATACGGTATCTTTCCCGTAGATAAAGCCTTCCTTTTCCTGTCTCGCCGCATAGAGTTGCACCAAATCTTTCGCAATCTCCTTAACCGCACCGCGCACTCTGGTCTTTGTCTTGTCCCATTCCTGACCACCGAGGCGATTAAGTTTCGGTTTTTTCGCATCCGCACTTGCATATTTTTGAATCAAATCCAGTTGGGTTGCGGGAATATAAAGATTGCCCCCGCCCGCATAAGATATTTTCATATAATCCTTTGCGACCTTGTCTACCTCTATTTTCTCTATGCCCTGATAAATACCGAGACCATGATTTTCATGTACAACATAATCGCCGGCTTTTAATTCCGTAAAATTTAATATCTTCTGACCCTCGTAGGTCTTGCGTTTCTTCTTTTTCTTTGTCTTGCCGAAAATATCAGTCTCAGAGATGACCATAAACTTCAGCATCGGATACTCATAGCCTTCTGCTACATGACCATAGGTAACCATAATCTCGCCGTCCTGCACCTCGCGCTCCATATCCTCACTATAAAAACTGCTCAAATTATAATCGCGCAAATCTTCTGCAAGACGCTTTGCTCTCGTCTTGGAACCCGACAATAAGACAACTCGATACCCACTTCTCTTCAGACGTTTCAAATCTCTGGTGAGCATCTCAAAACTGTTATTGTAAGGATTCACACTCTTGCTTTGCAAATGAAATACTTCTTTGGCCCGAAGTTCCTTACATTTCATCTCCAATGCAGAAAACGCAATGCAAGAAAAATGACTTATCTTATCTGCAATCTCTTTTGTCGTAAACAATTTCATTTCTTCATCACACACGTCTAATCCACTTTCAAAACGATTCGCCTGTGCCTGTATAAATTCTGACTCTACTCCATCACCCTTCTCAATCAGACGGATAGGCTCATCAAGAAACATAATAGTTTCTTTAGAATCAAAATAATCCGCAAAAGATACTCTTTTTGCTTCTTCTTCCGGGAAATCACTTGCCGGATAGATTGTAATCTCTTGTAAGTTCTCAATTGAGCGCTGACTTTCCACATCAAAGGTTCTGATTGAGTCGATTTCATCTCCCCAAAGTTCCAGACGAATCGGAACCTCTTCCGTAAGTGGATAAATATCCAAAATTCCACCTCTTACTGCAAACTGTCCCGGTCCTTCAATTTGTTCCTCTCTGTCATATCCCAAAAGTATCATATCGTTTTTGATTGCTTCAAAATCCACCACATCTCCTAGCCTGAATGTGCGGATTCTCTCTTGCATCTTTTCAAGAGGTAGAATCGCATCCATAAATCCATCGAAACTTATGACAATCGTCGCACCTCGTCCTTCCATAATGGCCTGAAAGACTTCCATTCGCTGTTTCAATAAATATTTTCCACGAAGGTCTGCCTGATAAAAAAGCAAATCCTTTGCCGGATACTGATAGACATCAGAATCTAAAAATCGATATTCTTCATATATTTGTTTGGCTTTCATCTCACTGGAAACAGCGATGATTTTGTAATCAAAACCATCGCCAAGTGCATACATCATATGAGTTTTCTGGGAATTCACACAACCTGCAAATTGAAGAATTCCTGTTTCTTGTTTCCGCTTTTTTAATACTGTCTCAAATTCTGCCAGCTCTGTAAGCGGTGTAATCAATGCCTGCATTCTCTACTCCTTTGCGGCCACCTTCTTATTAAATACATTCATTGCTGCATCAATATCGCCTCGCACAATCATTTCGATTGCTTCTATGGCATTCTTATATCCGTCTTGCATAACCTCTCGCTCTGCCTTTGAAAAATGTCCGAGCACATAGTCTGCGAGATCATACTCCTTTGGTTTTTCTCCGACACCAACCTTGATACGTTGAAACACAGTATGACCAAGATGCTGAATAATATTCTTAATTCCGTTGTGTCCACCTGCACTTCCCTTTTTTCGAATACGCAACTGGCCTACATCCAAACTGATATCATCAAAAATCACAAGTAGTTCCGTCTCTGTATCTACCTTATAATAATCAAGCAATCCTCTGACACTCTCACCGCTGAGATTCATATAGGTTTGCGGTTTCACAAGAAGAACCTTCTGTCCCTCTATAATTCCTTTTCCACAATACGCCCGTTTCTCGCGGTCTGTCACTGATATATTATATTTGTCCGCAAGTGCATCTATGATATCAAATCCAACGTTATGGCGTGTGCCTTCGTATTCTTTTGTCGGATTCCCCAGTCCTACAATAATAAACATTTCTACACCTCTTTTTTCTTCTGCTTCTCCTATTTTACAAGAATGTTGTCTATTTGTCACGCAAAAGCCATGAATAAATTTCCTAATCTTTACATACATTATAAAAAAACAGATTTTATACCTTAGGAGGCACTTATGAGTTCTAAGACGAAAATTGTTGTCTTACACATGAAAGAAATTATCTACACTGCCGTTTTTATAGCACTCGGCATTATTTTAATTATATTGTTGGCATTTATGTTCATTCCTAAAAAGGGAAAAGAAGTAGATTCTAAGGCAAAGTACACACCGGGCATCTATACTTCTACTGTCTCACTTAATAATACGAACCTAGAGGTTGAGGTTGTGGTAGATACTTCCCACATCAACGCAATCCGCATCAGTAACCTTGATGAAGCTGTGACAACCATGTATCCACTTGTGCAACCAACAGTGGAATATATAGCCAAGCAGATTTATGAGACACAGTCTCTCGAAGACATTTCATATAATGAAGACAGCCCATACACCTCACAAATTATTATAAATGCAATTGAGGACGCTTTATTAAAAGGAAAAGTTGAATAATTTTTCGTTTTGTGGTACGATTGCAAAAGAGAAAATTTTCTAAAGGAGAAAGAAAAAAATGAACAAAGAAACGCACGAAGGCATCTATGATGTCAAACAACTCGGTGCCGGTAAAACAATTGTTCTCGGACTTCAACATTTATTTGCAATGTTCGGTGCAACAGTTCTGGTACCGCTTCTTACCGGTTTGGATGTTTCTACGACATTGCTTTTTGCTGGTCTTGGAACACTCCTCTTCCACCTTGTAACAAAAGGTAAGGTTCCGGCATTTTTAGGTTCTTCTTTCGCATTCCTCGGCGGATATTTTGCAATTGCCCCGATTTTGGAAGACGGAAGCAGCAACGTAGAAACGATTCCTTACGCATGCTTCGGTGTGGCATGTGCCGGATTACTCTATCTTGTTCTTGCAGCGCTGATTAAATTATTCTCTGCAGGAAAGATCATGAAATTCTTCCCACCGATTGTAACAGGACCAATCATCATTGCAATCGGACTTACTCTTTCGCAGTCTGCAATCGACAATTGTTCTTCCAACTGGCCGATTGCTTTGGTTGCGATTATCGCTGTAATCATCTGCAATATCTTTGGTAAAGGCATGGTTAAGATTGTTCCGATTCTCATCGGTGTTGCTGCTTCATATATTGTAGCAATCTGCATGGGCAAAGTTGATTTCTCAGGTGTTGCAAGTGCACCTTGGATCGGTCTTCCAATTCACAAGGAGATGACAGTTCTCGGAATGTTCAACAACTTTGATGCATCAAAAATGATTACTGCAATCATCACCATTATGCCAATCGCTCTTGCGACTATCGTAGAGCATATCGGAGATATCTCTGCTATTTCTTCTACAACAGGCAGAAATTATATCAAGGAACCGGGACTTCACAGAACCTTACTTGGTGATGGTCTTGCAACAATCGTAGCTTCACTCTTCGGAGCTCCTGCAAACACAACATACGGCGAGAACACAGGTGTATTAAACCTTTCCAAAGTGTATGACCCATTTGTAGTGAGACTTGCAGCATACTTTGCTGTATTCTTCTCATTCTGCCCTAAATTCTCTGCAGTGATTCAGTCAATGCCAACTGCTACAGTAGGTGGTATTTCACTTATTCTTTACGGTATGATTTCGGCAGTCGGTGTTCGCAACGTAGTTGAAAACAAAGTAGACTTTACAAAATCACGCAACGTTATCATCGCAGCTTTGATTCTGGTACTCTCAATCGGTATCAACTATAGTGCTGCAGGCGCAATCGCATTCCAGATTGGCAAGATTACAATCAGCCTTTCAGGTCTTGCAGTTGGTGCTCTGGTAGGTATTATCCTGAACGCAATTCTTCCTGGCAAAGATTATGTTTTTGACACAGAAGAACCACAGGATACAGGAGTAGATTTTGAAGTTGGTGGACGCAACTAATTAAATAAAAGACATACAAAAACTTCCGCTGTTTGTTCATAACAACGGAAGTTTTTTGTTGTATTATTCAATTCAGGTTCTAGATCGAAAGTAGGTCCTCAATTTATTTTGTTCCGAAAATTCTGTCTCCGGCATCCCCAAGACCTGGACAGATATATGCATTTTCATTTAACTGTCTGTCCAGATTACCGATGAAAATCTTCACATCCGGATGCGCTTTCTGAAGTTTTTCCACACCTTCCGGTGCTGCAATCACACACATAAATGTGATATCTTTTCCACCGTGTTGCTTAATAAAGTCAATCGCTGCCACTGCTGAACCACCGGTTGCAAGCATTGGGTCTACAACGAAGATTTTACGTTGCTCAATCGGTGCTGGAAGTTTGCAGTAATACTCATGAGGCTCATGTGTCTCCTCGTCGCGGTAAAGGCCGATATGACCGATTTTAGCTGCAGGCATAAGTTTTAACAAACCTCCAACCAGTCCAAGTCCTGCACGTAAGATAGGCACAATTGCCGGCTTCTTACCTGCAATCACAGGGCAGTTTGCCTTTTCAATCGGTGTCTCCACTTCAACCTCTTCTAATTCCAAATCTCTGAGGGCTTCATATCCCATCAGCATTGCTATTTCTTCCACGATAGCACGAAACTCATTGGTTCCTGTTTCCTTGTTTCTCAGCATTGTAATCTTGTGTTTAATCAATGGGTGTTCACAGATTACAATATTCTCATTTCCATTGTACATTTTCTTGTCTTCCTTTTCTTTTATTTTATCCCTCAACTACGAGGTATCTTCCACTTGGAAGTGCAAATACTTCCGATGCCTCTTCTAAGTCCTCATCTGACATATAAGAAATATCCGCTCCATTTTCATCAAAATACTCTCTCACTTCTTTCAGAGAATCCACCACAACTGCCATGCAGTCCTCTAAAAACGCTTCTGCTTCATCCAAACTCTCTACCACTGGCTCTTCAAATAATTGTAATTGCTTCTTCAAAAATACTTTCAAACATTCTTCATCATATTCGTACATATTCTTTTACTCCTTTACAATTGAAACTATTTCTTGCGGTTTGTCAACAATGTATGTTGCGCCATGTTCCATTAGAACCTCTTTGGAACGGAATCCCCATGTTACACCAACAGCAGGTACGCCTGCCGCGCATCCGGTCAACATGTCCACATCAGAATCTCCGATATAGAGACACTCTTTTTCACTGACACCAAGCTCCTCCAGAACCATATGCACAGCTGCCGGATCTGGCTTTCTCGGAACACCCTCCTGTTGCCCATAGACTCTTGCAAATGTGCCCTCCTCAAAAAAGGTGGCAACCACATCCTGTGTCTGAAGATGCGGTTTGTTAGAAAGCACTGCTAATTGAACACCTTCCTTTTTTAGTTCCTGTAGCATGCCCACAATGCCATCGTATGGTGCAACATGATAGGTACAGTGTACCTTAAAAATTCGTCCATACGCCTCCATGGCCTCCTCGATACGACTAGCCTCCGGATCTCCTGTTGCCTGAATAGACTGCTCAATCAAACGTCTTGCACCACTTCCCACGAATTCCTTGCATTGAGTGGGTGTAATCTGCCCCAGCCCAAGTTCTCTCAGTGTTGTATTCACAGAATACGTTAGAGATTCCAGTGTGTCCGTCAATGTACCATCCAAGTCAAATATACATGCCTTGTACATCGCTCTCCTCCTCATTGTGTTTATATGTTTATCATAGTATGAACAAAAGTAAATTTCAATACATTCTTTGTCAAGGACTAAAAGTTTTTTTATTTCCACCTAAGATAGAATAGATTTGAGTCATCTTGTACATCATTTTACTAGTACGAAAAGTTCTAGGAGGATGACAGGATGGCTCTTAATAAAGTAGAAATCTGTGGTGTGGATACGTCAAAACTTCCGCTATTAAAGGAAGACGAGAAAAAGGCTCTCTTTGCAAGAATCAAGCAAGGAGATCAAGAAGCGAAAGAAGAATATATCAAAGGGAATCTGCGCTTGGTTTTGAGCGTAATCAAACGTTTTGGAAATAGTAATGAAAATGTGGATGACTTATTTCAAATTGGCTGTGTGGGCCTAATTAAGGCAATTAACAACTTTAACACAGAGTTAGATGTCAAGTTCTCTACTTATGCCGTACCGATGATTATCGGTGAAATAAGGCGCTACATGCGCGACAACAGTTCGATTCGTGTAAGTCGTTCTCTCAGGGACACAGCCTATAAAGTAATCTATGCAAAAGAAAATTATTTGAAGCGCAATCTTCGTGAACCAACGCTTGAGGAAATCGCAATGGAAGTTGGAATACCGAAAGAAGAGATTGTATTTGCAATGGATGCTATCCAAACTCCTATGAGCTTGCAGGAACCTGTCTACAACGATGGCGAAGATGCTTTGTATGTTATGGATCAAATCAGTGACAAGAAAAATAAAGAAGAAAACTGGGTGGAGAATCTTGCGTTGGAGGCTGCAATGAAGTGCTTAAACGAACGCGAACGCTATATTATCAAGTTGCGTTTCTTTGAGGGGAAGACTCAGATGGAAGTCGCACAGGAAATTGACATCTCCCAGGCGCAGGTGAGTCGTTTAGAGAAACATGCTCTGAAAATGATGAAAAATTATTTGAGATAGACACTAAAATGGCTCTGCACACATGCAGAGCCACAACAACACACTATTCTTTCACATCCCATTTCTCAACAAGATTCTGTATCTGTCCTTCAAACTTCGCAAGGTCCTTGTTTGCCATACCCTCACACTTCATTACTACTGTCATGAGGCGTTTGCAGGCAAGCACCAGACGATTAAATGCATTCTGTGATTTCACCTTAGCAGGCTTCTCTACCTTCTTCTTGACTACACGCACACCTTCTGTGAGAATCTGATTCGTTGCAAGATCCACACAGCCTCCGGAATATGGTGCAAATGCCTTCCATCCGTATGTGTCCGTAATCGTCTGTGCAAACTCATCTGCGACTTCATCCTCCCCGTGTACGACAAACACATGCTGCACATCGGTCTCAAAACCACCAAGCCAATTCAGAAGTCCCTTCATATCAGCATGACCGCTGATGCCCTTCAAAGACTCAATTCTTGCAGATACCTCAATATTTTCTCCAAAAAGTTTGACTGCCGAAGCACCATCAATCAGTTTACGTCCAAGTGTGCCGACAGCCTGATATCCCACAAACAGAATCGTACTCTCACTTCTCCAGAGATTGTGCTTCAGATGATGACGTATGCGTCCTGCCTCACACATGCCGGAAGCAGATACAATCACCTTCGGCTTCTCGTCAAAATTAATGAGTTTCGAATCATCACTTGTGACCGAAAGTTTTAACCCTGGGAATACCAGTGGATTGATTCCTTTGTCAACCAATTCCATGGCTTCCTTGTCATAGCAGGCTCTTCCGTTCTTCGTAAACACGCTGGTTGCCTCGATAGCAAGTGGACTGTCCACATACACTTCGAATCCTGCAAACTCAGGCAATAGATTCTTTTCCTTAATCTCGCGGATAAAATAGAGAATCTCCTGTGTCCTTCCTACTGCAAAAGAAGGAATAACTACATTACCACCCTTTGTAAAGGTTTCGCGCAAAATTCTTGTGAATTCACCCAAATAATCCGGTTTTTCCTCACTGTGAATACGATTGCCGTAAGTTGACTCAATCACAACATAATCTGCCTCTTTCACTGCAGACGGGTCTTTAATAATCGGTTGGTCGATATTACCCACATCTCCCGAAAACACAATCTTTTTCGAAATGCCCTCTTCCTCTATCCAGACCTCAATGCTGGCTGAACCGAGCAAATGTCCGATGTCATTAAACCTCACCCATACTCCTGAACAAAGTTCAATCTTCTGTCCATAATCAACCGGGGAAAGCAACCCAATCGCATCAAGTGCATCCTGCGTTGTATACATCGGTTCATAAAGCGGTGCGCCTGAACGTCTCGCCTTCCGATTGCGCCACTCTGCTTCAAATTCCTGAATGTGTGCACTGTCACGAAGCATGATATTGCACAAATCTGCTGTCGCAAATGTCGTAACAATCTCACCCTTAAATCCATGCTTGCACATCAGGGGAACAAGTCCCGAATGGTCAATATGTGCATGTGTAAGCAGGATATAATCGATATCTGCATCGGATACCGGAAGTTCCTGATTCTCGAACAAATCCGCTCCTTGCTCCATACCACAGTCTATCAAAATGTTTTTTCCGTTCGCCTCAAGCAAATGGCAACTTCCCGTTACTTCATGCGCCGCTCCGATAAATGTAAGCTTCACTATCGTCAACCCCTTTTTCTTTTATAATACCACTTTCTCCTCCCTATTGATACAGTTTTACAATAATTTTATATTTCAAAACGAACCATTTCCCGCTTCAGTCTCTGCATAATCTTCTTTTCCAAACGAGAAATGTAGGACTGGGAAATTCCCAAGAGATCCGCAACCTCTTTCTGTGTCTTTTCCTCCCCATCCTGAGATGAAAGACCATATCGCATCTGCACAATCAGTTTCTCCCTGCTTGAGAGACAGTTGATTGCCCGCACCAGAAGCTTATGCTCTACCTCTTCTTCCAAGTCCCTATAAATCGTATCTTCTTCCGTTCCAAGAATATCGGACAACAAGAGTTCATTTCCATCCCAATCCACATTCAAAGGCTCATCAATGGAAACCTCCAGTTTCGTCTTATTATTTCTTCTAAGATACATTAAAATTTCATTCTCAATACAGCGGGATGCGTAAGTCGCAAGCTTGATATTCTTGTTTGGATTAAACGTCTGAATCGACTTAATCAAGCCAATGGTTCCGATGGAAATCAAATCCTCTACCCCAATTCCTGTATTATCAAACTTCTTCGCAATATACACAACTAGGCGTAAATTGTGCTCAATCAAGAGCTTTTTCGCCTCTTCCTCCCGCTCTGTTCCAAGTTCCGCTATCGCTGTATTTTCTTCTTCCACCCCTAATGGAGCCGGCAGAATATCTGCCCCTCCTATGTAATAGATTTCCTGACTTTCCGGAAACAGGAAAGTCTGAATCAACCGCCGTCCCACAGCCAGTTTCATAATCATCTTAACTCCTCCTAAAACAAATTCGGATTTAAAATCATTTCATACTCTCCTCCTTGGGAAATCGCTTCCTCACTAATTGCAATCAGAGGTTTTTCCACCCAGCACTCTGTGTCCTTCAAAATGCACATTCGTTCCAATTGAATAGCCGGAAGCACCCCTGTTTTCTTTCCAATGGACTGATAAGGAATGTATCTCACGTCCTTTAAATCTTCTTCCCTAAAAAGTTTTCTCGCTGTGTGTCGGTCTAAAATATTGACCGGCTTGCCGCTTATCGGGTCGCGAAGACCATTGCCTGTATCAATCATGCCTCTTATCTGATATTTTTTATCTCCCAGATACAAATCCACCATATAGTGACACTGGTTCCATCTCTGTATATAGGAAATGAACCTCCAGATAGCCACAACCAGATAATATCCAATAATGGCAATGAGCAGAAACAGACTTCCAACTCTCACGTATGGTTGGAAAACTTCCATAATACCGCCCAAAAGAAAACTTCCTATATACAACATGATGATTGCTTTTAGAAAAGACCGTATGGTTTTGATTTTTAGCCCTACTCGAATCATGCATGTGTTTACCAACACGTGGAACAGTATTAATTTAACAATGGCGTATGGAATTGGTAAAATAACAACCAGACAAGTCAGTAGGGAACCGACCACAGCTCCGATGCAAATGCGGCCGTGTGTGGCAGTACACTGCAGCATTTTTCTCACAATTAGTAGCAATATGTAGTCCATCATGAAATTTACCAAAAACAATACATCCACATACAATTCGTAATACATGCTCCACCACCTTCTCTTTCGCTACGAAATTGATTTGGTACTCAAGCACAATCTATTATAGAGATTCAGAGTTAAAAAATTTGTCGAAATGTGTACGGTTTCCCGCAAACTCTTCGACAAGTTTCGCACATAAAAAGACACGCTGTCCAAAGCGTGTCTTTACTAGAATTTACTATTTTTTTAAGAATGTAGGAATCTTAATTGATTGTTCCTTTACCTGACTTACCGGTGTTCTTGGTGACTGTAATGTAGGTGCTGTACCTGCAGTACTTGGCTGTGCCGGTTTTGCATAAGCTGGATTAGCAAGTCCAAGATCTAATTCAGGCATTACCGGTGTTGGAACTACCGGTGCAACATACTTTTCTGTATTCTGAAGAACCGGAGACTTTCCTTCTAATCTTGATTTTAATTTAGAAGCTGTTCCCCCTACATTGTGTAATCCTGTTGCGATTACTGTGATTGAAGCTTCATCCGGTTTTGAATCATCATACATTGCACCAAAGATGATGTTAGCTTCTTCTCCTGCAAGATCCTGAACATATTCTGCTGCATCACTTGCGTCCATAAGAGTAATATCACCCGAAATGTTAATAATAACATGTGAAGCACCTGCGATAGTTGTCTCAAGAAGTGGACTAGCCACAGCCTCTTTAACAGCTTGAAGTGCCTTGTCATCACCTTTACCATAACCGATACCGATGTGAGCGATACCTTTATCAATCATAACTGTCTGAACGTCAGCAAAGTCAAGGTTGATAAGTGAAGGTACATTGATAAGGTCTGTAATACCTTGGATACCTTGTTGTAATACTTCATCAGCTTTCTTAAGAGCATCTGGCATAGTTGTTCTTCTGTCAACTACTTCTAATAACTTATCGTTTGGAATAACGATTAATGTGTCTACATTTTCTTTTAATTTTTCAATACCTGCAAGAGCGTTGTTCATACGTGTCTTTGCTTCGAAACGGAAAGGCTTCGTAACAACACCTACTGTAAGTGCGCCCATTTCTTTTGCAATACGTGCTACAACCGGTGTTGCTCCTGTACCGGTTCCGCCACCCATACCACAGGTAACGAATACCATGTCAGCACCTTTGAGTGCTGCTGCGATCTCTTCTGCACTTTCTTCTGCTGCTTTTTCACCGATTTCCGGTCTTGCACCTGCTCCGAGACCTTTTGTGATTTTATCACCGATCTGCATAAGTGTTGGTGCTTTTGATAACTGCAATGCTTGTTTATCTGTGTTAATTGCGATAAATTCTACACCTGCAATCTGTTCGTCAATCATGCGGTTAACAGCGTTATTTCCGCCTCCACCGACACCGATAACAATAATTTTTGCTGCTGCTTCTGATTCGTTTGTTTTGATTTCTAACAAGAGTATTTCCTCCTTTGTTTCCCTTATTTATCTCATACGCCCCTAGACGTATCACATTTTGCCATATACATATATAATATATACTTTTCAATAAATAATCAATAGTTTTTTACGATTCTTCATCACTTTTTTCAAAACTGATGTTCTTACTGTCTTCCGTATAATGCTCCATCTGAAGCGTGCCTTGTTTTCCTTCCAATTTAGTCAGAATCGGTGGAAGTTGCAGAATTTTTTCAGCGAAATTGGTTTTGCCCAATTTTACACATATCTGTTCAAAATAGAGGTTCATACTATCATTCTCCCACACCAGACGATCCGGACTGATATCTGCTTCTGCAATCTCCTCTGTCACCTTCACAATATATGAGAATACCTTCTTATTCTCAACTTTTAAGTATTCAAACAATTTTGAATCTTTTACTGTAAGTCCCTCTATCAAAGGAATTTCTGTATCATACTCACTCCCCTTTTTCAGAACCAATCCCTCTGCATCGAAATACACATACGAATTGCCAACTAATATACAGCCAATCATTTGCTTTTCCCGGACCTTCACCTTGACCTTCCATGGTGCCGTCAAGCTCACCTCAACATCCTCCAAATATACCGGAAGTGTATAGTGACCCAATTTGAATTTCCACAATGTATATAGCGAATTATTCGTCATCGGGTCTTCCTCTATCCATGTCACAATGTCGCTCTCCTGGCTGTACTTTGTTCCCTTGACTTCAATTCCTTGCACTTTCGTAAGCAATAAGGTTGCCAGTGTTATATTAATAATGGTAAGAAGCAAAACGGTAATAGCATACAGATAATATCCAAATTTACTTTTCTTTCTGCGGCGTTTTTTCTTCTTGCCGTTTGTATCCTCCTGCATTTAATTTCCTCCCCTATTCATTGTTCAGAGCCACCTCGAAAACACTTCGTGTTTCCTCGGTGAGGCGTATCCGCCAAATAGATTTTGGCATCAGACTATTCCCGAATGCGAGCATTCGTCATACTCTGTTATCAAAATCTGCTTGGCTCTGAACAATATCATTCTATCATATTGGAAATATTCAGTACAAGTCCTATTTCTGTTAATAAGAATAAAACTGAAGTTCCTCCGTAACTGACGAACGGCAGCGTAATTCCGGTGTTCGGTATCGTATTCGTAACCACGGCAATATTAAGAATCACCTGAATCATCATATGTGCCATGGCTCCTGTTGCAATTAGGGAACCAAATAGATCCTTCGCGTTGACCGCAACAACAAAAAAGCGCCATATCAGAATCAGAAACAGGATAATCAAAAAACCTGCGCCGATAAGTCCCCACTCCTCACAGACAATTGAAAATATCATATCGTTTTGGGCTTCCGGAACAAAGCCGAGTTTTTGAATACTCTCGCCACTTCCTCTGCCGAACAAGCCGCCGGAGCCGATAGCATAGAGCCCCTGCAGAGTCTGATAGCCTTTTTCGTAGTTTTCAGGATTTCTCCAAATTGCCAGTCTTTCCAAACGATAGCTTGCCGTGGCAAGAAAAACAGTCAAAAAGGCGATTCCACTCACTCCAATCCAGATGAACTGAGCATACATAGGGCTTGCTACGAATACAAGTACAACACCGATTCCTAAAATAATAATCGCTGTACTCAAGTTGCTCGCACCCACAAGCCCCACAATTGGAAGAATTAGAAGCATAATAAACAGAAGCGTCTTCATCTGCTTTATCTTTTTTCCCTGCTTTACAATCATACTCGCCAAAAACAATATAACTGCAAGTTTGGCAAATTCAGAAGGTTGGAATGACAAAGGTCCAAAAGACAACCATCTTTTGGACCCATTATATTCATCACCTATAAACAAAACTGCCAAAGAAAGAATCAGTGACAGGATATATGCCGGAACGGAAAATCTTTGCCATATGTGATAATCGATATTCGCCATCGCATACATACACGCAAGTCCCAGAGTAGTCGCAAAGAACTGCTTTTTCAGATAATAAAATTCATCTTGGAACTTATTCTGCCCATTGTATGCACTGGTACTATGCAAAATATATAACCCAATTAAAACAAGCACGATTACGACAAGCAAAAGACCATAGTCGAAGGTCTTTTTCTTTTTTGGTTTTGCCACCCCATTCACCTCTTATAAAGCTTTTACAAAATCCCTAAACTTATCTCCTCGTTCTTCATAGTTCTTAAACATCCCCCAACTTGCACAGGCCGGTGAAAGAAGCACCGCCTCTCCCGGTTCTGCCAATCTCGCACACGTTTGAACCGCTTCCTCAAGTGAATCTACCAATATAATATCTTCAAAGCCAACTCGTCGTGCTGCCTCTGCTATCTTTTCTCTTGTCTGTCCAAGTAAAACGAGCTGTTTTACTTTTCCATCAAAACTTTGTATCCACTCTTCATATTCCGAATCTTTATCGTATCCTCCGCCAATCAAAAGGGTTTTTCGATTCATGGCTTGGATGCCTTTAATTGCCGCATCCGGATTCGTTCCCTTAGAATCATTGTAGTAGGTGACACCATTCTTCTCGCAGACAAATTCAATGCGGTGTGCCACGCCTGCAAATGACTTTACAGTATTTCTCACAATCTCAATTGGAACCCCGTAAGAAAGAGCCATGGCGGAAGCTGCCATCACATTTTCATGATTGTGCGTACCGAGAATCTGAAGTTCATCTACGTGGCAAACAAGCATTTCTTCATCATTTTTATAAATGATATTGCCACCATCCAAAAAGATGCCTTTCTCTAGTTTACGCTGACTGCTGAAATATAGAACCTGACACTGCAATCTTTCGCCAAATTTACGTGTTACATCATCCTCATAATTGAGTACACATACATCTCCGACTGACTGATTCTTTGCAATATCTTGTTTTGCCGCAATATAGTTCTCCATCGTGTGATGGCGATTCAAATGGTCCGGCGTAATATTGAGAATTGCACTAACCCTCGGACAGAAACTATGTATAGTTTCTAATTGAAAGCTGCTGACTTCTGCAACTGCAATACTTTCCGCAGTCATGTCAAGTGCAACTGCAGTGTATGGATTCCCAATATTTCCAACCACATACACACTTTCTTTATAATTTTTCATAATCTCGCCTAGAAGGGCCGTTGTAGTCGTCTTTCCGTTCGTTCCTGTAATTGCCAACACATCACCTTTACCATAATGATACGCGAGTTCAATCTCGCCCCATATCGGCAATCCTTTTTCACGCATAGTCTCCACAATCGAAAGGTCTGTCGGAACACCCGGACTCATAACAACAAGTTCCAGACTATCTATAATCTCTTCAGAAAGTTCCCCCAATACAACCTCTGCTCTTGAGGTCCTTCCCAACTGTTCTCTTATTTTATCTGCATCAAGCGATACATTCCCGTCATACAGAATGACATCTTTGTTAACCTGCTCCAATAGTCTGCATGCACCGATTCCGCTGATTCCGGAACCAAATACAAGCACTTTTTCTTTACTCATACCCTCTCGCCCCTTCTAGTTATTTCTAGATAGCCGCCAAAGCAACTAAACAGAGAATTGCTGTCACTATCGAAAATACTGCCACAACTCTGGTCTCTGACCACCCACACAATTCAAAATGATGATGAATCGGTGCCATCTTGAAGATACGCTTTCCACCTGTCTTCTTAAAATAAGTTACCTGAATGATAACTGACAACACTTCCACCAGATAAATCATTCCAACAAGAACAATAAACAACGGCATCTGAAGCATATATGCAGTCGATGCTACGAATCCGCCAAGTGCCAACGATCCGGTATCTCCCATAAATACGCTTGCCGGATATACATTAAACAATAAAAATCCCAAAAGTGCACCTACAACCGCACAGGTAATCGGTTCAATACCACTCTTTGTTCCAATGGCAACTACGGTAAAGAAAGTTGCTACCAAAACCGTCACACTCGAAGCAAGGCCATCTAATCCATCTGTAAAATTCACACCGTTTACAGTTCCGATAATTACAATAAATAACATTGGAATGGCTAAGAAGCCCAAATCCAAGTATTTGCCATTTGCAAACGGAATTAGCATCGTAAGCGGAACCTGTGCAACCTTTACAATGTAAAATGCAAATACTGCCGTTACCAATATCTGAAGTCCCATCTTCTGCTTTGGGAAAAGTCCGTCTGAACGCTTCATCACGACTTTCAAATAGTCATCCAAAAATCCAATCAAACCAAATCCGACTGTCACAAACATAATCGGAATAATCTTCGGATAATCTTTTATAAAAAACAGAGAAGTCACCACAATACTCGCCAGAATGATAACACCACCCATGGTCGGGGTACCGGCTTTCTTAAGGTGCGATTTGACACCATCCTCACGCTCTGTCTGTTTCATTTTTAATTTACGCAAAATCGGTATCACCACCGGCCCCATAATTACACTTAGGGCAAATGACAGTAGCACCGGTAAAATAATTTTATAATCCATAACACACCTCTTTATATCTTTTGTTATTCCTTACAACCCTAATTAGTATACAACGATTCGCCTGTCTTTTCAATCCCCAGATATGGCAGTATATTCTCAAAAACGGTTCTGATGACCGGCGCCGCAATGGTCCCTCCATAATATATGCCCTTGGGATTATGAATGACAACAAGAGCCAGAACTTGCGGATTATCGGCAGGTGCAAATCCGACAAATGAAGAGATATATTTGTTCGCACTTCTCGGTAAAGTCTGAGATGTGGCTGTTTTGCCGCCGATTTCATACCCTTCTATAAACGCATTTTTTCCGGTGCCCTCCGACACCACACTCTCTAAAAGTTGTTGCATGGTTGCCGAGGTGCCCTTTGAGAGAACCTGCTCTTCTTTATATGAAAACTCCTTAACAATCTCACCCTCTTTATTCAAAATCTTCATCCCAAGATGCGGGGTTACACGCTTTCCCCCATTGACATACGAGCTTACTGACGTTGCAAGTTGAATCGGCGTAATTTGAAACGATTGACCAAAGGACATCGTCGCAAGCTCTACAGACTTCACATTTGCCTGCTTATGCATAATTGTTCCGGCCTCTCCCGGAAGATCAATGCCCGTTTTATCCATAAGGCCAAATTTCTTGAAATAATCATAAAAACGTTCCACTCCAAGCCGAAGACCGATATCAATAAATACTGGATTACAGGAATTCTGTATACCCTGAACAAATGTTTCCGAGCCATGGCCTCCCACTTTGTGACACCGAATTCTACGGTCTTCCACCATGCGGTATCCTGGACAATAAAAACCGTCCTTTAGATTTAGCACACCTGCCTCCAAGCACGCTGCCGTGGTAAATGTTTTGAAAGTCGACCCTGGTTCATACGTGTCATTGATGCATGCATTTCTCCACATCTGATTCAGAAGATTCTGCTTTTCCTCATCATCTGCAGGTGCTTGTTCCAATTTCATAGTTTCCAGAGAAAACGGCTCATTCAGATTAAACTCTGGAACATTGACCATCGCAAGCACTTCTCCGTTTTGTGGATTCATAACAAGCAGCGAAACCTTGTCGGCTTCTTTTTCTTGCATTACCTTTTCAGCCGCTTGCTGTGCATATTTCTGAATGTTGTAATCCAAACTCAATTGCAGTGTATTGCCCGCAATTGGTTCCAAACGTTCTTCTGCAATGCCTTGAAGTTCAATTCCTCTTGCATCTGTAGTTGTCAGAATAGTTCCATTTTGTCCCTTCAAATACTCCTCGTATTTCACTTCCAGACCAATAATTCCTTGATTATCGCCACCTGTGAATCCGAGTACCTTAGAGGCCAATTCGTTGAATGGGTAATAGCGTTTGTAATCTTCGTCCACTTTCACACCAGCAAGCTCATATTCACGAATGCGGTCGCCGACTTCTTTTGCCACATTAGATTTTACCTGCTCTCGAGACGATACCTTTTCCACTTTTTTTCGCACCTCAGCTTCATCCATTTGAAGCTCTGTGCTCAGTATCTGAATCACTTTTTCTGTATCTTCCAATTGACTATGTATCACGGAAATGGTACATACGGTCTTATTCGTTGCCAGCACAACTCCGTTGCGGTCTACTATCTCACCTCTTGCCGCTTTAATCGAACGTTCTCTTTCATGCAGTTGCTCTGCTCGCTCCTGATAGTATTCTGCCTCAAAAATCATAAGATATGCTAATCTTGCAATCAAACCGACCAGCATAAACATCGCACATAAAAAAATAATCAAAATCTTTCTGCGGTTATAAGTTTTATTCCTCATAAAAAACCTCACAAAAGTGTTGTTAATTTTTATGTACACTTTTGCGAGGTTATGATTATTCACTCACTACTTCTTTTGTAATATTTAAATATGGAAATGCTTCTTCCATAATACTTCTTGCCAAATCCTTTACAAGACTACTTGTTGCCTGTCTTTCCACATTCGGTTCATCAATCACTACATACACCAAAATTTCCGGATTCTCTGCCGGTGCAAATGCCATGATAGAAAGAAGGTATTTGCCATTTCCGCGAGGAAGTTTTTCCGCTGTTCCTGTTTTACCGCCCATGCTATAGCCTTCCACCTTGGCGCTTTTTCCGGTTCCCTCTGTCATTGTCTTTGTCATATAGTTTCTTATCTGACGGCTTGTTTCCTCAGAAATCGTTTGTTTCAAGAGGACCGGATTGATGTTCTCAATGACATTTCCATTTTCATCCTGTATTTGCTTCACCACGTGTGGCTTGTAATATTTTCCACCATTAATAAGAGAAGCAAAACCTGCTATCATCTGTGTTGCTGTTGCATTGAAGCTCTGTCCAAAAGAGTTTGTTGCAAGTTCCACAGGTTTCAATTTTTCTGCCGGATATAAGAGACTTGAAGTTTCCGCCTCACCCGGCAAGTCAATACCGGTTTTTTGCCCAAATCCAAAAATCTTTTGATATCGGCTGAATTCACTTGGTCCAAGTGCAGAAACGATATTCATAAGCACTACGTTACACGAATTCGCAATACCATCTGCAAGGGTCTGCATTCCATGGCCGCTTCGGTTCGCGCATCGAATAGTCGTGCCTGAAACCACCTTGTATCCGGTACAATTATATACTTCATTGCCAAGTAGGGTTCCGTTTTCTAATGCAGATGCCATTGTAAATGGCTTGATAGTAGAACCAGGTTCATAGGTATCGCTAACACAGAAATTTCTCCACAATTTATTCAGATTATCCAACTTCTCTTCACTGGACATTGCCGCAATACTTTCTTCTGAATAGTATTTACTCAAATCTCTCGGATTATTTAAATCAAAATTCGGGTAAGAGGCTTCTGCAAGAATCTCAGCCGTATTTGGATTCATGATAATAACCGCTGTATTTCTACTTCCTTCTCCGCTTGTTGCCTCGTTTTTATGAGCCTCATTAAACGCCAAAATATGCTTCTCTACAATACTCTGAAGGGTAATATCAATCGTGGATACGACAGTCTCACCATTCACCGCATTCTTCACTGTACGCTCCAGAGAAGCATCTGTATCCTGATATCCATATTCTCTTCCGTCTGTCCCATTTAAAATACTATTGTAAGATGCCTCAATTCCCGCATTGCCCACATTTCCGGCTACAGTAAAGCCAATTAAGTCTGATGCCAAGGTGTTATACGGATAAGAGCGTATATAATCCTCCTCTAACCAAATACAGGAAATATTGGGATACTTTTTATGTGCCTTCCCTTTTTCGTCCTCCCAGACTTCTTCCTGCATCGCCTTGAATTTCTGAGCATCCGCATACGTAACCTTTTTCTTCAAAATAATATAACGACTACCAGCCTTATCTTCCACAATATTATCAATAACTGAGCTTTCAATTTCAAAACATTTCGTCAAAACTTCTTTTACCTGCGCAATCGTCTCGCGGTCTGTTTTATCATCTTTAGAAAGCATCACATAAGCATCCAAAATGACATTGTAAACACGTTCACTGGTTGCAATCACTGTGCCGTTTCGGTCTAAAATATCTCCTCGCTTAAACGGTATAATTCTACTGTTGTATTGTTGTTGATCCAATACTATTTTCGTATATTTCTCACCATTGGTAGCATTGATATAAGTTGCCCTCCCAATTAAACCAACAAAAGCTAGTGCAATTGCAATAAACAACATGACTAGCTTTTTCTGCATTCTCTTAGGAAACTTCTGCCGAATCGGTGACGATTTTTTTCGTTTCTTTTCTGACATTACTTCCATCCTTTATTATTCTACTACATCTGAACTTGCGATTATTCCACTCCCCGGTATTGCTGCATACTGCATGACAGCCTTTCCTGTCGGGCTCTGGTATGTTACAATCTGCTCTTCGCTTGCATAAACCATACCGAACCGATTCATTGCAACATCACGGATTTCTTCCAAATTCATTGTGTTCATAATAACATTATATTTTGTTGTATTTGCTTCCTTTGCCGCAGAAAGTTCCTGTTGCAAGGAAGTAATATGTTTTGAACGACTTGTTATATCTGACTGCAATTGCAAATATTTTACACATGCAAACAATGTTACAACTGCTGCCACTGCAAGAAATGTAACATATCCCCTGTTCATGTGCATTGCTTTACTGCGATTTGTACGAACGCGGCTACTGACTTCTCTTTGCTGCTCCTGTTTCGGAACATTTACAACCTCTTTCCGCACGACATTGCCACTTACATAAGTTGCCATATCTTTCACTCCCCTAATTATTTATACTCCCTCATAATCTAACTTTTCTCAAAAATACGAAGTTTCGCACTTTTTGATCGACTGTTTTCTTCCAGTTCCCCAATACTTGGAAGAATTGGTTTTTTCGTAATAACTTTCCCCTTTGACACATTTCCGCAGACACATACTGGGAAATGGCTTGGACATGTACATGGATCTTCATTTCTCTTAAAGATACTCTTTACAATTCTGTCCTCTAATGAATGGAAGGTGATAATACATATCCTTCCGTCTGTATTTAACAAATCAATCATGTCATCCAAAGTGTCTCTTAAAACCTCTAGTTCCCTGTTTAATTCAATGCGAATTGCCTGAAAGGTTCTCTTTGCAGGGTGCCCTGCTGTCTTTTGAAATTTCATTGGTATGGCACGTTTGATAATCTCTATCAATTGTCCGGTAGTTTCGATAGGACCTTTTTCGCGCTCCATCACAATGTGTTTTGCAATGTTTTTCGCGAATTTATCTTCCCCGTAATCACGAATGATGCGAAAAAGATCCATCTCACTATAGTCATTGACGATGTCCTTGGCTGTCATTTTCTGACGTCTATCCATCCGCATATCCAATGGAGCATCTACCCGATAGGAGAATCCTCGCTCTGCCGTATCTAACTGATAAGATGATACGCCCAGATCGAGCACGATCCCATCCACTTTGTCAATGCCTAGTTCTTGAAGCCGCAACCTCATATCGCAATAGTTGCTTCGGACTATTGTGACTCTCTCCCCGAAGTCGCTTAAGCGGGCGCCTGCAGCTTCGATTGCTGCTTCGTCCTGGTCTATACCTATAAATCTCCCCTTGTTGCTAAGTCGTGAGCACACTTCATAAGCATGTCCACCTCCACCAAGCGTTCCATCTACGTAGATGCCGTCTGGCCTCACGTTCAGACCATCTACGGTTTCTTCTAATAACACTGATGTGTGCTTAAATACCATATATACCTCCAATTGTAGCGAAAGTCTTAGATACTAAGTCCTAATTCTTCCATCTGACTAGCGATGTCATCCATGTTATCTTCCACAACAGCATTACTTTCGTCCCATTTTGCCTTGTCCCAAATTTCTACTCGGTCCAGCACCCCTACTAGAACGACTTCTTTTTCGAGCCCGGCAAATTCTCTCAGGGCTGAAGAAATTAAAACTCTGCCTTGTTTGTCAAGGCCGCCATCTACTGCACTTCCCAAAAAGTATCGTGTGAATGTTCTGGCGTTTTTATTCGTGAGCGGTAAGGTTCTTAGTTTCTCTTCAAAGATTTTCCATTCATTGTTCGGATACAAAAACAAGCAGCCGTCTAAGCCTTTCGTGATTACAAAATCCTCCCCCAGGATATCACGAAATTTAGAAGGGATAATTAATCTACCCTTCGTATCAATGCTATGATTAAATTCTCCTGTCAACAATGAACTCACCTCTTTTCGAAATGGGTCTGCCACTTCTGCCCCATTTTCTACCACTATTCACCACTTTCCACCACTTGAAACCATTGTATACTACTTTTTTTCTTATTTCAAGAGGTTTTTTTAATTTTTTTGTTTTTTTGCAAGCATTGATGTCTCGAACGTAAAAAAGGGTTGAAACCCGTATGGTTTCAACCCTTTTGCTTCGTAAAACTATTTTGTAGCCTCTGTAGTTGTCTCTTCTGCTGTAAGAGATTTTGAATATTCATCTAATGCTGTGTAATCAACACTCACTTCCGGACGCGGCTGTTTATCAATAATATATGTAACTCCTGAATATCCTACCCAACCAACTGCTGCCACAAGTACTACACTTGCAACAATATTACGAACAAATGACGCTCGTCTCGCTTTTTTCATAGTCTCTTTACGATTCGCTTTTTCTACTTTATATTTGTTTACTTTTTCCTGACTCATTTGTAACTAGTCCTCCAATTGCTATAATAGAATGATTATATCATCTTTTTTCTTATTCGTCAAACTCTATTCGATTCGAAACACTAAGTGCAATTCCCATTTCCGCCATCAGAAATACCGTTGAGGTTCCTCCGTAACTGACAAATGGCAACGTAACGCCGGTAGTTGGAATGACATTAAGTACAACACACACGTTTAAAACAACCTGTAGTGCAATATGAGCAAATACACCTGTTACCATAAGGGCTCCATACATGTCCGGTGCATTCTGCGCGATAAACATCAAACGATATAACAAAATGCCAAACATCGTCAGAAGCACAAGCACACCGAAGATTCCAAGTTCTTCTCCAATAACTGATAATATCATATCGTTTTGTGCTTCCGGAATAATCATCTTCTGTGCACTATTTCCGAGTCCTTTTCCAAAAAATCCGCCGGAACCAATCGCATATAATCCTTGCATTACCTGAAACCCACCGTCTGCTATGTATTCCTCCGGATGAAGCCAAACCAGAATTCGACGGAGTCGAAAACTCTCGCTTGTGTCCATCGCAGAATCCAGGATTTTCACTGCAACAGCAATCAGTCCAAGTCCTCCGCCGGCAAGCACCAAAAACGGTGCCGTTTTCGGATGTGCCACGAAAATCATGACACACACAATTCCCATGACAATAATCGCTGTACTCAAGTTATCTGTAAACAGATAAACTCCTCCTGCTGCTGCTACACCCCATGCAAATATCTTAGCAAGAACCTTTATATCCTTAATATGTTTTCCCATCTTACATATTAATAGTGGAATAAAAATAATCACTGCAATCTTTGTAATCTCTGATGGCTGCAAAGTCATATCAAACGGCATCTTAAGCCATCTTCTCGCACCATTAAATTCTGCTCCAAGTGGTGTCAAAACCAAAAACATGGCAATCATGGCAACCCAGTATGCAAGCTTTGCCAACTTTGCAAATAAGTGATAATCCAATTTTGCCAAAAACAGCATGCCGCCAAATCCCAAAACACTGAAAATCACCTGTCGTTTCAGATAATACATGCTATCCCCCAGTTTCAACTGAGCATCGTATGAACTTGTACTATAAAGCATAACAAGGCCGAAACACATCAAAAAAATTACAATTGCAAGCAAACTGTAATCAAAATAATGCACTTTATCCCCTTTTCTCCTATTTGCATCCATATTTTAACTCCCCAAACAAATATGTTTCACATCATACAGCTTATTATAACGATTTCTTGAGGGATTTGCAACAGAAAGGAAGCACGGATTTTTGCAAAACACATACATTATATTAGAGTATATTAAGAAAGGAAATGCTTTTATGTCAAATTGTAGAAACAACGCAATGCCATACAACAATTACAGAACCATGCATGCACAGGCGCCTATGATGCGACGCGATGTCTGGAACGACAAAGCACTTGCAATGGCGTATGTTCCATGGCAGACATGGAGAGACATCTATGAGGTAGAAAAAGCACTGCATCACGGAACAATTTTCTGTGAACTTGATAAGCCATTCTTAGGAAGAGGAGGCGTAAAAAGATGAGTAACAGAAAATGTAGAAAAGATTTATTACAATGGATAAATGCTGTCAGCTTTGCAGTAGTTGAAGCGCAATTGTTCTTGGACACACATCCGGATGACCAGGAGGCTCTTGCTTATTTCCACGAGTACAGTAATCTTCGCAACCAGGCACTGGAGGAATATGCAAAATATTATGGTCCGCTTACCATCGACACCACCAAGGAGTCTTGCGCTGACAGATGGAGCTGGATTAATGAGCCATGGCCATGGCAGGAAGGGGGATGTTAGTTTATGTGGAATTATGAAAAACGTTTGCAATATCCGGTAAAAATATCACAGACAAACCCACAGGCAGCACAGATTATCATCAGCCAGTTCGGAGGTCCAGACGGAGAATTAGCTGCTTCTATGAGATATTTATCACAACGTTACACCATGCCTTACAAGGAAGTAACGGGAATACTCACAGATATTGGTACAGAAGAACTTGCACATATGGAGATGATATGTGCTATCGTATATCAACTTACCAAAGGCCTGACTCCGGAAGAAATTAAAAAATATGGCTTTGATAAGTACTATGTTGACCATACTCTTGCGCTTTGGCCACAGGCAGCTTCCGGAACTCCTTTCACTGCTACTTACTTCCAGTCAAAAGGTGACCCGATTACAGACCTGCATGAGGACTTGGCAGCAGAGCAGAAAGCTCGCACCACTTATGACAACATCCTTCGTATGATTAATGATCCGGAAATCTGCGATCCAATCCGTTTCCTTCGTCAACGTGAGGTTGTGCATTATCAGAGATTCGGTGAGGCACTTCGCATCACACAGGATAAATTGGATAGCAAGAACTTCTATGCGTTTAATCCGGAATTTGATATGCCGAAGAGTTGCGACTGCCAATAAGATTATAAAAAGAGGGGAATCAGTATATTTGACTGATTTCCCCTTTTACTGTCTTATTCTGCAATTCGTACCTTCACTCTGTACTCTTTCTTTTCCCCCGGTTTCAGGAACTTGAGCATTCCGCTCTCTCGCATCGCCTTGCGTCCATCCGGGTAACAATTACCACATTCCAAGCCAAGAACATAATCTCGGACACCCATCATCTTCCACTCTATAAAACCGTCAAGTTCTGCCGCATTGAAACTGATTTCCAAACCAACATTCAGCTTCGGTTGATAAATAGATGCCTTACCGTTCTCGTCTGCAAATTTATGATAATAACATCGTTCTTGATACCCAACTGTCGGTTTCTGCATGTGCATCCAATTCCGAATATCATTAGCCGCATGGTCATTTCTTGCAATCACTTCTGCCGCAGGAATCTCAATCACACTGTCTTCGTCCAGAAGCGGATATCCCATATTCATGTGATACAGAATTTCCATCGGCTGAACTTGGTCATTCGTATTCGTAATTGTATCATGAATCTCAAACGCATTCTCTTCTGTCGATACAATCAGTTCTCGTGCAAACTGAAACTTGCGTCCGAAAATCACTTCATCCTTTGTAAGCGTATGTACGATGAATTTATCTTCTTCCTCTGTCCAGTATGCTCTCTCGCATGGCAAATTTGCCAGTGTACCATGCAGTGGAACCTGTTCCCCTTCATCCTCATTTATCACACCTACATTTTCCAAACCACAGGTCGTTAAGAATCCTGCTGTAAAAGAACGCAACCATTCGTCACCCGACTTATCATAATAGGCAGGTGCTACATAACCACAAGGAGACATGTAACCTAAATTGACTCCTTTATATCGAAGACGCATAATATCACCGTTCCTGTCCGGAGTCACTGTGAGCATAAGTCCTTTTCCATTGTTAATTTCATACAGGCGCATTCCATCTCCTTTGCCACCGACAAGGCGATGTTCCTCCACACCTCGAATCTGACTTTCATGACCAATATAAGGATTCATATTAATTCCCTATCAGCGCTTCAACTTCCTCTTTGGACGGCATTACTTTCAGCGCTCCCTTTCTCGTCGTAATAATCGAAGCTGCCGCATTTGCAAATGTCAACATATCTGTCAAATCTGAAACTTGCAGATTTTGAAGTCCTCTTTCCAATACAAAATGCAACGCACTTCCGAAGAATGTATCTCCGGCTCCGGTTGTCTCAATCGTGTTCTCCTGTATAAATGCCGGAACCTCCACTCTCATTCCCTTATAATATGCACGACTACCTTCTCGTCCGAGTGACAGGAAAATCAACGGAATGTGGTAGGTGTCCTGAAGATATTTCACACCCTCCTCATAATCCTCTTTTCCGGTAAACCACTGAATCTCATTATCTGAAATTTTCAGCGCATCGCAGAATTGCATGCCGTAAGCAAACTGTTCTTTTGCAGTATCTAAGGAATCCCATAATGATTCACGAAGATTCGGGTCAAAGGAAATAAGGACACCATTGTCCTTTGCAACTTTCAACGCCTTTTTAGTCGCCTCTCTCACGCCCTCATGTGTCATGGAGAGCGTTCCAAAATGAAAGATTCTTGACGAAGCAATTGCCTCCTCATTGACCTCATCAGCCGTAAACATCATATCTGCTCCCGGATTACGATAGAACGAAAAACTTCTGTCCCCTGTCTCATCATTTGCAACAAAAGCCAGCGTTGTACGTGCGTCTTTGTCCATTAACATATATTCTGTATTGATAGAAACTTCCTCAAGCGTCTTCTTCAAAAGATGACCGAAAATGTCATCTCCCACTTTTCCCATATAGGCAGCACTGTGTCCCAATTTATTCATCATAGCAAGCACATTGCAGACTGCTCCGCCCGGATTTGCCTCAAAAAGACCATTCCCCTGACTGCTGGTTCCATTATGTGTGAAGTCAATTAAAAGTTCGCCCAGTGTTAAAATGTCAAATCTTTTTTCCATTACAGATACCTCGTTTCTTACTTCGCTACCGGATATTCATTGCAAAGCAGACGATATGGTGCTTCGTCTTCCTCGATCTCAGGGAATCTTCCAACCGGCGGATTGAAGCGATTATCTGTATTATCATCATTGCACTGACTTACTTCACCGAGAAGTACAGGACCGGTTCCCTCTTCCACAGCAAAATCATGATACAGGAATTGCTGTACATGAATACTCTCGCCCGGTGTCAGACGAATCTGCGTGCCTGCCGGCACCGTATAAGTTCTGCCGTCTGTATGTACGGTAACATCGGATTCATAATCAATCTCTTCATTTTCCAAAGAATTGTATACGCGAATCAACACATTTCCACCGCCGCGATTGATGATATCTTCTGTTTTATACCAATGGAAATGATTTGGTGCATACTGCCCTTCTTTTAAATATAACAGTTTCTCTGCATATACCTTTGGATATTTATCCGCCATCGCACGATTACCATTGCGAATGGTAATGAGCGAAAATCCAAACTTATCAAAATCATTGAGACCGTAATCTGTAATATCCCAACCAAGCATACAGTCGCGAACCTCATCGTATTCGTGGCCGATATTCTGCCATTCTTCCGGTGTGAAGTGACAGAATGGTGGCAAATAGCAGTGATATTTCTCACAAGCTGCCTCTAATTCTTTTAATGCTTTGTTAATTTCTGAACGTTTCATATATTGCCTCCTTTTATTAAACCGAAACGTTTCGGTTTTGTCTTAAAAATATTTTATAATACCTTTCGCTAATTGTCAATTCAATGCTTGAATCGATTCCCCTCCCATGAAATCAGTAGGTAAGCTGATTGTATGAGCCGGTGTTTGTTTTCCATCCTCTAATCTCTCAAGCATACAATTCACCGCTTCCTTTGCAATATCTTTTATCGGCTGAGTAACAATAGAAAGTCTCGGCACACACGCCTTGGCAAACTCAATATTGTCAAATCCAATGAATGACAGTTGAATCGGAATTCTAATTCCCAATTCATTCACCTCGATCATGGCTCCGACCATCATTTCATAGTTACACACATATACAGCCGTCATTTTCTCATTCTTCTCAACCAGTTCCTTGAGTGCGTTTGCACCGCCCTGAATCGTAAATTGTCCGTTTGCAATCATGCTGTCATCGCGCTCGATTTCGGCTTCGTCCAGTGCATCATAATATCCTAACAGACGTTCCTTCGTTGTGTACACATCATTTTTTCCGGTAATAATACCGATGTTCCGATGTCCTGCTTGAATCAATCGTTCCACTGCGCTCTTTGTTCCTACGCGGTTATCCACAAGTACACAGTCACAATCCAACCCTTCCAGTTTGCGGTCAACCGTAACCACAGGGATCCCAGATTCTTGTAACTCTTGAAAGTATGTTCCTTCTCTTGTAACAGGCACTGAAATAACACCATCAACACGGCGCTTCTTCAAAAATTCAATCGCCTCAGCCTCGCGCTTTTCATCTGTGCGACAATCACATAGCATCGTTGCATACCCGTGATTTCGCAGAATATCCTCCATCTCTGCAACAACCTCAGAAAAAAAGGGATTATTCAACTCCGGTATGATAATCCCTATAATCTTTGTGCGATTTGTTTTTAAGCCACGCGCAATCTCATTCACCTCAAAGTGTAACTCTTCTATGGCCTCTTCTATCAATATTCGATTTTTCTCACGTACATTTCCGCCATTCAAATAGGACGAAATTGTCGCCAAGCCTAAGCCTGTCCGTTTTGCAATATCTTTAATTGTTGCTGCCAAATTAATACTCTCCTACACTTCTCCAAGTGCAAATTTTTCATGTATTGCCTGCACGGCTCTGTCCACATCTTTCTCATCAATCAGTACTGTAATACGAATCTCTGATGTAGATATCATATTGATATTAATATTACTATTATAGAGTGCCTCAAACATCTGTGATGCGACACCCGGATTACTCATCATTCCGGCCCCCACAATTGCAACCTTTGCAACTCTTGCGTTATGCTTGATTTCCTTAATGGTAAGTGCCTCTTTATTTTCTTCCAATACGTTAATTGCTTCTTCAAGGTCATCTTCTGCCACAGTAAAAGAAATATCCTTAGAACCATCGCGTCCTACGGACTGTAAAATGATGTCGATATTGATACTGTTCTTTGCAAGCTTTTGGAATACTTTAAACGCAATACCTGGTTTGTCTTCCACTCCGAGAACTGAGATTCTGGCTGTATTTTTATCCGATGCTACACCGGTCACTAACATTTTCTCCATCTTTACTACCTCCTTGACTGTTGTTCCTTCCGACTCATTCAGACTGGAGCGAACCACCATCTGCACGCCGTATTTCTTTGCCAGTTCTACGGAACGGCTATGTAATACTTTTGCCCCTGATGTCGCAAGTTCCAACATCTCGTCATATGTAATCTCTTCGATTTTTCTTGCGTCGGAAACCACACGTGGATCGGCAGTAAACACACCGTCTACATCTGTGTAAATTTCACACTTATCTGCATGAAGTGCTGCTGCCAAGGCTACTGCCGTTGTGTCGGAACCGCCACGTCCCAAGGTTGCGTAGTCACCATATTTATTTATCCCCTGGAAACCGGTTACAATCACAATCTTTCTTGCATCCAACTCATTCATGATACGCTCTGAATCGATACGTTTAAATCTTGCGTTCCCATAGCGTGAAGTACAATTCATTGCCACTTGGAATGCATTGAGCGACACAGCTGATACATCCATTGCCTGCATAGCCATCGCCATCAGAGATACCGACACCTGCTCACCTGTTGTGAGTAGCATATCTAACTCTCTCTTAGAGGCATTTGGATTGATGTTTTTCGCCATTGCAATCAATTCATCTGTCGTTTTACCCATCGCGGACAGGACAACCACAACATCATGACCTTTTTTATAATCTTCTACGCAACGTCTTGCAACATTGAAAATACGCTCTTTGTTTGCAACCGAGCTACCGCCAAATTTCTTTACAATTAACATTGTTTTCTCCTAATAATCACTTCGAAAATTATCTGTCAGATAACAGATAATCCATAAGTTGATATCCATTTTGCTTCATGATACCACTCTCTACAGCCACACACTCATCGTACCCGGAATTATTTCCAAGTTTCTTCGTACTGTCATAAAGCAGATACGGGATTGGTCCACTTGTGTGAGTGCGCACGCGAATCGGCGTCGGATGGTCAGGAAGTACCAATACGCGATAATCCTCTCCCGACACATTCATCTTCTCAATGAGTGGCTTTACAATAAACTTATCAATATTTTCAATCGCCTGAATCTTCTCGTTCACAAGACCCTGATGTCCCATCTCATCCGGTGCTTCCACATGAATATAGACAAAGTCGTAATTGTCTTCTAGCAGCGCCTTTACGGCTGCCTCCATCTTGCCCGTATAATTGGTATGTAGTCCTCCATTGGCACCGTCTACTTCTATGTTATCCATATCACTTCCGACAGCAATTCCCTTAAGCAAATCTACGGCAGAAATCATTGCGCCACGCTTGCCCGTCTTCTTTTCAAAGGACTGCAATGCCGGTCTTGTTCCCGCGCCCCAGAACCACGCTGAGTTTGCAGGGTTTAATCCCTGTTCTTTACGTTTTTCGTTAATTGGATGATTCACTAAGATGTCATAGCTCTTCTCCATCATCTCACGAAGCACTTCATCTGTTGGAAGATAGTCTCCGATACGTTTTGTTAAAATATCATGAGGTGGTGTCAATTCTACCACCTTGCCGTTTTTATGTAATAACAGATGGCGATAGCTGGTTCCTACATAGAACTCATAACTGTCCTTTTTCAGCCCTTCCTTTAACGCCTCAATCAAAACTGCCGCATCCTCGGTAGATATCTCTCCGGAACTGTGGTCGATAATCGTCTTATCTTCGTATGCGTCCTCTTCCTCGGACAAGGTTACAACGTTACAACGGAAGGATACGTCTGCTTCTGCCATATCTACACCGATGCTCAATGCCTCCAACGGTGAACGTCCTGTATAATATATTTTGGGGTCATAACCCATAACTGACAGGTTAGCCGTATCACTGCCCGGCGCCATTCCTTCCGGCACCATACATGTAAGACCAACCTCTCCATCCTTTGCTAACGCGTCCATTCCCGGCTTGTTTGCCACCTGAAGCGGTGTCTTCTCGCCGAGCATCGAAATCGGCTCATCTGCCATTCCGTCTCCTAATACTATGATGTATTTCACACTCTCACGTCCTTTTATTTTACACGAATCATATGGCAAATCTGCGGAAAGCCTGCTGCGATAGCCTCATATGCACCCTCGCTCATCACTTCTGTCACAAATCCAAATTCATCGTTTTTATCTTCTAACTTCACAACTTCAATAGTACCGAATGCCACCTCAAGCGCATCCTTAAGTTCAGTTTCATTACCCTTCACACGCACGAAGAAGCGTTTCGTTGTATCTGCCTTTTCTTCTAATTCTAATTTTTCAGAAGTCCAGGTTGCCATCATGCTGCGGTTTGGATTCTTCGCGGCTTCCACAATATCACCAACTACTGCGCTTGCAGTCGGAAGCTTACCGGCTCCACTTCCGTAGAACATAGAATCTCCAAGCATATTTCCTTTTACGAAAATCGCATTGAACACATCCTCAATATTGTAAAGAGGGTGCTCTTTCGCTACTAAATGCGGAGCAACAATTGCACAGAGTTTATCACCTGAACGATTGCAAGAAGCCAATAACTTAATCTTCATTCCCATCGCCTTTGCATAATTGATATCGTCTAACGAAATTTTTGTAATACCTTCTGTATAAATGTCTTCGAAGTCTACTAACTTTCCGGAAATAATCGATGACAGAATAGCAATCTTTCTACATGCATCGTGACCTTCCACATCTGCACTTGGGTCTCTCTCTGCATAGCCTCGTGCCTGCGCTTCCTTCAAAACTGCATCATAATCTGCATTCTCATTGTACATCTTTGTCATCATGTAGTTCGTTGTTCCGTTGAGAATACCGGTGATTTCTTCAATGACATCTCCCGTCAGTGCAGCCGCAAGTGGTCGGATAATCGGAATACCACCACCTACACTCGCTTCATACAAGAAGTTGATATTCTTCTCTTTTGCGATTGCAAGAAGCTCTGCACCATGCTTTGCAACGAGTGCTTTGTTCGAAGTGGCAACACTCTTTCCTGCAAGAAGACTTCTTTTTACAAATGTATAAGCAGGCTCAATTCCGCCCATCACTTCTACTACAATCTTGACTTCCTCATCATTTACAATCTGCTCAAAATCGTGAACAATCAACTTCTCCACTGGTGTTCCCGGGAACTCTCTCAGATCTAACACATATTTGATATCTAGTTCTTCTCCGACTCTCTCATTGATTACCTTCTGGTTGGTCTGAATGACCTCCACCACTCCGGAACCAACTGTTCCATATCCCAATACTGCTATCTTTATCATCTAAGTTTCCTCCTTGTTTTGTCCCTTTAGATATGCATTCATAAATAAATCGATATTGCCATCCAACACACTCGACACATTGCCACTTTCAACATTCGTACGGTGATCCTTTACCAGAGTATATGGTTGCATCACGTAAGAACGAATCTGATTACCAAACCCAATCTCTTTGATTTCCCCACGAATATCTGACACTTTATCTGCCTGCTCCTGCTCTTTTAACAGATAAAGCTTTGCCTTCAGCATCTGCATCGCTTTCTCTTTGTTATTGTGCTGCGAACGCTCATTCTGACATTGCACCACAATGCCGGTTGGTAAATGGGTAATACGAATTGCCGATGACGTTTTATTGACGTGTTGCCCACCTGCACCGCTGGCACGGTACGTGTCAATCTTTAAATCATCATCGTTGAGTTCAATATCAATATCATCCTCAATATCCGGCACCACATCACAAGAGGCGAAAGAAGTCTGTCTCTTGCCTGCCGCATTGAACGGAGAAATGCGCACCAAACGGTGAACACCCTTCTCTGATTTCAAATAACCGTAAGCATTCTCGCCATTGACCTGAAAAGTAACTGCTTTAATGCCTGCTACATCTCCGTCAAGAAAATCCAGCACCTCTACAGAAAAGCCTTTCTGTTCTGCCCATCTCGTGTACATACGGTACAGCATGCTCGCCCAGTCACAGGACTCGGTTCCGCCGGCTCCCGCATGAAGTGTCACAATTGCATTGTCTTTATCATACTCTCCTGAGAGCAGTGTCTGAATGCGAAGTTCCTCAAACACTTCCTCAAATGTCTGTAATTCTTCTTCTATTTCCGAAATCAGACTTGCATCCTCTTCCTCGTAAGCCATCTCTATGAGAAGACCGATATCTTCAAAGGAAGTCGTAAGGCCATTTGCCCTTTCCAGATTATCCTTGAGACCTTTCAGTTCCTTCATGACCTGTTGAGAGATATCTGTGTTGTCCCAAAATCCCGGCTCTTCGATTTTTTTCTCTAATTCTTCCACCCGCTTTTCTTTCCCAAACAGGTCAAAGTGAATCCCTCAATTCTTTGAGTGGTTCTTCGTATGAGTTTAAAACACTTTTAAACTGATCTAATTCAACCACATTTTCACCCCTTTTACTCTATTTTCTACCACAACACTGTTTGTATTTCTTTCCGCTACCACATGGGCATGGATCATTTGGATACACCTTTTTCTCCTCACGTTTCTTCGGAGCTCTCGCAAGGCTTTCATCCTTGTTCGTTCCGGTCACTTTCGCAACCTGTTCTCTCTCCACCTTCTGCTCCAGGCGAACATGCATTAACATGCGAACAGTGTCTGCTGCAATTGCCTCTGTCATCTCACCAAACATCTCATATCCGAGCATCTTGTATTCCACAAGCGGATTCTTCTGTCCATATGACTGAAGGCCGATGCCTTGACGGAGTTGATCCATATCGTCGATGTGGTCCATCCATTTTCTATCGATTACTTTCAACAGAATGACTCGCTCAATTTCACGAATCTGCTCTTCTTCAAATTCCGCTTCTTTCTCTTCATATTTGGAAGCTGCACGCTCCATGAGCATCTCTTTCATTTTCTTCTGAGACATACCCTCAACTTCTTCCAAAATTACCGGTTCAAAGTCAAGCGATGCAACAAGTTCTTTGTTAAGACCGTCCAAATCCCAATCATCTGCCTTCACCTCAGGAGATGCTGCGCGGTCCACCGCCTTAGCCACAAATTCTTGTGCCATGTTATAGATAACATCGCGCATACTCTCGCCGTCAAGTACACGACGTCTCTCTTCGTAAATGATTTCTCTCTGCTCGTTCATAACCTGATCGTACTCAAGCAGATTCTTACGAATACCAAAGTTGTTATTCTCAATCTTCTTCTGAGCAGTCTCAATCGCATTTGATAACATCTTGTGTTCAATCTGCTCTCCGTCTGCCACGCCGAGTGCATTGAATACACCCATCAGTCTGTCAGAACCGAAGAGTCTCATCAGGTCGTCTTCCAAAGAAATGTAGAATCTGGATTCACCAGGATCACCCTGACGTCCGGAACGACCACGGAGCTGATTGTCAATACGTCTGGATTCATGACGCTCTGTACCGATAATCTTAAGACCACCGGCCGCTCTTGCTTCATCATCCAATTTAATATCGGTACCACGACCTGCCATGTTCGTAGCAATCGTCACTGCACCATGCACACCTGCCTGTGCTACAATCTCAGCTTCCATCGCATGGAATTTCGCATTCAATACATTGTGCTTAATACCACGTTTCTTGAGAAGTCTACTGAGAAGTTCCGAAGTCTCAATCGTAATTGTACCGACAAGTACCGGTTGTCCCTTCTCATTCGCTCTTACCACTTCATCTACCACTGCAAGGTATTTTTCCTTCTGTGTCTTATAAACAGCATCATCAAGGTCCACTCTCTGTACCGGAACGTTGGTTGGAACCTCTACAACGTCCATTCCATAGATATCACGGAATTCCTGTTCCTCAGTAAGAGCAGTACCTGTCATACCACATTTCTTTTCAAATTTATTAAACAAGTTCTGGAACGTGATGGTTGCAAGCGTCTTGCTCTCACGTTTTACCTTCACGTGTTCTTTTGCTTCAATTGCCTGATGAAGACCATCTGAATAGCGACGTCCCGGCATAATACGTCCGGTAAATTCATCGACAATTAACACTTCTCCGTCTTCGCTTACCACATAATTCTGATCCTTGAACATTAGATTATGTGCGCGAAGTGCCAAGATAATATGATGCTGAATCTCCAAATGCTCCGCATCTGCCAGGTTGTCGATATGGAAGAATTCTTCTACCTTCTGTACGCCGTCTGCAGTAAGACTTACCTGCTTGTCCTTTTCATTTACAATATAATCTCCGGTCTCTTCAATCTCTTCACCCATAATGGCATCAATCTTAGAGAATTCCTTGCTGGCTTCACCGCGTTTTAACTGTCTTGCAAGTACATCTGCTGCTTCGTAAAGTTTTGTTGATTTGCCACTCTGTCCTGAAATGATAAGCGGAGTTCTTGCCTCATCAATAAGAACGGAGTCAACCTCATCAATAATCGCAAATTTAAGGCCTCTTTGTACCAACTGCTCTTTGTAGATAACCATGTTATCTCTCAGATAATCGAAACCGAGTTCGTTGTTTGTTACATAAGTAATATCACAATTGTATGCTGCGCGGCGTTCATCGTTTGACATCTCATTCAAAACACAACCTACAGTAAGTCCTAGGAAACGATGAATCTCCCCCATCCACCCGGCATCACGGTCTGCAAGATAATCATTGACAGTGACTACATGTACACCTTCACCGGTCAGTGCATTCAAATATGCCGGTAATGTTGATGTCAGCGTCTTACCTTCACCCGTTCTCATCTCGGCAATACGTCCTTGGTGCAAAATAATACCACCAATCAACTGTACACGATAATGTTTTTGACCGAGTACTCTCCATGCAGCCTCTCTGACTACTGCATACGCCTCCGGCAAAATATCATCTAAAGTCTCACCATTTACAAGTCTTTCTTTAAATTCGACTGTTTTATGCTTCAATTCTTCGTCTGAAAGCGCCTGCATCTGTTCATCTAAGGCTTCGATTTTATCTGCAATCGGACGAATTCTTTTTAATTCATTTTCACTGTGTGTTCCAAATATTTTTTCAATTAACTTCATTCTTAACTCCTTGTTTTCCAAAATTTACTGTAAATTTCATTTTAACACTTTATCCCGTTTTGTTCAACTAAGTTTAGAGATTCTTTATACAAACTCCAACATTTCCTTCGTAATCTGTTTAAAGAATTCAGCACTCCAAAGTTCAAGCGATGACGTGTCACGGACAAACGGCAGCACATCCTGCTTTGCATCATCATAATCAATCACATCAAATCTATCATATAGAATGTTTCTTACCATTTCTTCATCACATACTTGTTCCGCATTGATGTATTCTGATTGCAACAATCTTTCCCTCAAATGTAATAGGTTTAATTTTGCTCCTTGCGATAAATAAAATACATAATCGTAAAGGTCTCTCCCTTTCACTCTGTTCTGCCATGAGCGGCAAATCACCGCATGTATCTTTCCCGCAAATAAGGATGGCATATCATAGAGATTCACCTCATATGGAGCTGGAAGTAGTCGGTATCTATGTTCAAAAGTCGCATATTGGGGAGGATTCACATCTATCTCGAACTTAATCTTAATAAGTTCATTTGCAGTCACACTCCCTGATATATTTTTATCTTCATAAAACATGAGTAAATGTTCTTTTGTGTTTCCCTTTAAAAACGCAGAACGAATATTAGAATCCTTCGTCTTTACTTTCTCAGAAACTGTCATATTAAGCCCAAATGAACGAACCTCTTTTTCTAATATTGGAAAGAATGACGTTAAATCAAAATCTGGGTTCTCAGTCATCAAGGAAAAATCCAAATCCTCAGAAAACCTGTCTAATCCATAGAATATGCGAAGTGCTGTCCCTCCATAAAATGCCGCATATTTAAAAAAACTTGCACGCGCAAGACCACAGAGAACAATTTCTTGAATGATTTCTTTTACCGCATTTTTCTTATCGTAAATGGTTTCCACATTGTACTTCTTCAACATTTGTTCTAACATGTGATTCACTAAAAACACCTCCTCACATATTGTGCTAAAAGAGTGACATTCGTTGAATGATATACTTCAGCCAATTCCATAATATCATTTTTATTCATCCGCAAAAACTCCGTCTCGTCAATCCTCAAGTCATCAAACAGTAATTCCTCTAACTCTTTTCGATTGCGAACCGGTTTCACACTATAGAGTTTGTCACACAACGCCTTTTCCGGAGATGCAATATAATAAGCATAATTCCCCTCTTCTTTTACCTGTACTCCCAGATAGAAAACCTGTGTCGGTACATCCTGATAAGTAAACAGTCCAAATGGTGTGTCATACTGTTTCTTTTTCTTTTTTTCAAATGTAGCAGACGTAAAGGCATAAACTGCCTCCGGAATTAATCCATGAATTCCCAATGCAAAATCAAAAGAAAGATATGACGGACCATAGATGCTTCCTGCAAGCAAATATCCCGGTGTTGAAGAATCGGTTTCGTAAAGTCCTTTTACAATCGGAACTAATTCTTTTGCTTGTACCATACGACCAATCTTATTATTGGGACTGGCATAAGTATTCAATTCTTCTAATAACATATTCGTCGTTTTTATCATATTTTCACCTCTAAATGTAATAATATTAAATTATGTGGTGAAAATCAAGCACTTATACATCATTTTTATAATTTTCTTATAATATTATACGGAATTTTACCGCCAAATAAATCCAATGCACTTCCTATTGTAAAATCCAGTTTAGCACCACTGACTTTTTCGAACTCTTTTAGATCCTCGATGCTTCCGATTCCACCTGCATATGTAATCGGAATCTTGTTCCAATCTGCAAGAATCTTGACTAGTTCCAATTCCACTCCGGAGGATTTTCCTTCTACGTCCACACCGTGAACCAAGAACTCATCACAATACTCCGCGAGGGTTGTTAGAAGGTCTTCATCTACTATTACATTGGTAAACGTCTGCCATCTGTCCGTCACCACATAGTACTTCCCGTCCTTCCTGCGGCAGCTGAGGTCTAACACCACATGCTCTTTTCCTACTGCCTCTACCAGTTTCTTCAGATTCTCCCAGTGAATTTCTCCGTCTTTGAACACATACGATGTTACAATGACATGACTGGCACCTGCTTCTATGTACTCCTTCGCATTTTCTGCCGTGATGCCTCCGCCAATCTGCAATCCGCTCGGGTAGGTTCGAAGTGCGAGAATTGCCTGCTCCTTTGTCGCCTCATAATACTCCGATATCTTAGAATTGAGCACAATAATATGTCCTCCCACAAGTCCGTCCTTCTTATAGGTTGCGGCATAAAAGTCGGCATTATAATCAGAGGCAAAATTCGTGATTGCCTGATTTCCCTCGTCCTTTAACGAACCGCCTACAATCTGTTTTACTTTTCCGTTATGAATGTCAATACATGGTCTGAATTTCATGGTTTTCTCCGTTTCGCAAAAATATGTATTAGTATAACACTTTTTGGGGTAGAATGCAAAAAAATACGATGCAACCGATTTGGTTACATCGCAATTTTTTATCTTCCCCCGTTGCTTGTTCCACCAACGTTTGTTCCGTTATTGTTGTTACCTGTTGTACCATTTGTATTGTTGTTACCATTTCCTGTCATATCGTCTGTGATGTTTTCTACACCGTTTCCAATATCGTCAATTGCATTTCCTGCAGCATTTCCGATGTCATCCACTACTCCACCGTTTCCATTTTCCTTATTGTCTGTACCATCTGTCACATCATTGTTGTTTCTATCCTTCTGTTCTGTCTGTGTGTTATTAGCCGCATCATCACCTGCATTATCGTTTACATTACCACATGCTGTTGTTGCGAGAACCACTCCTACACATAACATTGCTAAAATTGCTTTTTTCCACTTTTTCATGTTTGTCTCCCTTTCATGTACAAAAATATCATTTTTAAGAATTGCTTCTTGACTTTATTATTAACATTTCATGCAAATATATACTTTTATTTTGTATGACAGGAATATTACATATTTTTATTAAATTAAACAAACTTTCTGGGTATAGAAAATTTCAAAGTTGATTCCATACCCAGAAACAAGCAATAGCACAAGTAAAATGACATGTTTAAACAAAAAAGTTTCTATAAAACTGTATAATCCTCTTCTTTATACCCACGAAATCTGAAAAGCATGGGTATTAAAAGCAAGTTATAAGCAACCTATAGATACTAACAGCAATTTTTGTATGTTTTTATTATTTTCAATAAGATTTGTGGGTACAAACCATGTCATACGACCACGCTATACCCAGCCACGAGAATTATTAGCTTTATGCCACCTCACAAAAAAGCTTACCGCGAACCGCGATAAGCTTTTCATTTAAAATTGAATAACATCCTGCATACCATACAATCCGGCACATTTTCCTTTTAGGAACTTTCCTGCCTCTACTGCACCTTTTGCAAATACTGCTTTTGAATGTGCAGTATGCTTGAACTCTATCACTTCGTCTTCTCCTGCATAAATGACTTGATGTTCTCCGACAATGGTTCCGCCACGAACTGCCGAGATTCCAATCTCTTTCTTGTCGCGTTTTTGACGAACCTGACTTCTGTCATAAATGTATGTATACTCATCATTCATTGAAGCATTGATGGAATCTGCCAATGCAAGCGCTGTTCCGCTCGGTGCATCCACCTTCTGATTGTGATGTTTCTCTACAATCTCAATATCGAATCCTGCCGGGGCAAGAATCTTCGTTGCATCCTGCAAAAGCTTCAAGAGCATATTCACACCAAGAGACATATTTGCAGATTTTAAAACTGCAACCTTCTTGCTTGCTTCTTGGATCTTAACCAATTGTTCTTCAGACAACCCCGTTGTGCATAGTACAACCGGAACTTGTTTTTCTACACAATAGTCTAACAAACTATCTACTGCTACAGCGTTTGAGAAATCAATCACAACATCTGCTTCTACATCACATTTATCAATCGATTCAAATACAGGATATTCATTCGCAATACCCATATACTTGTCAATTCCTGCTACAATCTCTGCATTCGCATCTTCTTTTACTATCTTTGTAATGACCTGCCCCATCTTACCGTTGCAGCCATGCATAATCATCTTTACCATTGTTTTATCCTAAATTAAACCGAATTCTTTCATTGCTTTCGCAAGTTTTTCAGTATTTCCTTCCGTCAATTCTGTCAGTGGCATACGAAGCGGACCTGCATCGATTCCCATCAGTTGCATTGCCTTCTTCACCGGAATCGGATTCACTTCACTAAACAATTCATTAATAAGAGGAAGCGCTCTTAACTGTAACTCTGCACTGCCTTTTACATCGCCTGTAAGATATTTTTCACAGATGTCGTGTGTTTCCTGCGGTGCAATATTCGCAAGTACAGAGATAACTCCGAGACCGCCAAGTGACATAAGTGGCACAATCTGGTCATCATTTCCTGAATACAGATCAATTTTACCATCTGTCAAACTCATCATCTTGGCAATCTGTGAAATGTTTCCGGATGCCTCTTTGATACCAACAATGTTATCTACATTTTTCACTAAAGAAGCAGCTGTCTCAGGTAAAATATTTACACCTGTTCTACTTGGTACATTGTACATAATAATCGGAATCTTAACTTCTTTTGCCACTGCTGTATAGTGTGCTGCCAACCCTGCCTGTGTACATTTGTTATAATAAGGTGTTACAAGCAGAAGCCCATCTGCCCCTACTTCCTCTGCCTCTTTGGAAAGCTCGATTGCAGTGAATGTAGCATTTGAGCCTGCCCCTGCAACAACCGGGATACGTCCTTTTGTGAACTCAACTGTTCTTCTGATGCACTCGATATGCTCTGCTTCTGTCATCGTTGCAGATTCGCCGGTCGTTCCACAGATAACAATACTGTCCGTCCCATTATTGCAATGAAAATCAACGAGTTCTTCTAATTTATCATAATTAATACTTCCATCTGCATGAAATGGTGTAACAATTGCTACGCCTGATCCTGTAAAAATAGCCATAATTCATCCTCCCAAAAACCATCTTAAACTTTTCTCTTACAGGATTTTAGCACCATTTACACATTCTGTCAATCCAATACACACTCAAGTTTGCTCACAGAAACTTCATATGCAATTCGTTTTTCCGTCTCTGTCTCCGTGAGTTTCTTCACATACTCACGGCTCTGAATTCTTCCCAAAATCTGTACATGTTCTCCCACTTCAAATCCGGATGCAAATCTTGCGTTGCGTCCCCAACAAATACAAGGAATATAATCGGATTTTCCGTATGGTCTGTTTACTGCCAAGAGTAAATCCGCAATTTCTCTGCCAAGTGGAGTCTTGCGGTAAATCGGCCTCTTGCATATATAGCCATCCAATAAAATGGTATTTGTTTTTGCTCCGTCAACCTCTTCCTCTACGAAAGAAACTTCTCTTACGAACACAGATAATACCAATCTGTTCTTGTGTTCCTCATGCTGATTGTAAGAACGGAATTGTCCTGTGACCATAATGTATTCACCGGTATAATCCTGGTGAACATCAATGAGTCGTTCTGAAATCATCAGTGGAATGCGGTCGTCCGAACTACTGAGGCGCTTTACCAGAACCTCTACCATGTAGAACCCCTCTCCAAACACTTCATGGCTAAATGTAAATTCTGAAGCCACCTCTCCAATAATAGTTACTTGATTGTTTTCGATAATCTTATCTGACATGAATTTAAAATCTCCCTTCCTCTGTCTTGTACTTTTCATTCAATAAACAGTGTATGAAGGGAGATTCTAATTTAGAACTTTATATTAAATATTTTTATCTTTTCACAACAATTTAGGTGCTTAAATCTAAAATTCCGGTTCAATCAATCCGTAAGCGCCATCTTTTCTTTTGTATACTACATTCACTTCGTCTGTCTCAGCATTGCTGAAAACGAAGAAGTTGTGTCCGAGTAATTCCATCTGTACACACGCATCTTCCGGAAACATTGGTTTCATTCCAAAACGTTTGGTGCGGACAATCTTGACTTCGCCCTCTTCCAAATCTACTTCTTCATCCATGAATTCTGATTGGAACACGCCACCTTCCTGATGCTTGTCTATCAATTTGTTCTTGTACTTGCGAAGTTGACGCTCGATTACTTCCTCTACTAAATCAATGGAAACGTACATGTCGTCGCTCACCTGCTCAGAGCGAATGATATTCCCCTTGACCGGAATCGTCACTTCGATTTTCTGACGTTCTTTTTCTACGCTGAGCGTCACGATAATCTCTGTTTCAGGAGTGAAATATCTTTCCAGTTTTCCTAACTTTTGCTCAATGTTTGAACGTAAACCCTCTGTTACGTCAATGTTTTTTCCGCTAATAATAAATCTCATGCAGTTCAACTCCTTTTATTAAATTTGTATATTCATATTATACATATAATTCGGAGTTTTTGCAATAAAGTTATTGATATTTCACAGATTATTAATAAATTAACTGACAATTATTGGAATTTCTCACGTTTTCTGAGACGTACATCCAAAGTTTTCTTTCGAATACGAAGGCTCTTTGGAGTAACCTCCAACAATTCATCTGTATCGATAAAGTCCAATGCTTCTTCCAAACTCAGAATGCGAGGTGTTGTAAGTCTGAGCGCCTCATCAGAACCGGATGCTCTGGTATTTGTCAAATGCTTTGTCTTGCAGACATTGAGTTCGATATCATCTGTCTTACCATTTTGACCGATTACCATACCTGCATATACCTTTTCACCTGCACCGATAAACAATGTTCCTCGTTCCTGCGCACCATAGAGTCCATACGTTACTGACTCTCCCGTTTCAAATGCAATGAGTGAGCCTTGCTTTCTATATTGAATATCACCCTTGTACGGTGCATATCCTTCAAAAGATGTATTGAGAACTCCATTTCCTTTTGTGTCAGTCATAAATTCGCCTCGATAACCGATGAGTCCTCTGGCCGGAATCGAAAATGCAAGACGCGTTGTACTTCCATTGGATGCACTCATGTTCTGAAGTTCACCTTTGCGCTGACTCAGTTTGTCAATAACTGTTCCCGTAAATTCATCCGGAACATCCACATATGCAGTTTCCATAGGTTCTAACAGTTTGCCATTCTCATCCTTCTTATAAAGCACCTCCGCCTTGCTTACAGCAAATTCATATCCCTCTCGACGCATATTTTCAATCAATACAGATAAATGCAGTTCTCCACGTCCTGACACCTTGAAGCTATCGGCATTCTCAGTCTCCTCCACACGAAGGCTGACATCTGTATTGAGTTCACGAAAAAGTCGGTCTCGCAAATGTCTTGAAGTGACATATTTACCTTCCTGACCTGCAAATGGACTGTCATTTACAACAAACTGCATCGCAATCGTTGGTTCTGATATTTTCTGGAACGGAATGGCAACCGGATTTTCCGGTGAGCAAAGTGTATCACCAATGGCAATATCAGCAATACCTGAGATTGCAACAATCGAACCAATGCTTGCCTCTTTTACTTCCACCTTATTTAATCCATCAAATTCATACAACTTACTAATCTTTACTTTTTTCTGTTTATCCGGCTCATGAGCATTCACAACAACCATTTCTTTATTGACTGCAATCGTCCCATTGTCTACCTTCCCGATGCCAATACGTCCAACATATTCATTATAGTCAATCGTACTGATGAGTACCTGTGTATCCGCATCCGGGTCCCCCTCCGGTGCCGGAATATAATCTATGATAGTTTCAAATAGCGGAACCATATTTTTCGGTATATCGTCAAGTTCCAGAATGGCATGACCTGCTTTCGCAGATGCATAAACAAACGGACAATCCAGTTGCTCGTCAGAAGCATCCAAATCCATGAATAATTCTAATATCTCATCAATAACCTCATCCGGTCTTGCTTCCGGTCGATCAATCTTGTTAATGCATACGATAACCGGCAATTCCAGTTCCAAGGCCTTTTTTAACACAAATTTTGTCTGCGGCATGGCCCCTTCAAACGCATCTACAACCAGAATAACACCATTGACCATTTTCAAAACACGCTCAACCTCACCGCCAAAATCTGCATGCCCCGGCGTGTCAATGATGTTGATCTTCGTATTCTTGTAATAAACCGCTGTATTCTTTGCAAGAATCGTAATACCTCGTTCTCTTTCAATATCATTGGAGTCCATAACACGTTCTGCCACTTCCTGATTCTCACGAAAAACACCACTCTGTTTCAGGAGTTCATCCACCAATGTTGTTTTCCCGTGATCTACATGGGCAATAATAGCGATATTGCGTACATCTTCTCTTTTTGTTCTCATAAATTGATTCCCTCGTTTCTAATCTTCAAATATCTGCATTTCACCATCAACTTCCGCAAAGTAACACTCTTCACTCAGCTCCATGATAGCCTGTCCGTTCGTTCCTTCGCGAATTTCTGACATAACTGTCCCTATCTCAGCCTCCGGAATAAGGACCTCCAGTTCTACTTTGTCGGTATACACAGAATCTAGTATACGAATTCCTCTTTGTCCAAGAATATATTGAATCTTCCCAAGCCCTGTGTAATCTGTCCGGACAGTCAGCTTCTGCCCATGCATTTTCGTAATTACTTTGCTGGAAAGAAGTCCTTCCTTTGTAGAACTCGAATATGCTCTTACAAGTCCACCTGTTCCCAAAAGTGTTCCGCCAAAATATCTTGTCACAACCACAGCAACGTCATGAATTTCTTCTCCAAGAAGCACGTCAAGCATCGGTTTCCCAGCTGTTCCGCCCGGTTCCCCGTCATCACTGCAACGTTGCACTTGGAAATGTTCTCCAATGACATATGCAAAACAATTATGTGTTGCATTCCAATATTTTTTTCTCAGACTCTCAATAAATACAAGCGCCTCTTCCTCGCTCTTAACCGGCTGAACGGTCGCTATAAATCTGGATTTTTTCTCTATTATCTCAGCTTCTCCGCCACAATATACTGTTTTATACTGACTCAGCATCTCTTCTCACCTTTTTTCTTTTCTATATACTATAACAGTATTGCACCTCATTTCTCAAGATTTTATTAAATTTTTCCTAATTTCCTTTATTTAAAACAATAAGTTTGATATAATGTATTTTGGATATAGAGGAGGTATTTTCATGAACTATGGAAGAAATAATACTTCAGCGCGACGCAAGAAGATTCAATCTCGCGTCTTGGCGAAGAGAAAAAAAGCAAGACTTCATTCCTTAAGAGTATTTTTATTAGTCTGCCTCGTTTTGGGAATCATTGTTTTAGGCGGTGGCGGTATCCTGTTTGTAAAAATTATTAATGACACGCCACGGATTACTTCAGACGACTTGAAACCATCTGCATATACAACCACTGTTTATGCTAATGACGGCGAGACCGTTACAGGTACTTTTGTCAGTGCCGGTTCTAATCGAGTATTTACAACTTTAGATAAAATACCAAAAGATTTACAAAATGCATTTATTGCGGTCGAAGATTCTCGTTTCTACAAACATAAGGGAATCGACGTGAAAGGAATTACCAGGGCTTTCGTAAAAGGTGTCACTTCGGGTGGTAATTTTTCACAAGGTGGAAGTACCATTACCCAGCAATTGATTAAGAACAGCGTTTTCCCAAACTTCAGTCAGGAAACGCAACTACAAAAAGTTGAGCGTAAAATCCAAGAATTATATTTGGCAATTCAGATTGAAAAAATCGTTGAAAAAGATGAGATTCTGGAAAATTATTTGAACACGATAAATATGGGGCAGAACACGCTTGGTGTGCAGGCTGCCTCAAAACGTTACTTTAACAAAGATGTCAGCGAACTTACACTTTCTGAATCCGCTACCCTTGCCGCAATCACAAAAAGCCCAAGCGGCTATAACCCAATTACCAATGCTGCTGCAAATTCGAAGAGACGTAAAAAAGTTCTCGACGATATGCTCGCTCAAGAAATGATTAACCAAGAGCAATATGATGCTGCAATCGCAGATACGAATGGTGTATATGAACGTATTCAAACAGCAAATGCGGCATATCAGGAAAATCTCTCCGTTAATTCATATTTCGTAGATGAAGTAGCAAAAGCGGTCATGAAGGATTTACAAAGTGAGTTGGGTTACTCTGAGACACAAGCGCATAATGCTGTATATAGTGGAGGTCTGAAAATCGTTTCAACTCAGGACCTTAAGATGCAGACCATCTGCGACGAAGAGATGAATAACGAAAAGAACTATCCAAAACAAATTGATTGGACTGTCACAGGTGCTATTTCTATCGTACAACAAAATGGAACACAGAGACATTTTGATTCCACTACTTTTGGAAAATATGTCGCAAAGAAGTATAAAGAGAAAAATGGAAAAGAATTGGAGTATCCAACAACATTCTCTTCTAAAGAAAAAGCAAATGAAGCGGTTGATGAGTATATTGAATCATTAAAGAAAAGTCCTGATGACATCGTGTACTCTACCATTAAACTGATTCCTCAGCCTCAAGCTACTGTTGTAGTAATGGATCAACACAATGGTTATGTGAAAGCGATGGTCGGCGGACGTGGTGAAAAAACAGGAAACATGAGTTTGAACCGTGCAACACAGTCTACCAGACAACCAGGGTCTACTTTCAAAATATTATCAACCTATGTTCCCGCTCTGGACATGAATAACGATACACTTGCCACCACGATCCTGGACGCCCCATATAATTACAAAACCGGAGAGAAAAAACCTGTAAATAACTGGTGGAGTGGCTACAAGGGAAACATGACCATTCGCAAGTGTATTGAACAATCTGCGAATGTCTGTACCGTCAAAAAATACACGGAGATCACTTCTGAGGTTGGAATGCAGTATTTGACAAAAAATTTCAGTTTCACTACATTGCATGCAACGAATGATGCCGGACAAGCAACTGCTCTCGGTGGATTGACTAATGGTGTGTATAACATCGAACTGACTGCCGCTTATGCAGCTATTGCAAACAAAGGTGTGTACACGGAACCAATTCTCTACACACACATTTATGATAATAACGGCAGTCTGTTATATGAAAATACGGCTAAGACACATACAGCAATGAAAGATTCCACAGCGGCACTAATCACAAGCGCTTTGGAAGACGTAGTAAAATACGGAACCGGTACGGCAGCCAGACTTTCAAAAATGACCTGCGCCGGAAAAACAGGTACTACGACGGATACTAGGGACTTATGGTTCTCTGGTTTTACACCTTATCTTACTGCTTCTGTTTGGAGTGGTTATGATGACAACCAGGAAATCTCCGGATCAAGTAGTTATCACAAAACAATCTGGAAAAAGATTATGCAACGTATCCATGATACAAATAAGTATGAGTCTGTAAAATTTGAGATGCCGAAGTCAGTGGTTAAAAGAACCATTTGTACGCAAACAGGACTCATAGCAAGTAGCGATGCATGTAGCAAGCGTACAGAATATTTTGCTGAAGGAACTGTACCAAAGAAGAGTTGTCCGGGCCATGCTCCGGAGGCTCCTGCGGAGGGAGAAGCTGGAGGAACAACAGAGACTCCTGCTACAGAATAAGGTGCATAGCAAAAGGGACAATCGAACGGATTGTCCCTTTCTTATTAGATTCTACTCTGCTCTTCTTAAAATATCGTACTGTTCTACCTTGATTCCAAGATCTACATACAGTACTTGCTTCGGATGTGGAGCGCTTTCCTGTTCAATACCATCCTCTGTCAAAATGCGTTTTACTGTCACTTCCACATTATCTCCATTTGGTTTCATGACCTCAATAGTCTCACCAACGGAAAATTTATTTCTCTGCTCAATACGATAAGTACCATCTTTCTCTTCTCCAATAATTCCAAGATAGGTGTATTCTTTTACATAGGTATTACTATCGTATATCTGACTGTCTTCATTCGGCTTTCCAAAGAAGAATCCGGTTGTGAACTGTCTGTAAGTACAATTGGATATCTGATCAAGGTACCATGGCATGTTCTTCTTGTAGAGTGCCGGATCTTTTTTATAATCATCAAGTGCTTTGCGGTAAGTTCTTGCAACCGTTGCAACATAGAGGGCTGTCTTCATACGTCCCTCAATCTTGAGGCTGTCTACACCCGACTCCACAAGTTCCGGAATGTATTCAATCATACACAGGTCCTTGGAATTGAAAATATAAGTTCCTCTCTCATTTTCAAATACCGGATAATACTCACCAGGTCTCGTTTCCTCTACAATTGAGTATTTCCAACGGCAGGGATGTGTGCATGCTCCTTGGTTTGCATCTCTTCCAACCATGTAGTTACTCAGAAGACATCTGCCTGAATAAGAGATACACATTGCCCCATGTACAAATGTCTCTATCTCCATATCCTTCGGAATATTTGCACGAATTTCCTTAATCTCCTCCAAAGAAAGTTCACGCGCTGTCACTACACGTGTTGCACCCTGCTTGTACCAAAAATTAAAAGTTCCATAGTTTGTATTGTTCGCTTGTGTGCTGATATGACGTTCAATCTCAGGGCAAACCTCTCCTGCAATCTCGAAGATAGCCGGGTCAGCAATAATCAGACCATCTGGTTTGAGTTCCTTTAACTCTTCAAAATACGCCCTCACACCTACAAGGTCATTGTTATGTGCTAAAATATTGGCCGTCACATACACCTTTACATCATACTCATGTGCAAATGCGATACCTTCACGCATCTCATCCATTGTAAAGTTCTTTGCCTTTGCGCGAAGTCCAAACGCTTCTCCACCAATATAGACAGCATCTGCTCCAAAGATAACTGCTGTCTTTAATACTTCCAGACTGCTTGCCGGAATCAATAATTCAGGATGTCTTGCCATTTTCTATTCCTCTCTCACTTTCGTACTTAATGCCACTCCGTCCCCCAGCGGGATAATGGAGGTCTCTAATAATTTATGATGCTTGAGTTCATACAGATATTCACGCATACGACTGTGGATGGTTCGATTGCGTCTCTCTACTGCAAAGCGAGACTCAATAATATCGCCGTCCTGTAGCACATTATCCGAAATCAATACACCATCTTTGGTAAGCAGACGCACTACCTCCGGCATATAGTATATATACTGTGCCTTTGCTGCATCCATAAAGATAAAATCAAACTCACCTTCCATACCTTTTAGAATCTCAAGTGCATCTCCCTCTAACAGTGTAATCTGTTCCTCTTTACCTGCCCGCCGAAAATTCTCTCTAGCAATTGGGATACGTGGTTCATACTTTTCAATCGTAGTAATATGGCAATCACACGGAGCATACTCACTCATTAATATCGCTGAAAATCCAACTGCTGTCCCCACTTCCAATATGTGTTTCGGTTTCTTAATTGCCAAGAGCACCTTGAGAAAACTCTGCATTTCCTTGCGAATAATCGGCACAAACGTATCGAGCGCTTCTTTTTCAATTGTCTCTAATATTTCACTGTTTTCTGTCTCCAACGAGTGAATAAACGTCACCATGCGTTCATCTACAATCATCTTTTTTATCCTTCCTATTTCCACAATCAAGGACGGAGAAAAATCCCCGTCCTTGTGTGTGTGCCACACACACCGCTCCGCGCGGATGCGCAGAGGCGCGTGTAAGGTAATCATTGCTTCGCAATCGCGCCTCGCGCAAGACTTTGCAAGCAAACTCTTATAAAATTACACATCCATAATAATTGGAAGAATCATCGGTTTTCTCTTTGTCTTCTTCCAGATAAAATCATTCATTGTATCTCGAATAACCATCTTGATACGGTTCCAATCTGCATATCGGTTGTAAGAAAGACAATTCTCAATCGCGTCACAGAGTACTTGTTTCGCCTCTTCCATAAGGTCTTCTGACTCTCTCACGTAGACAAAGCCTCGCGACACAATATCCGGTCCTGCAAGTACCTGATTGGTTCCACGTTCCAAAGTAAGAACGACAATCATAATACCATCTTCTGCAAGATGCTGTCTGTCTCTGAGCACGATATTTCCAACATCTCCGACACCAAGTCCATCCACTAAGATAGATCCGGTCTGAACTTTATCAATAACCTTTGCTTCATCCTGGTCGATTGAAAGAACATCACCTGACTGAATCATAAAGATGTTTTCTTTTGGAATACCAAGTGCTTCTGCAATACCTGCATTGGCTTTCCTATGTCGATATTCACCATGCACCGGAATTGCATATTTCGGTTTTAATAACGAATAAACCAGTTTCAACTCTTCCTGACAAGCATGTCCGGATACGTGTGCATCTTTGAATATAACGGTTGCACCTTTCTGTTGTAATTCATTGATTACCTTCGAAACTGCCTTCTCATTTCCTGGAATCGGTGAAGAACTGAAAATAACCGTATCGCCCGGTTTGATAGACACCTTCTTGTGAATATCTGCTGCCATACGTGACAGAGCGGCCATTGATTCTCCCTGACTGCCGGTTGTGATAAGAACAGTCTTCTCATCCGGATAATTCTTTAACTCATCAATCTGTATCAATGTATTTTCCGGCACATCCAGGTAGCCGAGTTCTGACGCAGTCTCAATAATATTGACCATACTGCGACCTTCAACGACAACCTTTTTACCATATTTGTATGCCGAACTAATAATCTGACGCACACGGTCCACATTGGATGCAAATGTTGCAATAATAATTCTGCTGTTGCAGTGTTCCGCAAACAAATGGTCAAAAGTAATTCCTACAGTTCTCTCTGACATTGTAAATCCAGGTTTTTCCGCATTCGTACTGTCTGACATCATGGCAAGAACACCTTTCTTACCAAGTTCTGCAAATCTCTGCAAATCTATTGCATCGCCGAATACCGGTGTGTAATCCACCTTAAAATCACCTGTGTGTACCACTATTCCCACCGGTGAATAAATTGCGAGCGCCGCCGCATCTTGAATACTATGATTCGTCTTGATAAATTCAATACGTAAATGTCCTAAGTTAATAGACTGACCATAAGTAACCACTTTGCGTTTCGTTGTGCGAAGCATATTATGTTCTTTTAGTTTGTTGTCAATAATACCCATTGTAAGCTTTGTTGCGTATATTGGGACATTAATATCTCTAAGCACGTAGGACAATGCGCCGATATGGTCTTCATGACCATGCGTAATAACAAAGCCTTTGACTTTGTCTATGTTATCTTTTAAATATGTGACATCCGGAATGACAAGGTCAATTCCAAGCATATCGTCCTCCGGAAACGCGAGTCCGCAATCCACAACCACAATACTGTCTTCATATTCAAAGGCAGTAATATTCATACCTATCGATTCCAAACCACCGAGTGGTATAATCTTCAATTTTGATTTCACATTCATTTCTGTTTTCACGCCACACCTCCATGTCTAATTTTATCTAGCTGTTTTCTTTGGCATATTTTCTTACATCTCAATATCTACGTCTTCCAACAGTTCCTCGAACACTTTTAAAACACTTGAAAGTTCTACATCGTCTTCTACAATCTCATACACACTTTCTGTGTCCTCTGCTGAACTCATATCTCTTAGAATTAGGCACTCTGCCTCATCTTCCTCTGAGTCTGTTACCAAGATGTAATTTTTTCCGCTGATTCTTGTCTGTTCCAGCACAAAGAACTCTACTTCTTCCTTTGTGTCTTCAAATGTAAACTTAATTTTTTCCATGCTACTCCCTCATCATCTGCTATTTTCCAATACAAAGTGAATCCAAATATCCCTGCAAAATAAAAACCGCAGCAATCTTGTCCACATACTTCTTGCGATTTTCTCTTCGGACATTGCTCTCTATAAGTGTTCTCTCGGCTTCAACGGTTGTAAGCCTCTCATCCCACATAATAACCGGAATGCCGATTCTTCTTTCAAGCATTGCCTTTAATTCTAAAGATTTTTCCGCACGTTCACCGATTGTATTGTTCATATTTTTTGGAAATCCGAGTACAATCTTCTCTACTTTATATTCTTTTACAAGTTCCTCAATTCGCGCAAGCGTTTTTCGAAGCTTATTCTCTTCCTTGCGCTCAATCGTCTCAATGCCCTGTGCCGTAATACCTAATGGATCGCTGATTGCCACGCCGACCGTCTTAGATCCATAGTCTAATCCCATAACTCTCATAATATCTTATTCCCAAGAATGATGTTTGATATACGTCTTTAACATCTCTTCTACCAATTCGTCGCGCTCCATCTTCATAATCAGACTTCTCGCCCCATTGTAACTTGTAATATAAGTCGGATCTCCTGACATAATATATCCGACCATCTGGCTCACCGGATTGTAGCCTTTTTCTCTCAGAGCCTGGTACACAATTTCAAGAATATCTTTTGCTTGAATCTGTGGTCCGTTTTCTACTTGGAAAAATTGTGTGTTACTTAATTTGCTCATATGCTCACGTCCTTTTATACTTCTTCATTCTTCATTCTAATATAAATAGTCATCAAATTCAATGAATAATTTGCGAATGATTATCAATTCGAACATTTGTTAGTTGATTTTGCAAATTTTCTTCGGTTTGTAGTGCAATTTTGACATATTCTTTGGTATGTCCCACCCAAAAATCAGTCTCTTTTTTGGTGATTTTTTCCTCAAACAGTACTTCGACCTCCATACCGATAAAACTCATTTCATACGCTTTTCTTTTCTGCTCATCCATCTCAAGCATGACGTTACTTCGCAAACTTTTAATCTGCTCCGGCACTTGATTTTCCATCACTGCCGCCTTGGTTCCCTGGCGCTTTGAGTATTTGAAAATATGTGTCTCATAAAAATTCACCTTGTCAACAAACGCCCTTGACTGTTCAAACTCTTCCTCTGTCTCTCCCGGAAATCCTACGATTACATCTGTTGTCAATGCAGGATTATCAAAATATTTGCGCAAAAGCTGACATTTCTCATAATATTCTTCGGATGTGTATCTTCGGTTCATTCTGCGAAGGGTTTCATCACATCCACTCTGCAAGGAGAGATGAAAATGCGGACACATCTTTGGAAGTTCCGAAATCGTTTTCGCAAATTCTTCGGTAATAATTCTCGGTTCAAGAGAACCCAGACGTATTCGCTCAATACCTTCTACCCCATGGACCGCCAGAATGAGCGACAGCAAATCCTCATTTCCTAAATCCACACCGTAAGAACTCAAGTGGATACCTGTGAGAACAACCTCTTTGTATCCGTTGTTGGCTAAAGCTGTCACTTCACGGATAACATCCTCTTTTGCACGGCTGCGAACACGCCCTCTTGCAAACGGAATAATGCAATAAGTACAAAATTGATTGCAGCCATCCTGCACTTTAATATAGGCTCTTGTATGCTCTGCCGTCTTACTAAGATGCATCTCTTCGTATTCTTTTGTATGATTGATATCTATGACAGACTTCGGAGTATGCGTTTCCAATATCTCAATCAAGTCTTTTTTCTTATTATTGCCAATGATGATGTCTATACATTCATCCACTTCTCCATTTTCTTCCTGCGCCTGTACATAACACCCGGTAGCAACCACTATCGCATCCGGATTCAGCTTCTTTGCACGATGTAACATTTGGCGAGACTTCCTGTCTGCCATATTAGTTACGGTACAAGTGTTGATGATATAGATATCGGCTCCCTCTTTAAATGGTACAATCTCGTAACCGTGATTTTCCAGCATTTCCTGCATTGCCTCTGTTTCATATGCATTTACTTTACATCCCAAGTTGTGTAATGCAACTTTCATCATATTTTTTGTCCTTTCTTTCCTTGACATTTTCTTCCATAAAGCATAAGATATGTCTTGTGAAAACTCTCAAGGAGGTTATTTATGAAAACTATAGATATTTCTTTAAATTCCATTGACAAGGTGAAAACATTTGTCAATTTAATTAACAGATTCGATTATGATTTTGACCTTGTATCCGGAAGATACGTAATCGATGCAAAATCTATCATGGGAATCTTTAGTTTGGATTTGTCAAAACCAATCACACTGAATATTTACGCTGAAGATGAGATTGCTGATGACATTATAAAACAATTAGCACCTTACTTAGTATAATTCATAAAGCCCCACCATTCAATATGGCGGGGCTTTTTAAATCAAAAACTTCTCAACTTATTTTACCACAATTGTCTCAACCGAATTGATTGCTTCTGCCATCAGTTCATCAATCTTTTCTGTCAGATTCTCTTCTGAGCGGCGAATAATATTAATATTCGGTTTTGTCACCGGATGTTTTGCAACGAAGATTGTACAACAATCCTCGAATGGCTGAATAGAAGTCTCAAATGTGTTAATCTTTTCAGAGATTGTAATAATCTCCTGCTTATCAAAACCAATCAACGGACGATATACCGGCAAGGTACAGACATCATTGGTAGCCGCAAGACTCTGCATAGTTTGGCTCGCCACTTGTCCAATGCTCTCTCCTGTAATCAATCCTAAACATCCGCTCTCTTTTGCAAAATATTCTGCAATCTTCATCATATAACGTCTCATGATGATAGTAAGTTCCTCATGTGGACATTTTTCATAGATATATAACTGAATATCTGTGAAATTTACCACATTCAACTTAATTGGTCCTGAATATTTAGAAACTATTTTTGCCAGATCCACAACCTTCTGTTTTGCTCGCTCGCTTGTATACGGCGGTGCATGGAAATAAGTTGCTTCTAATTGTACCCCACGTTTTGCAATCATATATCCGGCTACCGGACTGTCGATTCCTCCGGACAAAAGAAGCATTGCCTTTCCGTTTGTTCCGACCGGCATTCCACCCGGTCCCGGAATAATCTCAGAATAGATATAAATCAAATCGCGCACTTCGATATTCAGCATGATGGCAGGCTTGTGCACATCTACTCGAATCTCCGGAAATGCATCTAAAATGGCTTCGCCCAAGTCACAGTTGATTTCCATAGATGTCTTTGGATAGCTCTTTTTTCCTCTTCTTGCTTCTACCTTAAAAGTTGTATTCTTATCTGAATACATCTCATCCATATAATTTACAACTACTTTCTTTAGTTCATCAAATCCATTATCTTCTACAACTACAACTGGACAAATTCCGACAATACCGAACACTCTCTTTAGTGCATCTACTGTCTCGTCATAATCATAGTATCCTTCACATTCCACATAGATTCTCGCCTGAGACTTGTGAACGTGGAAGGTTCCGTCTACGTCTTTTAGTGAAAAGCGAATCTGATTCATCAGGGCATCTTCGAACATATATCGATTCTTACCCTTGAGACCAATTTCACCGTATTTTATCAAAAAAGTCTGAAATGTCACTTTGCCTTTCCTCCTAATATCTTGTGTATCTCCTCAGCATCGGTACACAATTATATAATGTTTTGAGTGTATAGTCAATTTCTTCTTTTGTTGTAAATTCTGACATACTAAATCGCAATGTAGAATCCAAATACTCTGAACGCACACCGATTCCACGAAGCACCCCACTGATTGCCGGATGATTCGATGCACATGCAGAGCCTGCAGATACATAGATTCCTTTATCCTCTAACGTATGAAGCAACACTTCACTTCGAATTCCGGCAAAACCGACGCTGATGATGTGAGGTGCACTGGTTTCATCCGTGCGACCGTGAACCACTGTCTTTTCGATCTCTCGAATTCCTTCTATGAAATATCTTTTAAGTTCACGCATCTTCTCAATCTTGGCATCAAAGTCTGTGTAAATTTCTTTCGCAGCAAGACCAATCCCTGCAATACCCGGAACATTTTCTGTCCCAGAGCGCACATTCTTTTGTTGCTCACCACCAAACACGATTGGCTTAATCTTCACTCTCTCATTAATATAGAGTACTCCTGTTCCTTTCGGTCCGTGAATCTTATGTCCGCTGATTGATAGCAAATCGATACCCATTCTCTTCGGGTGGATGCGATATTTACCAAATCCTTGAACTGCATCCACATGGAACAGAATTCTTGGATTGTAGTGCTTAATAATCTGAGCCGCCTCTTCAATTGGTTGTACTGCACCTATCTCGTTGTTCACATGCATAATGGATACTAAGATAGTATCTTCGCACAATGCTCGTTTGAGCGCCTCTAACTTCACACAACCATTCCTATCTACCGGCAGATAAGTTACGCGGAATCCTTCACTCTCTAAATACTGCATCGTATTTAAAATTGCAGGATGCTCGATGGTTGTCGTAATGAGATGTCTTCCTGCACGACTGTTTGCCTTGGCACATCCAATGAGTGCAAGATTATCACTCTCCGTTCCTCCGGAAGTGAAAAAGATTTCTTTTTCTTGCACCTTGAGAAGCTTTGCAAATGTTTCTTTCGATTCACGCACATATTTCTCTGCTTCTACACCTTTTTTGTGCATAGATGACGGATTGCCATAATCATCACACATGACTTTTCCGACAAGTTCGCGAACGCTTGTATAACATCTTGTCGTTGCCGAATTGTCCAAATAAACTTCCATATCATTCTCCTATTTTTATTCTTACTTATAAGTTATGTGTTTTGCTTTCTAAATGATACATCAAAATAGAAAGTGTCGTAAGTCCCGCTGTCTCCGTGCGAAGAATGCGTTTGCCAAGTGTAATTGCTTTTGCTCCATGTTCCATAGCATACTCCACTTCCTGCGTCTCAAAGCCACCCTCCGGTCCAATAAATATAGCAACAGACTGTCCCGGCAGTATGCTTTCTATAATCTGTCTGGTCTCTTCCATTCCTTCTGCCAACTCATAAGGAATCAGAAGCACATCCAGACTCTCTGCATACTGAATTGCCTCTTTGTAAGACATAACCGGTCTCACTTGCGGAACTACATTTCTTCCTGACTGCTTTGCACCGCCTTCGGAAATGGCATTCCAACGTTCTACTTTTTTCGCTGACTTCTTGTCATCCAACTTCACGACTGCACGCTTTGTTGCCACCGGAACAATCTCATACACACCAAGCTCCACTGCCTTTTGTACAATCAACTCCATTTTATCGCTCTTTGGCAAACCCTGAAACAGATATATCCTAGAAGGTAGCTCTGTGTCTGACTTGAGTTCTTCCTTAATGTGCAGACAGATCTCATCGGATGTCAAAGACGCAATCTCACACAGATATTTTTTATTATTGCCATCACTAATCTGCAGTTCTTCTCCGTTTTTCATACGAAGCACATTCTTGATATGATTCACATCAGAACCGACAATCTGAATCTCTTCGCCTTTCACCTGCTCCGGTGTTACAAAAAAATGATACATGAATTCGCTCCTAATTCTTTCTGGCTGTCACAGACACCCATTCTCCTTGATATGTCACTTCCAATACTTCAAGACCTGCTTCTTTCACGCAGTTGACAACAGTCTCTTCCTTGTCATCAATGATACCGCTCGTAATATAGATTCCACCCGGTTTTAATTGATGTAAGATTACCGGTGTCAACGGTACAAGCACATCTGCCAAAATATTGGCAACTACGATATCATACTTTTCGTAGCCAACCTTGTCCTGAATCTCTTTATCGTCAATGATATTGCCAATCATCACTTCATACTGGTCTCTGGTGATGCCGTTTACCTCCATATTCTCATATGTGGCATCGATGGCACATGGGTCTAAATCAGTTCCCACAGAATATTTTGCACCGAACTTCAGTGCAAGCATGCCGAGAATACCGCTTCCACATCCAACGTCTAAAATCGTTGTATTCTCTGTCACAAACTTACGAATCTGGCGAATACAAAGTTGTGTCGTCTCATGCATTCCGGTACCGAAAGCTGTACTCGGATCGATGTGAATAATCATTTTATCCTCATCCTCCGGCTTCACTTCCTCCCATGATGGAATAATCAGCACATCATCCACATAGAACTGGTGGAAATATTGTTTCCAGTTGTTCACCCAGTCTACATCCTCCGTCTGTGATTCCTCAATCGTACACTCACCCACATTTGCATAGGCACGCATATCCTCCAATTCTTGTCTTACATTTGCAAGAATACTGTCCTTGTCTTCCTCTTCTTCCAAGTAGAAGCTGATATATGCAACTCCGTCATCTTCAGCAATCTCCGGCAAAATGTCCACAAACATCTGCTCCTTGTCTGACTGCGTCAGTGGAATCTTATCTTCTATCTCAATCCCTTGTATCCCCAGGTCCATCAGCATACTGCTGACCAAATCTTCGCTCTCCGTCAAAGTCTTTAATCTGAATTTATTCCATTTCATCACTCAATCACCTCGTTTTTAACCTTCTAAGAGTATAACAGATAATACCACTTTCATCAATTCTTCTGTGGCAAACATTGGCATTTTTTCACAGATTTTTTCCAGACGAATTAGGTTTACATCGGAATGCTCAATTTCCCTGGATACCTTGTGCGCAATATCCACAACATCATGAAAACTAAACATTTCCTCTTGCACCATCCATCTTGCAATAGAAAGTTCCTGAATGAGAATCGTAGATACTACCGCCGTCTGCATCTTGCCTAGAATATTATCGTCATAGACAGCTCCACAGAAATATGTGAAGACAAAATATACCATCAGTTGCTCTAAATAATTGGACCAGTTCTCATATTGACTGCTCTTTAGACCAATTGACTTATGAAATGCACGTCGGTTACTCTCGTAGTTGTTCTGACCGTCAGCATACAAAGTAAACTCTGCTTTTTTTACGTATTCCGTCCACTCTTCTTTCAAAACCTCGAGTTTGCTGAACACTCGAAACATTTTTCTCATGGTAGCACAATACTCATTTGCGCCCATTCTGTATTTGGCAATCCCCTTTTCAAACTCCAACGTTGCTTCCATTTGGCCAAATGACTCAAGAAGATCATCCATTCGGAATATTTCTCCATCATCCAGAGCATCCTGCATTTTTTGTGCAAGTTCCAGAACCATTCCGATTCGCATCATGATGTCTATCTCGCGATTCTGAAGCACCTTGAGCATCTTCTCCCGCGCATCTGCCAATTTCGTATAGAGGAGATAATCAAAATCTTCGTAATCTTCATCCTCCACATCGTCCTCAAAAGAAAAGAACTGTACCGGCTGCTTACATCCTAAAATCAACTTCGCTGCTTCAATGCAGGACAAAGACAGCGAGCCCTCTCGCACCCCTTCAAATTCCTCCATATGTCTCGGATAATCACGGCAGGTGTTGCAAAGCATATGCTCCCCCGCCTCTAAATGGAGGTCACAAAGATTGTCCTCATTCAGAAATGCACATCTCTTCTCATATTGACAGAACGAACCGTTCTCCCAATCAATCGAATTGCGCAGACGATTGCCGAATGCACCTTCCATGTTCTTGTATTTTGCCAATGTATCTTCATCTATCATAATGGCCCATCCTGCACAGCAAGTATCCTCACACTCTGCTGCTACGCATTTGAAATCCTCAAAATAATGTGGTATCGTGTATTTCATTTAGTTTCCACCCTTCATTATCAAACGCCGGAATAAAACTCTCCTCCGCCGTTTCTCCTTCTTGTATAAACCCATGTTCCACGCCAAGCTCAATTGCATAGTTGACAAGCTCCTCATATTCCGCCTCAGTTACTTTCCGATTAATCTCCGGAAAATCCTTCACTTGTGGCAGTGGCGTGTATTGATTCATGAGACTTAGGTACACCTTATCTCCGTAAGACTCATAGACATATTGTACTACACTTTTCGCATTTTTCAAATGCCCCGGAAGCAGTAAATGTCTGACAATCACACCTTTTTGCATCATTCCCTGCTCATTGAACTCAGCCTCCGGACACTGCCGCACCATCTCCGCTAAAGCAAGCTTTGCTACCTCCGGATAATCCGGTGCTTTCGAATATCGTTTTGCCGGTTCTACTTCCATATATTTAAAATCCGTGAGATAGATATCCACAATACCATCAAGCATTTGCAAGGTTTCCACCTTCTCATAACCACTGCAATTATACACGATTGGAAGTCCAAGTCCCTTCCTCCTTGCTATCTGAATTGCCTCGATGATTTGTGGAGTATAATGTGTCGGTGTTACCAGATTAATATTAGCTGCCCCCTTTTCCTGCAATTCCAAAAAAATATCCGAGAGGCGTTCTAGCGTAATCAATTCGCCTTGTTTAGCGTGTGCCAACACATAGTTTTGACAGTAGACACAGCGTAGCGGGCATCCGCTAAAAAACACTGTGCCGGAACCTGTCTCTCCTGAAATACAAGGCTCTTCCCACATATGGAGCGCTGCTCTTGCACCGAGGATCCATTTTCCACTTACACCACATATTCCGTTTTCACCACTTGTACGGTCTGCATTACATTCTCTAGGGCAGATCATGCAGCCTTTTGTCTTTATTTCCATCTTTTTCTCCGCTAAAAAACGGCAATGTTCATTGCATTGCCGTTTTTATTATTCATTGATTATTTTTTCATCTCATGAATTAACATTCAATTCCGACAAGCATTCCACCCTGCTCTGCATAGAAGCTGCAAAGTCCTCTGGTTGTGCTTATCTTAACAACAGCATGAGCGAATTCCTGCTTAATCATCTCAGCAAGCTGCTTAGCCGCCTCTTCATTGAAGCAGTGGTCAATAATAACCTTTCCGCCCTTATATCCCAACTCTTTCATCTGATTCCACAAAGAAATAATTGCTTTCTTTTCACCGCGAGACTTCGCTTTTTGTTCCAAAGTCCCTACTGTGCTGGCAATACCTACAACATGAATTCCGAGCACACCTGCAATTTTCGCAACTGCCGGGCTTACACGACCGTTATTTGCCAGATTGGTAAGAGATTTTAGCATAAACAACAAATGTGTTGACTTTTGGTATCCTGTCACTGCTTCACAAACCTCTTCGAATGATTTTCCTGCTGCCAAAAGGTCTTCTATCTTCTCTTTAATTAACTTCATCTCCGGTCCTGTGGAAAGAGAATCTATCACACAAACTTTTTTCTCAGGATTATCGGATTCAAAAGTCTCTTTTGCTACCATTGCAGAATTGTAGCTTCCTGATAAATTGCTGGTAATCGTGATACAAAAGATTCGATCAGCATCTCCAAATGCATCCAGCCAGTCCCCGACTCCCGGACATGCACTGCCTGATTTACCGTGATATGCTGCCAAATCCTCTGTCATCTCTTTGATATCCAGATTCTCATTATCTACATATTCTTTCTCGTTTGTCATAATTTTCAAAGGAACAGATACAACACTGTTGTCTTCAGTTGTAAATAAATCCGCACTTGAATCAACTACTATTCTAAATTTCATTTTCTTTTTTCTCCCATCTAAGCCTTCATGGCATTTCCTGTATATAATTGATAATACTTTCCTTGTTCCTCGATCAGTTGATCATGTGTTCCACGCTCAATAATGCGCCCTTGTTCCAATACCATAATGCAATCAGCATTGCGAACTGTTGAAAGACGATGTGCAATGACAAATGTGGTTCTTCCCGCCATCAACTTATCCATACCATCCTGTACAATACGTTCTGTTCTTGTATCAATGGAACTTGTCGCTTCATCTAGAATGAGTACCGGTGGGTCTGCAATTGCGGCACGTGCAATCGCAAGGAGCTGTCTCTGTCCCTGACTAAGGTTCGCGCCATCACCGACAAGCATCGTATCATACCCTTGCGGCAAACGTTTGATAAATCCATGAGCATTTGCTAGTTTCGCTGCTGCAATCACCTCTTCATCTGTCGCATCTAATTTTCCGAAACGAATATTGTCTCTGACTGTTCCCGTAAACAGATGTGTATCCTGCAATACGATTCCCAGAGAGCGTCTAAGATCCGCTTTCTTAATCTTATTGATGTTAATTCCATCGTAACGAATCTTACCATCCTGAATATCATAAAAACGATTGATTAGGTTTGTAATCGTCGTTTTTCCTGCACCTGTAGAACCAACAAAAGCGATTTTCTGCCCCGGTGTCGCATACATCTTAATGTCGTGAAGTACCATTTTCTCATCCGTGTAACCAAAATCCACACCGTCAAACACAATATCTCCTTTGACCTCTACAAAGTCCACACTGCCGTCTGCCTGATGTGTGTGCTTCCATGCCCAGCGTCCGGTTCTCTCCTTACATTCTGTAAGTTTGCCATCTTCCTCTTTTGCATTGACTAAAACCACGTAACCATCGTCTGTCTCTACTTTCTCATCTAGCAGATTGAACACACGCTCTGCACCTGCCAAGGCCATAACAATCGAGTTGAACTGTTGGCTAATCTGGTTTATCGGCATACTAAAACTCTTATTAAATGTAAGGAAACTTGCCAGTTTACCAAGTGTAAATCCCCAAACATTTCCAAGCGCGAGAGCTCCTCCCACAATCGCACAAAGTACATAGCTGATATTACCAATTTGTGCGTTAATCGGCCCTAAGACATTTGTAAACGTATGTGCCTTGTCCGCGCTCTCGAAGAGTTCGTCATTAAGTTCCTTGAATCGTCTCTTGTTTTCTTCCTCTCGGCAAAATACCTGTACAACTTTCTGCCCATTCATCATTTCTTCAATAAAGCCGTTAACTTTACCGAGATTTTGTTGTTGTTTTACAAAATATTTTCCACTGTTTCCCGCCGCATATTTCGTTGCCACAAGCATGATACATACCATGATTAGTGTGACAAATGTAAGCGGTACACTCAGAATAATCATACTTGTAAACACGCTAACAATCGTAACAAAACTATTGACTACACTTGGAATGCTCTGACTGACCATCTGGCGAAGAGTATCGATATCATTGGTATACACTGACATGATATCTCCATGCGCATGTGTATCGAAATACTTAATCGGCAATTTCTCCATATGTTCGAAGAGTTCATTTCGGAGGTCACGAAGACATCCCTGTGTTACATAAGTCATAATCAAGTTCTGAAGATAAGATGCTACTACACCCAACAGATAAAAGCCTGCCACTCTCACGATTGCTATACCAAGTGGCCCAAAATCAGGAGATTCAACTCCCAGCATCGGTGTGATATAATCATCAATCAGACGTTGTGTAAACATTGTACCCTGTACACTTGCTAAAACGCTTACAAAAATCAATGCAATGACAGACAAATAATGCCATTTGTATGTGCGGAAAACATAGTTCATGAGTCGCATAAACAGTTTTCCCGGATTTTTCACTTGAGGCTTCATTCCTCTCGGTGGTCTTCCCATAGGTCCTGCCATATCTACTCACCTGCCCTTTCGTCAAAATCTCCGCCGCCTTGAGTCTGCGTCTCATATACTTCACGGTAAATCTCATTGCTCACCATAAGTTCTTCATGAGTTCCAAATCCATTGACCTCTCCGTTTTCCATTACAATAATGCGGTCTGCATGCTGAATGCTGGACACTCTCTGTGCGATAATAAATTTGGTCGTATTCGGAATTTCTTCTGCAAAAGCTTTGCGAATTTTGGCATCTGTAGCCGTATCCACTGCGCTGGTACTGTCATCAAGAATTAGGATTTTCGGTTTTTTAAGAAGCGCACGTGCAATACACAGCCTTTGCTTCTGTCCACCTGAAACATTCGTGCCACCTTGTTCTATATAAGTATTGTATCCTTCCGGAAATCTCTGAATGAATTCATCGGCACACGCCTGACGACATGCTTCCATACACTCTTCCTCTGTAGCTTCCATATTACCCCAACGCAGATTATCTAAAATTGTTCCTGAAAACAACACATTGTTCTGAAGTACTACGGAAACCTGATTTCGAAGGCTCTCCAAATCATATTCTTTTACATTATGACCACCTACTAAAACCTCTCCTCCTGTCACATCATAGAGACGACTAATCAGATTGACAAGGCTTGTCTTAGCGCTTCCGGTTGCACCCATGACACCAATCGTCTCACCGGAATGAATATTGAGATTAATATTCTTAAGAACTGGCTCCTCACTGTCTGCTTTGTATGCGAAATTCACATTTCGAAATTCTACACTACCATCTGCAACGTCATAAATCGGTTCATTCGGATTCGTAATATCGCTAGTCTCACGAAGGACCTCTGCCACACGTTTCATTGCAGCCATGCTCATCGTGATCATAATAAATACCATAGAAAGCATCATAAGGCTCATCAAAATATTCATGCAATACGCAAGAAGGCTCATAAGTTCGCCCGTAGTCAACGCATCTGCCACAATCATCTTCGCACCAAGCCAACTGATTAAAAGAATACAACTGTATACTGTAATCTGCATAATCGGACCATTGTAAATGATGTTTTTCTCTGCTTTTACAAAAATCTTATAAATGTTTTCACTGGTTTTCTTGAATTTGCTTGTCTCCTGTTCCTCGCGCACATAGGCTTTAACCACACGAATTGCAGATACGTTCTCCTGAACTGCTGCATTCATCTCATCATACTTTGGAAACGCCTGTTGGAAATACTTCGTTGCTCTCTGCATAATAAAAATAAGCGCAAATCCAAGCAAAACTACTGCTATCAAATAGATGCTTGCAATGCTTGGATTGATATAGAATGCCATTGCCATTGCACAGATAAGGCTTGCCGGAGCTCTGGTGAACATACGAAGAGACATTTGATATGCCATCTGTATATTTGTGATATCTGTCGTCAGTCTGGTTACAAGACCTGCCGTACTGAATTTATCAATATTGGAGAACGAAAAAGTCTGAATATGATTAAACATTCTTTCACGTAAATTCTTTGCAAATCCGGTAGATGCCTTGGCGCCAAGACGTCCGCCCATCAAACCGGCAAACAATCCCACACCTGCTGCCACAATCATAATCGCACCTACTTTATAGATGTGTCCCATATCCCCTTTATCCACCCCGTTATCGATAATGGATGCCATCAAAAACGGCACACACATCTCCATTGCAACTTCTAAAATCATAAAAAGTGGGGTTGCAATCGATGCCTTCTTATATTCTTTTACTTCTTGCAATAATAGTCGAAGCATATTGTTCCTCCTTCTAATAATCATCACCCATATATATTAACATATTTTGGTTGATTTGATTATGAATTTTTTATGAACATTGTAAAAAATCAAGGCGTAAACTCTTGCAAATCTACGCCTCTCATCTTTATAACACACTCAAGCCCTCAAGCAAAGTTTTCACTCCCATAATGATAAGCACAATTCCACCTGCCAGCTCCGCTTTTGATTTATATTTGTTTCCAAATATACTTCCTATCTTCACGCCTACTCCTGACAAGATAAATGTAACCACACCGATAAAGGTCACTGCCGGAACTATATCGACCTGGAGAAAAGCAAATGACACACCTACTGCCATTGCATCAATGCTGGTTGCAATTGCCATAACGAACATTGTCTTTGCGTCCATCGCTGTTTCTCCGCAACAGTCACACGTATCTTCTTTCTCGAAGGATTCCTTAATCATATTTCCACCGATGATAGCTAACAAAATAAATGCAACCCAATGTGCGTACTTCGTCACCATATCAGCAAACAGGCTTCCGAGAAAATATCCGATTGCCGGCATAAGTGCCTGAAAACCGCCAAACCAAAGTCCCGCAATACACATATGCTTGAGTTTTATTTTGCCAAGCGATAAACCTTTACAGATCGATACAGCAAATGCATCCATGGAAAGTCCTATTGCAATAATAAACAGTTCTGCTAATCCCATAAATCTCCCTCTATGCTCCCAAGATCAATTTATCAATCACTTCTGCGATTGCGTCATGATTGTTGTCATTCTCTGTGATATAATCTGCCACCGCTTTGGCTTCTTCCACGGCATTTTTCATTGCAACACCGACTCCGGCCGCCTCAATCATGGAAATGTCATTCCGCTCATCTCCTGCTGCATAGGCATTTTTAATATCAACATGCAACATCTCACACAAGGTGCGAACACCATTTCCTTTGCTCACGCCTTCCGGCATATATTCCAACAATTGCCGACTGGAAAATGTACTCTCACATTTTCCTTCTGCCCACTCTCGTTGTTCATCTCGAAATTTCAAGAGTTTTTCTTCGTTCATGTCAATCAACAACACTTTATTAGGTTCTTTATCAAGCACAGCAAATACATCATCACATATCTCATGTTCAAGAGCATGACGATTATTCCCTGCCAGATAAAATTGCAGTTCCGGAGTATCTTCCGTAGTTAAGACTTTATCATTCACTCCGTATGTCTGAACGTGTAAGCCGCACTTCTTAGCTTCTTGAAACAAATGTCTCACGAATTCTATAGGAAGTGTTCTCTCACTCCGTATTTCCTGCTTGGAACAATCGAAAATCGTACCTCCGTTATAGGAAAGCATATAACATCCCGGCATCGTAAGCCCCAATCGCTGCACTACCTTAAAAGCACTCTTTGTAGGTCTTCCGGTTGAGACAACCAGATAATGTCCCGCGTCAAGGAGTCTCTGAATCGCTACACGATTCCCTTCTGAGACCTGTTTATCATCATTCAATAAAGTTCCGTCTAAATCTGTAAAAAGTATTTTCTTCATCCTGCGTCTCACTTTTCTTATCAAATTTATTCTACACGGAGATATTATACTCTTTTATGCTCATAATCGCAATCAGAATTATTGACGAAACATCTCAAAACCTCTATACTGAAACTAATTATAATCTACCAATGGACAAGGAGGTTGTTATGACTCAATCAACACAAAACATTGCAAAATCAACACAACCGCGAAAACCTTCCCCGATTAAGCAGCACTATCGAAAAAAACGTCGCAAAGCAACTCTATTTGCGGTGATTTTGGTTGCTATTGTTCTGCTGATTGCAGGTTTTATGATTTATAGTATTTTATTTGCAAAACCAACAGAAAAGTCCAACGTTTCCGGAATTTCTACTGAAGAAGTCTATGATAAAATTGACGTTCCGATAGAAATCACCACGCCGGAACCTGAGATTTCGTTTACAGTTTCCGTTGTAGGCGACTGCACACTCGGAACGGACGAGCATTTCAATTATGCAAGAAGTCTAAATGCATACTATGAAAAACACGGGCCGGCATATTTTTTAAAAAATGTAAAGAGCATCTTTGAAGCGGATGATCTTACAATTGCTAACTTAGAAGGCACATTTACCGACTCGACTTCCAGAGTGGATAAAACCTATGCGTTTAAAGGACCTAAGGAGTTCGTAAATATTCTTACAAACGGTTCTGTAGAAGCCGTGACACTTGCCAATAACCACAGCCGTGACTATGGCACCAAAAGTCTCTCTGACACAAAGGCAACTTTAGATTCTGCAGGTGTGATTCATTTTGGATATGAAGAGACGTCTGTCGTTGATGTAAAGGGTGTAAAAGTCGGTCTTATCGGTATCTATGAACTGATTGACCACACCGGACGCGCTAAGCAGGTGAAAGAGCACATTGCAAAGGTGAAATCCGAAGGTGCTGAAGTTATAATTGTTATCTTCCATTGGGGAATTGAGCGTGATGCTGCTCCGAATTCTCATCAGACCATGCTTGCTCGTCTGGCGATTGACGAAGGCGCAGACCTTGTATGCGGTCACCACCCACATGTTCTGCAAGGCATTGAGGTCTACAAAGGAAAGAATATTGTGTACAGTCTTGGTAACTTCTGTTTCGGTGGAAACTCTAATCCAAGCGATAAAGACACGATGATATTTCAACAGACTTTTACGCTTACAAAGGATGGTTTGAAAGAGGATAATGTGACAAATGTCATTCCATGCTCCCTTTCTTCCGAAAAAAACCGAAACAACTATCAGCCGACACCTGCAACAGGGGATGAGGCTGCACGTATCCTGAAAAAAATCGAGGATCGCAGTGCCTTGATTCCAAAGCCATAAGGAAATAATTTACACTTTTTTAATTTGTCTATCCGAATGTTTTATGATATACATAGAAGAAAAACATCATGCGACAAGGAGGTTCTACACACACGGCCATCAGAGATGAAATTAAGGCAGCACGAAAAGACTTAGTTGAAAATGGTACCTTTAAAGAAAAAGTGGCTTACTTTTTTGATTATTATGCCATTCACACAATTGTGATTGCTGTAATACTTATATTTACAGTTGCTTTCATCTATCACCAGGTGACAAAACCGGAAATTGTTTTTAACGGACTGCTATTAAACGTGTTAAGTTTTGAAGAGGGTAATCCCGTAGAAGACTTGGAAAGTGGATTTATGGACTATATTGACATGAATACAAAAGAATATGACTTCTCCGTAAATTCCTCTCTCATATATAAGTTGGGGGATGACTCTGGTCAAACACAGATGAATGACTATCAATCTTCACAAGCGATTATGACGCTTTGTTCTGCCGGAGCTGTTGACTTCATCTCCTCCCCTCTAGATTCCATTTTGGAATACGGATATGGTGATTTGATAGCCAACTTAGAAGATGTTCTAACTGAAGAAGAATTGGAAAAATACAGACCGTATTTTCTCTATGCGGATCTTACCGTCGTTAAACAAAAGGCTGAAGCATTCGACAACAACATCAAGGCCAGTGATATTCCATGTCCTGACCCAACAAAGCCGGAAGAAATGAAGGAGCCGATACCGATATTTATTGATGTGTCAAAATGCGAAAAGATGGCAAATATCTATGATTACTCGTCAGATACAATTGTTGTTGCGTTTGCAGCAAATGCTCCAAATCGGGATAGATTCCCAGATTTTCTAGCGTATATATTTGAAGAATAAAACTTTTCATAAAATTAAATGCTGTAACAGGATAACCCCGTTACAGCATTTTAAATTTATAACATTACCATCAATATAATCACAATGAAAGTGATACTACATACAATAGAAATCGAATTCAATGCACTTGACAGCCCCACATCACCTTCTAAATCATCTGTATAAATCGGCGATGAGGAAGGAAACGGACCAAACGCTAATATCATAAGTGCAACCTTTACTTCTCGCGGAAATGGTAGTAAATAAAAACAACTGAGTGCAAATACGAGTCCAACTCCATAGCGTACGAATAAGGTACGGACAATTCTTCCAATCTTTTTCTTGTCTCCACTTAATTTGAATCCAACACCAATCATGAGCATCGCAATAAATGGATTTGCATTTCCAATAAGCTGTGCAAAAGATAAAATTGGTGATGGTAACGTAATCTTCGCCATACCGATAAGCAACATAATCAGATATGTGTCAAATGCGACTGACCTCAACATGGTCCTGATAATTTTTTTGATTGACAATTTCCCGCCCTGCTTGAGACAGATACCTATTCCATGTGAGCCACCAAGACATACAAACGCATTCCCTACATCGAACAAGCTTGTAGAGATGACTCCCACGGGTCCTAAAAAACTCTGCACAAACGGCATCGTAAATGCACCGATATTATAACCAGACAAATTGACAACATCAAAAATAGTATCCTCTTTCGTTTTGCGTCGATTGAGTGCAAATGCCAATCCAATATACACAGCACCTATCCCGATGCCCATAAGAGACAAAAGCAGCATGGAAAGCTCCACCTTTTTACCGGCAAAGCTGGTAACAATAGCTGCCGGCAACGTGATTCGGAGCACAATCTTCGATAACACTGTAAAATCTTCTTCTTTAAAAAATTTTATTTTGCGCAATACACCGCCAAGAATAATAATACCCACAAAGCACCCTGCACGTACTAAAATATCAAGCATTTTTCTTCACCTTTCTAAGTGCAGTTTTAAATTTAATCGGATTGCCATAATGCAGCGTACCGAATCGGAATATCTTTGCAGCCAGCACTCCTGCTATCATACAGCTTACTCCCAATATAATTGCAGAAACAATCACTTCCCAGACTGCCACACTTCCCATCGATACACGAATAAACATTGCATTTCCTGAAGTGAATGGGATATAAGAAGCAACCTTCATCAAAATACTATTGCTGTTGCTTGTCATGCCAAAAATTGCAATCATAAATGATGCGATATAAAGCATCAATACCGGTGATGAACTCTTACTGATATCTTCAGTCTTAGAAACTAACGCACCAAGCATACCAAAGATAAATGCATACAAAAGATAACTCAGTACTGCGAATATAGCGTATACAACCAGCACATTGGCAGGAATGTCAAATAAGAAGTCAAGGAGTCCATCCCAAGCCTCTTGAACAAAACTGTATGACACAAATCCGCTACCGAGAATAATTGCCGCCTGCAGAACACCGGCAATTGCACCTGCCAGAACCTTACCACAGATAAGGCTGGTAGAGTTCACACTTGTCACAAGAATCTCGATGGCACGATTGCTCTTTTCTGTAGTAACAGACGTTGCAATCATCTGACCATAAAAGATAATCAAGAAGTATACAACAAACACCAACACATAAGTATACCAGTAATTCTGTCCACCGTCTTTTCCAAGCACCTCTTCCGTTATATTTACATGAAAACTCTCTGACTCAGCGATCTCTTCTGCAGTCAATCCCTTATCTAATAAGTATTGTTGTTTGTAACATGCAGACAATGTTTGGCTGAACATTTCCCCCAGATAATCATACATAGACAAATCATTCACTACATACATAACATCTGTTGGACTGTTCATAATAAAGCCGGCTTCCACATCTCCTGTTTCTACAGCCTCCTTGATCGCATCCTCAGAGTCATAGTTCTTCCACTCTGCCGGGAACGCTACGCATATCATATCCACATCGACATCTGTCGCATCTTTTGCCACACAAATACCATATCGAGATAATTCTGCACCCTCATCCTCAATTGCGTCATCTACAATAATTTCCTCCGAGGTTCCAGGAGCCGTGATATCTTCTTCGTCATCTAACAGTCCCGGTATCACCGTCGGAACAATCACGACTGCTGCAATGATAAATGCCAGCACAAGGGTCGTAATCACAAAACTTTTATTTTTAAAATAATTATCGAGTTCAAATTTTAAAACGGTCAAAAACTGCTTCATTACTCGTCACCTGCCTTCTCTACAAATATGTCATTCAGTGACGGCTCATATAGGCCGAAGTATTCCAAATCTACACCCTGCTCAACCAAGCGTTTGAGAATCTCGGCTTTATTCTCTTTCTGCTTCTTGCGAATAATCACGCGGTCCTTCTGTACCTTTTCTACATCCAACAAATCGGAGAATCCATCCTGTAATCGGTTTGCAAGTTCCTCCGGCGTCTCTCCCAGACTTGATAACACTAGTCGGTCCTGACCAAATTCACGTTTAATCTCTTTTAGATTGCCGCTGAGCACAACATCACCATGATTCAAAATGGCAATATCGTCACAGAACTCTTCCACATAGCTCATTTGATGACTCGAAAAGATGACAAACTTGCCTTCCTCAATCTGCTCTTTAATAACATCTTTTAGAATCTGTGCATTGACAGGATCCAGTCCCGAAAATGGTTCATCAAAGAAAATAAGTTGTGGCGATGTCAAAAGCGTCTGTGCCAACTGTACCTTCTGCTGATTACCTTTTGAGAGTGTCTCCAACTTGCGGTCCTCGTATTCTGCTACGCCCATGCGTTCCAGCCACTTCTTCATCTGTGCCTTGGCATCTTTCGCGCTCATTCCACGAAGCTGAGCGAGATATACTAATTGCTCCCCAACTTTTTTCTTCGGATAGAGCCCTCGCTCTTCTGGCAGATACCCAATTTGATAATCCTTCGTCGCAAACGGTTTTCCATCTATCGTAATGGTTCCACTATTTGCCTTAAATACATTCATTAATATTCTAATTGTTGTCGTCTTTCCGGCTCCGTTTCTTCCCAGAAGACCAAGTGCGCGTCCACTCTCCACTGAGAATGAAACGCCGTGAAGCACTTCTGTTTCACCGAAAGACTTTCGTAAGTCCTTTACTTCCAGTTTCAATCAAATCACCTCTTGTTTTAAAGATAATTTAAGGATACAACGATTGTATCCTTAATGCAAATATAATTTAATTTTTCTGAAGCAGGGCGATTACCTCAACATGCACCGTATGCACAAACTGATCCACAGCCACAGCCTTCACCACGCGATACCCTTTTGCCTGCATCATCTCCAAGTCCCTCGCAAGACTTGTCACTTTACAAGAGATATAAACGATGGTATCCACGCCATAATCCAATATCTTCGGCAATGCCTTCGGATGAATACCGTCTCGAGGTGGGTCAAGCACAATGACATCCGGTTTCTCTTCTATCTCATCGAGCACCTTGAATACATCACCTGCAAGGAACTCACAGTTCGTGATACCGTTGTGCTTCGCATTCTCGTTCGCGGCCACGACTGCCTCCTTCACAATCTCCACACCGATAACCTTCTCTGCAACCGGCGATAGAATCTGTCCAATCGTTCCGGTTCCGCTAAAGAGGTCATAAAGTGTCTTTCCTTTCATATCACCCAGATAATCTCTCACAGTGCTATATAACACTTCGGCTGCTCTAGAGTTCGGCTGAAAGAATGAAAATGGTGTAATCTTGAATTCCATACCAAGCAGTTTCTCATAGAAATAATCCTGACCATAAAGTACACGTGTCTCATCGCTCTGTACCACATCTGAGAGAGAATCATTCAGAATATGAAGAATTCCAACAATCTTTCCCTCCAAATTAAGTGCAAGGAGTGCTTCGACAAACGGTGTTAAATCATACTCTTCCTGCGTGGTTGTTACAAGATTCACTAAGATTTCTCCCGTAATATCTCCACGACGAAGAAGAAGGTGGCGCAAATATCCCTCATGTTGCATTTTTTTATAATATGATACATTTCTTTCTTTAAAATAATTGAGTACACAAACAAGGATCTTGTTCATGTCTTCGTGCACCAGCTTACAGTCAAATGCAGTCAGCACATCGTAAGTACTTCCTTTTTTATGTAAACCGAGCGACAGTGGTCCGTCCTTATACTCATCGCCAAAGGAGAACTCCATCTTATTTCGATACGCAAATTCCTTTGGGCTGGCTTTCACTCCCTCGAACTCATAATCCCCAACAATCGCAGCATCCAAAATCTCCTTCACCTGAGCCTCTTTCATCTTCATCTGGTCATCATAAGACATGGTCTGATACATGCAACCTCCGCAGGCTGGGAAGATGCTGCAGACCGGTTTTTTTGTCTCCAACGAGGATTGCTCCAGCACTTCTAAAAGGCGTCCCTCTGCCTTACCTTTTCTCATCTTATTGACAGCAAATCGAATCTTCTGTCCCGGAATCCCATTTTTGACAATCACTTTCTTGTCTTCACCCTCTACTGTTACAATTCCTTTATTAGGAAACTCTACTTTTTCGATTAAGCCTTCATACACTTGTCCTTTTTTCATTTATTTCTCCTATCACGTAAAACTCGCCCGCGCTTTATCCGCGAGCGAGCTTTTTCTTACTCTCCTAGATATTTTCTTCCTCGAAGTAGTCATCCTCGAAATCATCCTCAAAATCCTCTTCGAAATCTTCCAAATAATCCGGTGCAAAGTAACGATATACTCCGTAAGCGATTGCTGCAATTGCTGCCACTGTGCCAACAATAGCAAGAATCCAGAGAATCGTTTTCTTGATCTTATCGTCATCTCTTTTTCTTAAAATATCATTTAACTTTGTTGCAGAAACCATTTCTTCTATCCTTTCCATATATACACGTCCTTTCCACTTTTTCTCATTATACCATTCTCAAATCAATATTACTATACGTAGATTACAATATTTTATGCAAAATTAAATTTTTTGTAATTTAGCAAAGCCTGCGAACATCTTTTTCACACCAACCGAATCGAACTGCACCGTCACTTCATAATCTCGTCCGCCTTGTACCATAGCTGTAACAAGACCCTCGCCAAACTTTGTATGACGCACACGGTCACCGACATCGTATCCCGGTCCTTCACCTGTCTTTGCACCGAAATTCTGCACTGGTTTTGCCACGATTTTCTGTGTACTAAATGGTTGTGCTTTAAATGCCTGCTTTGCCTGGAAATATATATTCTGCATCGGCTCCTGAGTCTCCTTCTGCACTGCATTTCCACCTACGGAAAATAAGTGTACCGGAATCTCTTTTAAGAATCTTGACATCTTATTATACTGCACCTCGCCACGCATCATTCTTCGTCTTGCGCAAGTCAGTGTCAGGTTCTCCATTGCCCTTGTAATACCGACATAGCACAAGCGTCTCTCCTCCTCGATTTCACTCGGGTCATCTGCAGTAATTGTCATATAACTTGGGAAGATACCATCCTCCATACCTACCAGATAAACCTCTGGGAATTCCAATCCTTTAGCACTGTGCAATGTCATAAGGACCACATAGTCACTACTTTCATCCAGACTATCGATATCTGCCACCAGTGCTACTTCCTCAAGAAATCCACTGAGTGTCGGCATCTCATCCTCACAGGATTCTTCGTATACAGCAATCTTACTGAGAAGTTCATCGATATTCTCGATTCTTGCCTCGGCCTCTTCGCCGCCTTCTTCCTTTAACTCTTCCATATACCCCGTATAATCCAGAATCTCTTGCATCAGCTCTGACACTAACATTATCTTGGCGCTCTCTTTAAAATGCTCAATCAATGCCACAAATGATTCTAGTTTCGCCACGCCTCTTCCGATTCCCGGAATCATATCTACTGTGCGAAGCGCTTCATAAAAACCGACTCCGCGCTCCGTCGCATTCTCCTGCACACGGTTAATCGTAGTAAGACCTATTCCTCGCTTCGGTACATTGATAATTCTCTTAACCGACAAATCATCTAATCCATTGTCAATCGTTTTCAAATATGCAAGTAAATCTTTGATTTCTTTTCGCGCATAGAAATTGATACCACCAACTACTTTGTACGGAATATTTGCCGTAACAAACTTCTCTTCAAACATACGGGACTGTGCATTCGTGCGGTAGAGAATTGCATGGTCATTGTACGAACGAATGCCTTCCCTGACATGGGAACGAATATCGCTCACTATATAATCCACCTCATCATAAGCATTGTCAAACTGCTGAAATACAATCTTATCTCCCACACCATTTTCCGTCCAAAGCGCCTTGTCTTTTCGTCCGTAATTATTACGGATGACGCCGTTTGCCGCATTCAAAATATTTTCGGTAGAGCGGTAATTCTGCTCTAGTTTAATCACCTTCGCATCCTCGAATACATGTTCAAAGTTCAGGATGTTCTTGATATTTGCCCCGCGGAATTTATAAATGGACTGATCATCATCACCAACCACACAGAGGTTACGATACTTCTTTGCCAGAATACTGATTAGTTTAAACTGCACGGTATTGGTATCCTGATACTCGTCCACCATGATATAGCGAAAACGGTCCTGATAATATTCCAGAACATCCGGCTGTGTCTGCAAGAGTTGTACAGTCTTTACAAGCAAGTCATCGAAATCCAGCGCATTATTGGAACGAAGTTGCTTCTCATATTCGCGGTACACTTTTGCAATCTTCTGCTTGTGGTAATCACCTGCCGCTTGGAGTTCATACTCGTCCGGAGAAATCATCTCATCCTTTGCCGACGAAATGGCAGCCAAAAGGCTTCTCTCTTTGTATATCTTTGTATCGATCTGCAATTGCTTACAGACATCCTTCATCAGTGTCTTCTGGTCATCTGCATCATAGATTGTAAAATTTGTACTGTAACCCAATCGTTCAATGTGTCGTCTTAAGATACGCACACAAGTCGAGTGAAAGGTGCTTACCCAGATACTCTCTGAACCAAATCCGACAATATGGTCCACACGTTCTCGCATTTCTCCTGCTGCTTTGTTCGTAAACGTAATGGCAAGGATGTTCCAAGGATTCACGCCCTTCTCATCTATCAAGTATGCAATGCGATGCGTCAGTACGCGAGTCTTGCCGGAACCTGCCCCCGCAAGAATAAGGAGTGGTCCTTCTGTGTGAAATACTGCTTCTCTCTGTTCCTTATTTAACATATCGTAAATGCTCATCTTATCTGCTCCTTATACTCTCTGAACAACTCAAAATCACCCTATTAGTATAATATAAAGAGGCAAAAAAGAAAAGTAGGAAGCAAAAACTTCCTACTTGTTGTTAATCCTCTCAAACACCATATCGTATCCATCATTCCCATAATTCAGTGAACGATTGACACGGCTGATAGTTGCTGTCGACGCCCCTGTTTTTTCTGCAATCTCCAGATATGTCTTCTGCTCACGAAGCATTTTTGCAACCTCAAATCGCTGACTCAGAGATAATAATTCGTTAATTGTACATATGTCTTCAAAAAAAGTATAACATTCTTCTTTATTCTTTAAACTTAAAATCGCCTCAAACAAATAATCGACTGATTCGGTTCTAACATTCTTACCCATGTCCAAAGTCTCCTTCTCTGAGTTTTGTTCCTTTACCATTTTAACACAGTAAATTGCGAAAGTCCACACTTTTTTATGAATATCTTAACCATTTTCGATTATCCTAATACATCATATATACTAAATGTCAAGGAGACTGCCTTTATGAAAAAAGAAAAGACAAACGAAGAGATTATTGACTCTTACGATTACCTTACAAACGCGGCTTCAAGTATGGAATGCACCGGACTTATGCCGACGCCGGCTGATACTCCTGAACAGCGCGAAGCCTATGATGCCATCTATCATTTTAAAGCTACACCTCTGAATTCAGAAAAAGAGGAAGATTAAACAACACGAACCTTTTTATAATTCTTTCATATAGTATTAGGAAAAAGACATTACATGGAGGAATTATGAAAAAACGTATTATAGCGTTGCTTCTCATCACGGTTCTCGCTGTTACCTCTTTGCTCGCTTGCTCCAAAGAAGAAACAAATAAACCGGGAATGACTAAAGTTGTACTTAGTGAGGTTGCTCACTCAATCTTCTATGCCCCAATGTATGTTGCTATTGAAGAGGGATACTTTGCTGAGGAAGGAATCGACTTGGAATTAGTCACTGCATTTGGCGCCGATAAGGTAATGACTGCCGTGCTCTCAGGTGAGGCAGATATTGGATTCATGGGTTCTGAATCTTCTATCTATACTTACAACGAAGGGGCGAAAGATTATGTTGTAAACTTTGCTCAACTCACACAGCGTGCAGGAAATTTCCTTGTTGCACGCGAAGAAATCACAAATTTCAAATGGGAAGATCTAAAGGGTTCTTACGTCCTTGGCGGTCGTAAAGGTGGCATGCCACAGATGGTATTTGAATACATTTTAAAACAGAACGACATTGACCCAGATAAAGATTTGGAAATCAATCAAAGTATTGATTTCGGATCTACTGCGGCTGCATTTTCTGAAGGTCAGGGTGCATATACAGTAGAATTTGAACCTCATGCAACTTCATTGGAAGAAGCCGGCAAAGGTTATGTTATCGCTTCCCTTGGCGAAGACAGTGGATATGTTCCTTACACCGCATTTTCCGCAAAAGGCAGCTATATCAAAGAAAATCCGGAGATCATTCAAAGTTTTACCAATGCACTTCAAAAAGGTATGGATTATGTGAAAAAACACTCTCCGGAAGAGATTGCAGAGATTATTGCACCTCAATTTAACGAGACAGATGTGAAAACAATCACAACGATTGTGAAACGTTATTACGACCAAGATACATGGAAATCAGACCTTGTTTTTGAAAAAGAAAGTTTTGAATTATTGCAGGATATTTTGGATATGGCAGGTGAACTTTCTAAGCGTGCTTCCTATGATGATTTGGTAAATACAGAGTATGCTAGGAAAGCAGCAAGATAATCTGTCAATGTGTGCATTTTACCCAAAAAACAAGGAAAAATAATGTTTTTTATTTCATTCTCACGATTGACATTGACACTTGATTATGCTACTCTGTTAAAGAATTAACTATACAGAAGTTACAAGCTAATAATGGAGGACAAAAGCATGAGTAAAGGTACAGTAAAGTGGTTCAATAACCAAAAAGGTTACGGATTCATTTCTGATGAAGCCGGCAATGATGTATTCGTTCATTACACCGGTTTAAACATGGAAGGGTACAAGACATTAGAAGAAGGTCAGGCAGTTGAATACGACGTAACTGAGGGAGAAAAAGGACCACAGGCAGTCAACGTAGTTAAACTTTAATCCGAATTTGTATGTGCCTTTTATGATGTTATTTTATATAAAAAGCATTGATAAAATGAGATTAAAAACTAGCGCAAGCTGAAACAGGGGATACGATGTAAAATCGTATCCCTTTTTTGTTCTCTCCTTCACATTCTACCACATGTTCAAAAAACTTGTCTTTCCATGTTGAATCATCTACAAATAAATTATTCTATCTGCCAGTCAATTGGCTCTACTCCATTCACTTCCAAAAATTGATTTGTCTGACTGAATGGTTTACTTCCAAAAAATCCACGATAAGAAGATAGTGGACTCGGATGCGGTGCTTCAAGAATCAGATGTTTCGGATTATTGAGCATCGCTTTTTTCATCTGCGCCGGTCTTCCCCACAAAATAAATACAATCGGTCTATCCTGCGCATTCAACACCCTGATCGCTGCATCTGTGAATTCCTCCCAGCCGATTCCACGATGAGAGTTTGCTTGATGAGCTCGCACGGTAAGCACGGTATTCAGTAACAGCACGCCCTGTTTTGCCCATTTTTCCAGATATCCATGACTTGGTATTGTACATCCTAAATCATCATGTAATTCCTTATAGATATTTACAAGTGACGGCGGTATCTCCACACTCGGTTTTACAGAAAAACAAAGCCCATGTGCCTGATTCTCCCCGTGATATGGGTCCTGTCCAAAGATAACCACCTTGACATCCTTAAGTGGCGTAAGATGAAATGCGTTAAACAAATCATTCGCCGGTGGAAATATCCGATATGTACGATATTCCTCGTTCACCTTTGTAAACAGTTTCTTATAGTAGTCTTTCCCAAATTCACCTTTGAGTGCTTCTAGCCAATCTCCGTTAATTGCCGGCATGGTTCCCTCCTACAATCTGACAGACACACCCCTGTCTCTCAGATACTCTTTTACTTCTTTTATCTCTAATTCTTTAAAATGGAACAATGAAGCAACCAATGCTGCATCCGCCTTCCCTTCTGTAAATGCATCATAAAAATGTTCTAACGTTCCAGCACCGCCTGATGCAATCACCGGAATGGACACGCTCTCTGAAATCGTTCTGGTGAGTTCCAAATCATATCCGGCCTTGGTTCCATCACAATCCATACTGGTAAGCAATATCTCACCCGCTCCAAGTTCTTCTACCTTCTTTGCCCATTCTACTGCATCAATTCCAACATCAATGCGACCGCCGTTTTTATAAATATTCCAACCGGTTCCGTCTGCACGTCGTTTTGCATCAATCGCAACAACCACACACTGGCTTCCGAACTTGTCCGCCGCCTCGCGAATAAGCTCCGGTCTGTTGATTGCCGATGAGTTTATCGATATCTTATCAGCACCTTCTCTAAGAAGCGCCTTAAAATCATCTACCGTGCGAATTCCACCTCCAACTGTGAACGGAATAAATACATTCTTTGCAACCTCTCGCACCATATCGACGACTGTCTCTCTCGCATCTGAGGAAGCCGTAATATCCAAAAATACAATCTCGTCTGCGCCCGCTTCATCATACGCTTTCGCAATGGCCACCGGGTCACCTGCATCTACCAGATTCACAAAGTTCACACCCTTTACTACGCGTCCACCATGTACATCCAGGCAAGGAATAATTCGTTTCGTAAACATGTCTTCTCCTCCAAGTTAAAGTTCCACAAAATTTTTCAAAATCTTAAGTCCCACGTCACTGCTCTTCTCTGGGTGGAACTGACAGGCAAAGACATTATCTTTCTCCACGGATGCATGAATGTTTACACCGTAATTCGTGGTTGCCTTTACGATCGATTCGTCCTCTGCCTTCAAATAATAAGAATGTACAAAATATACGTAATCGTTTTCCTTCAATCCTTCGAACAGTCTTCCATTATATTGCAAATGCAGAGAATTCCATCCCATGTGTGGAATTTTAAGGCCATCTGCATCCGGAATACGAAGAATCTCACCTTTCAAGATGCCAAGACCGACTGCTTCCGGAGACTCGTCACTTCGCTCAAATAAAAGCTGAAGTCCGAGACAGATTCCCAAAAATGGGGTCCTGTTTTCCACCACCTGATGAATGACTTCATCCAGACCATACTTTGTCAGATTATTCATTGCATCGCCAAATGAACCAACTCCCGGCAAAATAACTTTATCTGCACTTAAGATTTCCTGTGGGTCTTTTGTAATTACCACATCGGCTCCTAACTTCTGCAATGCCTTCTCTACACTTTTGATATTTCCCGCATCATAATCAATCATCGCTATCATAAAGATAAGCCTCCTTATTTCAAGTCAAGTTCAAACCAGAATGCGACTCCATTCTCATAATTGTCCACGCCGTATTCCTGATGGAATGATTCCATAATCGCCCGAACAATCGAAAGTCCGATACCATGTCCACCATACTCTCTCGTGCGAGCCTTGTCAACCTTATAAAACTTATTCCATATCCGTTCTTTCTCTTCTTTTGGAATCTGTGCACCGGTATTAAACACAGACACCCGAGCCTTCTGTACATCCTCTCGCACAGTCAATCGAATATCGATAATCCGCTCATTGTCCAAATGGTTGAGTGCATTGCTGAGATAATTGCGCAAAACCTGCTCTGCCTTGAATTCATCTGCCCAGACATAGACTGGTTTCTCCGCCTTAAATCTTACCTCTGCCTGTTTTTGTCCAATCAAAATCTCGTTGCTCTGCAAAATACCTTGAATCAATTCTACAATATCGAAACGCTCAAATGCAACCTCTTCTTCACCAAATTCCAACTGGTTCAGCGTCAAGAGATTCTTTACAAGCTGATTCATCTTATTTGCTTCATCCATAATGACTTCACAATAAAATGCACGGCTCTCAGGATCGTCAGAGATTCCTTCCTTCAAGCCTTCCGCATACCCCTGAATCAACGCAATCGGAGTTTTCAGTTCATGGGAAACATTTCCGATAAATTCCGTACGCATGGTATCTATCTTCTCTTTTTTCTCAATATCTTTCTGCAGTTCATAATTGGCATTCTTTAATTCTGATACGGTCTCTTCCAATTTCTCAGACATAGTATTAAAGTTCTCACCAAGCACACTGATCTCATTTTTACCACCGCTGCAATATTTGGCCTCAAAGTCCAGATTTGCCATACGTTCAGAAAGTCGCGTAAGTTCCAAAATCGGATTCGTAATCTTTCTTGTAAAAAACCATACAAAAACACTTCCGATGCACCCCATCACCAGTGTAATGTAGATTAAAAATTTATTAGAGATAGTCGCACTTTCACGTATACTCTCTAGGGAACTTCTTAAAATAAATGCATTTCCTGTCGACAGATATCCCCACATCTCAATATACTCGCCCCCACCGACAACATCCTCGGCACTGCGAATTTCATAATTCTGTGTAGACTTTAATAGTTTACCCTTGTCCTGGTTCTGATTCACCAGATATCCCATGAGTTGCGTAATCATCTCTCTCGTCCGCACCTCATTCGTTGTGGCTGTCAGATAACTTTTATTGTCATTATTGACAACAACCAAAGAAACATTGCCGACCTCTACAAGTTTATTCAAACGATCTACAAACCTTTCCGATGTCAACTCACCTGCTGTAGAAGCCGTATCAATCGCATTATATACACCGATGAGCGTGCTCTGCTTGTTGCGAATATAAAAACTTTCCAAAAACCAGCTGTTAATCAAAATCGAAACTAAGAGTACAAATCCCACCAAGGTAATGAAGATGGTGGCTATCTGCCTTCTGATTGATTTTTTCATTTTTCTACCTCAAATTTATATCCCATACCCCAAATGGTCTTAATGTAATTACCTTTCTCGCCCATCTTACTGCGCAGTTTCTTCACATGCGTGTCAATCGTTCTCGCATCGCCAAAATAATCATAATTCCAGACATGATTCAGAATTTTCTCTCTGGAAAGTGCCATCTTCTGATTTTCCAAGAAATATGCCAAGAGTTCGAACTCCTTAACACTCAAATCAATTGGCTCACCATCTATCGTCACAATATGCGCCGCCTTATCCATGACAATTCCGCCGGCATTCACTGCCGCCTCTTCTGCCGCATTTCTAGCACGTTTTAAAAGAGCACCTACTCTTGCAACTAAAATCTTCGGACTAAACGGCTTTGCCACATATTCATCTACGCCGAGTTCGAAGCCCTTGAGTTCATTCTGCTCTTCCGTTCTTGCCGTCAGCATCATAATTGGAACCTTCGAATGCTCCCTTACTTCCCTCAGCACCTGCCATCCGTCCATGCGTGGCATCATAACATCTAGAATAATCAGGCTGATATCCTTCTCTGAATAAAACCGATCCATTGCTTCCACACCGTCAGCTGCCTCCAGAATCTGATAGCCCTCTCGCTCTAAAAAGTCACGAATCAGTTTGCGCATTCTGCTCTCGTCATCTACTATTAAAATCTTAATCTTTTCCATAACCACACCTCTTAAAATCTCTAATGGTATATTAGCAGAGATTTATGTCGAAATTGTGTTTTCTTATCCCAACAAATCCTCAACATCACATCCAAGCGCCTTAGCAAGACTTAATACCACCTGTGCCTGCGCTTTCTGAATATCATTCTGTCCTTGCTCATAGAGTTGTATCATTCTTAGGCTAACGCCCGAAGCCTCCGCGAGTTGTTGCTGTGTAAACCCTCTCGCCTTGCGTATTTCTTGAAGTTTTGATGGTTGTTTCTGTTTGTTTCTATTCAAAATCTCATTGGCAGACTCCACAAATTTACTCTCATCTGCTTCATGAAGAATATACATGGAAAATACAGTAGACAACGGAAGTCCACCCTTCACAATGTCTTCAAAACGTTTACCTGTCAACCATTGATAATAAGCAAGTATCCATCCGCCCCAGTATTCTCTTCCCTTATACTCAATATGAAGCGGCTCAATTTTTTTGTATTGAATATTGGTTTCACTTAGTACTGTTTCCGCCAATTCATATCCTGACATACCCGTAACATACTTGGGATTACCTTTTTCGAATTTATCAGCAATTCCGGACGATATGAACCACTCGAAAAACTGATCGGGATCATATCCCATATCACACACAGCATACTCCACCATGTCACCAAGATTATGCATGGCGTCATCCAAGTACAACTCGTTGTAAGCGTTCATCATCATTCCTCCATCCTTCCCTTATAATATCAAGAATGTATTTTTCACTCAAAAGAGAACCTCTTCCTTTTTCTTTCCGGAACTCTGCTCTCGCAGCGGTATCACGAGCAAGTTTTTTCGGATAGTATATTTCCTTAGATGCTACAAATGCATTTTCAAATTGAAATGCCCTGATTGCATTTTCACTCATAGCAACTACTTGCTCACCAAGTTTCCCAAGCACCATCGCCTTTTCCAACTGAGACAAGGATATCGTATTATTCAAAAAAGCTGTCGCAAAAGAAAAATACGAATCGTCTGCACGATATCCCTTGATAATATCATATTGTCTATAGTCTACTGCAAAATTTTCAAAAATATAATCTTTCGCCTGTTTTGCAATGTCACCTGCAATTCGAAACGTACGATTTTCAAGCAGTACATAAAGCCAATTTAAAATATGATAATCACCATTTGTCAGAGATAGTATAGAGAGGTTTGATATTTCCAAAGTATACTGGTTCGCATATCCATCTGATTCTGCTGAGCAGGCCCACTCTTTTGCCAACTCTAAGGTCTCAGTACAATAAAAACCCAAACCATAATCATTATTCGGATTACCCGCACCGAAAACAGGCTTTTCGACAACTTTGTTGGAACCGTGATATACTGTTATCTTGTTTCCCATAACCATTTCCCTTTCCTTGTTTTTATTATATCGTTGTGGCGACAGTTCTATTTGTTTTTATTGTATCGTTATGCCGATAGTTTGTCAATGATTTGAAGTAAAAAATCCCTTAAGTAAACTTGGGTTATACCTTGTCTACTTAAGGGAATCTGCCGACTCACATACGGTTGTAATCATTTCTATTGTATCTTCTCCATCGCTTCTTCAAGGCTCATGCCTCCCGCAATGGCATCTTTACGTTTTGCATTAATTTCCTGAATCTCTTTCATTCTGGCGCCGGTCAGTTTATATCCCTTCATTGCCCACAATGTTGCAATCCATGCCACCATCGGAACAATACAGAACAAGATAATAACTACGCCTTTCATGCCTGGCACATATGCAACGTCAGCATCCGGAAGTTCTTTCGTAAATCCGATGAAACCTACTACCACACCTACGATTGCTGTACCTAAGGAAGATACTAACTTATCCACAAGACTGAATAACGTCCCCATAATACCCGGTACATATTTCCCGCTTCTCCATGTCTCATAATCCGAGCAATCGGCAACCATCGGAATCGGCATATCTGCTGTTGCATAGTATGCACCATATCCGATTCCAAAGAACAGGATAAATGCGATTGTATATAAGTTAATTGTTAACTTACCGCCACTCATCAGCGAAAGTGTAAGTTGCGGTGCTCCGCCCTTCCATAACAGAAGTAATGCAAGTACACCCACATACATAAAGAGTGCCACTTTGACATAAGTCATCAGAGATGCCTTTTGTCCGTGCTTCTGAGATGTGCGGACTGTCAAGAGGAAGAATGGTGCTGAGAACACATATCCGACAATCATCATCGGCAGATACAGTCCATCATAGTTTCCCATCAAACCACCATATAACATACAGAGTACCGGCATGCCGGTTGCAATCGAGAATGCCAGTTTACATCCTGCACCTGCAACCATCAGACGCTGCAATTCTTTGTTGTCCTTTAAGATTGCCACATATTCTTTTATCTTTACCTTTTCCTGCTTTCCACCGATACCCCAGTATTCCGGTCTATCCTTTTCAGCGATACCAATTACCGCTAAAATCGTCATGATAAAGGAAACTATAATACAAAGTGGAATCATGAAATCATAGAATCCTGTGCTATTATATCCGCCGAGGCTTTTTTGCAAAATCGGTGCCAGAAACTGTACAAGTCCCATACCAATAAGGCTCGCAACTGTATTAAATACGGTAAATAACGGTCTCTGATTCGGGTCGTTTGTGAGACATGTCTGCCCTGAACGTGTACATGCTGTCTGGAATGTATATCCGATAACATAGAGCGCATAGAACAGAACGAAGAGAACCATCTTCATCGCTGTTGCATCCTCCGGAATCAGACGTGTGCCAAAGTACAACAGGATTGCGCTGACAATCATAATCAGATTACCAAGAATCATGAAGGGTCTGAATTTTCCGAAACGAGTCTCTGTCTTGTCAATCATTGCTCCGATAATCGGGTCGGTTACTGCGTCAAAAAGACGCATAAACGTAACCATTGATGTTGCAAACGCAACCAATAACCCGAGAACACCGCTTGCATAATATGCGATAAAGTTCAGTGTCAAAATGTAATATACATTTGTCGCACCATTATTCATCGGGAACAAAACCAGTTGATACAGTTTTGCACGGTTCGTTCCCTGCTTTGTCACTACATTTTCATTTTCCATGTAATATACCTTCTTACTATTACTTGTTTTTCAAAGATTTTTTAAATTCTTTATAAGTCGCATAAGCTTCTGTCTGTTTAAACTTACGAACCTTCAAAATCCACATCACGAGCGACGCAACAAAGATTGCACTAAGGATAATGGCTACTGTCTTGCAGGTTCCGATAATACCAGGCTGTACTGCCTTAATTGTAGTATTCGGTCCAATACCATTCATTGCCTGTGAATTTGCAATTGCATATAAGTTATGGTGACAAGCTTCTCTCATAGCACTTACTGCTACAGGATCATTTTCATAACCTGCTAAACCGCTCTTACCTGTAATCATAAATGCGAGCATAGAGTCGAATGTTGTTGTGCCACCCATGACACCATCAATACCATTTACCATAGAGTTGAGCACGTTGTCAGTAATCTGTAATCCATTACAATTCCATTCGCCGTTCATAACGCCTTTTACAAGACCTTCGTTAGCACCTGACCACTGTACTCCCCAACGGGTATAGGCCATCATAACACCATTGCCGCCTGCCTGTGATTTTTCCAATGCACCTTGGAATGCTCTTAAATAGATTTCACGTGCAGCCTGCTCATTCAACCATACACCAAGACCGATTCTGTCTTGTTCACAGTCGTTTAATGCGAAGTGTTTCATGACTACACGAACACCTTTTTCTTCGATCCCCTGTACTTCGTATCTTCCGATTTCAGATGAAAGTACTCCATCTTCTGAATAGTACTCAAAGTTACGTCCGCTGTATGGAGAACGGTGAATATTTGCACCAGGTCCATAGAGGAAGGTTACCTTTGCATCCAAGCAGTCGTTTCCTACGATTTTACCAATTTCATATACTAACTCTTTATTAAATGTAGCTGCAAGTACATCTTCTGATGTAAGCGCTGTGGTCTGAACACCTAGTTGGCTACCAAAAAGCGCAACTGTAAGTCCCTGTGGACCATTTTCATCACGAGTACCAGGAGCTTGCACTGAGAGAACCGGCATTGTCCAGTGGAAGGAATCTCCAATCAGAGAAACCATCTCTGCAAAGGTTAACTGATCTAACAGTTTGTCCCACTTCGGATCATCGTATGCAAGTCCCATCATGTCATAAAGTTTCAAACCATTGTCAGCACCAAGTGTTGGCATTTCTGCCTTCGCATCTTTGTCTGTCGCATACTGTTGATCCTGAAGACCTTTCACCAAGTAATCGTTAAGTGCAATCTTCACTGTCTTTTTCAGATTTGGCATGGTGCCTTCCCAATCATTACGTGTCAAGTAAGTAACCTTCGTTCCTACTTTTTCGTTTAAATTAGGGTCTGCAGAGCTTAATTGATTCTTAATCTCTGTTCCCGCATCACTCGTAGCATAGGTTGTTGTATCTAATCCCGGATTGTTCCATACTGCTACTAATGAAACATTTCCTGCTGCATCCATACGGCCTTCTGTACTTTCTGCCGTGTATCCTTTTGCTGCCAATACGTTGTTTGCTGCATTGTGTGCATCTGTAGCTGCTGTGAAGTAATAATCACCGGCATCTAAAATGTATGTGCCTGCACCATATGCATCATAGCTTGCTACATAATCTCCATCAACTTCAATAGTAAGTTCTTCTGATTCACCCGGTTTTAAGATGTCTGTTTTATCAAATCCTACTAATGATACAGAAGCCTTTTCTATTTTGTTATCAATATCATACTGCGTGTATGGACTGGAAACGTAGATTTGAACTGTCTCCTTACCTGCTACATCGCCTTTGTTTGTAACTGTTACTTTAATTGTATATGTTGTTTTCTCTTCATCATATTGTAATGACATATTGCTGTATTCAAACTCTGTATAGCTGAGACCATAACCGAATGGGAATGCAACATCATCAGCATATTCATAGTTTCCTGCATTTCCTTTGCCCATTACATAGTCTTCATAACGCGTCTCATAATATTTATATCCTACATAGATACCTTCCTGATAAAGCATGTAAGTGTCTGCATGTCCAGGAATCTTACTTGTATCACCATCATATACGATAGGTGTGAAGTTCTGCATTACAGGGCTTGAATAGTTATCATAGCAGTAAGTATCCGGAAGACTTCCTGATGGATTTACCTTACCGCTTAAAATCTCAGCTACTGCATTAAGACCGGTCTGTCCTACTCCGCCAATCCAAAGCGTTGCATCAACGCCGTACTCATTATTCTTTAAGAAATCAACCTGAAGTGCGTTTGATGTATTGATAAGTACAATTACCTTCTTAACTTTTCCGTCATCCTTCATTTTCTTGATTCCGGCCAACATGTCTTTTTCATCTTGGCTTAATGCAAGGTAATTATAATTCATCTTTTCATTGTTCGTACCATTTTCTAATGTGTTGTCAAAATAAGCATCCGCACCTTCACCACCGATACGTGACAATACAACAATCGCTGCATCACCATAATCTTCTACAGACGCTAATACGTCTTTAGTGTAAACCTTCCACGGAGCCTCTACAATCTCTGCAGTACCATATCCTCCGCTTCCTTGTGAATCCTGTGCTGTAGCGCCTGCATCCTCACGAGTATATTTTGCAGCATCTCCTGTCAAATAGAAATCCCACAATGTTTTATTGACTGCAAATCCTTCTTTTTCCAATGCAGTTTTTAAATCATCACATTTTGTCGTATCTACATTCGCTGAACCTGTACCGCCATAAACAATGTTTACAGATGATGTGGAGAACAAACTAACCTTTGCCTTTGAAGCAAGAGGAAGTGCCTTGTTTTCATTCATCAGAAGAGAAGCTCCTTCTGCCTCAACCTGTTTTACAAGCTCGGCACCTGCTTTCGTTCTCTCTTCTTCTGTCTTATAGTCTCCTTCATAATAAACTGCTTCTGCATCTGCATTTTCCAGTTCCCAGAATGTTCCTCCTACAAATAATGCCATAGTATTATCAAACATCGTTACCACTACAGTTGCAATAATTAAGATTACTGCAAGCGGAGCGCTAAATAATGTAAGAAACTTCCACGGTCTTCTCGCTCTTCTGCGAGCTTTTTTGAAAGCCTTTTTCTGAGCTTTCTTTTCTTGTTTTGTTACTTCCATCTTTTTATTTCCTTTCTTTTTATTCAGCTACATCCAGTTTGAGCTGTCGCCTTTTTTTAGCTTGTACTCTGGTCTCGCTTTATCCGTTTTATAAATCACAGCACTGTCCTGATACTCTCCGGCACGCACTTCTAACCGGTTCGTATCCTCCATGGAAAGTTTGAACTTAAAAACATGCTCTCCGCTCTTGGTTGCTACATGTTTTCCGTTATTGTAAAGTGATACTTCCTTCTGGTTGGAGTACACTGTAATTTCTGTTACGTTTTCGGTACGATATTCATATCGTTTGCCTGCCATATATACGAATGGCTTCTCTGTCCAATATGCTTTATAAAGGTAGAATACATCCTTTTTCACTTTTCTGTCAAAGGTAATCATACCCTTGTGATTCATACCCGGCTCGCCGCCCTGATTTCTCGCATCTGCCGCGAAATCAAACATATTCCAGTAGTAATGTGCCCACATGTATGGGTGGCGTTTGAAGCACTCTAACATGTATTCATGATATTTGTTCTGATATTCTTCTGTGTTGTCTCCGCGTTTTGGCTTTGCACTATGAAGATTTGGCATGCCTTCTGCACCGTACTCCGAATAACAGAGTGGTCTGTTCGGATACAACAGATGCCAGAACCATATCCACAAATCATTTAACCATAAGAAAGGAACGTACCATCCGAGATACAAGTTCCATCCAACCAAGTCCGTGATATGTGCCACCGGATTGAAATGCAGGCACATTGCAAAGCAGGCGAGTGTCGTCGGTCTTGTCGGGTCCATCTCCTTCACAAGCTTTTGCAGCGCGCGGTGGTTATCCAGCATGTCCTTCTTATACCTTCGTCCGGATATGGTAATCTCATTCGAAATTCCCCAAGTCACAATACTCGGATGATTGTAGTTCTGCACAATCAATTCCTTCATCTGTGAAAATGTATTCTCACGCCCCTTTGGCATATGTTCGGAGATATACGGAATCTCTGCCCAAACAATCATGCCTACCTTGTCACACAGGTCATAGAAATACTGGTCGTGCTGATAATGTGCCAGACGAATGGTATTTGCCCCTACTTCACGTATCAGTTCCATGTCTCTATCATGGTGTTCTGTTGCAATGGCATTCCCCAACTCTTTAAAATCCTGATGACGGGAGACTCCATGAAGCGGATACGCTCTTCCGTTTAGGTGAAATCCGTCTTTTGGACTAAATTCAAAGGTTCTCACACCGCAATTACAAGCAATCTCGTCCACTTCCTTACCGGACTTATACATCGTCGCCTTAATTTGATACAAATACGGGTCGGAAAGTCCATCCCAAAGATGTACTTTCGGTACATGAAGTGTCACTTCCGTACCTTCCTCTTCTGCAACCACATTCCCTTCTACATCCAAAAGTTCTACCACTACCTTCACGTCCGAAACTTTTGCTTCTTTATTGATAAACGTAATCACATTGACATCTGCATCTTTTCCGTGAACCTCTGTGGTATACCTAAGCCCCGGTCCGCCATAGTAATCCAAGTCAAAATGTTCCTTCTTCACAATCAGGAATTCTACGTCACGATAGATTCCTCCGTAGAATGTAAAATCGGCCTTCTGTGGGTACACGCGGTCGTTCGCACTGTTGTCCACTTCCACCACAATCTGATTCTCTTCTTCTAGTTCATCCGTCACATCTACGCGGAAAGTAGAATAACCGCCATGATGCTCCTTCACTTCTCTTTCATTCAAAATCACTTTAGCACTCGCATTCACCCCATGGAACTGCAGGTAAACACGCTCTGTCTCTTCATCGAACTGTGGTTTTGCAAATGTATTGTCATAGACACATGTGCCTCTGTAATAATCATTGCCTCCATCCTGTCCGTCTTTTCCATTCCATGTATGAGGTAAGCTTACAGCCTGTCTGTTTCCATCGCGGCCCGTAAAGCTCCAGCCTTGCATCAACTTCTCAATTCTTCTCATACTAGTTCCCTTTCCAATTTCTTCTAACATAATGTTATTGTTTATATTTTAACATAAGTTAAACAATTTTTCCTTACTTTTATAAAATATTATATTGGTTTTCTCTACCAATTTATAGAGATTATTGTTTTTAGAGTAAGCAAGTAAAATAAGCACTCACAATTTACTCAAAAGACAAAAAAGAGAGCAAAAAATTTGCTCTCCATTTTCTAGTGGACCTGAGGGGAATCGAACCCCTGTCCGAAAGCCCATTCATCAAGGCATCTCCCATCACAGTCATTATTTTGACATTCCCTCCATCATCCGCCGAATGACAGGCTGATGACTTTAGTAGCTTCATAAGTTCTTCCATCCCCTCAAAGCTTTGGAAACGAAGTGCCTCACCTCGTTGAAGCCGGTGACTTAGGCAGTGAGCGACCTAAGGCCGACTGCTGCAACTAGGCAGCGAATGCTAACTTATCGTTTGCGTTTAATTTTAAAATACGGATTGTTACGCGGTCCCGTCCCGCGGATGGCTTCCTCAACTTCAAAACCCCCGTCGAAACCAGTACAAGCCCTAATATCACATGTCTGGTTCGCAAACGCATTTGTATTATATATGAGCCAAAGCATAATGTCAAGACGAATCTCTCGACATTATACTACAAGTTTAACTCCAATTACTGTCAAATTGTCATCACTTGTTATTTTCTTTTTACCAAATGCAACACTACATACACGCCAACAAGCACTGCTACGCTCACACCAAGTATTCCATACATAGTCGGAAGCCCTACTTTCTCACCAAAGAAATACACATTGCAGTCAATCCCATCTCGAAGTGATTCAATCACTGCACTCGGATAGCCATCTGCCTCAAGTTCTTCAAATATACCGCGAAGTGCATGGTTGCGAAGAAGTGAGGTTGCATAGGTTCCCGGTAAAAGCGATATTACCTTCTGAAGTCCTTCACTAAATTGAGAGATTGGCATGTATGCACCGCAAAGAAATCCGTACATCGAACTCACCATACTTCCGACTGCTGAAATCTGTCCTTGCGTCGATAACATAAGATTGATAATGGATGAGAGTGCCACACCAAACATCACCAACAAAAACACATCCAAAAGCAAAAATACCACATCACTTCCTGATAGATACCAACCCACTTCCCCGAGATATAAAAATCCTGCACCCGTGGTAATCAAACATATGATCAAAGTAGAAATCAACGTAGACACATAATAACCAAGTGCCAACGTACTTCCCTTTACCGGTGTTACCACAAAATCTTTTCTTGCACCTGTCACCTTATCCTGCACCATCAGCATATTTGAACAGCAAGCAACCGTCACACAACATACTGCCAAGAGAGAGGAAACAAGTTGTCCTCCCACTGCTGCATCCAACAACTTTCCAGGTATCTCCATTCCTTCCGGAAATGACATCGCAAAACTGTCACGATACACCTTTCCAAGAAACGATATATATAACACTAACAGAATCAATGGTGTAATCAGTGATGTGAAGAACAATCCTTTGTCCTTGAAAAACATCTTGATATTACGCTTGATCAATAGTCCTAATCCAATCATTTTTCCGTACCTCCTGTCAGTTTTTTCCCTGTCACAGCAAGGAATACATCATCCATCTTACCCTTTGTAATCTCATAATCAGCAAAAATTTCAGGATGCGCAATGATTAGCTCTGTAGCCTCTGCCGTATTAGAAACTGATACACGGTAGGCATCTCGAATCGCCTCATATGGTTTTTGCAATAATTCTACCTGCGTCTCATTGATTCCATATATCGTAATAAAGTCACCCGTGTGTGTATTCTTAAGTTCCAATGGTGTCGCCTCTGCAACAATCTTTCCTGCATCCAGAATGACAACATAATCTGCCTCCGCTGCTTCTTCCATATAATGTGTGGTGAGAAACACTGTCATATTCTCCTTCTCGCGAAGTTCTGATATAACAGACCACAGTAATCTTCTAGTCTGCGGATCAAGTCCTGTAGTCGGCTCATCAAGTATCAATATCTTGGGTCTGTGAAGTAATGCTCTTGCAATATCGATTCGTCTTCTCTGACCGCCTGATAATTTTCCCACAGTACGTTTTAATAAGTCTTTAAAATCAAGTAACACTGATAACTCTTTCAGACGCTCTTTAAATGCTTCGCCCTTAATTCCATAAAGTGCTGCCCTACTCTCGAGATTATCTTTTACCGACAAAGACTTATCCAGCACAGAATCCTGAAAAACAACTCCGAGTTCCCGTTTTATTTGTTCTGAATTGTCATCTAATGTATGTCCATCTATAATCACTGTTCCGGAATCTTTCATCAGACCACCACAGATAATAGATATGGTTGTAGATTTTCCGGCACCGTTCACTCCCAGAAAGGCAAACAACTCACCTTCTCTTACGCTAAAACTAATATCTTGTACTGCTTTGACATCACCAAAACTTTTGCTCAAATGTTCAATCTCTATAATATTTCGCATAGTCTATTCCTCCGTAAAAACATATCGTGCCCTGATTCCATGGTATGCATTTGTTACCAATTCACTAATCTCCTCCCACTCTAATGGTAGGTAGGATGTCACAAGCAAACTCGCAATTCCATGCACATAAATCCACATTTCCAAATGAAATTGATTTGCCTTCTCATAAGATAATCCCAATTTCTTCTGTATTACTGCGATGCTCATTTGGGTGCTCTCATCAAATTCATCCGCAATCTTCTCCTTAGAACGATCCCTCATAAAAAGCAGTTTAAAAAGTTCCCTCTCCTCCTTGGCAAACCGAATATATCCCATCCCAGCCGCCTTATATGGCGGATATTGATTGCTCTGTGTTTCCAGCCTCAAAAAATCCATATATATACTGTACGCGCTGTCCATGACATCCTGTTTTAATTCATCCATGGAAATATAGTTTGAAAAAATAGGCTGCGTAGAACATCCCATATGTGTTGCAATTGCACGTGCATTCAGTACATCTGCTCCCTTTTCTCTCACCATATCAATAGCTGCTGTTATGATGTCTTCTTTTGTAACTTTCACTTTTGGTGGCATATTGAACTCCTCACTTTGGATAACGTTTGTTATATATCGTTCGTTATATTATCACTTTATTTGCTGTATGTCAACATTTTAAAAAATATTGGGTATAAAAGAGAAACAAAATCTCTTTTATACCCAATTTCTACCCGCTATACCTCTATACAAATTTATAAACAGTTCTTGTGCAATATTCCTCGCCCTTCTTCACGATTGGACTTGGAAAGTTCTCATGATTGATGGCATCCGGATAATGCTGTGTCTCAAAGCAAATGCCCTGGCGATGCTTATACACTATGCCTTGCTTTCCTATTTCTTCTTTTAGGAAATTCCCCGAATATACCTGAACACCCGGAAGATCCGTATATACTTCCATTGTAATACCACTAAGTTCAGAAGATAGTTCAATGACTTTTCTAAACTCACCCTGATTATTTAGGCACCAATTATGGTCATATCCGCCACCAAAAATCAAAGCCTCATACTGCTCTTCAATGTCTCTTCCAACAAGCTTTTTCGTGCGGAAGTCCATTGGTGTTCCTTCCACCGGAACTATTTCCCCTGTTGGAATCAACTGTTCATCAGTTGCTGTAAATGTATCAGCATCCATCCACAATTCATGGTCCAAAACATTGCCCGATGCATGACCATTGAGGTTGAAATAAGAGTGATTTGTCATATTTACAATCGTATCTGCATCCACCATGCCATAGTAATCAATACAAAGTTCATTATCGTCTGTCAAAGTGTAGGTTACGTCCACATCCAATGCGCCCGGATATCCTTGGTCACCATCTTGACTATGAAGCGATAACGTAATACTGTTCTCTGTTGTATTCTTCACTTCCCACTTGCGATAGTGATAATAATCAAGTCCACTATGTAGATTGTTTCCATTATTATTCTTATCGAGTTCATAGACTGTTCCATTTAATGTAAACTGTGCTTTTCCAATACGATTCCCATTTCTTCCAATCGTAGCCCCAAATCCCGTGCCGCTTGGTCCTTCATATCCTAGTGGGCTATCGTATCCAAGCACGACATCAACTGGGTTCCCGTCCTTATCCGGTACTAAAAGGGAATACAAAGTTGCCCCAAAATCTGTGACTTCCATAATAACCCCATTGGCATTTTCAAATGTATATAGTGTTGCTTTTTCATTTTTTGAATTTGCACCAAAATCTCTTGTTCTCATAATACTATTCCTTCCACATATCCTCTATAAAACAGAAATGAATCTCTTGAATGCCTCTCGTCCTTCCTTTGTGCATTTGAAGACACCTGCGTCCTCAAGTACATGAACAAACACTTCTCCGATTTCACGCTCTAAAATTCCCATTACATTCTCTGTAGTAATTGAGTTGTATTGACTAACAAATCCCTCTGCCCAATCTGCATGTTTTTCAATCTTCTCGTTTGTTCGAATATCCTTACCTTCCACAAGATACTCTGCAAGAAGTTCCATCTCTTCCTTCAGTCTGGCAGGAAGTACGGCAAGCCCCATAACCTCGATAAGACCAATGTTTTCTTTCTTGATATTGTGCTTTTCAGCATGCGGATGGTAAACACCAAGCGGATGCTCCTTGGTTGTAATATTGTTGCGAAGCACAAGGTCTAACTCATAGATATCACCCACTTTTCTTGCAATTGGAGTAATCGTATTGTGTGGCTCTCCTTCTGTCTCTGCAAAGATAAATGCATCCTCGTCTGTATATCCACGCCAAGCTTGTAAGATATGATCACCAAGCTCAATCAATCGCACCTCATCTATTCCTCGAAGTCTCAGTACTGACATCGGCCATTTCACAATACCAATCTCGACATCCTCGTAACCTTTCACTTCTACATGCTCTTCTATCTCAGCTTTCGCCATCGCAAAGGTATAGTGACCTCCTTGGAAATGATCATGACTAAGGATAGAGCCACCCACAATCGGAAGGTCTGCATTTGAACCGAGGAAATAATGTGGAAACAGTTTCACGAAGTCAAATAACTTCACAAACGTTGCCTTCTCAATCTTCATCGGTGTATGTTCTCCGTTGAATACGATACAATGCTCGTTGTAATACACATATGGCGAGTACTGGAATCCCCAAGCACTGTCATTGACTGTGATTGGGATGATTCTATGATTCTCTCTTGCCGGATGATTGACGCGTCCCGCATATCCTTCATTCTCCACGCAGAGCATACATTTCGGATAACTGCTCTGCTTTGCAAGTTTTGCGGCAGCAATCGCCTTCGGATCTTTCTCCGGTTTTGAAAGGTTGATTGTGATATCTATCTCGCCGTACGGACTCTCTACCTTCCACTTACGGTCCTTGATGACGCGATAACGGCGAATGTAGTCACTGTCCTGACTAAGTTTGTAATAATAATCAGTTGCTTCCTCCGGTGAATTCTCGTAGTGCTTTGCAAACTCGGCCTGTACCTGAGACGGTCTTGGCATCAGACAGTTCATAAGCTTCGTATCAAACAAATCGCGATAGACAATACTGTCCTCGATGATACCGCGTGACACCGCTTCATCCAAAAGTTCCCTCAGCACATCTCCAAGAAGAATCTCTCGACCCGAGATGTCAACATCCTCCCACGCATCTTCTTGAAACATTTCTAACAAGAGATTCCTTGTGTAAATGCGTTCGCACTCCGGCATTAATCCTGTATCGATTCCGTATTGTACTAACTTTTCTATATTTTCAAATAACATGTGTCTTCCTCCTGCCTATAAAACGTGTGCACCTTCTCCGATGTCCACCACATAGAATTCTGCTTCGTGTCCGACTTTTTCTTTGTACTTCGCGCCAATGTTTGTGACAAATCCGTCTACTGCTTCATTTTTTACGATGCTGACAGTACAGCCACCGAACCCACCGCCTGTGATGCGGGAACCGATAACCCCCTCTGTCTCCCATGCAAGGTTCACTAAGATGTCGATTTCCTCACAAGAGACTTCATAATCATCGCGAAGAGAAACATGCGATGCATTCATCAATTTCCCGAAAGTCTCTACATCATTTGCCTTGAGCGCCGCTACTGCACGAATTGTACGCTGATTCTCATACACTGCATGCTTTGCTCGTTTCTGTCTCACCTCAGACTTAATGGCATCCTTGTGAGCCTCATACTCCTCTTCTGTCAAATCACCGAGAGTCTTAATATCAATAACTGTCTGCAATTCCTTCAGTGCTGTTTCACACTCATTTCTGCGGTCATTGTATGCTGAATCCACAAGGCTGTGTTTCACTTTACTGTTAATAATAACAATCTTTGCATCCTCAAGAACAACCGGTGCATATTCGCACTCCAATGTATTCGTATCTAAGAAGATTGCGTGATCCTTCTTGCCCATCGCACTTGCAAACTGGTCCATAATTCCACAGTTACATCCATTAAAGTTGTTCTCTGAATATTGTCCGATAAGCGCAATGTCTACCATAGATACAGCAAACCCAAACATATCTTTGAGTACAAGTCCTGTCAGAACCTCCAAAGAAGCTGATGAAGACAAACCAGAGCCATTTGGGATATTACCGTAAATCAAAATATCAAGTCCTGACGGCATCTTGTATCCTCTTTCTTCAAATGCCCACATGACGCCCTTCGGATAATTTGTCCAACCTGCTTCCTTGTAAGGTGTCAAATCGTCCAAACTCGTTTCAATTACACCTCTCTGTTCAAAATTCATAGAATAGAGACGAAGCTTATTGTCCTCTCTTTTTCTCGCAACTGCATATGTACCAATTGTAAGCGCACACGGAAAAACATGCCCTCCGTTATAATCCGTGTGCTCACCGATTAAGTTGACACGACCCGGTGCAAAATATGCACGGACATCTCCATTACCGCCAAATGTTTCTTCAAATTTTTGTTTTAATTTCTCTAACATATCACATTCTCCGTTCTTTCTATTGCAAAACGCTTCGTTTCGCTTTATATTTATAATAATGATTTTTCAATATTATTGCAACAATAATATTGAAATGTTTTACAAGAGGAGGAAAACTCTAATGTACCATTTTATCGTAAATCCAAACGCCCGTTCCGGTCTTGGACAAAAGGTTTGGGATGGTTTGGAAACTATACTTAGGACAAAACAAATTGAATATGAGGTTCATTTTACCAAATACCAAAAACATGCCACGATGCTAACCAAAAAAATCACTTCTGACGGAAATGAACATACCGTTGTAGCGCTTGGCGGCGACGGCACAGTCAACGAAGTGGTAAATGGCATTGTTGATTTTGATAAAACAATTCTTGGATACATACCGATTGGTTCCAGCAATGATTTCGCGAGAGGCTTAAAACTTCCAAAAGAACCGGAAAAAGCCTTGGAAACCATCTTGACATGCCCGCATCTGCACCCGATGAATGTAGGGGAACTGAGATACAAAGATAAACTGCGTCGCTTTGCGGTAAGCTGCGGACTTGGCTTTGATGCTGATATCGTACATGAATCTGTTGTATCTCCCGTGAAATATGTATTGAATAAAATGAAACTCGGTAAGCTGACTTATGTGTTGGTTGCTGTCCATCGTCTATTCCTCACCACACCATGTACGATGACGATAACATTGGATAACAAAGAAAAACTAACCTTTCAAAAGGCATATTTTGTCGCACTGATGAATAATCGTTATGAAGGCGGTGGAGCCATGTTCTGTCCGAATGCAGACAATGGAGATGATATGCTTGACTTTGCTGTTGCATATGATATGCCGAAGTTAAAAGTGCTCTGCATGTTCCCAACCGCATTTGTAGGTAAGCATACACTCTTTAAAGGTGTGTATGTCGGCAAAGCATCTCAGATAGAGATTGTATCGGAAAATCCGCTTCCGGTCCACACCGACGGAGAGCCGATTTTTCTGCAAAACAAATTATCTGCATGCTGTGCCACTAAGAAGATACGAGTAATAACATCACAAAGTTTTTAAAAAATCCAAAACGGGAGCCTACCATATCGTATATGCTCCCGTTTGTTATATTCATCTCAACTTTTCTGCCAACTCCATCGCCTTCTCGACCATCACATCAATATTGTAATACTGATACTCCGCTAATCTTCCAAGCAAATGAAAGTTTGGAATCTCTTCCACCTCTGCCTTATATTTGGCGAATAATGCATGATTCTCTTCGTTTGCAATTGAGTAATACGGAATCTGTCCGGCTTCTCCCGTATAAGCACTTGGATATTCTTTGGATATTGTCGTACCCTTACACTTCTGTCCGGTGAGATACTTATATTCTGTAATTCTCGTATAGTCTTGGTCTACGGTATAATTCACAACCGAATGTCCTTGAAAATCATCCTTCTCATAATATTCAAACACAAAATCCAAGGTGCGATACGGCAATCTTCCGTATTTGCAGTCAAAGAACTCGTCAATCGGGCCTGTAAAAATCACATCACCACCGAATTCTTCTCCTTGATATAGAACCTTACTGTCCTCTACGCGAAGCATATCCTTTGCTTCTTTGCCTAATTCTACTGTAATATTCTTATGCTCCACCATATTCTCAAACATCGCTGTGAAACCATGAAGTGGCACTCCCTGATACTTATCTGAAAAGTAACAATTATCATAGGAAATGTTTACCGGAACTCTTGCTGTCACTGCAGGATCAATTTCCTCCGGCTTCTTCCCCCACTGTTTCATAGTGTAGTAGACATAAATATTGTCGTATACGAACTTGCCAATCATCTGCAAATCCGCATCTTCATGATTCATAAGGTCTAGAATCGGCACCTTTGTACCCATGCCGTAAATGCAAACTAATTTTTCTTCCAATTCCTTCGCGCGTTCCTCGCCGTATGCCGCCTTTAGGGTGTGGAGATTAAACGGAACCGGCATATATTGCCCATGCACATTGGCAACCACTTCATGACGAAATGCATACCACTCTGTAAAACGAGATAAAAACTCATATACATTTTCTTTACTCGTATGAAAAATATGTGGCCCATACACATGAATCAACATGCCATGTTCATCCTTCGTATCATAGCAATTTCCTGCAATGTGATTCTTCTTTTCAAGAATCAGTATCTTTTTCCCTTGCTCCGCGAGTTTACGTGCCACTGTGCATCCAGCCGTTCCCGCGCCGACTATAATTACATCATACATATTTTTCATCCTTTATTCCTCAAATTTTTCCTGTCCAATCTTTACATTCACATGCTTTACATAGTTTTCAAAAGCCGCCGGAATCGGATAGTTTTTTTCCACTTCGTCCGGATGAATAAAAATCATATTCTCTGTGCAGGAGTGTTCTAGCTCATCCACGCGAATGCTGTATCCAATCATCTGCCATTCCACATGACTGAAGATATGTTTTGCCTCCCCTAGTGGTTTGATTCGAAGCGGCGCAAGACCAATCGTTCGACTATAGGCAAGTGCCTCCTCCTGCGAAAGTTCCCCCTCTATATTTGGTAATTCATAAAGGCCTGCTAGCAAGCCCCTCGACGGGCGTTTACGAATCGCTACATTTTCTCCGTCTTTAAATATAAATACAGTTCTCTTTTCTATCTTTCTCGCTTTTGCCTTGCTCTTTACAGGGAGTTCTCCCTGCACGCCATGCTGTTTGGCATAGCATAGATGTGCCAACGGACATATGTCACACTTCGGCGCACCATTTGGCACGCATACAATGGCTCCAAGTTCAATCAGTCCTTGGTTAAAATCACAAGCTGCATCTATTGGAATAATCTCCGACAGTTGCTCTTCCACTTTCGTCTTCGTGCTCGCCTTCATGATATCATCATAACTTCCAGTAATTCTGGAAATCACACGTAGTACGTTCCCGTCTACTGCCGGCTTTGGAATGCCAAACGCAAATGAACTAATTGCACCTGCTGTATAATTACCAATTCCAGTGAGTTTTCGAAGCTTCTCATACTCTCGAGGAAATTCACCATTATATTCTACCATAATCTGCTGTGCAGCCTTCTGCATATTGCGGACACGATTATAATATCCTAGGCCTTCCCACAACTTTAAAAGTTTATCTTCCTCTACATTTGCCAAATGAGAAACCGTTGGAAGTGCTTCTAAGAATCTTGCATAAAAGGGTTTCACTGCCTCCACTCTGGTCTGCTGCAACATAATTTCTGACACCCAGATTCGATACGGGTCATCGATGTTTCGCCATGGAAGTTCTCTTCTGTTTTCACGGTACCATTTCACCAAAGGTTCAACTATTCGTTTCATTCTTAAAGAACCTTTGCCAAGAAATCCTGAAGTCTTGGGTCCTTTGGATTTTCAAAGAATTCTCTTGGCTCATTTTCTTCTTTGATGACACCTTCATCGATAAATACCACACGATTTGCAACTTCTTTGGCAAATCCCATCTCATGAGTCACAACGACCATAGTCATTCCTTCATTTGCAAGTTCCTTCATGAGTTCCAGAACTTCTCCTACCATTTCCGGGTCAAGTGCCGATGTCGGCTCATCAAATAAAATTACATCCGGATTCATGGCAAGTGAACGAATAATCGCAATACGCTGTTTTTGTCCGCCTGAAAGAGTTGACGGATAAGCATCTGCCTTCTCTTCAAGACCGATTCTCTTAAGAAGCGCCATTGCTCTTTCTTTCTCTTCCGTCTTAATATCCTTCTTGGTCTTCTGATTATCCGGATTCTCTTTATTCCACTTTTTTAGTGCCTTGCATCTCACATGCACTGGTGCTAACATAATATTCTGCAATACTGTCTTGTTGTTAAATAGGTTAAAATGTTGGAACACCATTCCCATATGTTGTCTGTGTTCATTGATATCAACCTTCATGTCAGCGATATCCACACCTCTGAACATTATGCTTCCCCCTGTCGGATCTTCCATACAGTTGAGGCAACGAAGAAATGTACTCTTTCCGGAACCGGAAGCCCCGATGACTGCCACGATATCACCCTTATTGATGGTGATATCGATGCCTTTTAAAACTTCTATATTACCAAAGCTTTTTCTAAGATTAATTACGTCTATCACTTTTTCCAAGGCTCCTTTCCATAAGTCTGATTGCAAAACTGATAATCAGCACAAGTACAATATAGATAAGTGCCATAACGATATATGGAACCATAAATTCATAACTGTTAGAACCGATTACATTGAATGCTTTATATAAGTCTGCTGCACCAACGAAACTTACAACCGATGTCTCTTTGATGAGCGCGATGAATTCGTTGCCGAGTGTCGGCAGAATATTTTTCACTGCCTGTGGAATAACAATCTTCATCATTGTCGTTCCAAAACTAAGTCCAACAGAACGTCCGCCCTCCATCTGTCCGATATCAACCGACTGAATACCGCTTCGCATAATCTCTGAAATATATGCACCACTATTCAGACCAAACACCATCATGGAAACCTCAACTCCATCCATCTTAATTCCCATAATTGGGAACAAAACATAGTAGAAAATCAGAAGTTGTACTACCATTGGTGTTCCACGGAACAATTCTACATAAAAACTACAAATACCATTCAAAACACGTGGTAATAATTTGTACTTCGGAAGCACACGTACTGTCGCAATCAAAGTACCAATCAAAATACCTATAATCAAGCCGACAATGGCTATCGTCAACGTGTTCTTTAAACCTTCCAAAACAGTTACATAACCGTTTTGTTCAATAAATATTTCTAAAAACCTGTCTATCTTCTTGTCAAAGTTTCCCATAAAATCTCCCTAATCATATCAGTAGGGTGTCACACAACCGTGTGGCACCCTGAACTGTTTTCATTACTATCTCATTTCATTGATTGCTGCTGCAATAGCTGCTGCCGGAGCTGAGTCGATAATAACATAATCGATGTTACCATTTAACATATCCTGGATTGCAAGAGAACCATTCTTGTAACCTTTTGTTGTTACATCGTATCCCTCGAAATCCCAATCAGCATCACCTTCTGTGTAGAACTGACCTGTTGTTCCACTCTGAACACCAATCTTGCAAGTGTCATCTTTTTTATTTAAGATATCTTCCACTGCTTTAGCATCTTTACAGTCATCAAATTCTGTGTTGTCAGATGGTACTACGATTTTTTGTGATGCGTTGTAATATGTAGAACTGAATTCCACATGTTCTTTTCTGTCTTCTTTTACTGTAAGACCTGCCATAGCAATGTCAGCCTTGTGCAGTCCAACTGATAAACATACTGCATCAAAATCCATGTTTACAATAACTAATTCTTTTCCAAGTTTTTCTGCAAGAAGTGCTGCGATTTCCATATCGATTCCGTAGTATTTGTCACCTTCTTTATATTCGAATGGTGCAAACTCCGCATTTGTTGCAACTAATAATTGATCTTTTGCGCTATCCTCTTTTGCTGATGTTACCGCTACAGGTTCTCCATCACCAAAATAGTGATCACAGATTTCATCAAATTTGCCATTGTCCATAATCTCAGCAATGAAATCATTTACTTGCTTCAACAATTCCGGTTGTGCCTTGTCAACACCAAAAGCATACTCTTCCTTCGTAAGTTCAACATCGATAACCTTTGCTGTTACTACGTCATCTTTGTCTTCTGCATTGCCTCCACATGCAACCATAGATAACATAAGAGCTACCACTAATAATACGCTTAATAATTTTTTCATAATCGATTCCTCCTAGATTTATAAATATTACTTTTATTTGCATAAAAATTCAATCGATATTCTTTATATTACACATGTTTTCCACTTTGTCAAGTACTTTTATGCAAAAATTCCGGAAATTATAAAGTATCCCAGCACTAAAATACCCAAAACAATTCGATAGTAACCAAATACCTTAAAATCATTCTTCTTGATATATCCCATAAGGAACTTAATCGCAATAACTGAAACCACAAATGCAACGATGCATCCAACACTCAGCATAGCGACTTCCATACCTGTAATTCCTGCTCCTTCTCCAAAAAACTTTAAGAGCTTAATTCCGCTTGCACCGAACATAACCGGAATTGCAAGGAAAAATGTGAACTCTGCCGCCACATATCTGGATACACCAAGAAGCAATGCTCCTAATATAGTTGCTCCTGAGCGCGATGTCCCCGGAATTAAGGATAACACTTGGAACAAACCAATAAAAAGTGCTGTCTTATACGAAAGTTCTGATAACTTTGTCACACTTGGTTCTGCCTTCTTATTCCAATTTTCCACCCAAATAAAGAGCACACCATACACAATCAGCATAATAGCAACCACAATATAGTTGTGGAAATGCTCCTCCATCCAATCATCAAACAGAATTCCGAGAACTGCCGCCGGAATGCACGCCACAACAACCTTCATCCAAAGCTGTATTGTGTGTACCTTTTGATTTCTTGTCTTCTTCTTCGAAAATGGATTCAATTTATTAAAATACAATACTACCACAGCCATAATCGCGCCAAGCTGTACTACAACATTAAACATCTCTTTGAATGCATCGCTTGCATTGAGTTTGATAAATTCATCCACAAGAATCAAATGCCCCGTACTGCTAATCGGCAACCACTCTGTAATTCCCTCTACAAGACCTAAAATAATAACTTTAAAAATTTCAAACATTGTAAACACTTCCTCTCTATTTCTTAACAAATTATCGTTCTTCTTCGTATTTATGCATACTTTGTACCTTCTTTATCATACTATACAGCATTATAACAAAATTTGCATTCAAAAGCAATTTATAGTATAATATTAAGGCACGTCACTAAGAAAGGACTTTGTATGAGATTAAGAAATACTAGACTACATGTTCGTATCAGTGCATTATTTCTGTCGTTCGTACTATTTTTACTCTCTGTCTCTCCGGCCTACGCTGCAAAGACTGTTGATAAATCAAAAAGCGAAACTGCAGAATTAAAATCAGAGTTGTCCGATATGGAAAAAGAACTGAAATCTTTAGACAAAGAATTAAACCAGATTCTTTCTCAGATTAAGAAAACAAACTCTGAGCTAAAAAAAGTCAGAGAAGAACTTGCCATTGCAAAAGGACAAGAGCAAGCACAATACGAATCTATGATGACACGAATTAAATATATGTATGAAAATGGCAGTTCTACTATGTTAGAAATGCTTCTTTCTTCGAAATGTATGGCGGAATTTGTCAGCAAGGCTGAATATTTCTCTGCAATCACGGATTATGACCGCAAATTACTTGCTGAATATAACGCAATCCGTGAAACCGTTGCTGCAAATGAAGCAAAATTGACAGAATCCCAAGAATATTTGAAGACACTGCAAAAGAAACTTGTATCTAAAGAAAAGACATTAAAAGACAAGATTACTGCAACTTCTGCTGAATTGATACAAAAAGCAAAATTAGAAGCACAAAAAGCCGAATCAGAAGCTAACAAAGAAGTAACTCCAATTGTTCCAGAAAAAGACCCTGTCTTTAACAAGGCCCCTGCTACCACCAATGGTTCTGCCGTCTCTTACACAGAGGAAGATGTTATACTCTTAGCCGGGCTCATTGAATGCGAAGCAGGTTCAACCAATTACGATGCACTGCTCGCCGTCGGTGCTGTTGTCGTCAATCGTATGAAGCACAGAAATTATCCGGATACCGTCTATGGAGTTATTAAGCAACCAAAACAATTCCCTCCTGCCACAAATGGTAAGTTGGATAGGATACTTGCTAGAGGAACAAAACCTTTATGTGAGAAAGCTGCCAGGGATGCTCTAAACGGTAAAACAAATGTAGAAGACTGCATCAGTTTTCGTGCTGCCAGTAGCGGACGTCCGGGAACAATTATCGGAGATAATGTTTTCTTCTTTTAATACACAAAACCTCGATTTTGGTTGTATTTCCATATATCGAGGTTTTATTATTTAATCATATTTAATTTCCATGAGCATAAGACCGTGCGCCGGTGCCGTGACCCCTGCTGCCTTTCGGTCTTTTGCCTCCAATATCTCTTTTACCCTTTCAGGCTCGTAAAATCCGCGTCCGACACGAATCAATGTACCCACAATAATACGTACCATATTATAAAGAAAACCATTGCCGGTAATACGAATTGTAATCTCATCTCCGTTTGTCAGAATATCGAGTGCCGTAATCGTGCGCACGGTATTCTCCACATCCGTTCTCACATTACAAAAGCTCACAAAATCATGCTCTCCTACCAGATAAGAAGCCGCCTTTCGCATTTTCTCAATATCTAACACATAAGAGACAAAATAATTCGTTAATCGCTTTGTCGGAACCGGAATCCTTGTGTTGATAATGTGATACTCATAAGTCTTACTGCAGTCACAGTATCTCGGATGAAAATCCGATGCAACATCTTCAGACTTCACAACCACAATATCCTCCGGCAATCTCTGGTTAAGCGCTACCGCAATCTTCTCTGTCGGAATTGTGGTCGCTGTGTCAAACACAGCCACATTTCCCATCGCATGAACACCGGAATCCGTGCGACTCGCACCAATCACCAAAATATCTTCGCCGGTTAATTTCTGCAAGGTGTGATTTAGTACTTCTTCAATTGTAATGCCGTTGGGTTGCACCTGCCACCCACAGTAATTCGTGCCATCATAGGCAATCGTTAACTTTACACGTTTCATACAACTCTATCGATCACTACTGCAAATACCACATATAGAACTGTGATTGCATAAGCGATATAATCCTTCCTCTCATATACCAAGGGCTTCATCTTCGTTCTACCCTCACCTCCGCGATAACATCTTGCCTCCATCGCCATCGCAAGATCATTCGCACGACGGAACGCTGATACAAAAAGCGGTACCAGAATCGGAATCATGGCTTTTGCCTTCTGAATAATATTGCCGCTCTCGAGGTCTGCTCCCCTCGCAAGCTGTGCCTTCATAATCTTATCCGTCTCCTCCAGTAATATCGGAATAAAGCGGAGTGCAATGGACATCATCATCGCAATCTCATGCACCGGAAATTTGATTTTCCTAAGTGGCCAGAGTAGTTTCTCGATACCATCTGTAAGTGCATTCGGCGTTGTTGTAAATGTCATGAGCGACGAACCTAGTATCAGGTAAATCAAACGGATAGTCATGAACACCGCCGTTCGAAGTCCTTCATCTGTCACTTTGAAAATCCAAAGCGAAAATAACACCGTACCTGTTTTTGTCAGAAACAAATTAAAGAGCACCGTTATCACAAGTAACATTACAACTGCCTTAAGTCCCTTGACGATAAACTTAAACGGAACCTTTGAGATTCGAATCACTGATGCCAGAAATAGTGTAGCGATGATATAACCGCCAATACTTTGAAACAGAAACAGCGAAACCAGATATATGAGCGTACACACAATCTTGACTCTCGGATCCAGACGGTGCAATCTACTGTTTGATGGGTAATACTGCCCGATTGTAATATCTCTAATCATATAGTCTCCAATCTATTTTTTGAGTACCTTTGAAATCGTTTCCACTGCTTCCGCAATGGTAGTAGCCTCTGTATCTACAGGGAAGCCTTTCTTTGCAAGTTCATGCATCATGTATGTCACCTGAGGTGCTGCAAGACCTACTTTTTCTAATTCCTCGTAATGAGCGAACACCTTCTTCGGCTCATCATCGTACATCTTGCTTCCTTTATTCATAACCACAATTCGGTCTACATACTTTGCAATATCTTCCATACTGTGAGAAACAAGCACAACCGTCAGATTGCCCTCTTTTTGCAGATATGCAATCTGTTCCAATATCTCATCTCTTCCCTTCGGGTCAAGTCCGGCTGTCGGCTCGTCCAAAACAAGCACCTTCGGCTTCATGGCAAGCACACCGGCAATTGCCACACGGCGCTTTTGCCCACCGGACAAATCAAATGGCGAAACCTCGTAATATTTCTCCGGAAGTCCCACAAGTTTTAATGCCTCTATCGCACGCTCCTTACATTCCTCCTGAGAAAGACCTTGGTTTTTCGGTCCAAAGCAAACATCCGTAAGAACGTCTGTCTCAAAAAGCTGATGTTCCGGATATTGGAAGACAAGACCTACGTTATTGCGTAATTCCCGTAAGTTATATTTCTCCCTGTAAATGTTCTCGCCCTTATAATAGATGTCCCCATCGGTCGCCTTGATAAGCCCATTCAAATGCTGAATCAAAGTAGACTTTCCGGAACCGGTGTGCCCGATGATTCCGATAAACTCACCCTCATAAATGTCAAGACTGATATCCTTTAAGGCATGCTTTTCAAATGCATTGCCCGGGCTGTAAATATAATTGATATGGTCTACCTTTAAAAGCGGTTGTCCTACGTTCGATAGCGATTTCTTTGCTTCGCTTCCAAGTACTTGCGTTTTTATATCTGTGTTTTTACATTCGCTTAAAGCTGACAATAATTCCTCTGTTGTTAGAATCCCCTTCGGAATCGGATAACCTTTTTTGCGAAGTTCATAGGCAAGCAATGTTACCTGCGGAACGTCCAGTCGGTATTCCTTTAGAAGTTCTACCTGGCTAAACACTTCCCTAGCCGTTCCTTCAAGTACCACGTGACCTTTGTCCATCACAATCACTCGGTCTGCACCCACTACCTCTTCCATATAGTGAGTAATGAGAATAACCGTTACTTTCTCTTTCTTTCGAAGTTCCTCCACTGTTCTTAAGACTTCTCTACGTCCATTTGGATCCAGCATTGCTGTTGGTTCATCTAGAACAATGCATTTTGGACGCATCGCAACAACTCCTGCGATTGCCACTCTCTGCTTCTGCCCGCCGGACAACTTATTTGGGGAATGATGACGATATTCTATCATTCCAACTGCTGATAAACTTTCTTCCACCCGTTGCCATATCTCTTCTGTCGATACACCGAGATTCTCCGGACCAAATCCGACATCCTCTTCCACTATCGTTCCAATAATCTGGTTGTCTGGATTCTGGAACACCATGCCGGCTGTTTGACGTACATTCCAAATATTCTCCTCCCGACTTGTATTCTTACCATCTACCCACATTGTTCCTTCTGTCGGAGACAGAATTGCATTCATATGCTTTGCAAGCGTAGATTTACCGGAACCATTGTGTCCTAAGATGGCAATGAACTGTCCCGGTTCTATATCTATATTGACCTCGTCGATGGCACGACGTGTCCCGATGACATTACCTTCATCGTCAAATTTTTTATAATCAAAAACAAGATTTTTGGTTCTAATCATGCTTACGACTATCCTTTCACGTTTTATTTATCTTCTATCTTAACAATCTTTAATTCATACCCCAAAGCATACATCGTATTGCAAAAAGATTTTAACGTAGGACTGTGTTCCTTACTTTCCATACGAGAAATTGCCTGCTGTTTATTACCTGTCAGTTCAGCTAATTGACGTTGCGAAATCTTCAGTTCTTTACGGATGACAATCATCTCATCAACCAATTGCTTTCCTCGATCTTCCACATAAAAAGTAGGTGCTGGCATACCTTTTCTTTCCGACAAAGGAATGTTCCCTTTTTCTATAGCAATTGCTTCCAATAAACCCTGCATTGTTTCATCAAAAAACTTGCTCATTGTCATTCCTCCTTCAAAAACTTGATAACCGCTTTAAATGCTTTCTTTTCGTCCTCTGTTAAATCATCTTTTTCATTCTTAGTATATACATTAACAAAATATATTGTTTCTTTCAACTCAATATCAACATAAAGGACTCTGCCGCCACTACGTTTGCCTGTATTTTCCAGTGGTATACGAATTTTTCTCAATCCCCCAGTACCTTGAATAGTATCACCTGCTTTCGGATTTTTCAATAATATGTTTTGCAATTCTCGCAAACTCTCGTCTGATAATCCTAATTCTTTCCATTTCTTTGTAAACTGTGGTACTTCTATAAATGTTCGATTCATTATCTTCTGTCCTTTCCTATGTTCCATTTTGAATATACAACAAATTTGTTGTCATGTCAATTCGTTTTAAAAAACTGTTGTATTTTTCAAAAACATGATATAATATGTCTCGTAGATTAGAAAACAGAAAGGACATAAAAACTATGGCAAACCCAATTGTAACATTTGAAATGGAAAACGGGGATATCATGAAAGCAGAATTATATCCTGACGTTGCTCCAAATACAGTAAACAACTTTATCTCATTAGTACAGAAAGGCTACTATGACGGCTTAATCTTCCACCGCGTCATCCGTGGATTCATGATTCAAGGCGGATGTCCACAGGGAATCGGAACAGGCGGTCCTGGATATCAAATCAAAGGTGAATTCCTTCAGAACGGTTTCCCGAACCACTTAAAACACGAACCGGGAGTTCTGTCTATGGCACGCGCCATGCACCCGGATTCAGCCGGTTCTCAGTTCTTTATCATGCACGAGACATCTCCGCATCTGGACGGTTCTTATGCTGCATTCGGTAAAGTAATCGAAGGTATGGATGTTGTGAATAAGATTGCTGAGACAGCAACTGATTTCAGAGACAGACCATTTGAAGATCAAGTGATGAAGACAGTCACTGTAGATACACAAGGTGTCGCATACGACGAACCGAAAACATGTTAATATAACAAAAAAGATTACGCGCTCGGCGTAATCTTTTTTATATTCTTATTCTAAGTTTAATATCTTTGACAACACTTCAATAATTATCTCATTGGTACACGCCTTCGTATACCCCATAAAATGAAGTGATATCTCATCCTGTTTCTGCGCTTCTGTAAGACTATCATCATGCTTTGTCTCATCAATTAACTTGATGAGCTGCGGCGTCATCTCCTCATACATTTCAATTGTCGTCTCAGACACCAATTTTCGAAGTTCTTCTTTTGTTGTAGGTACCATTGTTCTCTCTCCTAACCAATATTTCTCACTTTGAAATCTCTCTCCGCCTCGCGTCTCTGGTCTTTCTTTGCGATATCATCACGTTTGTCATAGAGCTTCTTACCTTTAGCAAGACCAATCTCCATCTTCATAAGGCTGCCTTTCAAGTATACTTTCAGCGGAACAACTGAAATTCCCTTTTCTTTCACCTTGCCAAGCATCTTATTAATCTCTGACTTGTGAAGCAATAACTTCTTCACACGGAGCGAATCCTTATTAAAAATGTTGCCCTTCTCATATGGACTGATATGCATGCCATATACGAACACTTCTCCGTTCTCAATACGGATAAATGCTTCCTTAATACTACATTTTCCCATGCGAAGCGACTTCACTTCCGTCCCATGAAGTGCAATACCCGCCTCGTAAGTGTCCAATATAAAATAATCATGATATGCTTTTTTGTTGTTTGCAATTAACTTAACGGAATCCTTTGCCATTCTTTTCTTTCCCTTCTATGTAAGCCATGCAAGATACTATCCTGCATGGTTACGCTTATTCTACCAGTTCAAAATCAATGGTTCTCTCTACTTTGCTTGTACCAATGACTCTCACCATAACTGTCTGTCCAAGTTTATAGGTCTTTCCGGTACGCTCACCGACCATTTCATAACTGTCTTCCACATAATTATAATGGTCATCATATAGGTTTGTCACGTGAATTAACCCTTCAATCGTATTCGGTAATTCGACATATATCCCCCATTTGGTGATGCTGGAAATAACCCCTTCAAATTCTTCCCCGATTCGTGAGGACATATACTCCACTTTTTTCAATTTTACAGTCTCACGTTCTGCCTCTTCCGCCAGACGTTCTCTCTGACTGGACTGTTTCGTAACCTCTGTGAGGATCTTATCATAGTGGTCTCTACGGTCCTCATTCATTCTGCCCCTCAGATTTTCCTTGATAATACGGTGAATCTGAAGATCTGGATATCTACGTATCGGTGAAGTAAAATGACAGTAATACGAAGCCGCCAGTCCAAAATGTCCAGTGTTCTCCGGTGTGTATTTTGCCTGCTTCATAGAACGGAGTGCCAATCTGCTAATCAATGCATCTTCTGCTGTCCCTTCCACTTTTGCGAGTAATTTTTGAATCTCCTTCGGGCGCACTTCCTTATTGGAAATGTGCATAGAATGTCCGAAATTGCGAATAAATGTCACTAATTTTTTTATCTTGTCTTCATCCGGTGCCTCATGAGTACGATAAACAAACGGGATCTCCTGCCAAAAGTAATCTTCGGCCACAGTCTCATTGGCAAGAAGCATAAAGTCCTCAATAATCCTCGTGGCCACATTTCTGTCATAAGGCTTAATCTCAATCGGTTTGCCACTCTCATCCAGTATCATCTTCGTCTCCGGAAAATCAAAATCAATGGAGCCTCTTTGCGTTCTCTTTTCACGCAGGATTCTTGAAAGTTCTGCCATAAGTTTGAACATCGGAACAAGTTCCTGATATCGCTCTATTTCTAATGCATCTTCCTCTTCCAGAATCTTCTTCACACTGGTATAACTCATGCGCTCGTCAATGTGTACCGCCGTCTCTGCGATTGTATGGTCAATTACAGAGCCCTTTTCGTTGATGGTCATGATGCAGCTGAGTGCCAATCTGTCCTCGCCTGCATTGAGTGAACAGATACCATTTGACAACGTGTGCGGAAGCATCGGAATCACACGGTCCACAAGATACACACTTGTTCCGCGCTTTAATGCTTCTCTGTCAAGTGCACTATTCTCCTGTACATAGTTCGTTACATCCGCAATATGCACTCCCAGTATATAATTGCCATCTTCCTTCATGATGGAAATAGCATCATCCAAATCCTTCGCATCTTCTCCGTCAATCGTAACCATTGTCCACTCTCGAAGATCCATGCGCCCTACCATGTCTGCTGTACTTACATCCTTTGCAACTCGCTCTGCCTGATTCAGCACCTTCTCCGGAAATTCTGTCGGCAAATCGTAACCTTTGACAATGGACATAATATCAACCCCCGGATCATTCACATGACCTAGAATCTCAACCACTTTTCCTTCCGGTTTTCTGTTGCTATCTCCATATTTTGTAAGTTCTACAACCACCTTGTGTCCGGTCACCGCTCCCTTCGAGCGTTCCAATGGAACAAACACATCCTGCACATACCTCTGGTTATCTGGTATCACGAATCCAAAACTTTTATTCTTTTGAAAATATCCCACGAGCGTTGTCGTTCCATGAGATAGAATCTTCGTAACCTTTCCTTCTTTTCGTTTTCCCTGTGGTGATGCTTTGATGATAACCTCTACCTTATCATTATGAAATGCTCCGTTCGCATCATCCTCAGATATAAAGATGTCTTCCGCCTCACCTTCTACAACGACAAACCCAAATCCTCTGGCATGCGCCGTGTAGGTGCCGATGATATGTCTCGCCTCACCCTTACTATATTTCCCTTTCGATGATACATGCACCTTCCCCTCTGCTTCCAGTGCATCCATCACTCTCTTTAGTTCACTCCTTTGGTCCTTTGGAACCTGCAATAGAATGGCAAGTTCCTTTAGCTTCATTGGCACATAAAAATCATCGCAGATAAAATCATAGATAACCTTTTTTCTCTTCTCAAATGTCTGATCCACCCTATCACTTCCTTCCTAAATAATGCATAAAAAAACACTCCTATTTGTTACAATAAGAGTGTTTCGTCATTTCCTTTACATCATCTTAAGCAAATACCTTCAAATTCAATACTACTGCTAATAATACAAACACAATTGCTAAGATTCTTGTAATTTTAACCAAAGCGCCTTCCATAGAACGCCCTTTGTTCTGTCCCCAATATGACTCAGAAGCTCCTGCAAGTCCACCAAGACCGCCTTCCTTACCTTCCTGAAGTAATACGAGTACAATCAATCCGATACAGTCTATTGCTAATAAAATTGTAAGAATTGTTTTCAAAATATCCATTTCCACACCTCCTGTGCATATAACAAAGGTATTTTAACACAAGAGCTGTATTTCTGCAAGTGTTTCTTAGCTGTTTTTTCCAAAAAAACAGATAAACTATTTTAGTGTCTCTTCAATACGGAGTAATTGGTTGTATTTTGCCACACGCTCTGTCCTACACGGCGCACCGGTCTTAATCTGCCCTGTGCTAAATGCTACTGCAATATCTGCAATCATACTATCTTCCGTCTCACCTGAGCGATGTGAAATAATACTTCGATACCCCGCTTTCTTGCCCAGTTCGATTGCCTCAAAGGCCTCTGTAAGTGTCCCTATCTGATTTACTTTAATGAGAATTGCATTTGCTACCTGCATGTCAATTCCTTTCTGGAGCCTCTTGGTGTTTGTCACAAATAAATCATCTCCGACAAGCTGTATCTTCTTTCCAAGGCGTTCCGTCATCAACTTCCAGCCTTCCCAATCTTCTTCATCCATTGGATCTTCAATGGATATAATTGGAAATTCTGACATTAGACTTTCATAATATGCAACCAATTCTTCAGAAGAACGAATTACATCCTCTCCCTCAAACACATATTTTTTAAATTCTCTGTTATACAATTCAGACGCAGCCACATCTAATGCAATTCCAACCTCTTCTTTTAATTTATAACCTGCCTTTTGAATTGCTTCTACAATCAGTGACAAAGCCTCTTTTGCATCCTTCACGTTCGGTGCAAATCCACCCTCATCTCCTACTGCTGTGCTTAATTGTTTGTCATGTAAAATGCCTTTTAATGTATGATAAATTTCGGCCCCCATGCGCAATCCTTCTTTAAAACAGCATGCTCCCACCGGCATAATCATAAACTCTTGAAAATCCACAGGATTATCTGCATGTTTACCTCCATTTAAAATATTCATCATCGGTATTGGCATTCTCTTTGGTGAAACACCTCCAAGATAACGGTACAACGGAATCTCAAGGGCTTTTGCCGCAGCCTTCGCAACTGCCATAGATACTCCTAAAATAGCATTTGCCCCAAGTTTCGACTTGTTTTCTGTTCCATCCAATTGAATCATCACTCTGTCAATTCCACTCTGGTCAAAGATATTCATCCCGATAACTTCAGGTGCTATTCTTGTATTGACATTATCTACTGCTGTAGACACGCCAAGACCTCGGTAGCGTGCATCACCATCTCTTAATTCTACTGCCTCAAATTGGCCGGTGGATGCTCCGGATGGCACACTTGCACGACCACATATATTTTCTCCTGCCAGTACTTCTACCTCAACAGTCGGATTACCTCTGGAATCCAAGATTTCTCTTGCGTAAACATCACGAATTGGCAAATATCGATACATAATTTCATCCTCCCTTGAAATGGTATTATATACAGTTTTATAATTAATATGAAAAAATCCTCCTTGTTTGTCACAAAGAGGACTTCTAATTCAATTATTCTGCTTCGATTTGCTCTTCTTGCTCATTCTCTAATATAATTTCTTCTAACTGTTCAAATATTTTGTCATACAACAACGCACACCAATAGATTGGTACAGATATTCCATACAACATCCAAACAGGAAATCCGCGAAGTCCTAACACCAAAAAAATGAAAAGAAATAATCCTACCGGCAACGCATTCAAGATCGTCATAAGTAACGTACGGAAGAAATACCTGAATGCCATGTAGAACGCATTCTTAAACGTTGTGCGAATCGTATTAACAAATCTGGATTGCAACGGCATTACCCATGCATACACAAATGCTGCAAATATCAATGTAGCCATAAGAAACCCTTGTCCTGCACTTGCAACCTTGCTACCCATATTGCCGTAAACAAGATATGCCACAACTGAAACAACGGAATATACGACAAAGATTAACCAGATTCCTGTAGATTGTTTGAGGTTCATCTTAAATGATTTCCAAAAGCAGCTCCACACATGCCCTTCTTCCCTATGTATTTTTAATGAAGTATAATGTGCTGCTGTTGTTGCAGCTCCGATTGTAATAATCGGAATACTGAAAATAAGCGTCAACACGTTTAAAAAAAGCAAATCTGCCATCTTCGACAAAAAACTCATAATCGGACTGTCATAACCTAAAAATTTCATTTGTATTTCCTTTCATGCCTCAACTGTTTTCGTATGTTACTAACATAATATATCTTATACCTCTGCGCCTTATTCTGTCAAGAAAAAGACGCTGTTGCATATCATTTTGCAACAACGTCCTTTGTTCTTACTCTAATACAATTAACCCCTCTGCGCAGATAATATCAACCACCTGCTTTACATATTTAGCACAGAGTTCATTGGTCTCTGCTTCCACCATGACACGGATTACCGGTTCTGTTCCGCTCTCACGTACCAGGATACGTCCGTTATCTCCCAGTTCTTCTGTGACCTTCGCAACCACTTCTAAAACAGCTGGATTTTCTCTTGCCGCTTTTTTGTCTGCCACTCTGACATTTTTAAGAAGCTGCGGATAAATCGTCACTTCCTCTGTCAGTTTTGCCAGCGACTGTTTCTTCTCAAGCATAACCTCCATTAAAAGAAGGGAGGTTAAAATACCATCTCCTGTAGTTGCATATTTGCTGAAAATAATATGACCGGACTGCTCCCCGCCAAGAGAATAGTTATTCTCTATCATATTTTCAGACACATACTTGTCTCCGACTGCTGTCTTCTCGTACTTAAGACCCACTTTATCGCATGCCTTGTAAAGTCCAAGGTTTGACATAATCGTTGTGACAATTGTATCTCCATTGAGTCTTCCCTGCTCTTTGAGATATTTACCGCACACATAAAGAATTAAATCTCCGTCGACTAATTTACCATTTTCATCTACTGCAAGACATCGGTCTGCATCGCCGTCATATGCAAAGCCCGCATCAAGACGATTCTCCACAACATATCTTTGCAAGTGTTCTATATGAGTAGAACCACAATCCTTGTTAATATTCGTTCCATCCGGTTCACTGTTAATCACATATGTCTTTGCGCCCAATGCATCAAATACACTCTTTGCAATGGTAGAGGCACTACCGTTCGAGCAATCAAGCCCCACTCTCTTATCCTTAAAGGAGCGAGTTGCCATAGAGATGAGATGACCGATATAACGATTTCTTCCTGCTGAGTAGTCTACCGTGCGACCAACCCTATCCCTAGTGGCATATGGAATCTCTCCAAACTCGCCGTCAATGTAAGCTTCCACCTTGGCTTCTACCTCTGCATCCATCTTGCGCCCTTGTGAATTAATCAACTTAATTCCATTGTCATAGAATATATTATGACTCGCTGAAATCATAATTCCACAATCGAAGTCTTCCGTACGTGTCACGTAAGAAATGCTTGGTGTCGTCGTTACATGAAGCAGATACACGTCTGCGCCTGAAGCTGTGAGACCTGCTGAAAGAGCATCCTCAAACATATAACTGCTACGTCTTGTATCTTTACCAATGACAATTCTTGCTTTGTGTTCCTGACTATAGTACCACCCCAAAAATCTACCGACTTTAAAGGCATGTTCTACTGTTAATACAACATTTGCTTCTCCCCGAAAACCGTCTGTTCCAAAATATTTTCCCATATTTCCCTCCCGTTATTTGACATATGCGCCATATTTTTGCACAATCTACCTGTATATTATATATGTGAGGATAAAAAAATACAACTGTTTTTTTATTTTATCCATAAAAAAACGAGATTGCACCGCAATCTCGCATTTTTTTACTTTTTAGTGATGGAACAAACGAATTCCCGTAAATGCCATCGCCATATTATATTTATTACATGTATCAATTACATTGTCATCACGAACAGAACCGCCCGGCTGAGCAATATATTTCACTCCACTCTTGTGTGCACGCTCAATGTTGTCCCCAAACGGGAAGAACGCATCTGACCCAAGCGCAACATCAGTCATCTTGTCGAGCCATGCACGCTTTTCTTCTGCTGTAAACACAGGCGGTTTCACCTTGAAAATTCTCTCCCATGCACCATCAGCAAGTACATCCATATACTCATCACCGATATATAAATCAATGGAATTGTCTCTGTCTGCTCTTCCGATACCGTCTACAAACTGTAAACCTAGTACCTGCGGAGACTGACGAAGCCACCAGTTGTCTGCTTTCTGGCCTGCAAGTCTTGTACAGTGAATACGTGACTGCTGTCCTGCACCGATACCAATTGCCTGTCCGCCTTTTGCGTAGCATACAGAGTTTGACTGTGTATATTTCAGTGTAATAAGTGCGATTGCAAGGTCAATCTTTGCACTTTCCGGGATATCTTTGTTCTCTGTAACGATATTTGCAAGCAATGCATCGTCAATTACAAGCTCATTTCTTCCCTGTTCAAACACGATACCGAATACTTCTTTGTGCTCAATCGGATCCGGCTCATAGCTCGGGTCAATTTCAATAACTGCATAGTTCCCTTTTTTCTTTGCCTGTAAGATTTCCAATGCTTCCGGCTCATATCCCGGAGCAATTACACCATCAGACACTTCTCTTTTAATCAATTTCGCTGTAGCTACATCACACACATCTGAAAGGGAAATGAAATCGCCAAAGGAAGACATTCTGTCCGCACCTCTGGCTCTTGCATAAGCGCAAGCAAGCGGAGATAAATCTTCTACATCATCAACCCAATAGATTTTAGCCAATGTATCATCCAAAGGAAGACCAACTGCTGCACCTGCCGGTGAAACATGTTTAAAAGAGGTTGCTGCAGGAAGTCCTGTTGCTTTTTTAAGTTCTTTTACCAACTGCCATCCGTTAAATGCATCCAAAAAGTTGATATATCCCGGTCTTCCGCAAAGTACTTTGATCGGAAGTTCTCCGTTGTTCATATAGATTTTTGATGGCTTTTGATTCGGATTACACCCATATTTTAATTCTAATTCTTTCATCTTATGTCTCCTATGCATTCTTGTTTATGATTTTTGTCTCGTAAGTTCCAGTTGCAATATCGATATAACGAACGAATAAAGAAACTTTGTTTTCTTCGTTAAGACTGCCCCATAACAGTTCTGTATAAGCATTCATATCATCTAAGATATTAACGAGTTTTGGTTCCCCCTCAAAACTTGGAAGCGGATTGCCATCGCATTTGTATGTGTGAATGAAATGTCCTTCTCCTGCTACCGGATTGTCATATGTAAATGTATAACGATTGCAACATGAAGGATCGCCATTATTACTCTTAAGGATTGACATGGCATAATCATACTTGCTGTCTTCGATGTGCATCACACCAGAAATACGTGGGGTATAGTTTGGACCATCCGGTTCAAATTCTCTACATCTTAAAGACTGTTCAAATGTAAGTTCTCTATCCATTCTGTCATAAATAGTATCTGTCTGGTCACCATTTGTCACAATCGTTCTATTTCCCAATACGCGAACCGGTGCATATATGATAAGACTTGGATCTGTAAGCTTGGACGGGTCATATGCCTGTGTGCGGATTCCTTCTCCTTCTGTCACAAACACACGGTTTCTGCTATTCTCACTTCTACCCATAATAAAATATGCCGTTACTGCCTTTGTACCGTCCGGTGTCTTGCCGATAATAATTCCACGTCCTGGATATGCATTCCCTTGTAATTCCTTCTCAATCGATAACATTTCCATGAAAGTCTCTCCTTTTCCTTCGTTGTATTATTCTTTTTAATAAATCAATTATAGCCCAAAGACATGTGCAATTACTAGTCCTTAGGCTATATTTTTTACATCTTTTTATTATAAGCTGTGCTTATTTATGTCAGAACTTCCGCAATTCTTCCTCTCCCGTCTCATCAGCACGAATCGATTTGATTTCCACAAAATATCCCGCGGTAGAATTAATTGCAATCCACACTCTATCTCCAACCTTGTGACCAAGTACGGCCTTTCCTATGGGAGATTCTGTGCTCACCAGATTTTTTAGTGAATTTCCGCGAACGGTTGTCACAATCTTGAACTCCTCTACCTCGTCATCTTCTTCAAAGTAGAGTTCCACAATCTTGTTGATTCCCACTTCGTCATACTTGGACTTATCACTCACAACAATCGCCGTCTTTATCATCTTTTCCAGATAACGTATACGGCTTTCGTTTTGGTTCTTTGCTTGCTTTGCTGCTTTGTACTCAAAATTTTCACTCAAGTCCCCATGTGCTCTCGCCGTCTTCACATCCTCCAAAAGTTCCTTTCGTACGACGCATTTGCGATGCTCCACCTCAGCCATCATATCATCGATATCTTTCTGGGTCAATTCATTAAACATCTCATCAACTCCTAAAAATCATGTCTGTCATCATCACTATAACATTCACAGAATCGTGCCATAAAAGATGGTTCCTCATCTGCAACATACAGGTGACTGATATCTCCATAGCTTCGAATACGGAATGATGCAATTCCCTTCTCTCTTTCTTCTGTTACAATACTTGTCACAGAACTCGGCTGCATCACAAATCCTTGGAAGAACAGAATCGGCGAAACTCCAAGCATATGGGCCAAAATTACACTGCAGATACCAAAATGGCAGAAAAACACAATGCGGTCATGGTTTTCTCTTTCTACGCGGAAGAGTCCTCCCTCATGCACATATCCATGCTCTGCCAGAAAGGTGTCCAAATGAGCAATCACCCATTTGTATTGTTCTTCGACATTGTGTGTTTGCATCAGTTCTGTCTTATACCAATCTTCTCTGCTATAATATTCGTCCTGTTTGGTCCAATAGGATGGAAGCATATCCCAACAACGGATTGGTTGTTCGAAAAAATCATACTTCACGTGTCCTTTAAATTCACGAAGCCACTCAAGTTCTACAGCTTCTCGATTCATTTTCTTCAAAGTCAGAGACGCTGTGTCCTTGGCACGCCCCTGCGGCGAACAGTACATTTCTGTTATATCCATTTTTGAAAGCCTGTCTGATAACAATTCTGCTTCTCGCCATCCCTTCGGTGTCAGGGAATCAATGCCGTAATCTGGTTCGCAGTGTCTGACAATGATAATTTCCATAATATCCCTCTCTAACTATCTTGAGCATTTGAACTGCAATTCTTCCCATCTTCTGTCCACTTCATTCTGGAACTGTTCAATGAGATGTTCATTTCCCTTCTTAAACAAATGTTTGAATCTGCCTTGTTTGCTTAAGAAATCTTCAATTGGAAGCTTCTTTTTCGGTTCGTAGTTCAGAATCCATTTGCCCTCGACCACTTCAAATAATGGCCAATAGCATGTCTCAACACCCAATTTACAGATTTCCATAATATCTGGTGTGTTATATCTCCATCCACGTGGACACGGAGCCATAATATTTAAAAATGCTGCTCCCGGTGTGTAGATTGCCTTCTCAGCCTTGATGTGCAAGTCCTTGAAGTTCTGTACAAATGTAGTCTGTGCCACATACGGAACATCATGCGCTGCAATCACTGCAGCCAGATCTTTTCTGTTTTGCAATTTACCATTGCTTTCACTTCCAACTGGCGTTGTAGTTGTGTCCGCATACATCGGCGTTGCAGATGAACGTTGAATGCCTGTATTCATGTAAGCGCCGTTGTCGTAACATACATATACCATATCGTGATTACGTTCCATTGCCCCTGAAAGTGATTGGAAACCGATATCGTAGGTGCCACCATCACCACCAAACGTGATGAACTTGTATGTATCATCTAATTTTCCTTTTCTTTTAAGTGCATTGTATGCGCCTTCCACACCACTCATGGTTGCTCCGGCATTTTCAAATGCATTGTGAATGTAGCTGTCTTCCCATGCTGTGTATGGATATGTAAATGTCGATACCTCGAGGCATCCTGTTGCGTTACCAATTACCGCCTTGTCTCCTTCATGAAGACCGCGAAGCACGTTTCTAACTGCAATAGTACCGCCGCATCCGGCGCACATTCTATGTCCCGGAGCAAGACGTTCCGGTTTGTTCATTGTCTCTTTAAAATTATATGCCATTTCCGTCTTCCTCCTTATTCTCTGATTCCAAGATAACGATAGGTTTCACCTGCATCATCATCTGCTACTATCTGGTTCAATTGTGCAAATACTTTTTCCATATCTTCCACACGCACATCACGTCCGCCGAGACCGTAAATATAGTTTACAGCATGAGCCTGTGAACGCGCACGAAACATAGCTGCCATCACATCTGAACCTAATGGACCCCCGTGATTTGTGTAGCCTTCTGCTCTATCCATAATTGCAACTGCTTTTACATTTTTAAGCGCTTCTGCTATCTCTTCAGCCGGGAATGGACGGTAAAGACGAATTTTGATAAGACCTACCTTTTCACCTTTTGCACGGAGTGCATCAATGGCATCCTTCGTTGTACCTGCTGCAGAACCAATCATCACAACGGCTGTTTCTGCATCTTCCATACAATATTCTTCAAAGAGACCATACTCTCTACCTGAGATACCAGCAAATTCTTTCGCAACCTCTTTCACAACTGCTACAGCATTCTTCATGCCTTCAGCCTGGTTGCGTTTTGCTTCCATATAATAATCCGTAATCGCGTAAGGTCCGACTGCCATCTTTTCCTTTGGATTCAAAAGATAATTTTCCGGCTCATACTCGCCGACAAAGTTCTTCACTACATCATCTTCTAATAATTCGATGTTTTCCACCGCATGGCTAGTGATAAAACCATCCTGACAAATCATGATTGGAAGGCGCACATCTTTATGTTCAGAGATGCGGAATGCCTGTATCATATTGTCATATGCTTCCTGATTATTCTCTGCATAGATTTGAATCCAGCCTGCATCTCTTGCACCCATACTATCTGAATGGTCGCAGTTGATGTTGATTGGACCGGAAAGTGCACGGTTAACAAGTGCAAGTGCCAACGGCAATCTGTTTGACGCTGCTATGTATAACTCTTCCCACATGTAAGCAAGACCACAAGAAGATGTCGCTGTGAGCGCTCTCGCTCCTGCTGCAGATGCACCGATGGTCGCACTCATAGAACTGTGTTCACTCTCCACGGTAATAAATTCTGTATCCACCTGGCCATTTGCCACAAAAGAAGCAAAGTACTGTGGAATCTCTGTAGATGGTGTGATAGGGAATGCCGGAAATACGTCCGGATTAATCTGGCGGAGCGCAATTGCTACTGCTTCATTTCCCGATAAACGTTCTCTTTTTCCCATATTATTTCACCCCTTCCATCGTAATTGCACCGAATGGACATGATTTCACACAGATACCGCATCCTTTACAGTGTTCTAAATCAAACGCACCGCGCTTCATGTCCTTAACCGGAATACAACTATCCGGACATACCGGTACACAAAGTAAACACTGCTTACATTTCTCTTCGATAAATTCAGGCTTTACAGAAGACCATTCACCGGTCTTGAACTCCTTAGAAGTTCCTGCCCCGACAATAATCATACCCTCTGTCAAATCCTGCCATCTTGTCTTAACGCCTAATTCTTTGATATTACTTGCCATGATTATTGCACCTCCTGCATCGCCATTTTAAGTGCTGCCATATTGCCTTCGATTACCTCTGGCTTGCTGGCAAATTTATGTTTAAAGGAAGCCTCCATCTCTTTCAGGAAAATATCTTCATCCATGATGCCTGCCACCTTTACGATTGCCGCAAGAAGCGGTGTGTTTGGAAAGTATTTTCCCATAGTAGCCAGTGACACTTTCTTTGCATCAATGGTGTATACTTTTCCCTCATACCCTTTTAAATGTGGAATAATCTCTTCTTTTGCTCGCTCTGTATTAACAAGAATCGCGCCGTCTTTCTTAAGTCCCTTTGTAACGTCAACAGTCTCCAAAAGTGACTCATCTACTACTACTACATACTGCGGGTCATAGATATTGGAATGTACGCGAATCTGTGTATCGCTGATACGATTGTACGCTGTAATTGGAGCTCCCATACGCTCTGGACCATACTCAGGAAATCCCTGTACATATTTTCCTGTCTGGAAGGCTACATCCGCAAGCAATAGTGCGGCTGTCTTGGCACCCTGACCACCTCGTCCGTGCCATCTAATCTCTGTTAGGTTACTCATCCTTCGTTCTTCCTTTCTTCTTTACATATAATGCTATTTTACTAAAAATTCTATTGTTTGTCTAGATAACCTTTCTTGTAAATCATCCATGCAATCACACTGCCGATACAAGCTGTCACAAACTGTGTAATGGAAAACGTTGTCTTCACTGTCGTCACCATAGGTCCCGGTAATTTTGCACCAAATGTAGGCAACACCGCAAACCAAACTGCAAGCCACAAAAATGCTGCTTTTGTGACACATCCAATCAGCATTCCGATTGCAAGTCTCTTCCTGTGGAATAGCCATACGCACAATACAATCAGCTCATTTCCAACCATAATTACAAGCATCATATGTGGAATCATGTTCACAATTGGTGTTGCTCCTATAAAATAAGCCACCACAGGTGCCAGTATCGCAATGCTTGTGCCGGAAAACAAGCCGCAATATAAGGTGGCAATTACCAAAATACAATTCACCGCTGAACCCGTCAGATATACGGATAAACTTTTCATGCATTGAAACACAATACAAAGTGCTAAAAGTAGTGCTGTCGTTGTCAATTGTTTCGCTGTAATTCTTTTGTTCATTTTTGTCATTCTCCTTTAGTTGTCATTTTATCAATTATACCTTTTTTCCCAGAAATCATCAACCGAAAAAGGTTGATTTTTCACACTACTTTTGTTAGAGTATTTAAGGACTATAGACAAAAGGAGACAAAAGACTTGAGAGGTATATACACATCAGTAAATGAGATTCGAAAGCAAGTATTTGCAGAGATTGCAAAATTATCATATGAATATGAAGAAGGAGACGAAATGCGTCTCGAACAGATTCCATACGACATTATCAAAGGAGAAGCAACCGGATACAGAGAAAGCGTATTTTTAGAACGTGCCATTGTGGAAGAACGTCTGCGTCTTGCAATGGGACTTCCGCTTCGTCCTGTTGCAGAGCATGCACCAGTTTCCAAAGGCGCCGACGAATGTATCATCCCTGAAAAATATTATCAACCACCACTGATTAACATTATCAAGTTTGCATGTCACAAATGCCCGGATAATGTCATAAAAGTGACAGATGCATGTCAAGGTTGCCTTGCTCAACCATGCGCTGAAGTATGTCCGCGAGATGCAATCCGCATCCAAAAGGGTCGTTCTGTCATTGACGAGAGCAAATGTATCAAATGCGGAAAATGTATTCAGGTGTGTCCATATCATGCTATCACAAGAATGGAACGTCCTTGTGCCAAAGCATGTGGCATGAATGCAATAGGCTCCGATGAACTCGGACGTGCAGAGATTGATCAGGACAAATGTGTATCTTGCGGAATGTGTCTTGCGAACTGTCCTTTTGGTGCAATTGCAGACAAAGCACAGATTTTCCAATTAATTCAAGCTATTAAACGAAAAGAACCTGTTTATGCAATTGTTGCTCCGGCTGTTGTCGGGCAATTCGGCCCAAAGCTCACAAGCAAGAAGCTTCGCTCTGCGTTTAAAGCACTTGGATTCGAGGATGCAATTGAAGTAGCAATCGGCGCAGACCTATGCACTATTGAAGAGGCAAATGATTTTATTAATGAAGTTCCGAAAAAACTTCCATTTATGGCAACTTCCTGTTGTCCTGCATGGTCTGTAATGGCCAAGAAACTTTTCCCTGAATACAGCAATTGTATCTCGATGGCCCTGACACCGATGGTGCTTACCGGAAGACTTGTGAAGAAACAGCATCCGGGCTGTCGCGTTGCCTTTATCGGTCCATGTGCCGCAAAAAAATTGGAGGCTAGCCGAAGAACCATTCGAAGCGACGTAGACTTCGTTCTTACATTTGAAGAATTACAGGGCATGTTTGAGGCTAAAAATATTGACTTTGATCAATTAGAAGAAATGCAGTCTATGCATGGTGCAAGTGGGGATGGTCGCGGATTTGCGGTAAGCGGTGGCGTCGCAAATGCTGTCGCTGCTTATATTAAAGAAAACTATCCGGACCGCGAGGTAAAGATTGCAAGTGCAGAAGGATTGGAAGAATGTAGGAAACTCCTTACTCTTGCAAAGGCCGGAAAATATGATGGATACCTTTTGGAAGGAATGGCGTGTCCGGGAGGATGTGTTGCCGGTGCCGGAACCATTCAACCAATCGCAAAATCAGCGGCTTCGGTGGCTAACGCAAAGAAAACATCTACCAATGCTCATTCATCAAAAAGCAATTACAAGGATTTATTGGATATTTTAATAGAAAATTAGTTCTATGATATTGGAGAAGGACGGGGTTTCCCTTCCTTCTCTATTTTTATACTTGTATTTTTCGACAAATATTTTATAATTATAGTTACATTACAAGAGGTGATTAGACAATGACAAAAAAGACAAAAATCATATTTATTGTTGCTATTTCTGTTTTATTATCTATTCTTGCAACAATCGGATTTGTATGGAAGTTCAATAGATATTCTTTGGCCCTTAGTATAACAGATAAAGTAATTACAATAGAATATGGTACAGATAAGATTCCTGAGGTTACGGCTCTGTGCAAGGGTTCTCTCATCAATCGCAAAGGTACTCCTGTTACAACCACCATGAACGGTGATGTAGATTTGAATAAGCTTGGTGATTACAATGTTACCTTTACAGCTAAGTATAAGGACATGACTCTTTCCGAGAAAAGAATCTTCAAAGTTGTAGACACAACACCTCCGGAAATCAAACTTGTCTCTTCTTCAGAGAACTATGCGAATCCTGTTCTCGGATATACAGAAGAAGGATTTACTGCAATCGATAATTATGATGGAGATATAACATCACAAGTAACCAGTGAGGAAAAAGACGGTAAAGTCTTTTACACTGTTAAAGATTCCTCTGGGAATACTGCAACTGCTGAGCGAACGTTAGTATATAAAGATGTCATCGCTCCTGTTATTACTTTAACTCAAGGCAATAAGATTGCTCGTGACAAGGGTGCTAAATTTGTGGACCCGGGATTCACTGCAATGGATGAATGCGATGGGGATTTAACAAGTCAGGTTACTGTATCTGGAACTGTAGATGGTTACACTTATGGAACATATGTATTAACTTATACTGTAACTGATTCTTCCGGAAATGTCGGTGAAATAAAGCGAACGGTGCAAATTGCAGATTTGAACAAGCCGGTAATTACATTAAATGGAGAAATCAAGACTTACATTAAAGTAGGAACTGCTTATACTGATCCAGGTTTTACAGCCTCCGACAATATTGACGGTGACATCACAGCAAAGGTATCTGTAAATGGCAGTGTTGACACAAGTAAAATGGGAATCAACACAATTACCTACAGCGTGTCTGACTCTTTTGGAAACAAAACAACTGCAACTCGAAAAGTATATGTGTATAAACAGCAGGTGGTTTCCAATCCTATTAATCCCGGAAACAAGGTTGTATATCTCACATTTGATGACGGACCTGGCGCACACACTGCAAGACTTCTGAATATCTTGGATAAATATGGTGTGAAAGCAACATTTTTTGTGACTAACCAATTTTCATCGTATCAATATATGATCGGCGAAACACACAAACGCGGACATACCATAGCATTACATACTCTGACACACAGATATGAAAAACTTTATTCCAGTGAAGAAGCATATTATGAAGATTTGTTTGGAATCAGGGATATTGTTGTGGCACAAACCGGTGTAGAACCAACAATTGTACGCTTCCCTGGTGGAACGAATAACACGGTAAGTAAAAAATATTGTGCCGGAATCATGAGTGCATTGACACAATCGATATCTCGTTTCGGATATTTGTACTGCGATTGGAATGTAAGTAGTGGCGATACTGGAGGCGGAGCAAATGCATCAACTGTAGCATCCAATGTTATTTCCGGTATTAAAAAGCACAATGTTTCGGTTGTGTTACAACACGATATCAAATCATATAGTGTCGAGGCTGTGGATGATATTCTGTTTTGGGGGATTCAAAATGGATATACATTTTTGAAGATGGACAATACGACTCCGATGGTGCATTTTTCACCGAAGAATTAAATTATAAAGGCTTTCAAGTTGACTTGAAGGCCTTTTTGATTGCATATTTTTTTCGAATAGGCACACTATATTCTAGAAAGGATGGTGTGTATTATATGAATATGGATAAAGTAGTATGTCATTGCATGAATATAACAAATGGAATGATTAAGGATTCTGTAGAAGCAGGTGCAAAGACTTTGGAAGATGTGCAAGAACAAACCGGAGCGACTACAGTGTGTGGCGCATGTCTGGAGGATGTTCAGCGATTGGTGGATTTCTTTGTGAGTGAAAAAGGGGAGTAGGTACCAATGATTGCATAAGTGCAACACGGATTACTGCGAATCCAAACGTCAACCTCGATTACGCTTCGCTCCATCTCGGTCAACTCTTGTCTTCCAATGAATTGCAGCATATAAAAAGAAACCCACGAGTAAACTCTGGGTTTCTTCCATATACTGCAATTCGCAGTAATCCTTATCTCTTTGAAAATTGTGGAGCTCTTCTCGCTGCTTTGAGACCGTATTTCTTACGTTCTTTCATACGTGGATCACGTGTTAAGAATCCTGCTTTCTTAAGAACTGGTCTGTACTCAGCGTCTGCTTGAAGTAACGCTCTTGAAATACCGTGACGGATTGCACCAGCTTGTCCTGTGTATCCACCACCGTGTACATTTACTAATACGTCAAATTTGTCTAAAGTCTCTGTAGCAACGAGTGGTTGACGTACAACAACTTTTAATGTCTCCAATCCGAAGTATTCGTCGATGTTTCTTTTATTGATTGTAATATTACCTGTACCAGGTACTAAGTATACTCTTGCAATTGATTTTTTTCTTCTTCCTGTTCCGTAGAATTTTGCGCTAGACATGTTATTTCCTCCTTTTCACCTAATTAGAATGTCAATACTTCTGGCTTTTGAGCTGCGTGAGCGTGCTCTGCGCCAGCGTATACATGTAATTTTTTGTACATTTCTCTTCCTAAAGGTCCTTTTGGAAGCATGCCCTTTACAGCAAGTTCGATAACTCTTTCAGGTTTCTTGTCCATCATCTCTCTTAATGTAGTTTCTCTCATTCCACCTACATAATCAGAGTGATTGTAGTAGATCTTTTGATCTAATTTTTTACCTGTCACAGCGATTTTTTCAGCGTTGATTACGATTACATAATCACCTGTATCAATGTGTGGTGTATATTCTGGTTTATTCTTTCCTCTTAAAACTTTTGCAACTTCAGCTGACAAACGTCCTAATGTGCAGCCTTCAGCGTCAACTACATACCATTTTCTTTCAATCTTTGCTGGATTAGCCATGTAAGTTTTCATTGGGTTTCCTCCTAAATAATTTTCATCTTTGTTATCATTTTATATAGGAATCAGTCCACTCCGGGGCATTGGCGTAAACTGTTTCTTCTATTCTCATGCCGTTATATTATATTACGCCGGCAATTGAATGTCAAGAAATATTTTATATTTCATGAAAATATATTTTTGCCGTCTCTACATCCTTCTCCACCTGTCTTTTCACCTCTTGTAAAGAAGCAAATTTCTGTATCGGGCGTAGGAATTTATGCAATTCTAAAACAGCCTGTTCCCCATATATTTCTCTATCAAAATCTATAATGTGGGTTTCTACTGTAATATGGGCTTCGTCATCTACCGTAGGTCTTCTTCCAATGTTTGTCACAGACGCATACGCTTCGTTTCCAATCCGAATGCGTGTTACATACACACCATTCTCTGGCATGGTTCCATCAGCGATAAGCAGGTTTGCAGTGGGCATCCCCACTGTTCTCCCAAGAGCTTTCCCTTGAACCACTTTTCCGCTTAATATGATTGGCTCTTTCATAGTATTATTTGACAACAATTTTACGGAAGTTTTTCTTTCCTCTACGAAGAACAAGGCCTTCCTCCGGAATTGCATCTCTTGTAAAGATTGCTTTGATGTCTGTTACCTTTTCACCGTCAACAGCAACACCGCCCTGCTCCACTGCACGTCTTGCCTCTGATTTTGAAGGTACAAGACCACTCTTATGAAGCATTGTCAAGATGTCAATCTGTCCGTCAACGAAATCTTCATCTGCGAGTTCACAAGTTGGCATATTGGCCGCAGCACCGTTTGAGAACAATGCTTTTGCACTTTCCTGTGCTTTCACAGCCTCTTCCTCGCCGTGTACTAACTTCGTTAACTCATATGCAAGAATCTCTTTTGCCTGATTTAGCTGGCTACCTTCCCAAGCATCCATCTTGTCGATTTCTTCTAATGGAAGGAATGTGAGCATACGGATACATTTGAGAACGTCTGCATCGCCAACATTTCTCCAGTATTGGTAAAACTCGAATGGTGATGTCTTGTTTGGATCAAGCCATACAGCACCTGACTGCGTTTTACCCATCTTCTTGCCCTCTGAATTGAGAAGCAATGTAATTGTCATAGCGCTTGCATCTTTGCCTAATTTACGGCGAATCAGCTCTGTACCGCCGAGCATGTTGCTCCACTGGTCGTCTCCACCGAACTGTAAGTTACATCCGTATTTTTGGAATAATGCATAGAAGTCATAGCTCTGCATAATCATGTAGTTGAATTCCAAGAAGCTAAGACCTTTTTCCATACGCTGCTTGTAGCACTCTGCGCTGAGCATACGGTTTACGCTGAAATGTGCGCCAACCTCACGAAGTACATCTACATAGTTGAGGTCAAGAAGCCAATCCGCATTGTTTACCATAAGTGCTTTGCCTTCTGAGAAATCAATAAACCTGCTCATCTGTTGTTTAAAGCACTCGCAGTTATGCTCAATCGTCTCCTTTGTCATCATCTGACGCATATCACTTCTTCCGGATGGGTCGCCAATCATAGCAGTGCCACCACCAATCAAAGCGATTGGTTTGTTCCCTGCCATCTGAAGACGTTTCATAAGGCAAAGTGCCATAAAATGTCCTACGTGAAGGCTGTCTGCCGTCGGGTCGAACCCAATGTAAAATGTAGCCTTTCCGTTATTTACTAATTCTCTTACAACTTCTTCGTCTGTTACTTGGGCAATTAAACCTCTTGCCTGTAATTCTTCATAAATTCCCATGTTTCTTTCTCCTATAACCGAAAGGGTTTCGCTGACGCGAAACCCTTAACTCTTTTAATCTTATACAAGTTCAAGAAGAACTTCCATAGCAGCGTCACCTTTACGTAAACCGATTTTTACGATTCTTGTGTAACCACCGTTACGGTTTTCATATTTAGGAGCGATCTCTGTGAATAATTTTTCCACTAAATCAACTTCTTTTGCTTTTCTCTTTTCTCCTTCTACTACAGGGAAGAGAACTTTAAGCATTTGTCTTCTTGCATGTAATCTTGAAGGCATATCTTTTTTGATTGTCTTCTCTACTTCATCATAAACAGTAACTTTTTTACCATCTACAACTTCTTTTACTCTCTTGCCATCTTTGTCTTTGCGAGCAACTTTAGCTGTTACTGTAACTTCTTCAAAGTTGTCTTTTTCTTTTACAGCCAAAGCAATAAGACCTTCTGCAACTTTGCGGATTTCTTTCGCTTTTGCTTCTGTTGTAACGATTTTACCGTTAGCAAGTAATGATGTTACCTGGTTTCTGATTAATGCTTTTCTTTGGCTTGCTGTTCTGCCAAGTTTTCTATATTTTGCCATTTTTCTTATCCTCCATTTGACACGTGGTTATGCTTCTTCGGGCTTACTAGCCATGTGCTATCACTAAACACTTCGGACTTATTAGTGATATGCTTGGGACCTCGCGAACATTAGTAGTTCGCTCGGTGCGTCGAGAAAAAATAATATTTTTCTCTCCTTTACTCCTCGCCTTGGCTGAGTTCCAGTCCAAGTTCTTTTAATTTGTTAAGTACTTCTTCTAATGATTTACGTCCAAGATTACGAACTTTCATCATATCTTCTGAAGTTCTGTTTGTTAATTCTTCAACTGTGTTGATTCCTGCTCTCTTTAAGCAATTATATGAACGAACAGAAAGCTCTAATTCATCAATACTCATTTCAAGAACTGCCTGTGTAATGTCGTCTTCTTTGTCAATCATTACTTCTGCGCTCTGAGCTACTTCTGACAAGTCGATGAATAATTTTAAGTGCTCGTTAAGAACTTTAGCAGCCAAACTTACTGCTTCATCCGGAAGCAATGTTCCGTTTGTGTATACATCAAGTGTCAATTTATCAAAGTCTGTGATTTGACCAACACGAGTGTTTTCCACTGTAAGATTCACACGTTCAACTGGTGTGAAGATTGAGTCTATCGGAATTACGCCGATTGGAAGCTCATCGTTTTTGTTCTTATCTGCACTCACGTAACCTCTACCCTTAGAGATAGTAAGTTCCATGTATAATTTGCTATCTGCTCCTCCGTTAAGAGTTGCGATAACAGTCTCCGGATTCAAGATTTCAATATCTGAATCCACACGGATATCTGCTGCTGTTACAACACCTTCACCTTCGAATTCAATGTAAGCAGTCTTTGGTTCATCAGAATCTGATGAATTCTTGATAGCTAATGATTTCAAATTCATCACGATCTCAGTAACATCTTCTTTTACACCTGGAATGGAACTGAATTCATGCAATACTCCATCGATTTTTACATGACTTACAGCTGCACCCGGTAATGAAGAAAGCATAATTCTTCTAAGCGAGTTACCAAGTGTTGTACCATACCCTCTTTCCAAAGGCTCTACAACAAATCTACCATATGTTTTATCTTCTGAAATATTAGTAATTTCAATATTCGGCTTATTAAAATCAAACATTACAAAGCCCCTCCTTTTGGGTATTATGTTCTAGATAATCTTAGGGATTATCTAGAATATAATTCGACGATTAACATTTCGTCTACAGGTACATCGATATCTTCTCTTGCCGGAAGTTCTTTCACTGTTCCTTTTAAGTTCTCAGCGTCAACATCTAACCAAGCCGGAACTAATCTTCCGCCTGTTACTTCAAGAATTTCTCTGTATTTTGGAGAAGATTTCTTAGCTTCTTTGATTTCGATCACATCTCCTGCACTTACTAAATAAGAAGGGATGTTAACCTGTTTTCCGTTAACCAATACATGTTTGTGGTCAACGATTTGTCTAGCTTCTTTTCTTGTTCTTGCGAATCCCATACGGAAAACAACGTTGTCTAATCTTGATTCAAGAAGAATCATAAGGTTGTTACCTGCAAGACCATTCATCTTAGATGCTTTTGCAAAGTAGTTTCTGAAAGGTTTTTCTAATACACCATAGATAAATTTTGCTTTCTGTTTTTCACGTAACTGAAGTCCATACTCGCTCATTTTCTTGTTTGCTCTTTTTGATTGTCTGTTCGATTTTTTATCGATTCCTAAATAGATTGGATCCATACCAAGTGATCTACATCTTTTAAGAACCGGAGTTCTATTTACTGCCATTGTTATTTTTCCTCCTATTTAGATTACACTCTTCTACGTTTTGGTGGACGACATCCGTTGTGTGGAACCGGAGTAACGTCTGTGATGCTTGTTACATCGATACCGCATGCTTGAAGTGCACGGATTGCTGCTTCACGTCCTGAACCTGGTCCCTTAACGAAAACATCTACTGTCTTTAATCCATGTACTAAAGCTGCTTTAGCTGCTGTCTCAGAAGCCATCTGAGCTGCATATGGAGTAGATTTTCTTGAACCTCTAAATCCCAGACCACCAGCACTTGCCCATGATAAAGCGTTTCCTTGAGCATCTGTTAATGTCACGATTGTGTTATTAAAAGATGATTGGATATGTGCTTGTCCTCGTTCAACGTTTTTCTTGACACGTTTTTTTGTCACTTTTTTTGTAACTTTTTTAGCCATGTTAAACTAACCTACTTTCTTCAAAATTTTATTATTTCTTCTTATTTGCAACAGTTCTCTTTGGACCTTTTCTTGTTCTAGCGTTTGTCTTTGTCTTTTGACCGCGAACAGGAAGTCCTTTTCTGTGACGGATACCTCTGTAGCATCCGATTTCTTGTAATCTCTTGATGTTGAGGGCGATTTCTCTACGAAGATCACCTTCTACCTGATAGTTGTCATCGATAACAGCGCTGATTGCTTTTACCTCATCGTCTGTTAAGTCTCTACAACGAGTGTCTGGATTAACTCCAGCTTCTGCTAAAATTTTTGTTGCGCTCACTCTACCGATACCGTAGATGTAAGTCAAACCGATTTCTACACGTTTGTCTCTTGGTAAGTCTACACCTGAAATACGAGCCATGTGTTTTTCCTCCATTTTCTGTTCTTAGTAAATAAACATATGTAGCCCGATGCACCACCATCGCCTGAAATGTTGTACATACATTTATTCCTATTTGGTTAATATTGTCTCAAATTGGGGTACTAGATAAATACCCAGCTGCTAGATACTGCAGCCTTTCTCGGAAATGACACCGAGTATTATAAGCAATATACATCGAGGATAGTTTCTCTGTATATTAATAGTACGTTTTATTCGTACTACAGCCGCCTAAATAATGTCGTGCTCATCGCACCGCAAGGTCATTACCCTTGTCTTTGTTTGTGTTTCGGATTCTCACAGATTACTCTGATGCTTCCTTTTCTTTTAATGATTTTGCATTTTTCGCAAATTGGTTTTACTGATGATCTAACCTTCACGTCAAATCCTCCTTTCATCCATTGCTTGAACTACTGTTTACCGCACATTTTCCGATAAAAATCGCAACTCAAAATATTTTTACACACAAAAATACACGGAAACGTGCTTATATAGTATACATCCGCACGTTTCCATTGTCAACACATATTTTTACTTTTTTACTGTTTTTTACTTGTCCCTCCAAGTAATTCTTCCTTTTGAAAGATCGTATGGAGAAAGTTCCAATGTTACTTTATCTCCCGGTAAAATCTTAATAAAGTTTGTACGCAATTTCCCACTGATATGAGCCAATACCTGATGGCCATTCTCTAATTCTACTTTGAACATTGCGTTTGGTAATTTTTCAACTACTGTTCCTTCGATTTCAATTACGTCAGCTTTTGACATGTTTTATATCCTCCTCATTTCCTTATCAAATAACTTCAATACTCGTTTGATACCCACATCATCCATACCGCTCACATCATGTGTTTCACATATGAGCTGTATATGCTTCTGTTTCTTTCGCTTGGGATTCTCTATTTTGCGGATAATACCATCTACCAAGTATACATATGTCTCATCCACTTTATATATTATATAAGTTTTCCCTTTATCGTGTCCGGCCTTTGATTTTGCAAGCATTCCTTTTTCTATTCTGTCTACACTCATATTGTTTCCTCTTTACTTTGATAAGGTCAAAAGTACCGGTTCATTGTCCGTTATCAACACTGTGTTCTCATAATGAGCTGATAACGAACCATCTCTTGTTACTACTGTCCAATCATCGTCGAGCCAGTCAACCTGCCATGTCCCCATGTTAATCATCGGTTCAATGGCAAGGGTCATACCCTTTCTCAATCTGACGCCTCTTCGATTCATCTCATAATTCGGGATTTCCGGTGCTTCGTGAAGATGCGAACCAATTCCATGACCGCATAAGTCACGCACTACCCCATACCCATGTTTTTCTGCATATCTGCCAATTGCATTGGAGATTTCGTATAGATAATTGCCCTCTTTGGCGTATTTCATTCCTTCAAAGAAACTTTCCTCCGTTACACGAATGAGTTTTTCTACTTCGGAACTGATTTGTCCTACAGCATGTGTTCTTGCTGCATCGGAATGGTATCCTTTGTAAATTACACCTGCGTCCAGACTTACAATGTCGCCTTCTCGAATCACTCGCTTATCGGTCGGTATTCCATGAACAACTTCATCGTTAACGGATACACAGATGGAAGCCGGATATCCATTATAATTTAGAAATGAGGGAATACATCCATGGCTTCGGATAACTTCCTCTCCTAATCGGTCGATATCCTTTGTTGTCATTCCCGGACGAAGTGCTCTTTTCATCTCTTCGTGTACGATGGCAAGGATTCGCCCCGCCTCTGTCATGAGTTCGATTTCTCTTGCAGATTTAATACTGATAGGCATCTTATTACTCTCCTAATATTTTGACAATTGCATCAAACACTTTTTCAATATCAATGGTTCCGTCAACTTCTACTAATTTGTTTTTCTCTGTATAGTAGTCAATCAGCGGTTGCGTCTGTTCGTGATATACATTCAGACGTTTCTGAACTGTTTCCGGCTTATCATCATCTCTTAGAATGAGTTCTCCCTCACAGGTATCACAAACATTTTCTTTCTTTGTTGGCGCATACACAATATGATATGTAGCTCCGCAATTCACGCATGCTCTGCGCCCTGACATTCTCTGAACGATATTCTCATCCGGCACTTCCACATTAATTGCATAATCAATTGATTGTCCCATCTCCATCAAAGCTTTGTCAAGTGCCTCTGCCTGAGGAATGGTTCTTGGAAAACCATCTAACACATACCCATTCGCGCAATCGTCCTGATTTACACGGTCTACAACAAGGTCAACAACCAATTCATCTGGGACCAAAAGTCCCTGATCCATATAAGTCTTTGCTTTTTTCCCAAGCTCTGTACCGTTTTTAATATTTGCTCTGAAAATATCACCGGTAGAAATATGTGGAATGGAATATTTTGCTGCAATCTTTTTTGCCTGTGTACCTTTACCTGCACCTGGCGCTCCTAACATAATAATTCTCATATACATTTCCTCCATATAGCATTTTAACCCGTCAATTTCTTACTATTTCAAGTGTGAAATTTACGGGCTAAATTGCTTCCTATTTATTTACCGCTATTTAAAAATCCTGAGTAGTTACGTACAAGCATCTTCGATTCAATTTGTGAAATAGTCTCTAACACAACTCCTACGATGATGATAAGAGATGTTCCACCAAATGAAACTGCTGCTCCAAACCATCCATTAAAGAAGAATGGAATGGTCTGTACAATGATAAGTGCCACTGCACCAACAAGTACGATGTAGTTTAAGATTCTTGCTAAATAGTCTATGGTTGGTCTGCCCGGACGAATACCAGGAACAAATCCACCGCTCTTCTTTAAGTTGTTCGCGATTTCCATCGGATTAAATGTAATTGATGTGTAGAAATATGCAAACGCTACGGTAAGCACCATATAAATGATAAATCCCCATGTCTGATAGAATTTATCAGGGTTAAACCAATTGTTTGAATTTAGTCCGTACAGAATCTCATATCCAAATCCTTTTCCTTCAGATTTTCCGAAGAAAGATGCAATCAGGATTGGGAACTGCATCAATGAAGATGCGAAGATTACAGGAATAACACCGGCTGTATTTACTTTCATCGGAATGTGTGATGATTGTCCACCAACTGTTTTTCTTCCTTGAACCTTCTGTGAATATTGAACAGCAATCTTTCTCTCTCCGCCTTGTAATAAAACTACGAAAATAGTTACAAACAAGATAATTGCAATGATAATCACTGCTGCAAGTATAGCTATCCAAATTTTCTTTCCTTGCATGAATTGCGCATATAATCTCACAAAATCACTCGGAATACTTGAAAGAATGTTAATCAAAAGGATAATAGAAATACCATTTCCGATTCCCTTCTCTGTAATTCTTTCACCAGCCCACATAAGAAATGCAGAACCTGCTGTCATTGTAAGAACAACAACTGCCACATTCCAGAAATTATACTCGAGCAACAGTCCTTGACGTCCAAATGCTACAGACATTGCTGTTGATTGAATAACTGCAAGACCAACTGTTACAAAACGAGAGTATTTATTAATTTTCTTTCTTCCATCCTCACCATCTTTTTGCATTTCTTCCAATTTCGGAATTGCAATTGTAAGAAGTTGCATGATAATAGAAGATGTAATGTATGGGCTAATGCTTAATGCAAAAATAGACATAGACTCGAACGAGCCACCGGTGAGTGCGTTAAAGAAGTTAAACGCATCACCTGTCTGACTTGCAAAAAACTGTTTTACATATTCTGGATTCACACCTGGCGTAGGCAACTGTGATCCAAATCTTACTACAATTAACATCAAAAATGTGTAGAAAAGTTTCTTACGAATCTCTTCAATCTTTAATGCATTTCTAAATGTTTTAAACATTAGATCACCTCAGCTTTTCCACCATTTGCTTCAATTTTAGCTACAGCACTTGCACTGAATGCATTTGCCTTCACTGTGAGTTTCTTTGTTAATTCACCATTTCCGAGAATCTTAACGCCATCTCTTGGGTTTTTAACAATACCAGCTTCGATAAGAGTTTCTACTGAAACAACTGCATCGTTTTCAAATACTTCTAAAGCACTTAAGTTGATAGCAACGATCTCTTTTGTGTTTCTGTTAGTGAAACCTCTTTTTGGTATTCTTCTATACAATGGCATCTGTCCACCTTCGAAACCTGGTCTTGGTGCTCCTGAACGAGCTTTCTGACCTTTGTGTCCCTTACCGGCAGTCTTACCATTTCCAGAACCGTGTCCACGGCCTCTTCTGAAATTATCACTGTGTTTTGACCCTTCTGCAGGTCTTAAGTTTGATAAGTTCATTCTTGCCACCTCCTATTATGCTTCTTCTACTTTTACTAAGTGTCTAACTTGCTCTACCATACCTCTTGTTGCAGCATTGTCAGGTAATACAACAGTCTTGTTGAGTTTCTTAAGTCCTAATGCTTCAACTGTCTTTTTGTGCTTTGGTACAGCACCGATTGTTGATTTAACTAATGTTACTTTTAATTCTGCCATTTTCAATTCCTCCTTAGCCTAAGATCTCTTCTACAGATTTACCGCGAAGCTTAGCTACTTCTTCTGGAGTCTTGATTTGACTGAGTCCATTGATTGTAGCAAGTACTACGTTTTGCTTGTTGTTTGAACCCAATGATTTTGTACGGATATTCTTGATTCCGGCTAACTCGATTACCGCACGTGCAGGACCACCCGCGATAACTCCGGTACCTTCCGGTGCTTTCTTAAGTAACACAGAAGCACTTCCGAATTTTCCGATTAAATCATGTGTTACACTTTCATTTTCATCTAATGAAACTGTGATAAGTTTCTTCATAGCATCTTCTTTTCCTTTGCGGATTGCTTCAGGAATTTCAGCTGCTTTTCCTAAACCTGCACCAACATGGCCATTTCCATCACCTACAACTACTAAAGCTGTGAATCTGAAGTTACGACCACCTTTAACAACTTTGGTTACACGTTTGATGGATACTACTTTTTCTGTCAATTCTAATTGACTAGCATCAATACGAACTTGTCTCATGTGTGTGTTCCTCCTAATTAAAATTCTAATCCAGCTTCTCTAGCTGCGTCTGCCAATGCTTTGATTTTTCCTTGATAAATGAATCCACCACGGTCAAATACAACTGTGTTGATTCCTTTTTCGATTGCTCTCTTAGCAATTACTGTTCCCAAATATGCTGCTGCATCAACGTTGTTAGTCTTTTCAAGTTCAGCGCTTACTGCTTTTTCAACAGTAGATGCTGCTACAAGAGTATTTCCAACTGTATCGTCAATAATTTGAGCATACATATGATTATTACTTCTGAACACAGCTAAACGTGGTCTTTCAGCTGTACCGCTGAAACGGTTACGTAATTTTCTGTGTTTGTTTACACGAACTTCGCTTCTTGATTTTTTACTAACCATCTTCACACTCTCCTTACTTATTTCTTACCAGTTTTACCAACTTTACGTCTGATAACTTCATCAGCATATTTAATACCTTTACCTTTGTATGGTTCAGGTCTTCTCTTATCTCTGATTTCTGCTGCGTATTGGCCTACTTTTTCTTTATCGATACCCTTAACAGTGATTTTGTTCTGTCCTTCAAGTACTGTTTCAACACCTTCTGGATCGATCATATCCACTGGATGAGAGTATCCTAAGCTTAATGTTAACTTGTTACCTGATTTTGCTGCTCTGTAACCTACACCGTTGATTTCAAGAACTTTTTCGTAACCTGCTGTTACACCAACAACCATATTGTTGATAAGTGTTCTTGTAAGTCCGTGTAATGATTTCATTCTCTTTAAATCATTTGGTCTTGTTACAACAATTGTCTCGCCTTCTTGTTTGATTTCCATTTCTACCGGAAGTTCTTTTACAAGAGTTCCTTTTGGACCTTTTACAGTCACTTTGTTATTTTCTGCGATTTCAACAGTAACCCCTGCCGGTACTGTGATTGGCAGTCTACCGATACGTGACATATCGTTTACCTCCTACACTTAAATTCTCGGAGCGGCTCTTTCGTCCGCTCTGTTTTCAGTTGCTTTTAATTACCATACGAAGCAAAGAACTTCTCCACCGATTTGAAGTTTTCTAGCTTCTTTGTCTGTGATAACACCTTGGTTTGTTGAGATGATAGCTGTTCCAAGTCCACCTAATACTCTTGGAAGTTCTTCGCTGTTAGCATATACACGAAGACCTGGTTTAGAGATTCTCTTAAGACCTGAAATAACTTTTTCATTCTTGTCTGCACCGTATTTTAATGTGATGCGGATTGTTTTAAAGTTTCCATCTTCTACGATGTCATATTTTGTAATGTAACCTTCGTTGAAAAGAATATCAGCGATAGCGATTTTCATTTTTGACGCAGGAACATCAACTGTATCATGTTTAGCAGTATTTGCATTACGAATTCTTGTAAGCATATCTGCGATTGGATCTGACATTGTCATTCTACTTTTCCTCCTTACCAGCTTGCTTTCTTAACACCTGGGATTTGTCCCTTGTATGCTAATTCACGGAAACATACTCTACAGATTCCGTATTTTCTTAAATATGCATGTGGACGTCCACAAATTTTACAACGATTATACTCTCTAGTAGAGAATTTTTGTTTACGTTGTTGTTTAATTTTCATAGATGTTTTTGCCATGAAATTTTTCCTCCCTACTATTTTGTAAATGGCATATTGAATAATTTCAATAATTCACGAGCTTCTTCGTCTGTTTTTGCAGTTGTAACAAAAATTACATCCATACCTCTTACCTTGTCAATCTTATCGTATTCGATTTCCGGGAAGATGAGTTGTTCTTTGATACCAAGAGCATAGTTACCTCTTCCGTCGAATGCGTCCGGATTAACACCTCTGAAGTCACGTACACGAGGAAGTGCAAGGTTAACCAAACGGTCAACAAACTCGTACATTTTTTCTCCTCTTAATGTAACTTTACATCCGATAGCCATACCTTCTCTGATTTTGAAGTTCGCTACTGATTTTCTAGCTTTTGTGATAACAGCTTTCTGTCCTGTGATTTTCTCAAGGTCAGCTACAGCTGATTCTAAAACTTTGTGATTATCTTTTGCTTCGCCAACACCCATATTGATAACAATCTTATCAAGTTTTGGCACTTCCATAATATTCTTATAACCAAACTTTTTAATCATTGCTTCAACGATTTCATTTTGGTACATTTCTTTAAGTCTACTCAAAGCTTTGTTCCTCCTTCCTTGGATTAGTCAATAACTTCGCCTGTTGATTTTGCAACACGTACTTTTTTATCTCCATCCATCTTGAAGCCAACTCTTGTAGCTTTACCTTTGTGAATGTACATTACGTTAGAAGCATCAATAGGTCCTTCTTGTTTCACAATACCACCATTCTGGTTAGCAGCACTTGCTTTTGTGTGCTTTGTGATCATGTTAACACCTTCCACGATAACTGTGTTCTTATCATGGTTAACTGCTAATACTTTGCCTTCTTTGTCTTTATCTCTTCCGGCGATTACTTTTACTAAATCACCTTTTTTGATTTTCATTGTTGACATACTCGGCACCTCCTTATAATACTTCCGGAGCCAAAGAAACGATTTTCATGAATTGTTTATCACGAAGTTCTCTTGCTACTGGTCCAAAAATACGAGTTCCTCTTGGGTTTTTGTCTTCTTTAATAATTACTGCTGCGTTTTCATCAAATTTGATGTAAGAACCGTCTTTACGACGAGCACCTTTTACTGTACGAACTACTACAGCTTTTACAACATCACCTTTTTTAACAACGCCGCCTGGTGTTGCATCTTTAACGCTAGCTACGATTACATCACCGATGTTTGCATATCTTCTAGTAGAGCCACCCATTACACGGATGCAGAGAAGTTCTTTCGCACCTGTGTTGTCTGCTACTTTAAGTCTAGTTTCTTGCTGTATCATGCAGGTAAACCTCCTTCAAATACTATTTTACTTTTTCCATAATTTCAACAAGTCTCCATCTCTTGTCTTTAGAGAGTGGTCTTGTTTCCATAACTTTTACTTTATCTCCGATGCTGCATACGTTTTCTTCATCATGTGCTTTCAATTTGTAAGTTCTCTTCACAATTTTGTTGTAAAGAGGATGCTTAACATGATCTTCTACTGCAACAACGATTGTCTTGTCCATTTTATTGCTGACAACTTTACCAACACGTGTTTTTCTAAGATTTCTTTCCACGATAATATCTCCTTTCTAAGCCTACTCAGCTTTTGAAGCTGCTGTAATAGCTGTTTGAATTCTAGCGATATTTCTTCTTACTTCTTTGATTCTGCTTGTGTTATCTAACTGATTTGTTGCATTCTGGAATCTTAAGTTGAAAAGTTCTTTTTTAGCAGCTACTAATTCTTCATTCAATTCTACTACTGATTTCTTCTTTAAATCTTCTACGAATTTATTAATTTTCACTGTTATCACCGCCTTCTAATTCTTCGCGAGATACGATCTTACATTTGCATGGTAATTTGTGCATAGCAAGACGCAAAGCTTCGCGAGCTACTTCTTCAGGTACTCCTGCAAGTTCGAACATTACACGACCTGGTTTAACAACTGCTACCCAGTACTCTAATGTTCCTTTACCAGAACCCATACGAGTTTCAGCTGGTTTTGTAGTTACCGGTTTGTCTGGGAAAATCTTGATCCAAACTTTACCACCACGTTTGATATAACGAGTCATAGCAATACGGGCAGCTTCGATTTGGTTTGAACGGATCCAGCATGGTTCCGCTGCCACAAGACCGAATTCACCATTTGTAATTTTATTACCACGTAAAGCTTTTCCTGCCATTGAACCACGGAATTGTTTACGACGTTTCACTCTTTTTGGCATTAACATAATTATTTCTCGCTCCCTTCCTTATTTGCTTTAGTTGGAAGAACTTCGCCTTTGTATACCCAAACCTTAACACCTACTTTACCGTAAGTTGTGTCTGCTTCAGCGAATCCATAATCGATATCTGCTCTAAGTGTCTGAAGTGGAATTGTTCCTTCTGAGTAAAACTCTGTACGAGCCATATCAGCACCACCCAAACGTCCTGAACAAGCAGCTTTGATACCAAGTGCTCCTGCCTTCATTGTTCTTGACATGCAAGACTTCATGGCACGACGGAAAGAGATACGGTTTTCTAACTGAAGTGCAATGTTTTCAGCTACTAACTGAGCATCCTTATCCGGTCTCTTGATTTCTTTGATATCTACAACTAATTTCTTGTCTGTGAACTGTCCAAGTTCTTTCTTTACTTTTTCAATCTCAGCTCCACCTTTACCGATTACAACACCCGGTTTTGCTGTGAAGATGATAACTTTTACGCGGTCAGAAGCTCTTTCGATTTCGATTTTTGAAACTCCTGCACTGTATAATTTCTTTTTAAGAAATGTTCTGATCTTATTGTCTTCTACAAGGTAGTCAGCAAATTCTTTTTCTGCGTACCATTTAGAATCCCAATCCTTAATAACACCAACTCTTAAGCCGTGAGGATTAACTTTCTGTCCCATACTCTTCCTCCTTATCTTTCATTAAGCACTAAAGTAATGTGGCTCATTCTCTTTTCGATTCTGTAAGCTCTACCCTGTGCTCTAGGTTGAATTCTCTTCATTGTTGGTCCTTTATTTGCATAGCATTCTTCAATATAAAGGTTTTCAACGTTCATTCCGTTGTTGTTCTCAGCATTTGCGATAGCTGATTCTAATAATTTTTTAATAATACTTGAAGCATATCTTGGATTGTAAGTTAAAATACCAAGTGCTGTCTGTACATCCTTACCTCTGATGGCATCTAATACGAAACATGCTTTCTGAACTGACACTCTGGCGTAAGATAACTTAGCTGATGGTCTAGTATCTTTGTTAGCATTTCTCTCTCTTTTGATTTGGGATCTATGTCCTTTTGCCATGGATGAATCCTCCTTTCAAATTTACGATTTATTAACGTACTCTTGATTTCTTTTCGTCTTTTCCATGTCCTCTATATGTTCTGGTTGCAACGAACTCTCCGAGTTTGTGTCCAACCATATCTTCTGTTACATATACAGGCACGTGCTTTCTTCCGTCATGAACTGCGATTGTGTGACCAACCATCATTGGGAAGATTGTAGAACGACGTGACCAAGTTTTAATAACTGATTTATCACCCGCTGCGTTCATAGCTTCTACTTTTTTCAGTAAGCTAGCGTCCGCGAATGGTCCTTTTTTAAGTGAGCGAGCCATAGGTTCTAACCTCCTTGTAAACTGATTTATTTAATACCTTTACCGTCTCTTCTTCTTACGATTAACTTGTTAGACTGTTTGTTTTTCTTACGAGTCTTAAGACCAAGTGCTGGTTTGCCCCAAGGTGTACATGGACCTGGACGACCAATACCTGTCTTACCTTCACCACCACCATGTGGATGGTCGTTAGGGTTCATTACAGAACCACGAACTGTAGGTCTGATACCCATGTGACGCTTACGTCCTGCTTTACCAATGTTTACTAAGTTGTGGTCACCGTTACCTACAACACCAACTGATGCTCTACATACGATTGGCACCATTCTCATTTCACCTGATGGCAATCTGAGTGTTGCGTATTTTCCTTCTTTAGCCATTAACTGAGCAGCGTTACCTGCCGAACGAACTAATTGGCCACCTTTTCCCGGATATAACTCGATATTGTGAATCTGTGTACCTACTGGAATCTCAGAAAGTGGTAAGCAATTACCTACTCTTACTTCTGCTTCCGGTCCGTTCATTACTTTCATACCATCTGTTAACCCTTGTGGTGCAAGGATATATGCTTTTTCACCATCTGCATAGCAGATAAGTGCGATGTTGGCTGTTCTGTTTGGATCGTATTCGATTCCGATTACAGTTGCCGGAATACCATCTTTATTTCTCTTGAAATCGATGATTCTGTATTTTCTCTTAGCTCCGCCTCCGCGGTGTCTTACTGTGATCTTTCCTTGATTGTTACGACCTGCTGTTTTGCTTTTTGATGCTAACAAAGATTTCTCTGGAGACTGCTTTGTTACTTCTGCAAAATCAGAACCAGTCATATGTCTTCTGGAAGGTGTATATGGGCGATATGATTTAATTCCCATTACTGTCACTCCTTTCATTCTTCTGATTATTTGTTGTCACGCTTTTATGCGTATATGCGCGATAAACAGAGTGTGATGGTTTCAGATGATACGGCTACGCTTGCGTATGCCGGATGAGATGAAAACATCTAAGCGTGTAACGCGACCGAGAAGCTTTGCTTCGAGGCGCTCTGTTTATCTGTTAATAGTTTCTACAATCCTTCGAAAATTTCGATATCTGCTGAATCAACTGTTAATTGAACGATTGCTTTCTTTGTTTTAGCAGTCTTACCAAATGTCATTCCACGTCTCTTTGTTTTACCATCAAGATTCATTGTGTTAACACTTGCTACTTTTGTTCCTTTGAACATTTTTTCTACTGCTTCTTTAACCTGAGACTTTGTAGCTTCTGTGTGTACTAAGAAAGTATATTTCTTGTCTGCCATAAGCTCCATGCTCTTTTCTGTTACTACAGGTTTAAGGATTACGTCATAGTATTGAATGTTAGCCATTATGCGTACACCTCCTCAATTGTTGCAAGAGCAGCCTTGCTAACGATAACTGTGTTGTATTTCAAGATATCGTATACGTTGATTGTGTTTGTTCCGGCTGTCTTAACATCAGCGATGTTTCTTGCAGATAATACTGCGTTTGTGTTACCTTCTTCAATTACAACCAATGCTTTTGCTACTGATAAGTTGTTTAACATTGTTTGGAAATTCTTTGTTTTGATTTCCCCAAAATTCATTTCATCTACAACGATGAATTTATTTTCTTCTACTCTTGATGTGAGAGCTGATTTAAGAGCTGCTCTCTTTTCTTTCTTGTTTAATTTGAAAGAGTAGTCTCTTGGTGTTGGAGCAAATACAACTCCGCCGCCTGTCCACTGTGGAGCTCTTGTAGAACCTTGTCTTGCATGACCTGTTCCTTTTTGTCTCCATGGTTTTCTACCACCGCCTGAAACTTCTGAGCGAGTTTTTGCTTTCTGAGTTCCCTGACGTTTATTTGCAAGTTGTTGAACAACTGCCATGTGCATTAAGTGTTCGTTCACTTCCACACCGAAAATTGCATCATTTAATTCGATTGTTCCAACTTCTTTACCTTCGATATTGTAAACTTTAACGTTTGCCATCTCAAGTGTTCCTCCTTTCCTATTCAAGACTAGATTGCTTTAACGCTCTCTTTAATTGTCACTAAAGATTTCTTAGGTCCCGGAACTGAGCCTTTTACTAAGATTAAGTTGTTTTCAGCATCTACCCTTACGATTTCAAGATTTTGAATTGTAATTCTCTTTGATCCCATGTGTCCTGGCATCTTTTTACCCTTGAATACTTTACTTGGGTCTGATGCAGCACCATTAGAACCTGCATGACGATGGAACTTAGAACCGTGAGTCATAGGTCCTCTGTGTTGGTTATGTCTCTTGATTGCGCCTTGGAAACCTTTACCTTTTGAAATTGCTGTTGCGTCAATCTTGTCGCCTGCAGCAAAGATATCAGCCTTGATTTCCTGAGCTAATGTGTACTCGTCAGCATTTTCAAATTTGAATTCTCTTACAAATCTCTTGCTTGAAACACCAGCTTTGTCAAAATGTCCTTTTTCTGCTTTTGTCACACCATGTCTGTGTGCGATCTCTTTTTTGCCACTTGCGTCTTTTGTTACGATTTTGTCTTTCTTATCTACAAAACCAACTTGAACTGCGCTGTAGCCATCGTTCTCAACTGTCTTGATCTGTGTTACTACACAAGGACCAGCCTGAAGAACTGTTACAGGTGTTAATACACCGTCTTCGTTGAAGATTTGAGTCATTCCGACTTTTGTAGCTAAAATAGCTTTCTTCATTATTACTACCTCCTGTGATTTACAGCGGAACGCTTTCGCGTTCATCCTAAATTATAGGATTCATACTGCTTTGTTAATTAGTTGCTTTTGAACTCTTATTTGTTCTTCATTTTGATATCAATGTAAACACCTGCTGGCATTTCTAATCTTGATAATGCATCAACAGTTTTCTGTGTTGGAGCAATGATATCAATGAGTCTTTTATGAGTTCTTTGTTCGAACTGTTCGCGGCTATCTTTGTATTTGTGTACCGCACGAAGAATTGTTACTACTTCCTTCTTAGTTGGAAGTGGTACTGGACCACTCACTTGTGCTCCTGTCTTCTTTACAGTTTCGATGATTTTCTTTGCGCTTGCATCAACCAATTGATGTTCATACGCTTTGAGTGTAATTCTCATTACTTGACTTGCCATAAAAAAAGTCGCCTCCTTTTCGTACTTTGGGTTTAGTACGACAAGCGGTGACTGTACACTCTCCCGTGTGTGTCGTGAGTACTCACACGTTGTTACCGTCTCTCAACGGCTGTTATAGATTCGTACAGTGACTTGTCGCCAGTTTCCTAACTTGACATTCGCTCCACGGAATACCTACCACGGTGGGTAGCAACCTCACGCTTCATCGCTATCTTGTCACAGCTTTTTTATTATATAGGAAAAGTTTCCATAATGCAAGCATTTTTTTATTTTTCTTCAAAAATATTTTTGTACTTTTTTGCGTACAATTTCGACATCCATTTGATTCCCTTTTCGACACATTTTTCACACACTATTACAATAGGAAGAAACTCATTTTTTGTCAATTTAGTACGTTAATGTATTGTCATATTTTCATTGACAATATTTATAAAAGTTGTTAGAATATTCTATAAGAGACAGACATATTTTTAACAAAGTAAATATATTCATTTTCGGGGGATGAATATGTGATATGACTTAAGGATATGGGAGGTCAAAAAAGAAAAATTTAATATTTTGGAGGTATTAATTATGGCAATGTGGATTTTAAAAGGTTTATCCCTTGCAGGTATCGTTTTAACATTAATTCTTTTAATTCTTAAAACGAAAGCAATCAAAAACAGCACTGAGAAAGATGCTATTACCGGAATGAGCGGAGAAGAATTATGGGCATTCGGTAAAAAACACTGGATTATAACAGCAATCATCGGTTTTGTAGCAAACTTCCTCGATACATTAGGTATCGGTTCTTTTGCTCCATCGTCTGCAGCATTCAAGATGACAAAATCTGTAGATGACTCTCTTGTTCCTGGAACATTGAACGTAGGAGACACAATCCCTGTATGTGTGGAAGCATTCTTATTCTTCGGTATTGTAGATATGGATATTCTTACACTTGTTCTTATGTTAGTAGCAGCTGTACTTGGTTCTCTTGTAAGTGCTTCTATCGTAACAAAATTTGACAGAAAGAAAGTACGTTACACATTATTCGTAGGTTTATTCCTTCTTGCGACTGTAATCTTACTGAAAGTTTTCAACGTTCCTCCATTCGGTACTGTCGGAACAGCTCTTGGATTAAGAGGTATCAAACTTGTTATCGCAGTAGTTGGTAACTTCATCCTTGGTGCTCTTATGAGTATCGGTGTTGGTCTCTACGCTCCATGTATGGCTATGGTTCTTGCATTAGGTATGAACTCAACCTGTGCATTCCCTGCTATGATGGGTTCTTGTGCATTCTTGATGGCATTTGGTAATGGTCCAAAATTCATCAAAGAAGCTAAGATTGATATCGTTGCTACTTGGACACAGGCTATCTTTGGTTCAATCGGTGTATTCGTAGCTTACTACCTTGTTAAGAGCTTACCACTTGATCTTCTTACAAAAGTTATCGTTGTTATTGTATACTTAACAGCATTCTTATACTTGAAAGATGCTATCAAGAAAGGTTCAGCCGCTTAATAAACGATATTTGATAAAACTGAATATAGTACATAACAAAGGGGCTGTCGCATTAACGAATAAAAATTCGTGAGTGCGGCAGCACTTTTTATGCTCATTTTTGCATTTGTGTGGATAAAATCTACTTCGAAACTTCAAATGTGGAAAAGAAGGTGTACTTAAAAAAGCCTTATCAATGGAATAAGGTTTATCAATGTATTCCTTTTTAGAACTCTAAAATTTATGCGCTTTTTTTGAGTTTAAATAAATGTGTTCCGGTTCGTTCACCTTGGATTTTGTTATGAAGTTTATTAATGTTGTGAGCAAGTGCCAAAAGCACACTTTCTGCCAATACATTCTGACTTCCACGACATAAGTATCTGCGAAATCCCATGTCCTGTTTTAATTCACCAAAGGAACCTTCTGCCTGAATGCTTCGGTTCATTCTCAATTGTTGACCTTCTTCTGTAAGGATACGTTCTAAATCTTCTGCACGTTTTTCTTTAAACTTTTTAGATACATTCAATTGCTTTGTTCGTTCTTCCAAAGGAGTATTACAATTGCGTCCTTTGATACATTCTGCTTTATAAGGACAGCCATTACAATTCTCACAAATATAAATGGATTTTTCAGACAGATAGCCTGTCTTACTTTTTTCTGTCTTAGTACCTGTCAGAATGAGTTTTTTGTTATTTTTGCATATATAAAAATCTTCTTCCTCGTTATAATCCATATTTTCTACACGGCTAATGTCGTTCTGAAACTTACGGGTTTTTGATATCTCATAGTTTGATGGTTTGATAAAAGATAACTGACCGTTGTCCTCCATGAAGACGTAGTTTTCTTCGCTTTCATAACCAGCATCTGCAATAATCTTTTGATATTTAAATGCCAGATATTCCTCGGTTTGCCTTTAAAAACGGAACCAAAGTTGTAGTATCGGTAGCCTGTGGTCCAATAGTTAACCATGTAATGTATTCAGAATCCACTCCATGCTGTAGATTATATCCCGGCTTTAACTGTCCGTTTCCCATATGGTCTTCTTTCATACGCATAAAAGTAGCATCCTCATCTGTCTTGGAATAACTGTTACGTTCACCACATGTATGAAGGCTTTTGGTATATTCCTTCAGTTTGTCTAAATATTCTTCCAGTATTTCAATACTTCTTTGTAACGGGTTTTTACGTTTGCCTGTTCCATACACAAAAACAATGCCTTCTTCTTGTGCCAAGGCATATAACTTTTTGCGTAGTTTTGTAACATGTCTCTTTTGAATCTGATTCCTATAGGCAACTTTAATTCCATAAAGAGTTTCACACTCTTCTACGAATACGGCAATCTTATTCAAAAGTTTCTCTAGGTTTTTAGAAGTTGCCTTTTTCCATACAAATGTATACCTGTTGGCATTGGCTTCTATCTTTGTCCCATCAATAAAAATATACTCTCCAGATATTTCACCAAGCTCGTACAAAAGATTTGTGAATTCAGCCATAATTCTTTTGGCACAAGGTGCAAAGTGCATACTTCTAAAGCGGGCGAACGTGGCGTGATCCGGAATCTGTGCTCCTGCCAAAAGGTACATATAGTTAATGTCTCTTTTACAGTTCGTTTCCATGGAACGAGAGGTGTAATCACGATCCATATAAGAATAAATTTCTAGTTTCAACAAGGTACGCGGTGGTGTATTTTCAGGTACACGAATGTACGTTGAATATAAATCAGTCAAATCCATTGCCTCCACACACTGATTTACCAACCGAACGGACTCGTCAACAGGAATCACGCATTCAATATTTAACGGAAGTTTGAATTGATATCCGTCACTATTTTGTGTATAATCTTTTTGTAAAATATTTTGTTTGGTCATACTTATATTTTACCATAAATCCCTTGCTTTTCGAAGCTTGGGATTTATGTATTTTAGGGCATAAAAAGTGCTGCCGCACTCACGAATTTTGAACCGACCCCCAAAAGTTAGACCAAAAAATCTAACGATTGGGAGGTCGGTTTTTTAATGGCAAAATACAGTTTTGAATTTAAGAAGAAGGTTGTGGAAGAATATCTGCTGGGAAGAGGAAGCACTCACGAATTAGCAA
>JAFQDE010000050.1 GCA_017416155.1 Tyzzerella sp.
ATGTGGCATGATGCATGGTCCGGCATTCCGTCTTGGGGATTTGGTGCGCCTACCACTCTGATGATGTATGAATGGAATGAAGAAAGTGCGGATTTTGTAAACTGGATGGATTCCAAGCTGAGAGAACACGGGATACAGGAAGAATTGTATGTTGTCACACTACTTAACGAAAAGTACGCCCTTGAAACAAATAGGAAAATGAAAGGTTCTTATATGTGGGAACCGGCATTAGATTAGCGTTCTTAAACTGACAGACAAGATAATTTAGTCCGAAAAAGAGACACAATTGTCGCTTGAAAGCCCCTTTTTCCTGCTATATGATAAAAGAAAAAAGGAGATATGCAGATATGAACGAAAGAGAGAAGTACAATAAAATAATTTTTCCTGATAATTTAAAGCACTGGCGCGAAGATTCACAGCTATTGCAGGAGGAAGTTGCAAAAAAGTTGGGGATCACCGTAGAAGAGTGGAAACGCATGGAACTGGGAGAAAAAGAGATGAGTAATACATTTCTCATTCGCTTGTGTAAGACGTTTGGAGTATCCAGCGATGAAATCCTCTTTTATCACAAGAAAAGTTTCATGGATATAGCTCCGGTATTATCCATGAGAACACTGGCGGAAGAGGAACAGGAAAAAATCAAATTGCGAAAGGAAGAGGCTAACAGCGCCCCGACTGCAAATGAACCATAGCAGAGCCGATGCAACATGCAACTAATGCAGAGCGTCGGCTCTGTATTTTTGTTATATGACGCCATCATTCTACCACTTGGCGCTGTATTTTTACCACTTGGGGAAAACCTCTTTACTTCCATGAAAAATTCATTCATACTAACGGCATGGAGATGAAACAGATGAAAACAAGGATTGAATTGGATAATAATATCAAAGAAGAAGAGATTGTCATTCGATGCAGGACCGTAACAGATGAAATCCAAAGGTTATATGAAACATTGTCAAATAATACGGCAAAGGAATGCAGTTTAACCTTTTATAAAGGCACAGCAGAGTATTATCTTTCATTAGATGAGATTCTTTTCTTTGAAACAGAGGAAAAGGTCGTCTTTGCCCACACAAAAGATGATATGTATCAGGTGAAATGCCGGTTATACGAATTGGAAGAATTTCTACCGGGCGTTTTTATGCGCATATCGAAATCTACAATCATAAACACAAGCAAAGTACACTCCATTCAACGTAATCTGACATCATCAAGCCTTGTTGAGTTTCAAGGTACCTATAAACAAGTTTTTGCTTCAAGGCATTATTACAAAGCACTGAAAAATAAATTAGAAGAAAAGAGGAAACCATTATGAAAAATCCAAAAAGAGGAATCAGAACAGGGAATGTATTTTGGGGTCTATTGTTAGTCTTAGTGGCCGTGTTTTTAATCGTTAATCAATTAGGATTCTTAGAAGATATAAATGTATTCAGCATTATTTTTGCAATCTTCTGGGTATCAGTTCTCATAGAAGGACTTACGAAGCGCAGTTTTGGAAAGATTTTGTTTTCACTAGCATTCCTTTTTATGATATTTGATGAACAATTAGGAATCAAAGGAGTCAGTAACTGGAGCGTCCTTGCAGCAGCTTTGTTAGGGACCATAGGATTTAATATGATTTTCAAACGAAAGAAAAACTGTCACTTTGGGAGAATTAATATGCATTCAGAGAATTACGACACACAAAATCGAGGGCAAAACAGCTTGGAAGGCAATCATGTTTTCTTCCGCACCGTTATGGGTTCAGCAGTAAAATATGTCAATTCCGATAATTTCGAATCTGCTTTTTTGGAGAGCAGTTTTGGAGGCATGCAGGTTTATTTTGACCAGGCAATCATACAGAATGGGAAAGCAAACATTGAAGTAGATATTTCATTTAGTGGTGTAGAGTTATATTTTCCAAAAAGCTGGGAAGTAATAAATCAGACGAATACATCATTTAGTGGGTTGGAAGAGAGAAATAGCAATGATTCTACCGGAACTCCTGTAGTAACATTAACAGGAAACATAAAATTTTCAGGTGTGACAATTATTTATGTATAAGAGGCAGAGCCGATGCTGCATGTAGTGCAGAGTCGGCTCTGTTTTTAAGAAGTATTCTATTTTGAAGATTCTATGTCATTTTTATGTATCATCATAACCTCCAGCAAATCTACACGAATATATTTGGCATTTCCGGGACATGACACATACGACTAAACCGATGTCAGGTTTTATTTTTTATTCATATCGTGTAAAATAAAGTGGAACATTTCTAGAAAAAATCCGTCTATATTAATAGAAGCGCTTTTGCAAGACATATACGAAGGAGAAGCACATGAATGATTATGAAATTGTAACACTGTATTTTAAGAGAGACGAAGCTGCCATTTCAGAGACCGAGAAGAAATACGGTGCATACTGCTACAAAATAGCAAATAATATTCTAGGCTACAGAGAGGACGTGGAAGAGTGCCTAAATGACATGTATCATCATGCATGGAACGCTATTCCGCCAGCAAGACCGAAACATTTAGGTGCGTGGCTGAGTAAAGTTATCCGAAATCTTGCGCTGGATTGTTGGGCTAAAAAGCATGCACAAAAAAGGTATTCAGGCATGGAAGAAATCTTTGATGAAATCAAGGACTGCATTCCTTCACCAAAGTCAGTGGAACACGAGATGGAAGAGAAGGAATTGACGGTGTTTATCAATGCGTGGCTTAAAACTTTGTCTTCAGAAGAACGTATATTATTCTTGCGCCGGTATTGGATGGGAGATTCCCTGAAGGAATTAGAAAAAGAATACCAAGTGTCCCATGGGAAACTAGCAAAGAAGATGTATCATCTCAGAGCAAGCCTGAAAACGGCTCTTGAAAAGGAGGGATATTCTTTATGAGTAAGAAAGAAGAAAAGTTATACCGAAGTCTTACAAACATTGACGACGAGTATATAGAGGAAATGCTGCAGTCATCAGTACATATGGTTACAGCAAGAAAAAAACCTGTAAAATACTATATTATGATTGCTGCCTGTATTGTCTTGGTTTTATCTACTGCAACGGTCTTGGCAAAATCTAGTTTTGGTACGCGGCTTATTGAGATGTTTACTTCAAGACGACCGGGAACCGGTCCTTACACGGAATCAGGATACGATTTGCAGGTGGATATTGAAAGAATTCCG
>JAFQDE010000027.1 GCA_017416155.1 Tyzzerella sp.
AACGTTGATTCGCTTCCGGCAACTTCAAGAACAACATCCGCTCCACCATAACTTGAGTTACTCATCACATAGTCCTCTGCTTCTTCGGGACGAACTATCTTCACATCAGGGTAGTGGTCACTTACAAATTTGATTCTGTTTTCGTCTTTTTCACATATAATAATCTGCTTTGGTTTTTTAAGCATTACGCACAGCAAAGTACATATTCCCGTCGGACCTGCACCGATAATAAGAACTGTGTCATCAGCAGTGATTTCAGATATACGGGTTGCCCAATAACCTGTTGCAAGCACATCGCCGACAAACAAAGCTTGTTCGTCCGTTACCGAATCGGGAATTTTATTTAATCCGGTATCGGCAAATGGTACTCTGACATATTCTGTCTGTCCACCGTCTATCCTGCAACCGAGCGCCCAACCGCCATTTTTATCTGTACAATTATTGACATATCCTTTTTTGCAGAAAAAACATTCTCCGCAAAATGTTTCAACATTAACGGTTACTCGATCACCGGATTTCACATTGTTAACAGAATCTCCTGTTTCTTCAACTATTCCCACCATTTCATGTCCCACCGTAATACCGGGAATCGCTTTGGAAACAGATCCGTGCTTAATATGCAAATCACTTGAGCAAATACTTGCCATAGTGATTTTAACAATTGCATCTCTGCTCTCTTGTATAACCGGTTTCTCTTTTTCGGTTAATTCAAATTTACCTTTTGAAATATATGTATAAGCTAACATCGTTTTTCTCCTCTATAATGTCATAAGTAATGTACCAGCCGCAATCAAGATACATCCAACCAAGGATTTAGATGTGAAATTTTCGTGCAGAAATACAAATGCCAGTATCAGTGTTATTACAACACTTAATTTATCAATCGGTACGACCTTTGATGCTTCTCCAAGCTGTAGAGCCTTATAATAACATAACCAAGAGATTCCTGTTGCTAACCCTGACAGGATTAAGAATATCCAACTTTTTTTGCTTATATCGGATATTCCACCCTGTGTATTTGTTAAAAAGACCATACCCCAAGCCATAATCACAACTACAACTGTTCGTATAGCCGTTGCAAGATTGGAATTAACACCATCAATACCAATCTTTGACAAAATTGAAGTTACTGCAGCAAAAAATGCTGACAGCAATGCTAATATTAACCACATCGCTAAGTACACCTTCTTACTTATTACTGTTAAAGTCAATACAAGCTTTTGCAGCCTGTACACCCTGTTTAGCCTTTGGTATGCAATAAATTTTCCCATCTTTAAGCAGCTTCGCACCTGTCTGATGAAAATCAAATGAAACATTTGCAGCAATACACTGATTTCGTATATCAAGTATCCATTCGTAGTTGCATATTCTTGCCTCCAAGCCTGATTCACCACCTACTGAAACCACTTCAATTTCGGGAGTCAGATATTTTGTTAAATCAATTCCTTCAAGAAGAGGTTCGCACATTATTCCTTTATGCTTGATAGGAAGCTTTGAATATATGGGCAAGCGATAATCAGCCATTTTTTGATTTTCAGTCGTTACTGCAATCATCACGTTGTCATATCCGTTTCCCCAATCTTCGGGGATACATTTTTCAAAACGGTCGATTCGTTTGGTTATAAAGAAAAATCGGCAATCACTTCGTTCTTTCATAAATGACCATGCTTCTTTTCGCCACTCATCGGCATCTTCTAAAAAGAAGTCAGAGGTAAAGCAAGTATAAAATGTTGTACCGGACGGATGCTTATATTCGCCTTTTCTATTTTTTGAAACAGGTTCTCGAAATGAAGATATGTTCTTTTTAACCTCACTTGCATCTTTTTCATGCCGTGAGTCCATCCGGTACACATAGCAGTGTCTACATCCTTCACTTAGCTTATGACAACCATGCCACGGATTCCATTTCATCTTCTCACCTCTTCCACATATGCACAAATGCGAACAATGGTATGTTATTTAATTTCAACATTTTCTATTTTAACTTTGAACATTAGAAAATGTTCTGCTTCTGCAGATTCATAATGTTTGTGCAGAACCGGACACTCTTCAAGCATTCTCGATTTTAATTCCAAGTTGTCACACTCTTCTGATATACCCGTGATTCTTATCCATGCCCTTGATTCTGGTTTTTTAGCTACTATCTGTATCTGCTTATGTTCACGCATTTGCTTATGTGCCTCATTCATATCATTAGTTGCCAGGTACAAATCATCGCCTATTTCCATAACTGCACCAAATGGTCTTCCAGCAGGATATTCCCCATTAATTGTTAATACAAAAAATGCTCCGCATTCTTTTAAAAAATCATATGCTTTACTCATCTAAATCCTCTTTCTATCCGTTATTTCTCGAACACTTCTCTGCATCAATGGCAAGTGTCACCATTAAAGCATACAGAGCGTCTTCATCTCTTACAGTTTCAATCGAATATGTATCAGTGAAATTAAAAACCTCTTTATTAACGGTCGCTACCACCTGTCCTGCTGCATTTACTATATTGTAATCCCACTCAAGAAAGTTTCCTGTTATACTCCATCCATTAAAATCTATCTCATAATGTGGCTTAAAAAAGCTGATTTTCTTCTGCAGAGAGCCAATACATCTTTCGCCTTGATACAATTCAAATCTTGGCATAAAAGTTAATACTGCCTGTTTTACGGTCGCTATATGTTCACCTTGATTATTAAGAATATGAAGTTTATGTCCCCAACTCAATTTTCCTTCGACAGTATATACGGTTTCTCCGTTTTCGTTATAGATATCATAGCTGTCAAACCATGAGAAAAATCTTTGTTTAAATAAAAGTTTCACTTAATCACCGCTTTCATTTTCTGCAACCATTTTGAGTATTGGCACTATCGATTCTTCGCTAATATCCGTAACAACATCATATAACTTATGTACATCCTCTATTACTGCTCCTTGTTTCACCAAATCTTCAATCAAGCAGATAAGTGAATTATAGAATCCATCAAGATTCAACACAACAATTGGCACATTAATACGTTTCAAATATTTTAACGTCAACACCTGGAAAAACTCATCCATAGTTCCTATTCCGCCGGGAGCGATAAAAAACACATCTGCATGTTTTTCCATAAGTGTCTTTCTCTCTGCCATAGTGTCAACCATAACCTTATTATCACAATCGAATATATCTTCAAAATCGCTGATAAAATCCGGTGATATGCCCATAACAAAACCACCGTTTTCTTTAACACCTCTTGCAACAGCACCCATACAACCTGTTGCTCCGGCACCGTAAACAAGCGAAAAGCCATTTTTAGCTATAATCTTTCCTAATTCTTCTATTTTCTCTTTGTGGTGGCTGTCTATTCTTTCATTAGCACCGCCATACACACATGCAAAATATTTTTTTGACATATCTATTACCTCCTGCCTATGTCTTTATTTTGATTTTCGTGCATATTTATCGCACAAGTCATTAATCTGATCCGTGAACTTTGCAAGTTCCTTGTTTGTCAGATTACGACTGAGTTCTGCAACTGTTTTAAG
>JAFQDE010000051.1 GCA_017416155.1 Tyzzerella sp.
GAAACAGGTGTAAATTACATGTTTCAGCAAGGTGGATACGCAGGTGGATTGACACCACTTCTTGACAGAGAAGGAAAACCGATTATATCACCGGTGATTAACAAGTAGCGAAGGGAGAGACAAAGATTATGGAAAAAAGATTATACAAAAGCAACACAGATAAAAAAATAGATGGTGTATGTGCAGGTTTTGCAAACTATTTCAACATTGACCCGACACTGATTCGACTTGCGTGGGTGATTTTCACTTTAGCCGGCGGATGCGGATTGATTGCATATATCATAGCGGCAATTATAATGCCAAGAGAGGTGTAGCAGGAAATGGCAATCTTTGAAAATATACACACAAGAGACGAAGCGTTTTATAAGGAGATTTATTTTCATCACTATTTCAAAAGCAAAATATACAGGTTTATTGATATCCTGATGGGCATATCAATACTGATTGGTCTTGTAGGGCTACTGTTTGAGGTCAGGCCGGATTACACTGTATATGGTTGTTTTGCCTTCATTATTTTATTTCGTGTGATTATGTATCGCAGAATAGTCAAGGTTAGTATGGCAAGACAAAAGGAAGTTTCTGCTGGTGGGGATATACTATATACCATTACTGTAACTGAAGATTCTATTACTCATAAGAGTTCTTTGGGTTCAGAGTATTCCATAGGATTTTCAAGCATTAAGAAGGCGTATCAAACGAAAAACTATATTATTTTGCAATCAAGCGCAAGACAGTGGTATATCTTTAAAAAAGACGGATTTGTTGTGGGAAACTGTGATGATTTTACAAAATTCCTTGAAACGAAAGGTTATAAAATAGGCAGATGAGCTTTGCCCTAAAATGTAGGGCAAACCAACTTTTATAAAGGAGAATACAAAATGAAAATGACGAATCAGTGTCCTAAATGCTCGGGAACAAATATTGTAAGGGTTGATGGATATACAGGGGCATATGGTGCAGGGAATAACGTGATGGTAGGCAAGACGATTATATCTGCTGTCAATGTGAATCGCTATATTTGCTGTGATTGTGGCTTTACGGAAGAGTGGATAGATAAGTCAGATCTGGAAACGGTAAAGAAGAGTAAAAAAGCGAAACGTATTCTATAATTGCGGAGGTGCATCATGAGTGTGAAAAAGAAAAGTTGTATTGCAATAGTCACTATGCTGATTGTTATGTTCATATTGCCACTTATAGCGGTACGTATTGTATCATCTGATGCGGGAATGGCACTATGTTTCATCTTGTTCTTCGCTGTGAATCCGCTTATGGTTATTGCACTTAGCGTTATGGCAGGTACAGAACTTAAAAAACTTTGGTGGATACCTTTTCTGGCAGCAGTTCTTTTTCCAGTATTTTTCGGTATCGTTGTTAGGGAACTGGTAAAAGACCTGTTTATCTATTCAGCATTGTATCTTGCGGTTGGATTGCTGGCTATGATAGGGACGCATTTCGGAATCAAAGTGGCGAAAAGAGGGAAGTAGAGCATGATAACAGGATTTGCGATATGGAGTTTAGTTTCACTACTCTTTTTAGGGTTTGGGTGCAGCAGTTGGAAGGCGAAGGAACCGGTTGGCTTCTTTACCGGTGTAAAACCTGCTGAAATGAAAGATGTTGCAGCCTATAATCGAGCAGTGGCAAAAATATGGTTTGTGTTTGCAGGTCTATTGGAAATACTGGGCATACCATTACTATTTTTAGAACAAAATTCACCGTTATGTTTCGTAGTGGTATTTGCTGTTCTGATTCTTGTTTTCGCAATTATAGTTGCTTATATACGTGTGGAAGCAAAATACAGACAGTAGAAAGGTGGTTTTTATGAAGGAGATTATTCTTTCGTGCATTTTATTTTTGATAGCAATAGGTGCCTTTGTCATGAGCTATCGTTCATTTAGAGAAAAGGGATTTTTGTTTAATAACGCTTACATTTACGCATCCAAACAGGAAAGAGAAACGATGGATAAGAAGCCACATTATCGGCAGAGCGCGATTGTGTTTCTGCTGATTGGAATAATATTTCTGCTAAATGGTGTAAGCGTGCTGTTAGCGGCAAAATGGATATTTATTTTGGTGATAGTCATCGCTGTTATCGCAATCATTTACGCCATTATATCCAGTATAGCAATAGAAAGAAGAAAAACGGATTAAAGAATGTGGGGTGCTGTTATGGAAGAAAAGAAAAATCAAGTGAATTGGAAAGTTGTTTTAGGCATAGCGCTAGTAGTAGTTTTGGTATTGGGATACATAAAAATCAGTGAATTGACCAATGAGATTTCCAATCTGAAGGGGCAGATAGCTTATTGGCAGACGGAAGGCAATAACATCCGCAGCGAAATCAGCTCTATTTATGATAACGTCGATGAACATTTGAAGAAAGAAGCAAGTTTGCTATCGCATGTGAATTATGAATTAGGTGAACTTGACACTTCATCGAATAAGGCTGAAATTCAATTAAAAGTAGTGCCGAAAAACATCACAGAGAATATGAAACTTTCCGTAAGCATTGGGGAAGAAAATGCCGAACTCACAAGAATAGGTAATGAGTATATTGCATCTATAAAGGCAAATATTTTTTTAGACTATGGCGAATATCCGATGCTGCACATCCAAACGCCGGATGGCACTAAGACAGAATTATTAGAGAGCGTAGAACTCAGTTACTTACATTATAATTATCTTCCTGTTTTAGAGTCAGATATTTGGGGTTCAACTACTTATAGAAATGGAACTCTCGCTATTGACGGAAATGTATTAATTGACTGCAAGCCGTCTTCACCAAGCAGTAAAGTAACGACATCCAAAGCAGAATTGATTACTGAATTGAATGGAAAAGAGATTGAACGCAGGGATATCACTTCTAAGCTCGTAGATGATTATTGCGACTTCTCATTTGAAGAGAAATATAAAGTGGGTAGTGGGGAGGAACTATCCATGTATGTAGAAATAGAAGATTCTGCAGGGTATATTCACAGATCCTCGAAATATTTTTGGTTGGAAAAAGAAAACTCAACCGGACATGCAACAGAAGAAGTTCATACATTGGGTATCTATGATAAAGATGGAAATCTATTAAACAAGTTCGAATAAAAGAAAATAATAACAGTTAGTATGGAGTGAACATATTGGAAGAATTAATTAAAGCATTAGGACACATCAACTTCTACTTAGCTGATGCAGATGAAATATTTGCTGGACGAAAGGAGAAAGTCTTCGATAGTGAAAGAATTCGTATCTTCCTAGAAGTTGAGATGTTAAAAGATATACGTACGTACACAGAAGACCACAAAAAGAAGAGGAATAAGATTCACGATAAAGTATATCGCCAGATTTATGAATCCACAGGGGATTCAGATTTGGCAGAATGTGTGGCAGAGGATTTCTGCCTGCTCCATGATGGGCAGGTTGTAGGATATAAAGACAAATGGTTTGCGAAGTTCCGGAACTGCTATGCAGCATCTGTCATTCCTTCCGGTCAGTTGTAATTTAGATAGAAAGATAAAA
>JAFQDE010000028.1 GCA_017416155.1 Tyzzerella sp.
CAGGGACAGGAGGACAGTGCCTTATGTCCCCACCGGACATGAAAGATGGGAAGATCCCGTTAGTACTCTATAACCTGGGTGGCTCGCTGATGAATGTAATTGCTTCAGCCTTGTTTTTTGTATTGTATATTCTAACTAAAGACACCCCAATCCTATCGACAATGCTACTGATGTGCACAATTGTCGGTGTTGGTATTGCTATCATGAATGGCCTACCTATGCGATTGGGAACAGTGGATAATGACGGCTACAATGCATTTTCACTTACACGCAACAGTGAAGCAATGCGTTCCTTCTGGATACAGATGAAAGTGAATGAACAACTTGCAAAGGGTGTGCGTCTGAAAGATATGCCGGACGAGTGGTTTGCAGTTCCTTCTGATGAAGCCATGAAGAATAGCATGGTGGTTGTAATGGGAGTGTTCGCATGCAATCGTCTGATGGATAAGCAGGAATTTCAGGAAGCAGACAAGCTGATGGAACATATTGTGAATATCGAAAGCGGTATGGTTGGTCTGCACCGAAGTCTCATGGTCTGTGACAGAATGTATATAGAAATGATTTCAGAGAATAGAAAAGAAGTCATTGACGGAATGCTTACGAAAGAACAGAAGCAGTTTATGAAGCAGATGAAAAAATTTCCGTCTGTGTTACGGACAGAATACGCACTTGCACTTCTTCATAACAAAGAAAGAGAAAATGCTGAGAAAATCAAGACATTGTTTGAAAAGTGCGCGAAAAGTTATCCATATCAAAATGATGTTGAGTCTGAACGTGAATTGATGAAACTTGCAGAAGGAAAGGCTTGACTACACCCTTACGGGTCGGCTTACGATAATACCGGAGGTGATAATTCATGTTAATTAATGAAGTAGCAAAACAGTGTGGTATTACAAAGAAAGCAGTCCAGTATTATGTAGAACAGCATATGGTAAATCCCAATGTTTTAGAAAATGGTTATAAGGATTTTGCGGCACAAGATGTAGAAATTATAAAAAGGATCGTTTTGTATCGAAGATTGGGTTTAAGCATTCCTGAAATCAAACAAGTTCTTGAAAAGAAAGATAATGTGAAAAACATACTATATCAGAAAACTTTGGATATGGAGAAAGAAAAAATCAGACATTCTATTCTCAAAAAAATAGCAGAGGGAGAATCTGTAGAAGAACTCTCGGATGAAATTAACGAGATTAATTCCAAAAGCGTCATTATCAAAAGATTATTGGATTTATTTCCGAGTTATTATGGCAAATTTATCAGCCTTAATTTCTCGAGATATCTTACAAGATCGATAGAAACAGAAGAACAGAAAAACGCATTTCAGGAGATTATAGAGTTTTTCGACAATGTACCGGATATGACGATTCCAATACATTTGCAGGAATATTTAGACCAATATTTAGAATTATATTCCGGGGAAGAGGGGACTGAAAAAATTAACTCTATCTTGCAAGAAAAGCAGGATGCAATGCAGGATATTAATGCCTTTGTAGATAATAATAAGGAAATCTTAGATGCTTACCATAATTTCAAACAGACGGAGGAGTATAAAAGTTCACCAGCATATCAATTCATGGAACTGATGAAAGAGTTTTGCTCATCAAACGGTTATTATGACGTGTTCATACCTGCAATGAGACGTTTGAGCCCATTGTACAACGAATATTATGAACAGATGCTAAGGGCAAATGAGGAATTCATAAAAAAGCATCCGGAATATATAGATAAATAGTAAACAAAACCGGATTTCCTCATAGGAGATCCGGTTTCGTCGTCTTATACATATTTCACAGCAGTACCATAGGCAATTACTTCCGCCGCACCCTGCATAACTGCAGAAGAACCGTAACGGATGTTAATGATAGCATCTGCGTTTAGGGCGTTTGCTTCATCTACCATTCGTTTTGTGGCAATCTGTCTGGCTTCCACTAACATTTCAGTGTAACCGGTGATTTCTCCACCTACAAGTGTCTTCATACCTGCCATGAAATCCTTACCAAAATTTTTAGACTGCACAACAGTTCCTTTCACAATTCCCAGAGCCTCAATTTCGCGCCCAGGGATGTGGTCAATATTGAGTAGCAACATCTTCTTCTCCTCCTTCAATTTCCTTTAGTCTTGTATTTAGTAATATCCATATAGGAATCAGCATTGCCAATTCCAAGATGGCAAAAATAAGTAACAGAGCACCCCAAAAGTCATTCATTTGATAATACCAGCGAAGTCCCAGTTTTGTTAGAGATGCTAATAACAGCATAACACTGGAAATAATCGCACTTTGAAATGCTTCTTTACGGCGTTTGTCTTGCGCTTTTTGGTTAATATTTTTTTGCATCGTCCTCTTCACCGCCTTCAATTTCTTTCAGTCTTTGGTGTAATGCAACTAGGATTCCGGCTATTATTGCCACAATTATCAGGCAATATATAACCAAAAATCCTACGGCAGCAACATCACCATAACTTTCTCCCAGTAACGGGAAAAGAATTACTGCAATAAATATTGCCAAAAAGGCAATCATGATAACAGCACATAATATAGGTGCGTTTTTCTTAGATTTCTTTTTAGTAGTGTCTGGCATCGTCAATCTCTCCTTTCCCAATTTCTCTTACCCTTTGAATCAATGCAAGAACCACACCGG
>JAFQDE010000052.1 GCA_017416155.1 Tyzzerella sp.
GGATGTTCTAAGCATGGTCAACAGAATGTTACGTTGGAGAATGGAGAGATTTCAGATTTGACAATTAAGGTATTATCTGGAAAAAGTGCGTTGTTCCTTGGGGATTCGATTACATATGGTATGTGTGATTATTATACCAATTTGAAGACAGGAGGATGGGCAGGACGCATTGAATATTATTGTGGAATGACAGTGAAAAACAATGGTGTCAATGGTGCTTGTATTTCTTCTAAGCGTTCAGATAATGAGGAAAAGTATATTTATAATAACCTTGCAAAAGAAAAGGGCAATACCTACGATTATATAATTATGCATGGTCTTTATAATGATGCTGGAACGGGTGTACCAATTGGTGACTCAAGTGGTCCAAACAATTTTAATCCTGGGCAAGTTGACGAGAGTACTTTTGCAGGAGGATTAGAATTATTGTTTTACACAGCCAAACAGAATCATCCATCTGCAAAACTAGGTTTTATCATCAATTATCGTACGGAGGATGGTGTGAATTGTGATGCACACGTTGCAACGGCTATTCAAATATGTAAAGAATGGAACATATCATATTTGGATTTGTATCATGATGATACAAAAATCGCACTGTTCGACGGACTGCACCCTACTGCGATGGGATATGATGAGTTGTACCCTAGAATTGCAGAGTGGATGGCAACACTAGAATAGGTTCAAGGAAGGGAGACGTCATATGAAGATTTTAGTTTTATTCAAGACCCATTTGGATGTTGGGTTTACTGATTTGAGTCAAACGGTTGTTAACAAATATAACAACCAATTTATTCCGTCTGCCATTTCGGTTGGTGAACAGCTTGCACTTGAGGATACAACAGATAAGCTTGTATGGACAACGGGAAGTTGGTTGATTTGGCAGTATTGGAAACAGGCAAACGAAGAGGAAAAATTACGATTAGAAAAAGCAATTCGTGCCGGAATTATTCGCTGGCATGGACTGCCTTTCACAACGCATTCTGAAGTGATGAACAGGGATTTGTTTTGCTATGGTATTTCCATGGCGAAGGAGCTGGATTCACTGTTTGGTGTAAAGACAATTGCCGCAAAAATGACGGATGTGCCAGGGCATACAAGAGGAATAGTTCCTCTGCTTGCTGAGGCGGGAGTTGAGTTTTTACATATCGGGGTAAATGCAGGTGCTACTGCGCCGGATGTACCGGATATTTTTCGTTGGCAGACTCCGCAAGGGCAGGAAATTACTGTCATGTACAACAAGGGGTATTATGGTGAATTTTCAAAAATAGAGGGAACTGATGTAGCACTTTACTTTGCCCATACGAATGACAATATGGGGCCACCGACTTTAAAAGAGGTTCATGATACTTTCTCGAAGCTAAGGAAAGAGCATCCGGATGCAGAGATTGTCGCAGCGGATTTGAACGATTTGGCAATAGCAATAAGGCCGATACGTGAAAGTCTCCCGGTCGTGAAGCAGGAAATAGGTGATACTTGGATTCACGGGGCTGGAACAGATCCACAAAAGGTGTCAGAATATCGAGCTTTGTTGCGTCTGGCACCAGAATTGGAAGAAGAAGAGAGACAACGCTTGTATAGCAAACTTATCATGATACCTGAGCACACATGGGGACTGAATGAAAATGAGTGGCTACGTGATTATGAAAACTATACGAGAGAGCATTTTGAAGCTGTACGCAATCAAGAAGCATATTGCAAGATGGAACAGTCTTGGGCTGAACAGAGAAACTATATATCGCAAGCCATAGAATGTATGGAAAAAGAGGAGAATCGAAAAAAAGCCATCCGAGCGATAGAAGGGTGCAATCCTGCAAGACCGGATTTCTCTATAATGACAAAGATAGAAGGAAACGATGTTGTATTAAATGGTTGGGAAATTGGCTGGGATGCAGACGGAGGTATTTCAAAATTAAGGAATCATGAATGTATCTTTGCTGATTCACAACACCGAATCGGAGCATTTGAATATGAGGTTTACTCGGAAGATGAAATCGACGGATTCATGAACAGATATATCAAACCGGATTTTATGTCTGTTGCATGGGTAGTGGAGGATAATGGCAAGCCAGGTCTTCGCAAAGAGCAAAAAGAATACAGACATTTTAAAGCTAAGTTGCAAGCAGCATATTGCGATGAAAAAGGACTCTATCTATTAATGGAAGGAGATTCAGAGGCAAATGTAATGTTCGGATGCCCAATGGATATGATTCTTCACCTCATACCGAAAGAAACTGAAGTAGAACTAGAATACTCATGGTATGATAAGCCGGCAAATCGTATTCCGGAAGGGTTATGGCTCCATTTTGGATTGCTAAAACCATTAACTTCTATCTCAAAGCTTGGACATGAAATCGATCCGTGTGATGTTATATCTTGTGGTAATCGAGAATTACATGCGACAGATGGAATCTTAAAGTTTGAAGAATATGTACTAGAAACCTTAGATGCGCCGGTGTTGGCAGTTGGAGAACCACGCCTCTATGGATTTTATAACGAAATACCGGATACAGCAAATGGTGTCTGGGTGAACTTGTTTAACAATCAATGGGGAACTAATTTCCCAATGTGGAATGAAGGTAATGCGAAATTTAGATTTGTGATTCGTACAATAGAGAAGGAGACAACGATATGATTACATTAAAGAAGACAGGAATTTTCATGCAGTATGATGAGGAACGAGCATGCATTTCCTCTTTACAAGGAAACCAAAGAGAGTTTATCGGTGAAGAATTACCTATTTTTAAGTTATTACTTAGAGACGAAGAAGGCGAGTCTCAAGAAGTGAATTTTGAGGACATGCAATTTGTGTCTGCTCATTCAACGGAGAATTCTATGGAAGCAATCTATCAGGGAGAGACGTTGGAAGTAGTTGTTTCTGCAAGTATAGGAGACTCTGTCGGCTGGAAGATTGCAGTTCATATGAAAGACAACCGAATTGTGGAATGGATAGATTTCCCGCGAATTGCTGTGCCGCATGATTTGAAAGACAACAATGGGGATTCCAAGATCCTGTGGGGCTATAATGAAGGAGCCATTGTGGATGACTTGTCATACAAAGAATCAGAAGAATTTAATTATAAGGATTTACAATATCCAAGTATTTCTTGCATTCCGATGTATCCGGCGATTGTGGAAAGTCAGTTCATGGCATACTACAATTCTAAAGAGGGGTTGTATTTCGGAGCACACGACAAGGAAGATAATATAAAGGGAATCGATTTTCTTCCATATAAAAATGGTATATTACTTCAAATGAGACATTATTGTGGCGGACACTATGGAGAAGATTATCAGATGAGTTTCCCAATGGTAATGAAATTCTTTGAAGGTGAATGGCAGGACGCGGCTCAGATTTACAAAGACTGGTTCAAAGCAAACAAAGCGGAGCCGTTTGTAAAGATTACAGAAAATAAAGAGTTGCCGGATTGGTACTCGCAATCACCTGTTATCATTACTTACCCGGTTAGAGGATTGCATGATGGAGATATTATGAATCCGAACAAGATGTTCCCATATTGCAATGCCATGGAACATGTAGAGCGACTTGAAAAGGCGCTGAACAGTAAGATTATGGTTATTCTTATGCACTGGGAGGGCACTGCGCCATGGGCACCGCCATATGTATGGCCACCTTACGGGGGAGAAGAAGAATTGAAGAAGTTTATCGATGCATTGCATGAAAGAGGGGATGTCTTCGGTGTATATTGCAGTGGTTTGGGATGGACTCAATTTAGCAAGTTGGTGGATGACTATAACAGAGAGGCAGAATTCGAGGAAAAGAATTTGCGCGATGCGATGTGCCTGTCACCAAAACAGGAACTTCCGTACTGCTGTATTGTTGATTGTATAAGAGCAGGATATGATATGTGTCCGACTCAAAGATTTACAATAGATGTCCTGAAGAACGAAGTAGAGCACATGGTTGCAGCTGGAATTGATTATATCCAGTTAATGGATCAAAATCACGGCGGAACTTCTTACTTCTGTTATAGCAAAGAACATGGACATCCTCCAGTACCTGGCAAGTGGCAGGTAGAGGCTGTCAAAGAGTTGCTTGCAGAAGTAGAGCAAGGCACTGGAAAAGTTCTTTTTGGATGTGAGTCTGCGGCGGCGGAAAGCTATATCCCATATTTGCTATTCAGCGATAATCGATATGAATTGAATTATGCAACAGGACGACCGATACCACTTTACGCATATTTGTATCATGAATATATCAACAACTTCATGGGTAATCAGGTCAGTGCACACAAATGGTTAGACCATGCGAAGTCTCCGGTTAATTTATTGGAGAGAACTGCATACGCATTCTCTGCCGGCGACATGCTTACGTTGGTGTTAAACGAAAATGGTGATATCGCATGGAACTGGGGATGGAGAGAGTTAGATGATATTCCAAATCAAGACGATATTATCACATTTGTGAAGAATGCAAACATGTGGCGCCAGGGAATTGGCAAGAAGTATTTGCATAGTGGAAATATGGTAAAACCATATAAAGTGCTTTGTGACAACAACTTGATTTATGCTCCGAAAGGGCATGAGTTTGTGATTGAGAAGATTCATACTTCGGCATGGGAGACAGAAAGCGGACAGTATGGTCAGTTCCTGATCAATTACAATCCAGAAGAGGTGGAATGCGAGATTTGCTTACCAGATGGACGTTATAAATTGTATGAAGACGACCACAATTTTGTAATGATACAGGGTGGTTGCCAAAAGATAAATGTCAAGAAACTTTCAACTGTTATGATTGAGAGGGAATAAGAATATTCTTCTTTTAC
>JAFQDE010000053.1 GCA_017416155.1 Tyzzerella sp.
TGATCACGCAATTTTACAGGGGATTGTAAAGATTGCATCGAAAATGGGTATTTCTACGATTCAGTCTTACCAAGGCAGTAAAATCTTTGAGGCGATCGGTATCTCTAAGGAAGTGACGGAGAAATATTTTTCGGGAACAGTTAGCCGTATTGGCGGCATTACATTAGAGGATATTGCGAAAGCAACAGATGAACAGCATTCAAAAGCCTTTGACCCATTAGGATTAGAAAATGATTTAACGTTTACCTCCATGGGTCGTCACAAAATGAGAAGTCAGGGAGAAGAGCATCGTTATAATCCAAAAACGATTCACATGTTGCAGGCGGCTACCAGAGAAGGTGATTATGATAAATTTGTAGAGTACACAAAGATGATTGACGAGGAACAGAGTGGTTATCTCCGAAGCCTTATGGATTTTCAGTATCCTGAGCAAGGAGTTGATATTTCTGAGATCGAGAGCGAAGAAGAGATTGTGAGACGCTTCAAGACAGGTGCAATGTCATATGGCTCAATATCGGAAGAGGCGCATGAGGCACTTGCAATTGCCATGAATCATTTGCATGGTAAATCAAACAGTGGTGAAGGCGGAGAGAGTGACGAGAGACTTCAAACTGCCGGAACAAAAGATGATAGAAGTTCGGCAATCAAGCAAGTGGCCAGCGGGCGTTTTGGTGTGACAAGTAAATATTTGGTAAGTGCAAAAGAAATTCAGATTAAGATGGCGCAGGGAGCAAAACCGGGTGAAGGTGGTCACTTGCCTGCCAAGAAGGTATATCCATGGATTGCGAAAACCAGACATTCTACACCAGGCGTGAGTTTGATATCACCACCGCCACATCATGACATTTATTCGATTGAGGATTTGGCGCAGTTGATTTATGACCTGAAGAATGCAAATAAGAATGCAAGGATTTCCGTAAAACTCGTTTCAGAAGCCGGAGTTGGGACGGTTGCTGCAGGTGTGGCAAAAGCAGGAGCAAGTGTTATTCTGATTTCAGGATACGACGGTGGTACGGGAGCTGCACCACTTAGTTCCATTCACAATGCAGGACTTCCTTGGGAATTGGGGCTTGCGGAAGCGCATCAGACACTGGTTGCAAACGGTCTTCGTAATCGTGTACGGATCGAAACAGACGGGAAACTGATGAGTGGTCGTGATGTTGCGGTTGCTGCCATTCTTGGAGCAGAGGAATTTGGCTTTGCAACGGCTCCGCTTGTAACTCTTGGCTGCGTGATGATGCGTGTCTGCAACCTGGATACTTGTCCAATGGGGATTGCGACACAAAATCCGGAACTGCGTAAACGCTTTATCGGAAAACCAGAGTATGTGGAAAACTTCATGATTTTCATTGCAAGACAGCTTCGTGAATATATGGCAAAACTAGGTGTTCGCTCTGTTGATGAATTGGTTGGTAGAACAGATTTGCTCAAGAAGAAAGATGGATTATCCGGAAATGCCGAAAAAATAGATTTGAGTCACATCCTCTTGCAAGACGAAAGTATTCATGGAAAAAGCACAATATATAGTCCGGAGCATGCGTATGATTTTAAACTAGCAGCGGTCAAGGATGAAGCTGTTTTGTTAAATCGAAAAGATATGAAAGAAGCGATAAGAAAAGGCACGAAAAAGCGTTTTGAGATTACATTATCCAATGTAGACCGCACATTTGGAACATTGACAGGTGCCGAGATTACAAGAGTACATCCAGAGGGACTTCTGGATGATACAATTACAATCGACTGCTTGGGGGCAGGCGGTCAAAGTTTTGGTGCATTTATTCCAAAGGGCTTGTCTTTAAATCTTTGCGGTGATTGCAATGACTATTTAGGTAAAGGTCTATCGGGCGGTAAACTTGCGGTGTATGCGCCAAAAGAAGCGTCTTATGAGCCAGGAGAAAATATTCTGATTGGTAATGTGGCTCTGTATGGGGCAACATCAGGAGAAGCTTATTTAGCAGGACAGGCTGGCGAGCGCTTCTGCGTCAGAAATTCGGGTGCTACGGCAGTTGTAGAAGGTGTCGGCGAACATGGATGTGAATATATGACAGGTGGCAGGGCAGTTATACTTGGTCCTACCGGTAAGAACTTTGCGGCTGGTATGAGTGGCGGTATTGCTTATGTTTTGGATGAGAGTAACCAGTTATATCGGAATCTGAACAAAGAACTTGTTCTTATGGAGAAAGTGGAAAACAAATTCGAGCAGGAAGAATTGCGGAAGATAATCGAGAAACATGTAAAAGCCACAAATTCGAAGAAAGGCCTAAAGATACTTGCGCACTTTGAAGAATATTTGCCGAAATTCAAGAAGATTATTCCAGCGGATTACAAGGAACTGATGATGGCAACCGCAAGTTTTGAAGAACAGGGACTCAGTAAAGAAGACGCACGAATAGAGGCATTTTATGCTTGTATTGGTGGAAAGAAAGCATAGGAGGGATGGACATGGCAAAAACAACCGGTTTTTTAGAATATCAAAGAAAAAATGGACCAGAAATTCCTGCCTGTGACAGAATTCAGAATTTTGAGGAATTTCATGGACGATTATCATTAGAAGAACAACAGAAGCAGGCAGCACGTTGTATGGATTGTGGCGTTCCGTTCTGTCAAGCGGGAA
>JAFQDE010000054.1 GCA_017416155.1 Tyzzerella sp.
GATTCGTTTAAGATATGATCCGACATGGGGACTCGGAGTTAAGGTAGGCCATAGTACGGCAGGAAATTATAATGTTAACACCAGATATGTTGGATGGGATTATGATTTCAGTAACGTGGATTGGACCAAAGAACATACCATTAAATATGTTGTGGAAGATGTATATGAGGATAATGTATTTACAGGAATTCGAATGGCGTTTGAATTTGATGGAGAGCCGGTGAAACTGTTGGCATATCTTAGCGGAACCACAAATCCGGATGGTGAAAAGACAGATGTATTTGTACCAACGACAGTATTGAGTTTAAGCGAGAGTGATCTTACGATAGATGATACAACGGCAAGTTATATGTTTGTAAGAGGTGAGAACGGAGTAACGGGAGTTACAGTTACTAAGGCATATTTAAATCAGATTAATAATTAATTTTCATGGACTGGAAGTAAATTTCTTCCAGTCTAATTTGAAAGAAATTCATGATAGAGTTAGGTCTTATATCATATGAAAGAGGAACATGATGGATACAAAGAAAAAAATTGACAAAAAAAGGCGTAGAGAGAAACGGTTGGCTTATATAAAAGGAAATTGGGGAAATTATGCGATGCTGCTACCAGGCATGATTATGTTAATCATGTTTAGTTACATTCCTATGTATGGATTATATATGGCATTTATAGATTATAACCCTCTTATACCAAATTTATTTAAAAATGAAAATGTAGGCGTTTACTGGTTCAAGGTGATGTTTACAGAGCCGGATTTATGGAAACTCGTAGTAAACACGCTCCGGCTAAATATTTTGAAATTAATTTTTCGGTTTCCTGCCCCAATTATATTAGCTCTTCTTATTAATGAAATAGGAAACAAGTATTTTAAAAAGATTTTTCAAACAATTGCTTATCTTCCTGCTTTCATATCGTGGGTTATTGTATCGGGAATGATGGTGATATTCCTTAGCACTGATAACGGCGTCCTAAACAGCATCTTAGAACAGTTCGGATTGGGAGCAATCAGTTGGTATTCTGCCCCTGAAATGTGGCCGGGCATCTTGGTAATTACTTCTATTTGGAAAGAAGTCGGATTTGGAACAGTCATGTTTTTAGCAGCGATTACTTCCATTGACAAGGAATTATATGAAGCTGCAAGTATTGATGGTGCCGGAAAGTTTAGACAGGTTATACATATTACACTTCCGGGATTGGCATCGACAGTAACGATTATGTTAATTCTTACGATTGGAAAAATTTTTGCAGACGATTTTGAACAAATCTATACCATGGTTGGTCAAAATGCAATTTTGGGAGAGACCACGGATGTTATTAGTACAAAGGTTTTTGCATTGGCAAATTCCGGAGCTTACAGACAGTTTCCGTTGGCAACAGCTTACGGACTGGTGCAAGGAGTTATTTCGTTAATACTTATCACGATATCAGATAAAGTTGCAAAAAAATTAGGTCAAGAGGGGATTTGGTAATGGCAAGGAAATCATTTCAGATATTTAATTACATATTTTTAACTTTGCTTGGAGTTATTTTTGTTCTTCCTTATCTATATATTATTGTGGGTTCTTTTACGTCTGAGGCGGCATATTTAACAAACGGCTATCAACTTTGGCCGCAGGAATGGTCGTTGGACGCTTATAAAAAGATTTTTACATCTGCAAGTGATATTCTTAATGCATTTAAGAATTCAATTATTATCACAGTAGGCGGAACATTACTTCAACTTTGTGTGACAACTATGACGGCCTATGCGCTTACGAGAAAAAACCTGAAAGGGAAAAAAATATTTATGGCTCTTATGATGTTTGCCATGCTTTTTTCAGGGGGACTCATTCCATCATATATATGGATAGCTAGTACACTTCAGTTACGTAATACATATTTGGCAGTTCTTCTCCCAGGTTCACTTCATATTTGGAACTGTATTTTAGTTATGAATTATCTAAGAACAATTCCTGTTGAACTGGAAGAAGCTGCAAAAATGGACGGATGTGGATATTGGAGACAATTTGTTCAGATTATTTTACCACTTGCTGTTCCTATTATTGCAACGATAGCTCTGTATGCGGCTGTTGCATATTGGAATATGTGGTCTGCTCCAGAATTATATTTTGATTCGAATCATCGTCATATGCTTCCAATAACAGCATTGCTTCGCCAAATGATTCAACAGAATCTTAATCCTGGTGGTGGTGGCGTTAGTGGAGTAGCAGAGACTGTGAAAATGGCTACAACTGTTTTGGCTACAGTGCCTATTTTATGCGTATATCCATTTTTACAGAGATTCTTTATGTCAGGATTGACACTTGGTTCGGTAAAGGGCTAAGGAGAGCCTTTGATACAACTGGTATATTTGAGGAGAAAATGTATGAGAAAAATAAAACTATACTTGTTTATGATTACACTGCTTTGTATTGCAGGTAGTATGTCAGCATGCGGTAAGGAAGATAATTCGAGTAAGGTTACGGTTTATGTTGAATACAATGGATCTTTTGGTTCTGAAGACGAAGAAGTAGAAAAAGCAATTGAAGAAAAATTCTATAAGGACACCGGTTTAGAAATAGATCTTCAAATTGAGGCTGCGAATACAGATATGCTTGGTCAAAAAATTGTTACGGCCATGGCGGATGAAAAGGCAGCTATTGATGGATTTGTAAATCACTATTCAAGTGACGGGGCTATAAATAGCTATATTCTCGATGGAATGGTTATGGATCTAACTGATCTGGTAAAGGAATTGGCTCCATCATTTTATGCATCTTTTAACAGTGAAACAGACCCGAAAGGTGAGATATTAAATGCAGGAACGCTTGATGGAAAGTTATATGCGCTTTCAGCAAAATTCAGACCATCCGGTTGGGCTTTACTTATTAGAAAAGATTACATGGAAAAAACTTCTTTTAATCCAGACGATTATGACATATTAAATGAGAATCATAAAGCGATGTCTTTGGATGACTTTAAACAAATGCTTGTTGAAATGAAAAACAATACGGATGTGGTACGCCCATTAGTAGGAAGACCGTGGTCACTAGACTATTTCTTCACTTCACCATTTGGAGCCGTTACATATTCAGAGTATGTGCTTGACAAGGATAATAATCTGATTCCGGCATATGCAGATGACGCATACCTTAAGACACTAGAATTGTACAGATGGTTGCAGGAAGAACGTTTGTGGACAGAAAACCCATCCAATGCGCAGAATCTGTTAGTTGATTTTATTTCAGGCAAGGGAGCAGTTTATTGTGATTGGCCTGAAATCACCAGTCAGATTAGTGTTGCTAGACAGTTATATAATGCCACAGGGGTAGAAAGTGTTGTCATTGAACCATTCCTAAAAGAAGGTTCCGATACAGAGACAAATGGTAATTCATATATTAAAGAGGCATTTGAAGCGTTGGCAATTCCGCTCAAGTCAAAAAATTATGAATTGCTTTTAAAGTATATCGAATGGCTTTACTCTGATGTTGAAAATTATGAGCTTGCAAAATATGGAATAGAAGGAAAACATTGGGTAAAAATTCAAGGAGAACATGGTGAATACTATTGGGATTATCCGGAGGATAAAAAAGAACAGTACATGAACGCTCTTCCATATTCAGGCAAATTTTGTTTGATTGAAGATTATAACATGTCGGATATGCTGTGGGCCGATTATAACGAAGAGGAAAAAACATTAGTAAATAAAGTACGCGAGTTTCCTGTATATCCTACGGATGGATATGTTACAGACGGCATGATTCTTCCATCTATTCCGGCTACAGAGCGTGAACTCCGTATGGCAAATACTGCTCATTACGGAGAATATACATTGCCACGTTCTTATGCGTGGAGTGATGCGGCATTTCCGGATGGACAAACCATTGAAAGTATGTGGCAGTTAATGAAAAATAATCTATATACGCAATATAGTGCCATTATTGATTTTAGGACACAAGCATACAGGGATATCATAGAAAATCAACAAAAACAATGATAAGAGAATATTTAATAAGTGAGGGTGACACATAAATTATGAAAAGATTAAAAATGGTAATGTTGACTTTGCTGTTACTGATTTCTACAGTTGCAACAAATATGACAGCATACGCACAAGAGGATGTGGTTGATATGTTATCAACCAAAGCAGATTGGTCTTTATACGAAAATGATTTTTCAATTATTACACTTGAGGATGGTGTGATGTCTATTACCCCTTCAGACGCAAAGTCAGGTGGTGTATATACAGCAGATTCTTACTCAAATGCGGTTATAGAGTTTGAATATCAGATTTCATATGATCCATCGGTAGAACCATATGATGAAGAAGACGGAGCTTTTTTACCGGGCAGTTTTTGGGGTATTATTTTTGGTTACCAAGTGACGATAGATGATCAATGGAACAGTAAAAATATTATGCCTTGGTATACACAGGAATCTTATCCTTATATGCTTTGTTTCGATACAGAGCGCCAAACATCAGATACGAATTCGGGTCGTTATACACAGGTTGGTTTGTCTATTCGTCGATATAATGCATTAGGTGGACATGACTATGCGGCACGTTGGTCAACGGTAGATCCAGGTGATTTCGAATATTTGGCAAGTAACGGACGCATGGGAAAGTCTGTGACGCCAGAGTATTATAAACCGATTACGGTTTCTGATTGCTTTGATACGGACAAACATAAAGTCAAAATGGAGTACCATGCAGAATATATAGCAGATGGAGCTAAGAAGGATGCAATTGTGATTAATGTTTGGTTTGATGGAGAACTTGTACTCACAGTTGTGGATGAAATGCCTTTCAAAGGTGAAAGTTGGGGTACCGAAGTCGATGTTGATAAAAGAAAACAGAAGGGATATATTGGGGTTTTTGCACACAATGCAATGGTTTCTGATGCTGACCTCTATGATTGGAAGGTAGATATTTTTTCTTTGAAGGTTAGCAGTCAGGATGATGGTAGTACTGGAAATGGCTCGGCGAATACGCCAAATACCGATAATGGGACGAATAAAGTATTAGATACGCAAACCATTATTGTTGCAGGGGTGATCGTCGGCGCAGTGATTCTCGTAGTTATTGGTGTTGTCATTATTTCAAAGAAAGGGAAAAGAACGCATGAGGAATAAGATTGCAGGGATTTTAATTATTTGTATGCTCGCAGGCTGCCTGCTTAGTGGATGCAAGGGAGATGAGAATATAAAGGACTCATCGAGCAAAAAAGAAACAATGACAGAAAAATCAGAACCCCAAGGTCTCTTCTTTGAAGATGGAAAGCTGATGCAGGGGGATAAAGAATTCTATGGAGTCGGCGTGAATTATTATGATATGTTCACTGGATGCTTTTATAAGAAATGGGACCTGACCGATACTATGAATGCTTTGGAGGTACTGGATTCCTATGGTTGTAAGGTGGTTCGTTTTGCTACACTCCCATTCTACGGAGAAGATATGGGATATTACCTAAATGTAGAAGATACCTATTGGAGCAAACTGGATCAGCTTGTGGAAAAATGTGAGGAATTGGGTATCGGTTTAATTCCTTCTCTTTTTTGGCGACTTTCATTTTTTGATTATTATGGAGAGGTTTACGAAGAATCTATTTTTAATGATGAAAGTCAGGGTATGAAATTCATGCGAGATTATACGGAGAAATTTGTAAAGCGCTATGCACATTCTCCAGCAATTTATGGTTGGGAGTTCTCAAACGAAAGAATTCTAAGTTCCGATATTCCGGGACGCCAACTGGAAGATGTTTATTATACCCTTAATGGTGTAAATCGTCTTTATACAGTTTTTTCTGAAATTGTAGCAGAAAATGACCCGTATAACAGAATGATTGCCACTGGAGATACCATGCCAAGGGCGAGTCAGTATAATCAATGGAAGTATGGAAACTGGACCGGAGATACAATGGATCAGCACTTACAGGTACTGGAGAAAATGCATCCGCTCGAAATGAATTCCATGAGTTTACATGCATATTCTTTAAGAAGCCTATTGTCACCGAAAGATCAAGTAGGCGCATATTTTGAGGCAGATACATGGAAAGAATTGTTTGAGCATATGCAGAATGTATCATCTACACTTTCAAAGGCATGTTACGTCGGAGAATGTGGTTATGCATTAAACGCGGATATGGATTTTAATAGTGTTACAAAAGAAGATCTGCAGGAGTGCTATGATGCGATTGTTGATGCAGCCTATGATACTAACATGCAACTGATACTTTTGTGGAATTATGATCCTACATCTACATTGGAGGGAGAAGCACTCTATGGCAGAGGGTCTGGTGTAGAATACAGTTGGAACGAAAATATGCCTTGGGGTCAGATAGCATTGGAAAGCATGAAAAAGCTGAATGATAAATGGAATTCAAAATAAAAATGAGAGTATAAGAATAGCGAATAATGAAGAAAAAAAATTGTTTTAAAGGGAAATATGGTTTATATAATGATTCAAATGGCAGAATGATGTTTCAAGGAAAGCCATTTATGGGAATTGGTGTTAATTATTTTGACTTATTTACATCTGCCTTCTACAGAGAATGGGATATTAGGCCATCGCTTCGCGCAATGGAAGTGCTCAAAAAATATGGATGTAAAGTGATTCGGTTTTCTACATTGCCGTTCTATGTAGAGGAATACATTTATTATGAGCAGACCGATTTGTATTGGATGACAATGGATGCGGTTGTAAGCAAGGCAGAGGAATTGGGAATAGGACTTCTTCCGTCACTTTTTTGGACTTACTCAGTAAATGATTATTGTGATGAACCATATCAATCTGCATATTTGGATGAAAATAGTAAGACAGTCGCCTTTATAAAAGATTATATCCATAAGTTTGTAGGACGTTATGTGGATTCACCAGCAATTTATGGTTGGGAGTTCTCAAATGAGCGGGTGCTAGGGAGCGATTGGCCGGATGCCTCTCATTTTAGAGGTGTATGGAACAAGAGCAATCGAAAAAGCCGCGATGAGAGAGATCGTGTGACTTTAGATGGATTAAATGCCATGTATAGTTTGTTTGCAAATTGTGTAGCAGGAGAAGATCCCTATGAACGGATTATATCTACCGGAGATACGAATCCAAGAGAGACCTCATATAACAGATATGCTTATGGAGATATGGAAACAAAGGATACACATGAACAGCATGAAAAGGTTTTGGATTTGCTTAATCCGAAAGGGATTACGGCTCTTAGTCAGCATCAATATTCATATGGTCTGGTAATTGACCCTAAGGATGCTACTTCTCCTTTGCTGGATTATTTTAATACATGGCACAGTTTTTTTTCTTATTTAATAGAGATGTCTTCAAAGCGTAATATGTCTGCCTATGCAGGAGAAGTGGGCTACGCACATAGATATCCTGAAAATTATGGAAAAATCACATTAGAAAATGCTACACGGCCGTTTTATGAGGCAGTTGTTGCACAGCGACAGACAGGACTTCCTTTGATTTTATTCTGGAATTACGATCCAACTGCTGTCCAAAGTAATGCTGCCTATATATACGATCGCGGAACTGGAATAGAATACAGCTTCAGTGAGCATTCGTCTAGGGGAAAACGAATTCTTGAGATTATGAAAGAAGGAAATCAGATATTGAATGAAATGAATAAGTAAAACAAGGGAGTAAAAATAGTTGTGAAGAAGATACTTGTGAATTGGAAACTGAATATTGTTGATGTGAATAATGCACCAAAAGGATTTGAGGCAAAGGAACTAGATGTGACACTTCCGGGAGATATCACAGATGCATTGATACAAAACGATCTTATAGAAGATATACATTACGGCGATAACTATCTGAAATACCGTTGGATTAATAATGTGGCGTGGGAATACACTGCACCACTTTATATAACAGAGGATATGTTAGAAGAAGATATGCTGTATCTTCATTTTGAAGGAATAGATACTTTTGCGGATATCTATGTGAATAATCAACTGCTTTGCCAGACGGAAAACATGTTTTTAGCGTATGATGTACAGTTAAAGGATAATGTTCGTGTTGGAGAAAACCAAATTCGTGTTGTGATAAAGCCGGTAGATGATTTTTGTGTTGATTGTAGTGACCGATATGGTGCTGCTTTTAGGACCGACCGCATGTTAATACGAAAAGCACAGTGCCATTTTGGCTGGGATTGGGCACCGGAATATTATGGGAGTGGAATCTGGCAGCCAGTATCCTTAATTGCCCGTAGTGAACGAAGTATTGAATGGGTAAGAGTTCGGACTCATACAGATGGAACTATCACATTCTTTCCAGAATTAAATTACTCGATTCGTAAACCGGAGTATCAGACATATAAGGATGATAAATTGCGCATTCGCGTCTTTGATGGAGATGTTTGTGTTGCTTTTCAAGAGTTTGCAATGACAGGTTATAAGAATCTATGCAATGTATGTATTCCAAATCCAAAGCTTTGGTATCCAAACGGAAGTGGTGAAGCGGCAATATATCGATATACAGTTGAAATCGTTGCAAAGGATGGATATACAGTTGATGTATATCATGGAACTTTTGGTATTCGAGAAGTGAAATTTGACCAAACGCCAAAGGGAAGAGAACGATTGGAATTTCGTGCATATATCAATGGAAGTAAGGTGTTTCTTAAAGGTTCTAACTGGGTTCCAGCAAGCTTTATGACTGGTGCAATCACAGAGGAGCGATATCGTAAATTGCTTATCTTAGCAAGGGATGCTGGATATAATGTGCTTCGTGTATGGGGCGGTGGTATATATGAGCAGGAAATCTTCTATAGATTATGTGACGAATACGGTATTCTTGTATGGCAGGATTTTATGTTTGCTTGTGGAGATATTCCAGATGACAATGACGTTTTTTGTCGTCTTGTAGAAAAAGAAGCAGTATACCAAGTTCGCCGTTTGTGTAACCACCCATGTATGCTGTTATGGAATGGTGGCAATGAAATCAAAGTTGCGTTTGCATATAAAAACAATGAGCTCGGGAAATATCTTACGGATTATTTGTTGGCAGGTATATGTGCAAGTTATACAGATATACCATATTTCCCAGCGTCTCCATGGTCTTATACGGATTTTGAAAATGATATAACATCAGGAGAAGTACATAGGTGCGCATTGTTTTCCGCTGCAAAGGGAGTAGGAATGTCAAAATTCCGTAAATATATAGTGAAAAACAAGACAATCACAACAGAATGTGCCGCATTGGGGCCATGCAGAGTCCGTAATTTAAAGAAATTTATTCCGGAGGATAAACTGTGGCCTATTAATGATATTTGGCAGCTTCATTTTGTATGCAACCCATATGAACCACAATTGCCACCAAGCTTTGCACATTTAGAATTAGATGGTGCAGAAGACTTCTTTGGTGAGGTTAATGGTTTGAATGATTTTGTTAAAAAAGCAATGCTCGTACATGCCGAGATGCTGGAGAGTGAAGTAGATTATAGCAGGGCAGATGAAGCTTTTTGTGGTGGAATCATGAACTGGATGTACAATGACATATGGCGTAATGGCACATGGTCTGTTGTGGATTATGATTTCGGATGCAAGCCGGCTTATTATGCAATGAAACGCGCCTTTGCGCTAATCAGATTAGGTATTGTTCTTCGGGAAGAGGATTATGTTGTATTCCTTTCTAATCATACAAATGAAACAATTCAAAGGAAAGTATGTTTCGGTCAGAGATATTTAAACGGAGAGCTTTTATTCGAAAAAGAGTGGGTGGTAGACATACCTGCAGGTGGTGTCGCTGAACTCTCATTTGATGAAGAAATCAACACAGACGCATCCGCATATTTATTTGCAAGAACAGAAACAGAACAAACGGTTGTATTCATAAATGGATACCGTGGTGTGGAATTTACCAGTGATGTTTCAGTTGAAATCATACCGACAGGTATGAAGGAGCACAGATTTACTGGGGTTTGCAAGATAAAATCACATGCTTTCACAAAAGCAGTTTTTATAGATGCGAAAGAAGAGTTTGATTTTCTTGCAGAAGACAACTATTTTGACATGGAAATGGGAGATGAGAGAGAAATTCCATTTTCATGTGCAAACAGCTTTACTTTATCAGATATTAAGGTGCAATCTTTTGCGGATGAATGGACAGAATAAGTATGAGGTACGAAATTGGGAGGATATATGAGAGAGGAACATATTTTTAAAGGCAAATGGATTACAGATAGCGAGTTTGCAGATATTGAGATACGTAATGTTTTTCATCGTCAATTAGAAGCTGCTTATCTTCCTTGTGATGAACACAGGAACCGACATATACTTTTTCGAAAGAAATTTTATGTATCAAAGCCTATACAAAAGGCAACAATATATATAACTGCAGATGATTATTATAAGTTATATATAAATGGAACGTTTGTAACACAGGGTCCAGCACCTGCATATCCTTTTTCTTATGGTTATAATGTCGTTGATATAACAGACTATTTATTGTGTGGAGAAAATACAATAGCAGTACACACACTTTATCAGGGACTAATAAACAGAGTGTGGGTAAGCGCTGATAATCGTCATGGTTTACTCATGGATTTGGTTGCAGATGATGAAATGTTGATTTGCAGTGATGATACCTTTCTTACGCAGCCACATACCGGATATCGGGAAACCGGTACCTTTGGATATAAGACTCAGTTTGCGGAAGAATATGATTCCTCTGCTCCGGAAGCATTCTTTATGGAACCGGATTTTGATGACAGTAGCTGGAAGCTTGCCCAATATCGGAAAAACGTAGATTATACAATTGAATTACAGAAAACGAAATCACTTGTTTTTGAGAAAATTCTACCGTGTTATACATCAAAGAAAGAGAATATTTTGTTTATAGATTTTGGTGCATGTTATGTGGGTTATCTTTTTGTGAAAGCAAAAGGGAAAAAGGGAAATAAGATTGTTGTTCGTTGTGGTCAAGAGTTGAATAGTGATGGTACTGTCCGTTATCAGATGCGATGCGGGTGCAATTACGAAGAAGATTGGTTGCTATCGGGAAGAGAGGACTGGCTTGACTGGTTTGATTATAAATCTTTCCGCTACACAGAACTTGTTCTGCCCAATGAGTGTGAAATTGAAGATGTTTATATGATGGCACGACACTATCCGTTTGAGCTGAAAGCAAAAATGAAAGCGGAGTTTGCCGTGAATCCGGACCTAAGGGCTATATGGGACTTGTGTGTTCGAACACAAGAGTATGGTGTTCAAGAAGTGATACAGGATTGTATGGATCGAGAAAAAGGCTTTTATGTAGGTGATGGCTGTTATACTGCGCTCACAAATATGCTGCTTACGAACGATGATTCTATGGTACGAAAACTGATTGATGATTATTTTGCATCTACATTTATTACACCAACCGGTGTCACCTGTTTGGACTGTTCATATATGCAGGAAATTGCAGAGTATCCACTCTATCTTGTGTACCTAGTACTTTGGCACTATAGACTGGGTGGCGATAAAGAGTATCTAAGGAAAAAGTATGAGGAAGTCTGTAAACTGCTGGATGCATACAAGCAGGAATATGAAAAGGATTTTCTGCTGCAAGAATTAAATAAATGGTGTGTTGTAGAATGGCCAAAAAACTTTCAGGATAATTATGATGTTGATATTACAGAGGGAAAGGTCTGTCACGAACCACATATTGCAATGAATGCATTTTATATTGAGGCAATAAAAAGTGCTAACATCATGGCAAGAGAGTTAGGGGGTACAGAATACCGTGAGGTGCAACCTTTGATAGATGCATATCATAATGCATTTCATGATTCGGAAAAACATCTTTACAAAGATAGCAGCATCAGTGAACACATAAGTTATATAGGAAATGTTTATACATATGCATTTCAGTTATATAAAGGTGAAGAGGAGCGAAGACAGTTAGAGATAATGATAGAGCATCGCGGAATTACGGCAGTATCATTTTTTGGTGCATTTCCTTTGTTGTATGGATTGGTGCGCCATAAAAGATATGATCTGCTCAAACAATTTTTGGTAGATCAAAATGCTTGGCTTCGTATGTTAAGAGAGGATGCTACGGCAATCTTTGAGGGATGGGGAAAAGATGTTAAGAGCAACACATCTTTATTTCATTTGACATTTAGTTATGCTGCAGTATTTTTATCAGATGTGAATCTTGATAGCCTGTTTGGAAATTAATAATAAAATATGAAGAAAGAGTATAGAGTGATTGCAATGAAGAATAAAACGATAAAACCGGGTCAGGTATGGTTAGATACTAATGGCAAGCGCATTCAGGCGCATGGTGGTTCCGTATTTTATGAAGATGGAGTTTATTATTTTTACGGAGAAAATAAGGAATTTACGGATGGTAAAAGTGGAACGATTATGTGGGGTGTAAAATGTTATGCTTCTACTGATTTATGTAATTGGGAGGATAAAGGTCTTTTGATTCCACCTGATCTTGAGAATCCGAAGTCCACATTGCACCCTACGGCAAAAGCGGAACGCCCGCATATTATATACAATAGTAAGACAAAGAAATATGTGTGTTTTATGAAGGTAATGGTGCCGGATCATACACAACGAACAACGATTTTGACGGCAGATTCATTTCTTGGCCCGTATGAAGTTGTGCGGGAAGGTCTGTTTCCGCTGGGCGTAAGTGCCGGAGATTTTGATTTAAAAGTAGATGAAGAAACAGGTAAGGCTTATTACATTTTTGAACAGGTACATTCACAGACTGTGGTTGCAGAACTGACGGATGATTATCTGGATTTAAATGGTGTATATAGCACACATTTTCATAACGGATATCCACCGTATGTCCGAGAGGCATCAGCACATTTTATAAGAAATGGGAAGCACTATTTGATTACATCAGGAACTACAGGATATTATCCAAATCCATCAGAGGTGGCAGTTGCGGATTCATGGCACGGACCATATACAATTTTAGGAAATCCTCATCCATTGGACAGTTCCAATACATCATATCACTCTCAGATTTCTAGTGTGTTTAAGGTGGTTGGTAAGAAGGATTTGTACATTGCCTGTGCAGACAGATGGCTTCCTGAACGTATGTTTTTGCAATATGAGGAATATGCATCTATATTCGAAAGTGTGTTTAATCCAAACATTAAGGAAAAGGGGAATTGGTCTAGTCTTCATAATTTATTAAGAAATCATGGAATAGACCCTAACTGTGGACCAAATCTTTCCATTGCTGATTATGTATGGCTCCCTCTTCGTTTTGAAGGAGATATGTGTTATATAGATTGGAAGGATGAATGGAGCCCGGAGGATTATGATTAAAAGAAAGAGAAAACAATGGGATTATTTGAAGAATTATCAGTTAACTATCTGCATACAAAGAAACCTGAGCAAAAAGATTTTGTTTCGCATATGCATGATTCCTATGAAATCTATTATTTTTTGACAGGGAATGGTAGCTTTTGTGTCGAAGGCAATGTATACCCACTTTCACAGGGAGATCTTTTTATAACAAGAGCCGTTGAGGCCCATCATTTGATATTGCACGGAGATGAGCCATATACTAGAATTACGATTCACTTTAGGCCGGGCAAAGATATGGATGAAGATTTAAAAAAATATTTATTATCTATGTATAATCCTCGTTGTATTGGTGTGCATAATTGTTTTTCTACTCGTCAATTTTATAAGGCTAATTGGCATACCTATATAAAAGAACTATATAAAACAGATAATATGGTGAAACGCCAGATCTATCTATTGAACATTCTGTTGGAATTGGCAGATTCCTTTCCTAAAATTGTAGATGATTATATACATTATCCAAAGGATAATGTGCTCCGAATAACGCATTATATTGATGAACATTTCATGGAACCGATATCCTTAGAGCAGATTTGTCAGAAGTTTTTTATTAGTCAATCTCAGCTCAATCGTAATTTTAAAAATAATCTCGGGATGACAGTGAAGGTGTATATTAACAGGAAGAGGCTCTTTTATGCGAATGATTTATTGAAACAGGGAGAATCGCCTATACAGATATATACGAAATGTGGTTTTAATGACTATAACACTTTTTATAAAGCATATAGAAAGCAATTTGGTCATTCGCCCAAACAACAATAGGAGGTATAAGGTAGCATGGAATATTTTGGAATGGCAAAATGGATAGGAAGCGGACATAGAGTTGTGACAAGAACTACTGGCGAGCTAAGCCCTGCTTTACAGCTTCGAAAAGAATTTGAGTTAGAGGATATCAAAAACGCCCGATGTAGAATTTGTGGATTGGGTTTGTTCGTCCTCTATATAAATGGAAAACGTGTGGGAGAAGAGGTATTAAGTCCTTCATTCACGAATTACGATAAGAGAGTTTTATTTAACACATATGATCTTTCTGAATTTTTAGTTACCGGGACAAACGTTGTAGCAGTTAAATTGGGAAATGGATTCTTTAATCAGCCAACCCATGACACATGGGGATTTTATCAGGCTTCGTGGCGTGAAACTGTTAAACTTTTGTTTCAGTTAACCGTAAATGGAAAAGAGGTGCTTGTAAGTGATAAAACATGGAAGCAGACACTTTGTGGCGCTACCGTTCATAATGCCATCCGTACGGGAGAACACTATGATGCCCGAAAGGAGGATGGTTGGAGGAGCGTTGGATATGACGATTCTTCATGGAAAGATGCGTGTGTTACGGCACCGCCGGGGGGCAGACTGGTTCCGCAGGAACTGCCACCGATTCGAGAATGCGAGGAATATGAAGCCATAGATATATGGAAGACAAAGAACGGTTGGTTGTTTGATTTTGGCAAAAATATTAGTGGATATGTATCTATCAAGATGCAGGGAAAGCGAGGAAAGACGGTTTGGATTCGATATAGCGAAATGTTAAACGGGAAGGAACTGGACCAGTCTAATATTTCCTGTTATGTTCTGGATACGGACGAGTTTTCTGTTGATAAATATACATTTTCGGGAGAAGGCATAGAGGTTTGGAAGCCGGAGTTTGTTTATCATGGTTTCCGATATGTTGAACTCAGTGGATTAGAAACAGAACCTCAAAAAGATGCTTTGAAAGCATATTTTGTACATACTGATTTGCGAAAAAAGGGAGATATGCACACATCAAATGATCTGCTTAACTGGATATATGATGCTGGAATTCGTTCCTTTTTAAGTAATTTTCATGGCTTCTCAGAAGATTGTCCACATCGAGAAAAAAATGGGTGGACGGGGGACGCAGTCATATCTGCAGGATATGCGGTCTGTCAATTTGATATGCTGACAGCGTATTGTAAATGGATGTCAGATATTGTAGATAGTCAGCGTGATTCCGGACAGCTGCCGGGAATTGTTCCGACTTCCGGTTGGGGATATAACTGGGGGAGTGGTCCGGCATGGGACAGTGCATTGTTCTTTTTACCATATGAATTGTATTTGGAAACAGGAGATACCTCATGTTTGGATATTGTATATGATGCAGCAGATAAATATTTAAACTATGCCGAGTATTATCGTGAAGACGGATTGGTTTGCTTTGGATTATCTGACTGGTGTCCACCAAAACTTCCTGATTTAAAAGTAATGAGTAATAAACTTTCAGATTCCTGTTATTATTATGCAATGCAAATGATTATGTATAAAATGGCATACATAAAGGGCGATATGGAGAAGGCAGATCGCTATCTGAAAAAAGCATTAGAAACAAAGAATGCTATTAAAAAACATTATATCAATGGAACTGATGTGGATAATAATAGCCAAGGAGCATTGGCGGAAGTACTTTATTTTTCTATAGTAGAAGACGAGGAGGGAAAAGCAATTGCAAGTAAGCTGGTAGAAATCTTAGGAGAGGATTCCTACCAGCATAAGGTTGGTATTCTCGGTATGAAGGCACTTCTTAATGCACTGTCTAGATATAACTACACGGATGTGGCATATAAAGTAGTAAACCGGTACGATTATCCATCTTATGGTTATTGGAAAAACATGGGCGCAACAACTCTGTGGGAAAATTGGGATGGAGGAGGTTCTCAAAATCATCACATGTATGCGGATGTGTTGAACTGGATGTTCCGAAATATTGTTGGAATTAAAAACATCAGCATTGCTTACGAGAATTGTTTGCTTGAGCCATACTTTTTTGAGGAGGATTGCAGTGCATGTGGAGAAACAGAAACACCAAGCGGAAAGATTTTCTTTTCATGGAAGAAAGAAAAGGAAATTTTCACAGCTGAAATTAGGCTGCCGGAAGGTGTCTGTGCTGTTCTGAAATTGCCACAAATGGAGCCTCTTAAGGTGACAAGTGGAATGATAAATTTACCATTGGAATTACGATAATGCTAGTATACACATAGGGGAAAAAGAATGATTGGATTTGATATAGGAGGTACAAAATGTTCTATCTGTCTTGGAGAGGAAACAGAAAAGGGTATAATAATTAAAGATAAACGAGTGGTTGCAACAGATCACTCTATATCTCCCTACAAGATGATAGATCAAATGTGTGCCATGGCAGAGGAGATGACAGACAATATTGATGTAATTGGTATCAGCTGTGGAGGTCCGTTGAATTCGCTGACGGGGATTATACAGTCACCTCCAAACTTGCCAGGATGGGATGATGTTCATATAGTAGAGTATCTAAAAAATAAGTATGGTGCCGAGGTGTATTTGGAGAATGACGCAAATGCCTGTGCAATTGCTGAGTGGAAGTTTGGTGCAGGAAAGGGCTGTAAGAATATGGCCTTTTTGACATTTGGCACCGGCATGGGAGCCGGCTTGATCTTAAATGGACAATTATATTCCGGAACAAACGGAAATGCAGGTGAAATCGGTCACGTACGTATATCAGAGTATGGTCCAGTAGGTTTTGGGAAAAAAGGATCCTTTGAAGGTTTTTGCTCGGGCAATGGATTGGCACAGATAGGGCAAATGATTGCAAGAGAAAAGTTTCAAAGTGGAGAACCAGTTTCCTTTTGCAAGGATATATCAGAATTAGCAATGATTACTGCAAAGAAGATTGCCGAATATGCCAATGAAGGACACGAAGATGCATTAGAAGTATACCGCATTTGTGGAGAGAAGTTGGGACATGGTTTGTCTATTTTGATAGATATATTAAACCCGGAACGTATTGTATTAGGGAGCGTATATCAGCGGAGTGAGCATTTGCTGAGAACTTCTATGGAAAAGGTGATAGAGCGTGAATGTCTAGTCTCATCAAAAAACGTGTGTATGGTGGTTCCGGCAAAACTGGAAGAGAATATAGGAGATTATGCCGCATTAGGGGTAGGAATAATCGGAGGACAGAAAGATGTTTTATGAGAGATATCCTGAATTACAGAAGTGCAGAGAGCAGATTGAAAACGCGCGTATGCTATTGATTAATACATATAAAAACGGAGGAAAGGTGCTTGTATGTGGCAATGGTGGAAGCGCTGCCGATAGCGAGCACATTGTAGGGGAATTGATGAAGGGATTTCTAGCAACGCGTCCAGTTTTGGACGAACGTATTCCGGAGAAATTAAGATGTGATTTACAGGGAGCACTTCCTGCAATTTCACTTCCCAGTCAAAGTGCTATTCTCTCTGCCTTTATGAATGATGTGAATCCTGAAATGATATATGCACAATTGGTGTATGGTTATGCCAATGAGGAGGATTTAATTATTGGATTATCTACATCCGGAAATTCCGTAAATGTTGTAAATGCCATAAAAGTAGCGAAATGTTTAGGAGCAAGCACATTATCAATGACCGGAAGTAGAGAGAGTAAACTTTCTGATTTATCAGATGTTTCGATTCGTGTGCCGGCTGAAGAGACTTATAAAATACAAGAGTACCATTTGCCAGTATACCATTATCTTTGTGCAGAGGTGGAAAAATACTTTTTTTAGGATGACGTTCAGTCTTTGAGATTCCACCGAAGTCTACTTGGTTTGAACCAAAACTTCGAAGTGGACTTTTCATACATGAGATATAATAGAAAGAGGTCCCGGCAGTGATGCCGAGACCTCTTATTTGTGCTAAGTCTTATTTATTTGCTTCAACCTCTGCCATCTTCATTGCACGAACTTTTAATGGAAGTCCGAATAATGTGATGAATCCGTCAGCGTCATGGTGGTCGTAAAGATCACCGGTTGTGAAGCTTGCGAGTGATTCGTTGTAAAGTGTGTATGGAGAAGTAGTTCCTGCTTTAATGATGTTACCTTTGTAAAGTTTGAACTTCACTTCACCTGTCACATATTCCTGTGTAGATGTTACAAATGCCTTGACTGCATCGCAGAGTGGTGTGAACCATTTTCCTTCATAAACAATCTGAGCAAGTTTGTTGCCCATGTCTTTCTTTGCTTCCATAGTTGCACGGTCTAATACAAGTTCTTCGAGTTGTTGATGTGCTTCCATAAGGATTGTTCCGCCCGGTGTCTCATATACACCACGTGATTTCATACCAACAACGCGGTTTTCTACAATGTCAACAATACCGATTCCATGTTTTCCGCCAAGTTCATTTAATTTCATGATGATTTCAGAAACTTTCATCTTCTCACCATTGAGAGCAGTAGGAATACCTTTTTCAAATGACATAGAAATGTATTCGCCTTCATCTGGTGCGTTTTCAGGTGAAACACCAAGGACTAATAAGTTATCGTAGTTTGGCTCGAGTGATGGATCTTCCAATTCAAGACCTTCGTGGCTGATGTGCCAGATGTTACGGTCACGGCTGTAGCTGTGGCTTGCATCGAAAGGTAAGTTAATTCCGTGTGCCTTGCAGTATTCGATTTCATCTTCACGAGATTGCATTGTCCATACGTCTGTCATTCTCCAAGGAGCAATAATCTTAAGGTCAGGAGCAAGTGCTTTGATACCAAGTTCAAAACGAATCTGGTCATTACCTTTACCTGTTGCACCGTGGCAGATAGCAGTAGCACCTTCTTTTCTTGCAATGTCAACTAATGTTTTTGCAATTGCAGGACGAGCCATAGATGTTCCTAATAAATATTTGTTTTCATATACGGCATTGGCCTGTACACATGGCATGATATATTCATCACAGAGTTCATCGATAATATTTTCTATGTATAATTTAGAGGCTCCTGAAAGTTTTGCTCTTTCTTCCAATCCGTCTAATTCTTCGCCTTGACCACAGTCGATACAGCAGCAGATAACTTCATAATCAAAATTTTCCTTTAACCATGGGATAATGGCTGTGGTATCAAGACCACCTGAGTACGCTAAAACAACTTTTTCTTTCATAATATATATCCTCCTAAAATCGTTTTTCGAATTTCAATATGCATACTATACTACCATTTTTGTATAAAATCAACCCTAAAATGAAAAAATATGCAGAAAATTTTAAAAATTATAAATTTTATGTTGAAATTTATTCAAACACAACGTATAATTATGCGAAAAGGTGAATGAAAGAGGTTGAAAAAATGATTAAAGCAGGTATTATCGGTGCTACCGGTTATGCGGGGCAGGAGTTAGTAAGAATCTTGTTGGGACATAAGGAAGTGGAGATTAAGTGGTATGGCTCCCGTAGTTATATAGATAAGAAATATTATGAAGTATATCAGAATATGTTTGAAATCATAGAGGATATTTGTCTAGACGACAATATAGTAGAATTGGCTAATCAGGTAGATGTTATCTTTACAGCAACACCGCAAGGATTTCTTGCTTCTATATTAAATGAAGAGATTCTATCAAAGGTGAAGATTGTCGACCTTAGTGCGGACTATCGTATCAAGGATGTTGCTACATATGAAGAATGGTATAAAATTGAACATAAGAGTCCGCAATTTATTGAGGAAGCAGTATATGGTCTGTGTGAGGTCAATCGTGAAGATATAAAGAAGGCGAGATTAGTTGCGAATCCGGGATGTTATACAACCTGTTCTATATTAACGATTTATCCACTGGCAAAAGAGGGACTGATTGATATGAGTAGTATTATCGTTGATGCCAAGTCGGGAACATCAGGAGCGGGAAGAGGTGCCAAGACAGACAATCTTTTCTGTGAAGTAAATGAAAATATGAAGGCATATGGTGTTGCATCGCATAGACATACACCTGAGATTGAAGAACAACTTGGCTATGCATCAGGAGAGCAGGTGGTATTGAACTTCACACCACATTTGGTGCCAATGAATCGGGGAATTCTGGCAACTGCCTATGCGAACCTCAAGGACGGTGTCACAGAGGAAATGGTGAAAGCAGCATACGATAAATATTATAAGGAAGAGAAATTTGTTCGCGTGCTGGAGAAGGGTATGATGCCACAGACAAAATGGGTTGAAGGTAGCAACTATGTAGATATTAACTTTGTTGTTGACAAGCGTACCAATCGTGTTATTATGATGGGAGCGATTGACAATCTTGTCAAAGGTGCAGCAGGTCAGGCAGTACAGAATATGAATCTGATGTTTGGGTTCAAGGAATCGGAAGGATTGGAACTTGTTCCAATGTTTCCATAAAAATAGACAGACGGAGGTTATGAACATGAAAAGAATTCAAGGTGGAGTTACAGCAGCAAAAGGATATGAGGCGACCGGAATAGCATCCGGCATTCGCAAAAACGGACGTTTAGATATGGCGATTGTTTATAGTCAGAAACCATGTCAGGTGGCAGGAACCTTTACTACAAATGTGGCAAAGGCTGCGCCGGTTACTTGGGACCAAAAGATTGTAAAAGAGAGTGATTTCGCACAGGTGATTATCGTGAACTCGGGTATTGCAAATGCATGTACCGGAGCAGAGGGATATGGATATTGCAAGGCGACAGCAGACAAGGCAAGTGCTGTTTTAGGCATTCCGGCAGAGGCAGTTCTTCTTGGCTCTACCGGTGTAATAGGAAAACAACTTCCAATCGATAGAATCGAAGCAGGTGTGGATAAATTGGTGGATGCCAAAGCAGATACAATTGAAGCGGGAACGGAAGCAGCGAAAGCCATTATGACAACAGATACCTGTGAAAAGGAGATTGCAGTTACAATTGAAATCGGTGGAAAGACTGTGACTGTCGGGGGCATGGCAAAAGGTTCGGGTATGATTCATCCGAATATGTGTACAATGCTCAGTTTTATTACAACAGATGCCGTGATTGGAAAGTCAGCATTACAGAAAGCGCTCAGCGATGACGTGAATGATACATACAACATGATTTCCGTGGATGGTGATACGTCGACAAATGACACAGTGCTTGTGCTTGCAAACGGTATGGCAGAGAATCCGGAGATTGTAGAGGGAACTGCGGATTACGAAACATTTGCGAAGGCGTTACACGAAGTCAATGAATATTTAGCAAAGAAGATTGCCGGAGATGGCGAAGGTGCTACTGCTTTATTTGAAGTGAATATTTTGGGCGCAGAGACAAAGGAACAGGCGAAGATGCTTGCGAAAGCAATTGCATGTTCAAACCTTACAAAGGCAGCTATTGCCGGCCATGATGCCAACTGGGGACGTATTATCTGTGCAATGGGATATTCGGGAGCACAGTTTGATCCGGAAAAGGTAGATTTGTTCTTTGAAAGCAGTGCAGGCAAGATTCAGATTGCCGAGGATGGCGTAGCTGTGGATTACAGTGAAGAAAAGGCAACCGAAATCTTATCTCAGCCGTTGGTTATTGCAACTGCAGATGTGAAGATAGGCAATGAAAAAGCAACTGCATGGGGATGCGATTTGACACACGGATACATTGAAATTAATGCAGATTATAGGAGCTAGTTATGGATCAAAAATTAGAAAAATATTTGAGCAAAGCGGAAGTCTTAATTGAGGCACTTCCATATATTCAGAGATTTAACAAAAAAGTAATCGTAGTGAAATACGGCGGAAGTGCTATGGTCGATGAGGCGCTTAAGAAGCGTGTCATTCAGGATGTAACACTTCTGAAATTAGTTGGTTTCAAGCCGATTATCGTGCATGGCGGAGGAAAAGACATCAGCCGTATGGTAGAGCGTGTGGGTATGACACCACAGTTTGTCAATGGGCTTCGCGTGACAGATGCGGAGACAATGGAAATTGCGGAAATGGTGTTGAACAAAGTAAACAAGGGATTAGTGCAGATGGTGGAATCCCTTGGTGTTCGGGCAATCGGTATCAGTGGCAAGGACGGTGGACTTCTTCATGTAAACAAGAAATATTCCGAGGGTAAGGATATTGGATTTGTGGGAGAGGTGAAAAAAGTCAACACAGAGATTTTGTGGGATTTGTTAGAGAAAGATTTTCTTCCGGTTATCTGTACAGTTGGTTTGGATGATGACTTTAACAGTTATAACATCAACGCAGACGATGCGGCATGTGCGATTGCGCAGGCAATGGAGGCAGAAAAGTTAGCATTTCTTACAGATATTGAAGGTGTATATAAGAACCCGAAGGACCCTGACACTTTGATTTCAGAACTCACGGTCACAGAGGCGAAAGAGCTTATCACAGATGGCTATATCGGTGGCGGCATGCTTCCGAAGCTACAGAACTGTATTGATGCGATTGAGAGTGGCGTATCCAGAGTGCATATTCTGGATGGACGAATTCCACACTGTTTACTCTTAGAAATCTTTACGAATAAGGGTATTGGTACTGCGATTTTAAAAGATGACGGAAGTAGGTTTTATCATGAATAAGAATTATATTCAGACAGCAGAGGAAGCGCTGCTACATACATATAATCGTTTTCAGATAGTATTGGAAAAGGGAGCCGGTGCATATCTCTATGACGTCAATGGGAAAGAATACTTGGATTTTGCAGCAGGAATCGCTGTGTGCTCCTTGGGATATGGACATCCGAAATACAAAGAGGCATTGAAGAATCAGATAGATGAATTGATGCACACCTCCAATCTGTTTTACAGTGTTCCGGTTGTAAATGCAGCGCAGGCATTAAAAAAAGCGTCGCAGATGGACCGCGTGTTCTTTACAAACAGTGGAACAGAGGCAATCGAAGGAGCACTGAAAGCAGCAAGAAAATATGCCTATACAAAAGGAACAGGCAAATATGAATTTATAGCGATGAACCACTCCTTCCACGGAAGAAGCATGGGAGCACTTTCTGTTACGGGAACCGAGCATTACCGTACACCATTTGAACCGTTAATCAGTGGTGTGAAATTCGCAGAGTTTAATAATCTGGAGAGTGTCAAGGCGCAGATTACGGATAAGACATGTGCGATTGTATTAGAACCTGTGCAGGGAGAAGGCGGTATCTATCCGGCGGAGCGGGCATTCTTGGAAGGAGTCAGAGCGCTCTGTGATGAACAGGACATTCTTCTTATTTTCGATGAGATACAATGTGGCATGGGCCGTTGCGGAACCATGTTTGCATGGCAGGGATACGGAGTAAAACCGGATATTATGGCAATGGCAAAGGCAATTGGCAATGGTATTCCGGTAGGAGCATTTGCAATGACGGAAAAAGTGGCAGAACATTCACTTGCACCCGGGGACCACGGAACAACTTATGGGGGAAATCCGTTTGCATGCGCCGGAGTTGATGCTGTCTTGAAGATTTTTGAGAAGGAGCATATCTTGGAACATGTGCAGAAGGTGAGTGTGTATCTGGAAGAAAAACTGGATGCGCTTGTGAAGTCTTCAGATGTTGTGGAGGCAAGGCGTGGAAAGGGTCTCATGCAGGGATTGGTTCTCAAAAAGCCGGTAGGAGATGTAGTGAAGAAAGCATTGGAGCATGGCTTGATTGTAATCTCAGCAGGGGGCAATGTACTCCGTATGGTGCCACCGCTCGTTATTACAGAGGCGCATGTCAATGAAATGATAGGAAAATTAAGTAAAGCATTAGAAGAGGCCTAGTGTATAAAAGTCCAATCATTGGGAAATACTTCCAACATATTTTTGTGGGGAGGTATTACCATGATTGGATTTATTATTGCGTTATTATCAGGTGCACTGATGAGTGTGCAAGGAGTGTTTAACACGCAGGTGACAAAAACGACAGGAATGTGGGTCTCTAATGGCTGGGTGCAGCTTACGGCCTTTGCTGTTTGTGTGGCGGCATGGTTTATTACGGGAAGAGATTCGATTGCAAGCCTTGCAAAGGTGGAGCCAAAGTATGTGCTTCTCGGCGGTGTGATTGGAGCAGGAATTACATGGACTGTTATCAAAAGCATTGAGATTCTTGGGCCTGCAAAGTCGGCACTTCTCATTGTCGTTGCACAGCTTTTGGTATCCTATCTGATTGAGCTTTTTGGTATGTTTGGTATGGATAAGGAACCATTTGAATGGCGTAAACTGATTGGTATGGTTGTTGCTGCTGTCGGAATAACAATCTTCCAATGGAAGTAAAAATAGGTTGTAATTTGACACAAAATTCGTTAGAATAAGAATATCTTAGCATAGAGGGGTATCTGTAGTTTAGTCTATGGAGGAAAATATGCGAAGAATAAGAATTATGGTGCTCATAATAACGTTGTTTCTTGGACTGGTTGGCTGTCAGAAGAATGATGACAAAAAGGTTTCGCTTGAAACGGTGGAAGAGACCAAAGACGTAGAGCATGAACAGGAGACCGCTGAGAACACATCCTACAATTTTGTGTATGTGTGTGGCGCAGTGAAGCGTGAAGGTGTTTATGAACTTCCGGTAGGGAGCCGCGTGTATCAGGCCATTGAAGCTGCGGGAGGATTTCTCGAGGATGCCAATGTAAGGAATGTAAATCAGGCGGAAATTTTAGAAGATGAAGCACGTGTTTATGTGCCTGTGATTGGGGAAGAGGTACAGACAGATTCTGATGATGAAGGCAAAATTAATATCAATAAAGCCTCGAAGGAAGAACTGATGACTCTTCCGGGTGTTGGAGAATCTCGTGCTGAGAGTATTATCAAGTATCGCGAAGAACAGGGTGCATTTCGCAAAGTAGAAGATATTATGCAGGTATCCGGAATTAAAGAGGGACTTTTTGAAAAGATAAAAGATTACATTACTATATAATTTAAGGGAGATTATTCATGGGAAAACGAGTATTAGTTGTGGATGATGAAAAATTAATCGTGAAAGGAATTCGTTTTAGTCTGTTGCAGGACAGCCTGGAAGTGGACTGTGCATATGATGGGGAAGAAGCGCTGAATATGGCAAAGGACAATGATTATGATTTGATTTTGTTAGATGTCATGCTTCCGAAGATGGATGGATTCCAGGTATGTCAACAGATTCGTGAGTTTTCCGATGTACCGATTATTATGTTGACTGCAAAAGGTGATGATATGGATAAGATTCTCGGATTGGATTATGGTGCTGATGACTATATCACGAAACCATTCAATATTTTGGAGGTTAAGGCAAGAATTAAGGCGATTATGCGACGTGGCCGAAAGAAAGATGAAAAAGAAGCACCGGACAATGTCATTGAGAAGAATGGTATGAAAATCGACCGAGAAAGCAGACGTGTGTTTATTGATGGTCAGGAAGTCAATCTTACTGCGAAGGAGTTCGATGTATTGGAGCTTTTAGCGATGAATCAGGATAAGGTGTACAGTAGAGAACAATTGCTTAAACTTGTGTGGGGATATGATTATCCGGGAGATGCAAGAACCGTGGATGTACATATCAGACGTCTGAGAGAAAAGATTGAGAAGACACCGAGCAATCCAAAGTACGTTTACACGAAGTGGGGAGTGGGTTACTATTTTAAAGGCTAAGATTTTGGAAAAAAGCAAACTATTAAAGAGTCTCAGATTTCGAATTATTATGCTGCTTATTTTGGTAAGCAGCATACCTTGTTTTGTGGTAAAACAAGTCATTATCGGGGCTTATGAAGATCGTTCTGTTGCGTGGAGAACAGCTGAGATACAGGAACAGTGTACCATCTTATCGCATCATCTTGCTACATCTGATTACCTTAATAATCCGATTTCAGGAGAGGTGGACGCTGAGTTGTCGATGTTATCTAACATTTACAATGGGCGGGCATTGATTATTGACGAGGAATATAAGGTTGTAAAAGATACTTTCGGCAGTGATGAGGGAAAGACAATTATTGCGCCGGATGTTATTACGTGTTTTGCAGGAAGCGGTACCAGCTATTATGATGATGAAGCAAGATACCTGGATATTACGACACCGATTTTAGAAACAGAAGGAGACACGACAACGGTTAAAGGGGTTATTTTGGTTAGTGTATCCACCGAGATTATCTATGAGACAATGGATGTAATGGGGCAGAATGCCAATATGATTATTTGGGCATTATGGCTTATGATATTATTCATTGGTTCTTTTATTACAAATCAAATGATGAAACCATTGGAAAGAATTGCAAAAGGAATGGAAGAAGTTACCGAGGGTTATGATAGCAATAATTTGCATGTAGACACCTATGCGGAGACGCAGAATATTTCTGAGGCATTTAATAAGATGCTTGGACGTATGAAAATATTAGATGATTCCAGACAGGAATTTGTATCGAATGTGTCACATGAACTCAAGACGCCATTGACGTCCATGAAAGTACTTGCAGATTCGCTTCTTATGCAAGACGATGTGCCGGCAGAGCTTTACAAGGAGTTTATGGAGGATATCGCAGAGGAAATTGAGCGAGAGAATAAAATTATTAATGATTTGTTATCTCTTGTGAAAATGGATAAGAAGTCATCGGATTTGAATATTAAGGCAGAAAATATTAACGAACTTGTAGAGCGTATTTTGAAGCGGCTCAGACCAATTGCGGCACAGCAAAATGTAGAAGTTTTGTTTGAAAGTTTTAGGCCGGTTGTTGCTGAAGTGGATGAGGTGAAATTCACCCTTGCAATCACCAATCTGGTGGAAAATGCGATTAAATATAACAGAGAGGAAGGTTCTGTACATGTATCCTTGAATGCGGACCATAAATATTTCTATGTCAAGGTGGCAGATACCGGAATTGGTATTCCACAAGAGGATCTGGATCACATTTTCGAGCGTTTTTATCGCGTGGACAAGTCTCACTCCAGAGAAATAGGAGGAACCGGGCTTGGACTTGCAATTGCGCGTAATGCGGTGATTATGCATAGAGGTGCAGTGAAGGTATATAGTGAGGAAGGTGTCGGAACGACATTTACTGTTAGAATTCCGCTTAATTATATTGCATAAAGAAAAGAGGAACTATATGATGAAAAAGATTTTGTTACTTCTTGGCAGCATGTTCTGTATTATCTTCGTGGGATGTGGTGTTAAGGAAAAACAGAGTAATGAGATGTATATATATTATCTGAACGCAGATGGAAATGCTTTGGTTCAGGAAGTCTACCCTCTGATGGATGTGGATGGAATTTTGGACAAGATGAAGATGCATACCCTTTTACCACATGGGGTAGAGATCGAAAAATATAAATTAGACAGATTGCAGCTGATGTTATATTTCAATGAGGCATATCTAGATATGAATAAGAGTACGGAGGTGCTTGTTCGTGCAGCAATTGTGCAGACAATGACACAACTTTCGAATGTGGAGTTTGTATCTTTTTATATTGGGAACGATATGCTAAGAGATAACGAGGGGAACGCTTACGGGTTGATGACTGCACAAGATTTTGTGCAGAATACGGGGTCCTCCATCGATTCTTATCAGACAACCGATTTGAGATTGTATTTTGCAGACAAAGAAGGGAAACAGTTGAAGGAGACGAAAAAGTCCAATATTCGATACAATGCCAATACAGCCATTGAACGTTTGGTAGTGGAACAATTGATGAAAGGAACAAGTTCAACCAGCAACCAATCTGTAATTCCAAAGACAACAAAACTGTTGGGTGTATCCGTAAAAGATGGAGTTTGTTATGTTAACTTTGACTCCAAGTTTGTTACAGACAGTTATGATCTGAACCCGGAGGTAACCATCTATGCCATTGTCAATTCGATTATTGCAAATGCGAATGTCACGAAGGTTCAGATTCTGATAGAAGGCGCCAATGATGTCATGTATAAAAACATTGTGGATTTGAGCAAGCCGTTGGAATGGAATGTAGAGATTGTAAAGGAGTAGAGATGAAGACAAGACCATTATGTTGTGCTTGCCTATTCATTCTTATCTTTCAGAGTATTATATTCATGGTGAAGGGCGGGGATTCGCTTGTGAAGATTCCCCGGTCTTCGATTTTTTACTCGGAACAGGAAAAGACTGTCTTGATTCAAGGGCAGGTATATAAGAAAACAAACAATTCAAAGTGTCAAGTTTTATATCTAACAAACAATTCAGTTGAAGATAATCGATTATTAATTTATGTCAAACAAGGTAAAGACGTTCCCATAGGAAAGTACATTTTAATACGTGGAAAACTAGGTTTTTTTGAACAGGCAAGAAATCCCGGAGGTTTTGATGAGGCGCTCTATTATGCGCGGCAAAATATTTATGGCTGTGTGTGGTGCGAGGAGATTTTGGAAGTAACGGGTGAAAAACATGTTTTTATGGAAGACTTATATCAATTTCGGATCATGTGGAGAAAACGCATTGTAAATTGTATCGGTGAGAAAAATGGAGGTATTCTGGCGGCAATGCTTCTCGGAGAAAAAAGTGAGATGGATACCTATGTAAAGGAGTTATATCAGAACAATGGAATCAGTCATATTCTCGCAATATCCGGTTTGCATATTTCTTTTATCGGTCTGGGAGTGTATCGTCTGATTCGAAAAACAGGTCTTCATTATCTTCCGGCAGGAATTTTTGCCATGGGCATACTGACACTTTATATTTTGATGATAGGAGCATCGGTATCGGCAGTTCGCGCATATATCATGTTACTGCTTAAGATTGGTGCGGACATTACAGGGAGAGTGTATGATATGTTAACAGCAGCCATATTGAGCGCTACGCTTACGGTGTTATACCAACCGCTTTACTTGACAGATGGTGGATTTCACATGTCTTATGGAGCTATTATAGGAATTGCTCTTATTTTACCTTTATTGAAAACATGCTTTCCGTGCAGGTATAGATGGTTGGACGGGGTTTATGCCAGCATGTCAATCAATATCATGCTATTTCCAATTACACTTTGGTTTTTCTATGTATTTCCGACTTATTCTGTATTTTTAAATCTGATAGTGCTGCCACTCACAGGACCGATATTGGGCCTTGGAATATTGGGAAGTTTTCTGCTTTCATGGATTCCAATTGCGGGAAGACTATGCTTGAAGATATGTGGTTTTATTTTGGAGTTCTATGAGCAGGCATGTCAGATAGGGAATAGATTGCCTTTGGCACGATTGGTGATTGGGAAGCCGGCATGGTGGGAAATGCTTTTGTATTATTTCGTGCTTTTGTCGATTCTGATATATATTTTCTGTGCCGAGAAAAAGAAATGGAAACGAAGCCGGTATCGATGGGTTTGGATCGTATTGGTATTGACCATCGGAGTAATGTCATTTCAATCAAACAAGAAGTTGGAGATTACGATGTTGGATGTCGGACAAGGGGACGGTATTTATCTGCACAGTCCTCATGGAGAGACGTATTTTATCGATGGTGGAAGCAGTGACGAGAGCAGTTTGGGGAAATATTGTATTGAGCCGTTTTTGAAATCACAGGGCGTTGGAGTGCTGAATTATGTCTTTATTACGCATGGGGATTCGGACCATTACAGCGGAATTAAGGAAATGCTTACAAGACAGGAGGTGGGCATTCGGATTGATCATTTGGTGTTGCCTCAGTATTATAGTTCGGATCATGAGTTATCTTCATTGGCGAAAATTGCGCAAGATGCAGGTGTTACAGTTTTGAAAATAAAAGGCGGTGACAAACTGCAGAAAGGAGATTTTCGCATTACATGTATTCAACCTTATGGGAACGAAGAAAACTTAACAGACAATGCTGCATCAGTGATATTGGAGGTGACATATAAGGCGTTTTCTATGCTTTGTACCGGTGATGTGGAGGATGAAGGAGAGGAGTTGCTTCTGAAAAAGGTGACAGAAAAAGATTATGACGTGTTAAAAGTTGCACACCATGGTTCGAAGTATTCGACATCTGAGAAATTTTTGGAGTTGTCTCATCCGAAAATTGCTCTGATTTCTGCAGGAGAAAATAATCGTTATGGACATCCTCATGAAGAATTGCTGGTGCGCCTTAAAGATGCCGGATGTAAGATTTACAATACACAAGAAAATGGAGCAATTATGCTTGAAACAGACGGGAATTTATATTATTCTATAAGGGAGTATGTGAAGAAAGGCGAACATAGATGAAGAGTCTGAACGAAGATTTAAAAACAGGACAATTCAATAGCGTATATTTGCTCTATGGTGAAGAGGCATATCTGAAAAAACAGTACAAGGAAAAACTTCGCAATGCGATGCTTTCACCGGATGATACCATGAATTATGCCTATTATGAGGGGAAAGGCATCAACATCAATGAAGTGATTGATTTAGCAGAGACTTTGCCGTTCTTTGCAGAACGTAGATTGATTATTATGGAGGATACAGGTCTGTTTAAAAGTTCATCTTCAGAACTGGCAGATTATCTGAAAGACATGCCGGATACTACTTCCATGATTTTTATTGAAACTGAGGTGGACAAGCGAAACAAGCTTTATAAAGCAGTTCAAAGTAAGGGACGTGCCGTGGAACTTGGAAAACAGGATGAGACCACTTTAATTCGTTGGGTTGCCGGCTTTATGAAACGCGAGGGAAAAAATGTCAGTGAGAGTACCGTTCGACATATGCTTGCAAAAGTAGGAACTGACATGGAGAATATTCAGAAAGAACTCGAAAAACTTTTTTGCTATACCGTGGACAAGGATAGTATTACGACAGAAGATGTGGAGACAATCTGTACAACGCTGATTACGAACCAGATATTTGATATGATAAATGCTGTAGCAGAGAAGCAGCAGAAAAAGGCACTTCAATACTATTATGATTTGTTGGCGCTTAAGGAACCGCCGATGCGCATACTATTTTTGCTTGCAAGACAGTTCAAACAACTCCTGGAAGTAAAAGATATGGAGCAAAAGGGCTATGGACGTAAGGAGATAGCAGAGAAAGTGGGCCTCAATCCATTTGTAGTGGGTAAATACCAGGCACAGGCAAAGGCATTTCAGGTGAAAGAACTGCGAAACATTATAGAAGACAGTGTAGATACGGAGGAGTGTGTGAAGACAGGAAGACTAACAGACATCTTAGCCGTTGAACTTTTTATAGTAAAATATTCTAAGTGATTGGAGAAATAACATGGCAGGAATCGACCAGAAGAAGATAAGAAATTTTTGTATTATAGCGCATATTGACCACGGGAAATCGACTTTGGCTGACCGTATTATTGAGAAGACAGGTCTTCTTACAAGCCGCGAGATGCAGGCGCAGGTGCTTGATAATATGGAGCTTGAACGTGAGCGTGGAATTACAATCAAGGCACAGGCAGTACGTATCGTATACAAGGCAAACGACGGCGAGGAGTATATTTTCAACCTCATTGATACTCCGGGACATGTCGATTTCAATTATGAAGTATCCCGAAGCTTGGCGGCATGCGATGGCGCAATTTTGGTCGTAGATGCGGCGCAGGGTGTGGAAGCCCAGACCTTGGCAAATGTGTATTTGGCCTTAGACCATGACCTTGATGTTATGCCGGTAATCAATAAAATTGATTTACCGAGCGCGGAACCGCAGCGTGTCATTGATGAGATTGAAGATGTAATTGGGATTGAGGCACAGGATGCACCTTTGATTTCTGCAAAAGTAGGTCTTAATATCGAAGAAGTGTTGGAGCAGATTGTAGAGAAGATTCCGGCACCGACAGGGGATGCAAACGCACCTCTGCAGGCACTTATTTTTGACTCGGTTTATGATTCTTATAAAGGTGTGATTGTATTTTGTCGTGTCAAGGAGGGCTCTGTTCGAAAGGGTACGAACATGAAGATGATGGCGACGGGCGCGACAGCAGAGGTTGTGGAAGTCGGATACTTCGGAGCAGGACAGTTTATTCCATGCGAGGAACTTTCGGCAGGTATGGTAGGCTATATTACGGCCAGTCTTAAGAATGTAAAAGATACCCGTGTGGGTGATACGATTACGGATGCGGACAGACCGTGTGCAGTTCCGCTTCCAGGTTATAAAAAGGTACAGCCGATGGTCTACTGCGGTATGTATCCGGCAGATGGTGCGAAATATCAGGATCTTCGAGATGCTTTGGAGAAGTTGCAGTTGAATGATGCTTCTTTACATTTTGAACCGGAGACATCGATTGCGCTTGGTTTTGGTTTCCGTTGTGGTTTCCTTGGATTATTGCACTTGGAAATTATTCAGGAGCGTTTGGAGCGTGAATATAACTTAGATTTGGTAACGACAGCGCCAGGCGTTGTTTACAAAGTACACAAGACAAGCGGGGAAGTGATTGAACTTACCAATCCGTCCAACCTTCCGGAGCCAACGGAGATTGATTATATGGAAGAGCCGATGGTGAAGGCGGAGATTATGGTAACCGCTGAATTTATCGGTTCGATTATGGACCTCTGTCAGGAACGACGTGGTATCTATCAGGGAATGGAATACATTGAAGAGACAAGAGCGGTGCTTCGTTATCACCTGCCACTCAATGAGATTATCTATGATTTCTTTGATGCATTGAAATCACGTTCACGAGGTTATGCGTCATTTGATTATGAGATGCTTGGATATGAGAAGTCAGAACTTGTGAAATTAGATATTCTGATTAACAAAGAAGAAGTTGATGCGCTTTCCTTTATTGTATTCTCAGGAAGTGCTTATGAGCGTGGACGTAAGATGTGCGAGAAACTCAAAGATGAGATTCCAAGACACCTTTTTGAGATTCCGATTCAGGCTGCAATCGGAAGCAAAGTCATCGCGCGTGAGACAGTAAAGGCGGTGCGTAAGGACGTGCTTGCAAAATGTTACGGCGGTGATATTTCGCGTAAGCGTAAGCTTCTTGAGAAACAAAAAGAAGGAAAGAAGAGAATGCGCCAGATTGGAAACGTAGAGATTCCGCAGAAGGCATTCATGAGCGTGTTAAAGTTAGATGATAAGAAGTAAAAAAGAGTTAGAATTATATATCCACATTCCATTCTGCGTGAAGAAGTGTGCTTATTGTGATTTCCTCTCAGGGCCACAGGATGAAGAGACAATTGAGCGATATGTAGCAAGCTTGTTGGATGAGATTCGTGCGCATGGTTCAAAGCCAGAATTAGTAACGAGTTGCGAAATTACTTCAATCTTTTTAGGAGGCGGTACTCCGTCTATCTTGAATGTCACTCAAATACAAAGAATCTTTGAAGCATTGAGATATAACTTCATGATCTCTCAAGACACTGAGATTACCATTGAAGCTAATCCAGGAACGGTAACACGAGAAAAATTACTAGCCTACCGTGCATGTGGTATTAATCGTATTAGTTTTGGACTGCAATCCACCAACAGCGAGGAGCTAAAACTGCTTGGTAGAATTCACACATACGGAGAATTTTTAGAGAGTTTCCATTTGGCTAGAGAGTGTGGTTTTGACAATATCAATGTCGATTTGATATCTGCAATTCCGAAGCAGACAGTGGAAAGCTGGGAAGAAACGTTGCAAAATGTAATCAAATTAAATCCCGAGCACATCTCAGCATACAGTCTTATCGTGGAAGAGGGAACTATGTTTGCGAAAGTGTATGGGGAAGGTTGTCCGGGAGAAAAAGATTTACCGAACGAGGAAGAGGAGAGAGCCATCTATTATCGCACTGAGGAACTCCTAAAAGAAGCAGGGTATCATCGCTATGAGATATCTAATTATGCAAAAGAAGCAAAAGAATGTAGGCATAATCTAGGATATTGGGAGCGCAAAGAATATCTTGGAATTGGACTTGGTTCAGCAAGCCTGATTAAACATACAAGATATTCTAATACATCCGACTTGGGAAAATACATCAAATACGCAAAAGAACCTGATAAAATCAAGGAAGACATCCAACTTCTCTCGTCACAAGAGCAGATGGAAGAATTTATGTTTTTGGGACTTAGAAAGATGGAAGGTGTCTTAGAAAGAGAATTTGAGGAATATTTTGGTGTCAATATAGATGAAGTATATAGCGAACAACTTAATAAACTGATAGAAGAACATTTGTTGGACAGAAAAGATGGAAGAATTATGTTGACAGAGCGAGGAATAGATGTCAGCAATTCCGTTTTTGCAGAATTTATAGAATAAAAAAGCAAGCAAAATACTTGCAAATCATTCCATATTATGCTATGATTTGCAAAGAAATTAAATGATGATACCAAGAGAAATGAGCAAGGTATAGCAATGCGATGTGAGTCGCTTTGTTTCACCTTGCTTTTTTTGTTTTTAGATGCAAAAGGATATCAAAGGAAAAGGAGAACAAAACAATGTATGATGTAGCAATCATTGGAGCCGGCGTTGTTGGAAGTGCGATTTCAAGAGAATTATCAAGATACCAAGCAAACATCTGCGTCATTGAAAAAGAAGAAGACGTATGTAACGGCACTTCCAAAGCAAATAGTGCAATTATTCATGCTGGATTTGATGCAAAACCGAATTCGCTCAAGGCGAAATTAAATGTTCGTGGGAACGAATTGATGGATGCTATTTCAGAAGAATTAGACATTCCATTTACAAGAAATGGAGCACTCGTGGTCTGCACAAAAGATCAGGATAGAAGCGGACTTACCATTTTATTGGAAAAAGCAGCCATCAATGGTGTTCCGGGATGTAGAATTGTGGAACGAGAGGAATTACTTCAAATGGAACCAAATGTAGCTGACGATGTGACATGTGCACTCTATGCGCCGACCGGCGGTATTGTGTGTCCATTCCACATGACAATGGCATTTGCTGAGAATGCGAATGTAAACGGTGTTTCGTTCTTCTTGAATACGGAAGTGAAGCATATTCAAAAAAATGAGAATGGATATGCGATTGAGACATTACATACAGATACAAATGAGGTGGAAACTTATGAAGCAAAAGTAGTAATCAATGCTGCAGGTGTATACGCAGATGAATTGAACAATATGGTAAGCGAGCATAAACTACATATTACAGCAAGAAAAGGTGAGTATTGCTTACTTGATAAGGATGCAGGTGCACATGTAAAGCATACGGTATTCCAACTTCCATCTAAGATGGGTAAAGGAGTTCTTGTAACACCAACTGTTCATGGTAACCTTCTGGTAGGACCGACAGCTCTTGATGTGAAAGATAAGGAATCACTTAGTACAACAGGAGAAGGACTTGCATTTCTTTCGTTAACATCTGCACTCAGCGTGAAAAATGTGCCAATGCGTCAGGTAATCACTTCCTTCTCAGGGCTTCGTGCTCATGAAGACGGAAATGATTTCGTAATCGGTGAGGCAGAGGATGCCAAGGGATTTGTCAATGTGGCAGGGATTGAATCACCGGGACTTACATCCGCACCGGCTATCGGGGAGATGGTAGCAGGCCTTGTAAAAGAAATGCTTTCTCTTAGCGAGAAAGATAACTTTGTAGCGAAGAGAACAGGTCTCCTTCATCCGCAGACTCTGACAATAGAGGAGCGCAATGCTTTAATCAAAAAACAACCAGCATATGGCAACATTATTTGCCGTTGTGAAATGATTTCCGAAGGTGAAATCTTAGATGCCATTCATCGACCATTAGGTGCTCGTTCATTAGATGGGGTAAAACGACGTACACGTGCAGGTATGGGACGCTGCCAGGCAGGATTCTGTTCACCGCGTACAATGGAAATCTTAGAACGTGAACTTGGAATGAGCATGTTTAGCATCACAAAGAACGGTGTCGGAAGTAACATTGTCATCGGTTATAACAAAGAGGTGTAGGGGGAACACATGACTATGAAACAATATGATTTAGTAATCGTGGGCGGTGGTCCTGCCGGACTAGCTGCTGCAGTTGCTGCAAAAGACAACGGAGTAGACAATATTTTAATAATAGAAAGAGATAAAGAACTTGGTGGAATTCTCAACCAGTGCATTCATAATGGTTTTGGACTCCACACATTCAAAGAAGAACTTACCGGACCGGAGTACGCATCTCGTTTTATTGACCAAGTGTTAGAGCGCAACATAGAATACAAATTAAATACGATGGTCATGGATATTGCGGCAGATAAAACAGTTACAGCCATGAACCGCGAAGAAGGTATGTTTCAGATTCATACTAAGGCAGTGATTCTTGCGATGGGATGTCGTGAGCGTTCCAGAGGCGCTCTAAATATTCCAGGCTATCGTCCGGCAGGCGTGTTCTCAGCAGGCACTGCCCAGAGACTTGTCAACATGGAAGGCTATATGCCGGGTAAAAAGGTTGTCATCTTAGGTTCCGGTGATATTGGACTTATTATGGCAAGACGTATGACTCTCGAGGGGGCGGAAGTCAAAGTAGTTGCAGAACTTATGCCATACTCAGGGGGACTCAAACGTAACATCGTTCAATGTTTGGATGATTTTGACATTCCTCTTAAACTTAGTCACACAGTTGTTGACATCGAAGGAAAGAATCGTGTAGAAGCAGTTACTATCGCAGAAGTTGGCCTTGACCGCAAACCAATCGCGGGAACAGAGATTCGTTATGAGTGTGACACACTCCTTCTTTCATGCGGTTTAATTCCGGAAAATGAGCTCAGTAAAAGTGCAGGAGTTACTTTGAATCCAATCACATCAGGTCCTATTGTTGGTGATAATCTGGAGACAAATATTGATGGTGTGTTTGCATGTGGCAATGTACTTCATGTTCATGATCTTGTTGACTATGTTTCCCAGGAGGCGATTGTAGCGGGTAAGAATGCGGCTGATTATATCCAGAACGGAACAAAGGCAGATACAAAGAGAGTGGAGATTGTCGCTGAGAGTGGCGTTCGCTATACAGTCCCAAAATATGTTCGTCCAGAAGAAATGGAAGAGAATGTAACAGTTCGTTTCCGCGTCGGTGATGTATACAAGAACTGCGTGATCGCAACATATTATGATGATGAGTTAATCAACAAGCGTAAGCGTCCGGTTATGGCTCCAGGTGAGATGGAGCAAGTGATTCTTAGCAAGAAAAAACTTGCAGAGTACCAAAATCTTGGTAAAATAACTATTCGGATTGAGGAAGCATAAGGAGGATTGAATAATGAATACAATTGAATTAACATGTATCGGATGCCCCCTGGGATGTCCTCTTACGGTGACAATGGAAGCAAATGAAGTGATAGAAGTCAAAGGTAACACTTGTCCAAAGGGTGCAACCTATGCGAAAAAAGAAGTGACGAACCCTACCAGAATCGTAACATCCACAGTGCGTGTAACAGGAGGAACTTGCCAAATGTTAAATGTAAAGACTGCGTCTGATATTCCGAAGGACAAAATCTTTGCCTGTGCAGAAGCATTGAAAAGAGTGGTTCTAACTGCACCGGTTCGAATTGGAGATGTTGTTCTTGAAAATGTTGCGGGAACAGGTGTAAATGTTGTTGCGGCAAGAAATATTTCCGCGTTATAATAAAACAAGAAAAAGTATGGATGGGAAACACGTATGAAAAAAGAATTCAAAGAAGCATTGGAGGATTCTCCAATTATTGTTGCAGTTAAAGATGATAAAGGATTACAAAAATGTATCACAAGTGACAGTCGCGTGATATTTATCTTATATGGTGATATACTCACTATTCCGGATATCGTTGCCACTGTGAAAGAGGCCGGAAAACTGGCAATGGTTCACATTGATTTAATTTCCGGACTTAGCAGCAAGGAAATCACCGTTGATTTCTTGAAGAAATATACAAAGGCAGATGGTATCATTACAACAAAACCGAATCTGATTAAGCGTGCAAAGGAACTTGATTTCTATACGATTTTGCGTGTTTTTCTGCTAGACTCTATGGCTTATGAAAATATTGACCGACAGGCAAAAACAGCAAAACCGGATGTCATTGAGGTGCTTCCGGCACTGATGCCAAAGATTGTTTCTAAGGTGTGCAAACTATCGTCTATTCCTGTGATAGCAGGTGGGTTGGTATCAGAGAAGGAAGATGTCATGACACTCTTACAGGCAGGGGCCATCAGCATTTCCTCTACGAATGAAAATATGTGGTTTGTATAAAAACAGAGCCGGAGAGTTTTTCTCCGGCTCGTGCTTTGTTCATCTTATTCTTCAATCATATCTTCGAATTCTTGTTCATCAAGCCATTCGTCAAAGGCATCAGCAGCTGCTTCATACTCATCGTCATCCTCAATGTTTTCTAAAGTTGGTTCGCCGTCTGTTGTCTCAACGTAGCGATAGATAAATACGTCGCCTTCTTCGTTGTCACCTTCTTCGTCCAATGGAAGAAGAGCAATATATTCTTTGTCATCTACACTGTAAATTGTAAGAACTGCACATTCAAGAACTTCATCGTTATCAAGTGTTAATGTTACAGTTACTTCCTCATTGCATCCGCAATCGCAGTTGTGATCATGTGTGTGTTCGCTCATAATAAGTCTCCTTTAAAATGAATAGTTTTGATACATTTACTCTATCAGAATAGGACAAGAATTGCAAGGCAGATTTTGCTATGCAAGGAAAATTAATTCATGTATAATAGATATGGTGCTTATTACATGTGGAAATGATGAGGAGAATAGACACATGAGAGGAATCAAAGGACATCCACTACCATTAGGAATTACAGAATACAATGGTATTGTAAACTTCTCTTTAGAAGTGAAAAGCGGTAAAACATGCAGACTGTGCATTTATAAAAAAGAGGAAGAGCTGCCGGAATTGACAATCGAACTGCCGGAGCAGAATGCCGTAGGAGAGGTGCGCTTTATAGCCTTGCCAATATCGCAGGTAAAGGGAAGAGAATATAACTACGAGATAGATGGTGTCAAGAAGTTGGACTCTTATGTGAAGGTGTACACAACGAATGCTCATACAGGTGAGATGCGTGGTAAGATTCTTCAAGATGCTTATGACTGGGAGGGGGACAGACCTCTATGTATCCCGAATCATGAAGTGATTGCGTATTCATTGCATGTGCGCGGGTTTACTATGCATCGTTCCTCACAGGTGAAACATAAAGGAACATTCCGTGGTCTTGTAGAAAAACTCCCATATTTCAGAGAACTTGGCATTAATCAGATTCAGTGTATGCCGGTTTATGATTTTGATGAGAACACCTCATATACTAATTATTGGGGCTACGGTGAGGCGAATTGTTTTGCAATGAAAAAGCGCTATGCAGCAAGCAAGAATGCGGAAAAAGAATTCAAAGACACGGTGAAGACATTTCATCAAAACGGCATTGAGATTGTTCTAAATATGCCTTTTACCGAGCAGACACCAAAGCAGAGAATCGTGGATTGCCTGCGCTATTATAGAATGGAGTATCATGTGGATGGGTTTGTACTCAATCCTTATGTGGCACCAATGGATAGCATCCGAACCGATGCAATCCTTATGGGAACAAAGATATTAGTGAATCATGACGATTATCAAAATACAATAAGACGTTTTCTTCGAGGTGATAAAGGAATTCTTGAGTCAGTCATGCAAAACATGAGGAAGATTTCGGAGCAATGTGGAGGTTATAACTATATCACGAACCATACGGGATTTACTTTGGTGGATATGGTTTCTTATAATCGGAAACACAATGAAGCAAATGGCGAGAACAACTGTGATGGTCCGAGTGTGAACTACAGCTGGAACTGTGGAAGAGAAGGCAACACACGCAATGAAGAGATTATATCGGTTCGCAGGCAGCAGAGAAGAAATGCAATGGCACTTCTTTTACTGTCACAGGGAACGCCGGTTATTTTGGCAGGAGATGAGTTTGGTAATTCCCAAAAGGGAAATAATAACGTGTATTGCCAGGACAATGATATCGCATGGCTCAATTGGAACGGACTTCAAAAGGACAGAGAGTTTTTTGAGTACGTAAAAAAATTGATTGCTATTCGCAAACAGTATCCTGTATTTGGTTCAAAATTAATATTAACTGGTACGGATAAACACGGCTGTGGAGTGCCGGATATTTCTTATCACGGAGAAAATGCATGGAAAATAGATGAGACTCAGAAAGAGCCGTATCTTGGAATTTATTATCATGTAGAAGACGGAACAGATTGCTTTGTTGCATATAATATGCAGGAGTGTGAGCAGGAGATAGCACTGCCGTCGCTTGGGAAGAAGAAGGTATGGTATCGTTCGTTTACGACTGAAGAAGGGCAACTGCATGCTGAAAAAATGGCAGGGAAATTATTAGAAGATAATCAAAGAAAAATAATGGTTCCGGCACGGACAATTGTGTTACTTATAGGAAGGTAGGAGTATGAGAGGTCTGAGTACATTTACGCTGAAAATGATTGCAATTATATCGATGCTTATCGATCACATAGGACATATATTCTTTCCGGAAGTGATGATATTTCGAATAATCGGAAGGATATCATTTCCGATATTTGCGTACGTTTTGGCGGAAGGCATCCATTACACAAAAGATATCACGAAATACATGCTGCGCCTGGGAATATTTGCGCTACTGTCCGAGATTCCGTATGACCTTGCCATTATGGGAAGTGTGCTGGAATTCTCGCATCAGAATGTTTTCTTCACCTTGTTCTTTGCAGTTCTGATGTTTTGGGCGTATAAGAAAATCGAACATCACGGATTAAAAACAGGTACCCTTGTGGTTATATTTTTGTTAGGCATTTTTGTGTGCCGGTATCTGAATACAGATTACTGTGATATTGGCATTCTGTTGATTTTCGCATTTTATATGTATAGAGATAAAAAAGTGGGAAGATTAGTGCTTGCGGGAGCTCTTTTCTTGGGATTAACAGGGGGACTTCAGTTATATGCACTTCTTGCACTTCCGCTGATTGCACTCCATAACGGAGAACAGGGGCCGAAAATGAAATCATTTTTCTACTTGTTTTATCCGGCACATTTGCTTATATTATATATAGTTCATTTGATTGTATAGGAGACTAACGAATTATGAAAGCTTGGAAACATTTTTGTACAATTACATACCATAAGTCTTTGGTTGCGAAAGGATGCTTTGCTGTAGGTCTGTATTGGCAGGGAATCATGCATGACATGTCAAAGTACAGCTGGACAGAGTTTCGCGTAGGAGCAAAGTATTTCCAGGGAACCAGAAGCCCAAATAATGCAGAAAAAGAGGATATCGGATATTCTTCTGCATGGCTTCACCACAAAGGACGCAACAAGCATCATTTAGAGTATTGGTTGGATTATGGATTTCCGCCGGATAAGCGAATCACTGGAATGCGCATGCCGGAGAAGTATGTAGTAGAGATGTTTATGGACCGTATTGCCGCGTGTAAGGTCTATATGGGAGATGGCTATCATGATAACGCACCGTATGAGTATTATGAGAGAGGGAAGGATATTACTCCACTTCATGAAGAGACGAGAGAACTGCTTTCACGGATGCTGAAGATGCTGGGAGAGAAGGGTGAGAAAGAAACTTTCGCCTATGTGAAAAAGGAAGTATTGCATAGATAGGAAATATAAAGAAGGCTGTGATTTGGTAAACATTTACCAGACCACAGCCTTCTTTATAAACTATTTTTCAAATGTGAATTTCTCCCATGGAATGTCAACCGGCTTTCCTTGAGTGATGATTTCATCGATATGTAATAACAATGGGAACTCGGAAGCGTCAACGAGTCCTTTTTCTGCTTTCACACGAACTGCCTTAGCAACCCGCTCAGCAACTACGAGAGACTCGAGTGTCACACCTGCAAGTTCATCTTTTGCTTCTGTGATAGTAAGACCTCTTCCTAATAAGATACCTACAAGTCTTGTACGTCCACCGTAAACAGTTACATATAAGTCTCCGGCACCGATTACAAGATTGTCCATATCAGGTGCGCCCTGCATAACTAATAACTTGCGCATTTCTCTTACTGCCTGACCGAAAACAGCAGCCTGAGAGTTGAAGTGTAACTCGCTGTCTAAACCGAATTCTTTTTGGTTCAAACCGATTGTAAGGGCAATACCAAGAGCGTATCCATTTTTTAATGCAACAGCACTTTCTACGCCGACAATATCTGTTGAAAGGCTGATGTGATAATATGATGTAGACATTGCTTCCTTCATCATGCGTAAGATGCTCATATCCTTACCGCAGAAAGCAACTTCTGTCTGGTCGTGAGCTACCAGTTCATAACTTGTACATGGACCACCAATTGCATTGAGCGGAATGTTCTTTCCAAGCGCGTCTAATTTTGCCTGCCATAAGTCAAGGTATGTAAGAAGAGTACCGTCTTCTGTATTCATAAGACCTTTTGTTACAGATATAACCGGAACACCTTCTTCTAGCTGTGGTAAAACTTCATTTCCAAACCATTCTACACCAAAGCTACTTACGCCACCGATGATAAAGTCAGCGCCTTTGATTGCTTCCTGTAATTCTTCAATGTGATAGAATTTCACGCCTTCCGGGAAATCCTTTGTAAATTTTGTGTGTCTATTGCTTTTTTTACAATCTTCAATGATTTCGCAATCTAAATGTGTACCAACAATACGAACGTCATTTCCGTTTTCTCTTGCAGGGAATGCAAGTGCTGAACCCATCATTCCTGCACCGATAATTGTTATCGTCTTCATAATTGTCCTCCTTAGCCAAATGTCGTCGCACAGTAATGGGGGCAACGTACAATGTATTTGCAATCATACTGACACTGCAGTATTTTTGTTCTTTTAGCATTTCTACGATAAGATCCTGTCTTTCTTTTTTAAGCATCTTTGTTCCCTTCTGTCTAACTGTTGTCTTGAAAAAAGTAATTAATCATTATTTAAGACAAACAGTGACGCAAAAACAATCATTTTATAAATTGTACCATGTTAAGATGTAATAGAGCAACAAAAAGTAATCAAACCTTTGAAATTTTTGAGGTAATTAAATTAGATATTGACATTACGCAATGTGTATACTAAAATGAAGTCCCACACAGCGAAATCTCTATACAAGGTAGCTGTCATATATTTATTAAATCAGATGAAATCTTATCTCGAAATCCGAGAATATTTCACCAAATTAAAATAGAATAATGAAAGGTTTTTATGTACGAAGGAGTAGTTGACAAATCATTTCTTTATATTATAATAGTCTTAAGATGACTTATTTGTTTTTCGTGAAAGCTCCATTTGTATAAGATAACATTCGTATATGGTGTGGAGAAAGAGAGGAACAAAGATGGGTAAAATGAACACCATAACAAAGGACTATATGTCTGAACCAAAGTATTTTGCAGACAGTTTTAATTATTATTTGTTTGATGGGAAACAGGTTATTAGGTCGGATAATCTGCAAGTACTGGACCCGACGGAGATGGCACTTATTCCGCAAGACAATACAGTTGAAAATGTAGAAAAAATACGCGATGTCTTGAAACAATGCGTGCTAATGGCAGATGACAAGGCTACATATCTGATGCTTGGAATCGAGAATCAGACAGACATTCATTATGCTTTTCCTGTCAAAAATATGATTTACGATGCTTTGAATTATGGCAAGCAAGTTTCCGACAAAGCAAAGGAACATCGAAAGAGAAAAAACCTAAGAGATAGTGGGGAATTCTTATCTGGATTTTCAAAAGAAGATAAGTTAAAGCCACTTATTACGTTAACTATCTATTTTGGTCCGGATGATTGGGATGCACCACGAAGTCTGAAAGAGATGTTTGAAACAACGGATGAGACAATTTTACAATTTGTTGAGGATTACCGAGTACATTTGATTGTGCCGAAGGAAATTGAAGACTTTAGTAAGTTTGCAACAGATTTCGGAAAAGCGATGCGATTTATTGCGGCCTCCCAAGATGAAGATGCGTTAGAGGAGTTGCAAAAAGCAGAAGAATTTCAAAGTGTTGATATCCAAACCGTACAATTATTAAATGCGTGTACCAATAGCAAAATTTCAGTTATTGAAGGAGAGGAGGAAGTGAATATGTGTAAAGGATTGGATGATCTTATGGCGAGACACCGAAGAGAGGGAAAAGCAGAAGAACGAGTAAATTTGATTCGTACAGCATTGCACGGTGGTAGTACTCCTGAAGCAATCGCCAAAGTTATGTGCATTCCACTTGAAGAAGTAAAATCAATAAGCAATCAATAGTAAATGGTGTCGCGTTTTGCGAAATATACAGGGAATACACATTTTAAAGAAAGCCTTGCTTCGTGGCAGTAATGCCAGCAGCAGGGCTTTGTTGTGTCATGAGACATTATTTCGGATACACCAAACGTTCATCTGTAATACCCGTCAAAACTTCGTCTAAATATTTCTTCGCGAGATATTTTGCCATCGGTAGATTCATATCTAGATAATTTCCACAATCTTTTGCAGAAGCACCCGGAATCTTGTCATCGAATTCTGCGATAAAGCTGTACATTTCTTTTAATAACTCGATGATATCTGTTGATTCATAATCCCCGGCTAAAAGTAAATAAAATCCGGTGCGGCATCCCATTGGTCCGAAGTAGATAATCTTTGTTCCGAATTCTTTATGGTTACGTAGAAATGTAGCTGCGAGATGTTCAATTGCATGCATCTCAGCAGTATTCATAACCGGCTCGTCGTTCGGGCTTGTCATACGAAGGTCAAAAGTTGTAATCATCTCTGAACCGACAGGGTCTTTCCTGGAAACATATACTCCCGGAATTAATTTGATATGGTCTATAGTAAAACTTGTGATTTTCTGCATAAGTTCCTCCTAAAAAATTTCGATAAATTTATTATAATGATTTCTTTTCATGAAAACAAGTGTTATACTTAAGAAAGTGTGTGGAGGTAGAAACATATGATTATATATATGATGAGACATGGTGAAACAGATTGGAACGTGCAACATTTGTTTCAGGGTAGGACAGACATACCACTGAATGAAAATGGAAGAATAGTTGCAGAGTGGACAAGGGATGGGCTTAGTGATGTTCATTTTGACGTTGCATTTTGTAGTCCACTATGCAGAGCAAAGGAGACAGCTCAGATTATTTTGGAGGGGCGAGATGTCACATTGATAGAAGATGAGCGAATTATTGAAATGGGATTTGGTGAATATGAAGCGACCAGTATGACAGATATTGATGAAGATATTGAAATCTTTTTTAAACATCCGGAAGCATATGTGGATAAAAAAGGAATCGAATCCTTTGATGCTGTGCTTGCAAGGGCCAATAGTTTTCTTACTGAATTGGCAGAGAATGCGGAGTATAAAAACAGCACTATATTGGTTGCAACGCATGGTGCAATGCTAAGGGGTCTAATTGCTGCTTTTAAGGGATATGAAGTTAAGGATTTCTGGCAAGGTGGCATTCATAAAAACTGTGGTATGACGATTGTGGAAGTGCAGGGAGATAAAAAGAAAATATTGCAAGAGGCAATCGTGTTATATGAAGAAAAGGACTTGAAATAACATTGATATAAATGATAAAATAATACGATAACGTAAACGGAGGAAATAAGTTATGATAAATGATAAAAAAGTATTGTTCAGCGGTATGCAGGCAACCGGAAGTCTGACGCTTGGCAACTATCTGGGAGCCCTCAAGAACTGGCTGACGTTAAGTGATGAATATGAATGTTTTTACAGTGTAGTAGATATGCATTCGATTACAGTAAGGCAGGACCCTGCAACACTCAGAAAGAGAGCAAGAGCTTTATTGACTCTCTATATCGCGGCCGGTCTTGATCCGGAGAAAAACTGCATTTACTATCAATCACATGTATCAGGACATGCGGAGCTCGCATGGATTTTGAATTGCTATACCTATATGGGTGAACTTAATCGTATGACACAGTTTAAGGATAAGTCTCAAAAACACGCAGACAACATCAATGCCGGATTGTTTACATATCCTGTACTTATGGCTGCAGATATTTTATTGTTCCAGGCAGATGTGGTTCCGGTTGGTATTGATCAGATGCAGCATTTGGAACTCACAAGAGATATTGCACAGAGATTCAATGGTATTTACGGAGATGTATTTACAGTTCCAGAACCATATATCGGTAAAGTTGGTGCGAAGATTATGAGCCTTCAGGACCCGACAAAGAAGATGTCGAAGTCAGACGAGAATCCAAACGCAAGTATTTATTTGATGGATGATCCGGATACAATTATTCGCAAATGTAAACGAGCAGTGACAGACTCTGAGGCTCAGATTTTGTATCGTGATGAACAACCGGGTGTAAAGAACCTGATTGACATTTACAGTGCCTGCACGAACAAATCACAGCAGGATGTTGTAAAGGAATTTGACGGCAAAGGATACGGAGATTTCAAGATGGCAGTTGGGGAAGCAGTTGTTTCTGTATTAAAACCATTGCAGGATGAAGTTGCGCGCTTAGAAAAAGACAAAGTATACATCGACAGCATTATCAAGAATAATGCGGAAAAAGCAAATTATTATGCGTTGAAGACACTTAGAAAAGTGCAAAAAAAGGTGGGCTTCCCTGAAAGAATCCGATAAGTATTGGTAAAAATGGAAATATTTTTATTGTAACACGAGGTGAAAAATATGTTATTTTTAAATAAGGACGATATCGCCAAATCAATCAACCTAAATGGAATGATGGACCAAATTGAAGAAGCGTATCGTATCTTTGGCTCTGGTAAATTTTATATGCCACCGCGACCAACGGTATCATATGGTAATGACACGTTAATCTACATGCCGTGTTTTACGGAGAAGAGTCTTGGTACAAAGATGCTAAGCATTTTTCCGGATAATGCCAAGCTTGGATTACCATCCATCGACGGCTTAGTGATTATAAATGACCGTCAAACAGGGAAACCGCTTGCTATTTTGGATGGACAGGCAGTGACTGCTTACCGCACCGGAGCTGTGGGTGGTGTCGCTATTCGGCATTTATCCAGAAAAGGCTGTAGAACTGTTGGTATTGTGGGTGCAGGAACGCAGGGATTTCACTTAGCATTGTACGCTTGCGCGGCACGTCCTATTGAGACGGTATATGTCTACAATCACAGCGAACGTGATTTAACGGACTATATGGAAAGACTGAGAAAATCCATTGATAACCCTACAGTAAAAGTGGTACAGTGCAAGCAGGTAGAAGAGTTGGTGAAATACAGTGATATTATCTGTACTGCGACACCTTCTAACACACCTGTTTTACCTAATGATAAAGAGTTACTGAGAGACAAGTGTATCATTGCAATCGGTTCTTACAAGCCGGATATGAGAGAGATTCCGAATAGTATTTTTGAGCTGATTGATAATGTATACACGGAGTTAGAATATGCATGCGAAGAGAGTGGCGACCTTTCACAACCATTGGAAGCAGGAATTTTGGATATGGATAGGGTGAAACTTATGCATGAACTTCTCGCATCCTCAGTAGATACAGAAGAACTTGCTAAGAAAACAACTTATTTCAAATCAGTGGGCATGGGTCTTTTTGATTTGTGCGTGGCAGAGCGATTAGTTCAGGATGCAACTGATAAGAATATTGGACAGAACATAAGGGTATAAGGAGGAATTATGATGAGAGTTGTAGCAACAGATAAAGCGCCAAAAGCGTTAGGACCATATTCACAAGGTTATGTTCATAACGGAATCTTTTATTCGGCAGGTCAGATTGCCATCAATCCGGCAACTGATACTGTGGAAGCGACTGATATTACAGGACAGACAGAACAGGTATGTAAGAACCTCGGTGCAGTATTAGAAGCAGCGGGAACGTCATATGATAAAGTGATTAAGACAACATGTTTCTTGGCAGACATGGGTGATTTTACAGCATTTAATGAAGTGTATGCAAAGTATTTCACATCAAAGCCTGCAAGAAGTTGTGTGGCAGTAAAAACATTACCAAAAAATGTACTCTGCGAAGTGGAATTAATCGCAGTGGTAGAAGAATAGGAAGTGAACGTTATGTCAGAACAAGAAAAAAATGCATCATGCTCCGCTGAAAGTTGCGCGGGATGTGCACATGCGAGTACCTGTGAAAGCAAAAAAGTGGACATGAAAATTGCACCAAATGAATATACTAATGTTAAGAAAGTTATCGGTGTCATTAGTGGGAAAGGCGGTGTTGGCAAATCCATGGTAACTGCCTCACTGGCAAGACAAATGAGAACTCAGGGATATTCTGTCGGCATTTTGGATGCTGATATTACAGGACCATCCATTCCGAAAATGTATGGCGTGCATGAACATGCAGTAGGAACTGAGGTAGGTATGTTCCCATGTATTGCAAAGGATGAGACGAGAATTATGTCTGTAAATCTCCTTTTAGACAGTGAAGATACACCGGTGATTTGGAGAGGGCCGATTATCGCAGGAGTGGTAAAACAGTTTTGGGAGGAAGTACTTTGGGGAGATCTTGATTATCTTTTCGTAGACATGCCTCCGGGAACAGGAGATGTACCGCTTACGGTATTCCAATCCTTGCCGCTCGACGGAGTTGTGATTGTAACGTCTCCGCAGGATTTGGTACAGATGATTGTTAAAAAGGCCTATCATATGGCAGAGGCGATGAATATTCCGGTACTAGGTATTGTAGAAAACTACAGTTATCTTGCTTGCCCGGACTGTGGTAAAAAAATTCACGTCTTTGGTGAAAGCCACATTGATGAAATAGCTGCCGACCTTGGCTTAAAAGTGCTTGGAAAGATGCCAATTGACCCTGCGCTTGCAGAGATGGTGGAAGCAGAGAAGTTCTATGAGGTGGACAATGATTATATAAAAGAAGCGGCAGAAGTATTGAAATAAAGGAAGGATGTACAAAGAATGAAAGAGTTTAGGTATGTGATTACCGATGACCTTGGTATTCATGCCAGACCGGCAGGGTTGCTTGTAAAAGAAGCAGCACTATTTCAATCATACATCAAGATAAAAAAAGGCGAAAAAGAAGTGGACGCCAAAAGAATTTTCGGAATTATGGGATTAGCAGCAAAAAAAGGTGATGAGATTTTACTTACTGCAGAAGGAGCAGATGAGGACGAAGCAATTGCAGCCATCACAGAATTTTTGAAGGCTAATTTATAATTTCTAGTAAGGAATGAAACACAATGATTACATTAACAGGCAAGAGTGTCTTTGGTGGTGTAGAAATCGGTAAGATTTTATTCTATAAGAGAAACAGCCGACAGATTAGAAGGTGGCATGTAGAAGATACAGAGAATGAGGTTATTCGTTTTGAGAACGCAAAAGCAGAGGCAATTGTGCAACTCAAAGGGCTCTACGAGAAAGCTATGAAGGATGTCGGCGAAGAAAATGCGTTGATTTTTGAGATTCATCAAATGATGTTAGAGGATTTGGATTATTTAGAGTCCATTATTCATATCATCAAAAACCAGCAAGTAAATGCAGAGTATGCTGTTGCAACAACAGCAGATAATTTTGTGGCAATGTTTGTAGCAATGGATGATGCATATATGCAGGGACGAGCTACGGATGTGAAGGATGTATCAGAACGTATACTGAACATTCTCGCAGGCGCAGGAGGCACGATATTTTCCCTCGATGAGCCTACAATCATTGCCGCAGATGATTTAGTGCCAAGTGAGACAGTACAACTTGATAAGGAAAAAGTACTTGGATTTGCTACAATGTATGGCTCTTCCAACTCTCACACAGCAATCCTCGCAAGAACAATGAATATTCCTGCAATTATTGGTCTGGGGGAGGAATTGAGGGAAGAATACGACGGTGCTTATGCTGTAATTGATGGCTTTGACGGAAAGATCTATATAGACCCGGACGAAGAGACTTTGAAACTCATGAAGGAGAAACAGGCAATAGACCGTGAAAAGAAATTATTATTACAAGAGTTAAAAGGGAAAAAGAATGTAACGCGAAGTGGTCAGAAGATTCATATCTATGCCAATATTGGTAATGCATCAGATGTTGGTTTGGCACTGCAAAATGACGCCGGAGGCATCGGCCTCTTTCGAAGTGAATTCTTGTATTTGGAAAACAACACGTTTCCTACAGAAGATGAACAGTTTCAAGTATACAAGACTGTTGCTGAAAACATGGCTGGAAAGAAGGTCATTATCCGTACATTAGATATCGGTGCAGATAAACAGGCAACATATTTTAATTTGCCACACGAAGAAAATCCTGCACTTGGTTATCGGGCAATTCGTATTTGTCTAACACAGACAGATGTTTTCAAAACTCAGTTACGTGCACTCTTACGTGCTTCCGCATATGGACAGATTGCAATTATGTTTCCAATGATTACGTCTGTATGGGAAGTGAGACGCATTAAAGACATCCTTGAGGAAGTAAGAGCAGAATTGCGAACGGACGGTATTCCATATAACGAAGAACTAGAAATCGGTCTTATGATTGAGACACCGGCGGCGGTTATGATAAGCCGTGAACTTGCGAAAGAGGTGGATTTCTTCAGTGTTGGAACAAATGATTTAACACAGTACACATTGGCAATTGACAGACAAAATCCGAAGTTGGATGATTTTTATGACCCGCATCATCCGGCAGTACTTGCCATGATTCAGATGGTAGCCGACAGCATTCACGCGGAAGGTAAATGGATTGGCATCTGCGGTGAACTTGGTGCGGATTTGGAGATGACAGAGACATTCCTAAAGATGGGAATTGATGAACTCTCTGTATCACCAGCTATGATTCTCTCGGTTCGAAAGAAAGTAAGAGAGACAGAGTAATAAAAAGAATAACGGAGGGTCATATAGTGAAAAACGCATTACAGAGATTTGGTAAGTTTCTCTCTGCAATGGTTATGCCAAATATTGGTGCATTTATTGCTTGGGGATTTATTACTGCATTATTTATTCCGGATGGATGGTTTCCAAATGAAGAACTTGCTTCCATTCATCCATTTATGTTGAATTATCTGCTTCCTGCACTTATCGCTTACACAGGTGGTAAGATGATAGGCGGAAGTCGCGGGGGAGTTATGGGCGCCATTGCAGTTATGGGTTGTGTAGCCGGTTCTAGTCAACCTATGCTTATGGCAGCTATGGTTATGGGGCCTTTGTCAGGCTGGTTCATCAAGAAATTTGATGAAACTATGGACGGACGAATGCCGGCTGGCTTTGAGATGTTAATCAACAACTTCTCAATCGGTATTTTTGGTATGGTACTTGCTATCATCGGATATTACTTAATCGGACCTTTTATGACAGGTGTCACAAACATATTAACAGCAGGTGTCGATTGGCTTGTAAATAAGAGCTTACTTCCGCTTGCAGCAATCTTTGTAGAACCTGCAAAAGTATTGTTCCTTAACAATGCAATTAATCATGGTGTATTCACACCAATTGGTGCCGAACAAGCGGCAGAGGTAGGAAAATCAATTATGTACATGATTGAAACAAACCCAGGTCCGGGACTAGGTGTTCTACTTGCTTATTGGTTTGCATCAAAAGATAAAAACACAAGAGATTCGGCACCGGGTGCTATTATCATCCATTTCTTAGGTGGCATCCATGAGATTTATTTTCCATACATCTTGATGAATCCAGTTGTTATTATTGGACCAATTCTTGCAAATATTTGCGCAATTGCATTTTATAGTTTTACAAATTGCGGACTTGTCGGACCTGCTTCGCCTGGTTCTATCATCGCATATCTTGCGGTTTCACCAAAGAACCAGATTTTTACAGTTCTTCTTGGTGTGGCTTTGGCGGCAGTTGTTTCCTTCTTTATCAGTAGCTTTATCATCAAAGCAACAGAAGGGAAAACAGGTAAGAGTTTAGAGGAAGCACAGATTCAAAAAGAGGTAATGAAAGCGGAAGCAAAGGGACTAGCTGTATCAACTGTAAAGAAAATTATCTTTGCGTGTGATGCAGGTATGGGTTCTTCTGCTATGGGTGCAACCAAATTCCGCAACAGAATCAAAGATGTACGTCCGAGCATCATTGTTAAGAATTCATCAGTCGACAACATTCCGGCAGACTGTGATATTGCAGTTGTACAGGAAACGCTGCAGGAACGTGCAAGAGCGGCAGCACCACGGGCAAAGTTGGTTATCATCAACAACTTTCTGTCAGATCCTGAATTAGATGCTTTATATGCTCAGCTTGTAGACGGGGAAACAAAAACGGAAGTTTTTATTAAAGAAAGTATCAAGTTAAATCAACCTTCTGTAACAAAGGAGGAAGCAATTCGTGCAGCAGGAAAACTCCTTGTTGAGCGAGGATGTGTAGAGCCAAGTTACGTGGAAGCAATGCTGGAACGTGAAAAGATTGCAACTACATACATGGGTATGGGTATTGCAATTCCTCATGGAACATCAAAGGCGAAAGGTACAGTTAAGAAGACGGCTATCACAATGCTTCAATATCCGGAAGGTGTTGATTTTGGCGACGAAAAGGCTCAGTTGGTATTTGGCATCGCAGGTATCGGCGATGAGCATCTTGAACTTCTCAGTAAGATATCAGGAGCCTTGGATGCTCCGGAAGTTCTTGATAAAATGAAGACTACAGATGATGTTGATTGGATCTTAGAAATCCTTTCATAATTGAATAGTGTGAGACAACAGTGAGGTAAGAATTCATGTGATTCTTACCTCACTTTCTACGTATACAAAAAAACAATTGCTACAATTGTCAAAATATGGCAAAATGGTCTTAATATATTGACAAACGATAAAACCAAATGGGTGAAAAAATGATTAGGGAATATACAAAAGAAAATGTTTATGAGGCGTTGCAAAGACGCCTCAAATATATCTTTGAAGAGTTTGACAATATCTTTGTTTCGTTTTCAGGAGGGAAGGACAGTGGTCTGCTCCTTGAGCTGACGTTAGATTTTCAACAGAAATATTATCCAAACAAAAAAATCGGTGTATATCATCAGGATTTTGAAGCTCAGTATGATGAGACTACGAAATATGTAGAACGTACTTTTGAACGAATAAAAGATAAAGCGGAATGTTATTGGGTGTGTCTCCCAATGGCTACAAGGACAGCAGTCAGTAGTTATGAGATGTATTGGTATCCGTGGGACGATACAAAGGAAGATATATGGGTGCGACCGATGCCAGAACATCCGTATGTTATCAATTTGAACAACAATCCAATTACTACATATCATTATCGGATGCATCAAGAAGATTTAGCAAAGCAGTTTGGTCGTTGGTATCGCATCTCTCATGGCAACAAGAAGACAGTATGTCTTTTAGGAATTCGTGCGGACGAATCAGTACAGAGATATAGCGGTATTTTTCGAAAAAAATATGGTTATCAGGGGACATGTTGGATTAGTACACAGTTCAAGAATGTGTGGGCTGCATCACCACTTTATGATTGGTCAAAAAGTGATGTTTGGCATGCAAACTATTTATTTAACTATGATTATAATAAGTTATATGATCTATATTACAAAGCAGGTCTGACATTAGATCAGATGCGAGTGGCATCTCCATTCGGAGATTCGGCAAAAGACAGTTTGAATGTATATAGAGTGCTGGAACCTGAAACATGGGCTAAACTTGTTGGACGAGTAAGAGGTGCCAATTTTGGCGCAATTTATGGGCGGAGTAAAGCATTGGCTTATAAGAAGTTGGTGTTGCCGGAAGGACACACATGGCAGTCTTATACCAAGTTTTTGTTAGATACTCTACCACCTCGTGTTAGAAATAATTATGTAAAGAAATTTAAGACTTCTATTCGTTTCTGGCATAACACTGGCGGAGGATTGGAGGAACATGTAATAGAAGAGCTGATTCAGAGAGGTTACAATATAAAAAGAAACGGAGTGTCTAATTATACTTTGATGAAAAATTCCAGAGTGATTTTTGTCGGCGATATACCAGATCACACGGATGATATAAAATCTTCGAAAGACATTCCTAGTTGGAAGAGAATGTGCTATTGTATTTTGAGGAATGATCATACATGTCGATTTATGGGATTCAATTTAACACGCGAGCAACAGCGCAACGTTGATATACTAAAGATGAAATACAGTAAAGTAGGTGAAGAATATGGAATATAAAAGTCCTGTTTATAATGTAAAAGCAATACCTATAGAAAAGATTGTGGCAAATACATATAATCCTAATGCTGTTGCCCCACCAGAGATGAAATTACTCTATGATAGCATCAAGGAAGATGGTTATACGATGCCCATTGTTTGTTACCATGATGAGGGGAATGACAAGTATGTAATTGTTGATGGTTTTCACAGATATCGTGTGATGTTAGAACATAAAGATATTCGCGAGCGAGAAAAAGGAATGCTTCCGGTGTCTATCATTGATAAACCGCTTGACCACCGTATGGCAAGTACCATCCGCCATAATCGTGCGAGAGGTTCTCATAATGTGGATCTTATGAGTAATATCGTTAAAGAGTTACATGAACTGGGAAGGTCAGATGCGTGGATATCTAAACATCTCGGTATGGATAAAGATGAGATATTACGGCTTAAGCAGATTACAGGACTTGCGGCACTGTTTAAAGATGTTGAGTTTGGGCAGGCATGGAAGCCAGCAATGGAGGAAGAAGTGTAGTGAGATATTAGAAGGAAGATGCTTTGAACGAGGTGTCTTCCTTAATTTGTTCGGGTCATAGTCAATTGTGGATTTGCCTTTTGCATATATTACGGTGTACATTTTAATTCTTTCATATGCACAGTAAATGTCAAAATGTCACAAAAAAACCGACAAATATTTGTCAAATCTAGCTATATTTTTACTTGAATAAGACAGGTGCTTATGTTATTATATGAAAAGATGAGTTTTTAGAACTCATTTTTAAAAACGCTAGATTGTTAAAAAATAAACAATTCAGGAGGAACACTTATGAAAAGAAAAATTACTATCATTGGAGCAGGAAGCGTTGGCTCAACAATCGCGTACACATTGTCAAATGATGATATCGCATCTGAAATCGTTATGATTGATATCAACAAACAAAAGGCAGAAGGTGAAGTTTTGGATATTATCCAAGGTACATGCTTTAGAGATCCAATTTCTATCATTGCAGGAGATTACGAGGACGCAGCTGGTTCTGATATCGTAATCATTACATCAGGTATTGCTCGTAAACCGGGTCAGACAAGACTTGAGTTAGCGCAGACAAACGTGAATATCATGAAACAAATTGCACCACAAATCGCGAAAGCAGCACCAAATGCAATCTATGTTATCGTAAGTAATCCGGTTGATGTTATGACATATGTATTTACAAAGGTTTCAGGAATTCCTGAAAACCAAATCATCGGTTCAGGAACTGTTCTTGATACAGCAAGACTTCGCTGTGGTCTTTCAGAGCATTTCAACATTGCTCAAAAACATGTTCACGCTTATATCTATGGTGAACACGGAGATTCTTCATTTATTCCATGGAGTTGTGCCTCTATCTCGGCAGTGAAGGTCGATGAATATCCGGAAGCAATGAAGAGACTTGGAAGAGAAGTTGAGCCGGTTGATAAAGATGCTATGATTGAATACGTTCGTAAATCTGGCGGAAAGATTATTGCTAATAAGGGAGCTACCTTCTACGCAGTATCAGCATCTGTTGTTCAGCTATGTAAGAAATTAGTTGCTGCATCTGATTCTATGGCAACTGTTTCTACATTAATGCACGGCGAATACGGCATCGAAGATGTGTGCTTAAGTACATTATGTCTTGTAGGACCGGATGGATACCAAGGAAAAGTTCACGTAGAACTTACAGATGAAGAAGTTGAAAAACTTCGCAAGAGTGCAGACGCTCTTAAGGCTGTTATTTCACAGATTGAGATCTAATACATACTAGAATGCTATAAAATAGGAGAGGGAAATGATATGAAGTACAGTTATTATCCAGGATGTACCCTCAAAAACAAAGCAAAAGATTTGGACGCATATGCCAGAGCTTCTGCAAAAGCATTAGGTTTCGAATTGGAAGAGATTGAAGATTGGCAGTGCTGCGGTGGGGTTTACCCACTCGGCACTGACGAAATTGCTTCTAAGCTTTCTTCGGTTCGTACACTGAATGCGGCAAAAGAGAAGGGTCAGGACTTAGTAACACTTTGCTCAGCATGTCACCATGTTGTAAAACGTGTCAATGATGACATGAAGAACGTGGAAGATATTCGCACAAGAGCAAACAACTACATGCAGCTCGAAGAACCATATGCTGGCGAGACAGAGGTATTGCACTTCTTAGAAGTACTCCGCGACAGAGTTGGTTTTGACAAGTTGAAAGAAAAAGTGGTAAATCCACTGAAGGGCAAGAAAATCGGAGCATACTACGGATGCTTACTTCTTCGTCCGGGAAAAGTTTTGGGATTTGATAATCCTGAGAATCCAACCATCATCGAAGATTTTATCCGTGCAATCGGAGCAACACCGGTTGTATACCCATACCGCAATGAATGCTGTGGCGGATACATATCCTTAAAAGAAAAAGAGATGGCGAAAAACATGTGTGACAAGATAATTGACAGCGCAGAAGGCTTCGGCGCAGAAATGTTGATTACGGCTTGTCCTCTTTGCATGTATAACCTTAATAAGAGCACAGAAGGCAAGATTCCTGTTGTATACTTTACAGAACTCTTAGCTGAGGCGCTCGGAGTAAAAGAGGAGGTAGAATTCTAATGAGTCACGTAAATAAGGTTGATCAAATCAAAGAAATCAGCGGCGTGAATCCACTGAAATGTATGAAATGTGGAAAATGTTCTGCTTCCTGCCCATCCTTCAACGAGATGGACATCAAACCACACCAATTCGTATCTTACGTACAAAACGGAGATGTGGAAAGTTTGGTAAAATCAAAATCACTTTGGAAATGTCTCTCATGCTTTGCGTGCTTAGAGCGTTGTCCAAGAGATGTAAAACCGGCAAAATTAATTGACGCAGCAAGACAAATCGTTGTTCGTGAAAAAGGTGCTACATATTTATCACCGGATGAAGTTCCGGAGCTTCTTGATGAAGAACTCCCACAACAACTTTTGGTTAGTGCATTCAGAAGATATAGGAGGTAAGTCACATGCAGAGAATAGGAGTATTTGTCTGCCACTGTGGTAGCAATATCGCAGCGACGGTAGACGTGAAAAAAGTTGCAGAGATGGCTCTTTTAGAGCCGGGCGTTGTTCATGCAGAAGATTACCAATATATGTGTTCTGAAGCAGGACAGGCAAAGATTCAGGCTGCAATCAAAGAAAAGAATTTAACAGGAATCGTTGTATGTTCTTGTTCACCACGTATGCATGAAAATACATTCAGAAACGCAGCTGAAAAAGCAGGCATTAACCCATACATGGTAGAGATTGCAAACATTCGTGAACACTGTTCATGGATTCACAAGGATATGGAAGAGGCTACAGAAAAAGCCGTTATCCTTGCAAGAGCAGCGATTGCGAAAGTGAACTTAAATGCACCACTTAAACCGGGCGAGAGCTTAGTTACAAAGCGTGCACTCGTAATCGGTGGTGGTATCGCAGGTATCCAGACTGCAATCGATATTGCAGATGCAGGATACGAAGTAGATATCGTAGAGAAGACACCAAGTATCGGTGGTAGAATGTCTCAGTTAGACAAGACATTCCCAACACTTGACTGTTCAGCATGTATCCTCACACCGAAGATGGTAGAAGCTGCAGCTCACGAAAAGATTACAATCTATACATATAGTGAAGTTGAAAAAGTATCTGGCTTCGTTGGTGATTTCACAGTAGATATCCGCAAGAAAGCAAGATATGTAGATGCAAATAAATGTACAGGTTGTGGCGTTTGTCAGGAAAAATGTCCATCTAAGAAGTCATTAAGTGAATTCAACCGTGGACTTAACACAAGAAGTGCCATCTACACACCATTTGCGCAGGCAATTCCAAATGTACCTGTAATTGATACAGAGGCATGTATCAAGATGAAGACAGGCAAGTGTGGTATCTGTTCAAAGGTATGTCAGGCAGGTGCTATTGACTACGAACAAAAAGATGAGATTTTGACACAAAAATACGGTGCAATCGTGGTTGCAACAGGTTTCGATACAATCAAGCTTGACAACTATGATGAGTATGCATACAACCAGAGCAAGGATGTTATCACATCACTGGAATTAGAGCGTGTTATGAATGCTGCTGGTCCTACAAAGGGACATCTGGAACGTCTTTCTGACGGAAAACATCCGAAGGAAATGGTATTTATCCAATGTGTTGGTAGCCGTTGTGCAGATGGCAGAGGAAAGAGCTACTGTTCTAAGATTTGTTGTATGTACACAGCTAAGCATGCAATGTTAATCCGTGACAAATATCCGGATGTAAACGTTACAGTATTCTACATTGATGTTCGTACACCAGGTAAGAACTTCGATGAGTTCTATAGAAGAGCTGTGGAAGATTACGGTGTAAATTATGTCAAAGGTCAGGTTGGTAAGGTTATTCCTCAGCCAAATGGAAAACTCCTTGTACAGGGTGTTGACCTCTTAGACAACAAGCAGATTATGAAAGAAGCAGATATGGTTGTTCTTGCAACAGCAATTGAACCAAATCCGGATGTTCGTAAAATCGCAACTATGCTTACAGCAAGTATCGATACTAACAACTTCCTTACAGAATCACATGCAAAACTTCGTCCGGTAGAATCACCAACAGCAGGTGTATTCTTATCAGGAGTTTGTCAGGGACCAAAAGATATCCCTGAGACAGTAGCACAGGCAGGTGCTGCGGCCGTAAAAGCAATCGGTTTGTTAGCAAAAGATAAGCTTCTTACAAACCCATGTACAGCAAAACCAGATGAGTTATTGTGTAACGGATGTTCAAACTGTGCAAACGTTTGTCCATACGGAGCAATCTCATACGAAGAGAAAGAAGTAAATGACCACGGTATCCGTGAGACACGCCGAATTGCTGTTGTAAACAGTGCACTTTGCCAAGGCTGTGGTGCTTGTACAGTAGTTTGTCCGTCAGGTGCTATGGACTTACAAGGATTCTCAAATAGACAGATTATAGCGGAGGTAGATGCAATATGTCGATAGAAAACAACAACGAATTCAGACCGAAAATTGTAGCGTTCTGCTGTAACTGGTGTAGTTATGCAGGCGCTGACCTTGCAGGAAGCA
>JAFQDE010000001.1 GCA_017416155.1 Tyzzerella sp.
ACTACATCTGATAACTTTGTAGAAGGAAGTATTGACGGACAGACAAGTAATATGTCCGAAACGTTATCAGGGCAGACTTCAGAAACCCCAACAGGTGAACAAGACGACGAAAAGTCAACACCTAACTCTTATCTTCTAACAGTTACAATCGAAGGAATTGGAGAAGTTATAATCACAACAGACTCCGAGAAAATCAAACTAGGAGAAAAAGAGAATACATATATTGTGCAGGAAGGAGTAGAAGTTCCAACACTTTTAGAACCAGATGAATCGTACTATATCGTGTATGCCGAACTCAACGGAGAATGGGTTGATATTAACGATGTAAATGCGTATTACACCATGCCGTCTGAAGATGCCGAATTAGTGGTTATTTATGACAAAATTGAAATTGGAAGAAATATGTTACCAGTTCCACTTGCAGATCAGGTTACATATAACCAAACTATCACGAATTCTTATGGCAATAAAACAAGCAAATTTCAAGTAAATGGTATATGGGCATGGTGTTGTGATGCACATAATACAACACCAGCCAGAGGGGATGCCATTTCAAGCATTGTTGAATCGACGAATGCAAATCTCTTAAAAGTATTGTGGTACGGTTGCTTAGGACCTGGAGCGATTTTGGAAAACAATAACGATGGATGGATGCAGACAAGTCAAGCTGCATCACAGGCGCTCGGAAACGGACGAGTGCATAGTCGTTACGAAGCTTGGTACAATTCAGTGATTACAAAAGCAGCGCCGCCTTCAGGATTTAAAGCATATATTGCAACACCTGCCAATGGCAAACAGAAACTTACATATTTTGTATATACGCCGGTAGTAAATGGATATCTAACCGCCACAAAGACTTCAGCACAACCAGCAGTTACAAGTGGAAACAGTTGCTATTCACTGAATGGTGCTGAATATGGAGTGTATAGCAACTCTGCATGTACCTCGAAAGTTGGTACATTGACATTTAATGCATCCGGAAAAGCAAACACTTTAACGTTACAAGCAGGAACCTATTATTTAAAAGAAACAAAAGCTCCGGCAGGATATTCTCTCAGTACGGCCGTAACACCAGCAGTTGTCACGGCTGGAAATACAACAAATACTCCTGTTACCAATAGACCTCAACTAGACCCGATAGGTGTACTAGTAAGTAAAGTTGATGCTGACACAAATCAAAACGTGGCAGAGGGAGCCGGAACGCTTCAGGGTGCCCAATTTACTGTGAAATACTATGCAGGTAGTTATAGTTCAGACCCTGCCGCACAAGGAGTAGCGCCAACTCGTAAATGGGTATTCCAAACAGATGCAGATGGATTCTGCTATTTCAGCAGTGCATATCTTGTATCAGGCGATACCTTTTATACAAATTCGAGTGGAACACCGTCTTTACCTTTAGGGACTGTGACAATTCAAGAAACAAAAGCTCCGGAAGGGTATTTGATTAATCCGGAGGTATACGTAAGACAGATTGTAGCAAATGGTAATGCTGAAAACGTTGATACTTACAACTATCCAATCATCAAAGAAAGTTCATTAAAGTTAGATTTAGTGAAAAAACAAGAAGGTACAGAAATTGTAATTCCTGGTGTTGTTTTTGAACATACAACTCCAGATGGTGTGGTTTCAACATATACAACAGACAATGCCGGTGCACTCACAATCAAAGGTTTAGAGCATGGTACACACACCTTGCGTGAAGTAAGCGCTATTGATGGCTATATAGTAAATAGTAATGTGATTACGTTCAAGGTATCATCAGACAATAGTATTGAGCTTTTGTCTTCGATAGATGCTTCCGTGGGTGATATCGATTTTACAATCACTTCTTCAGGCAATATTTCTGTAGTAGTTGAAAACAAGTTGGCACCATATAACCTGACGGTGTACAAGCAAAATAATAAAGGCACACTCCTAGAAGGTGCAGAATTTACCCTGTACAGCGAAAAAGAATGTATCAATGCCGTATCAATAGGTGCTACCGATGCAAACGGCAATCTTACTTTCAGTGGTCTGGTCGTAGGTACCAAGTACTATTTAAAAGAAACAAAAGCTCCTACGGGTTACCGTATTCCTGTTGATGAAAACGGCGCCCCTTACGTGACAGAAGTTTATACTTCAAGCAATCCAACAATCGATGAGTTTTTCTTCTATATAAATGGAGACAAATTCAATTCGGAAGCTACGGGTTCGTATACACTTACAGGAACTACACAAAACAGAGAAGTAAATATAACAGTAATTAATGAAATTACATATCGATTGCCAGAAACCGGGTCTACCATGACATTGGTACTTATGGGCTTAGGTATGGCATTAGTAATATATGGATTATTTCATAAAAAAGAAAGCAGGTCGAGCAATTAAACATGATATACCTTATCACATTCGTGCTATTTGCAATATGTGTATGGTGCATTTTAAGCATGCTGGCACGAAAACAACAGGTCTTATCAAACAAAGCAACAAGAGTAATAGCAACTTTTGATGTGTGTGGAATAGTCACAATATTATATGTGAGTTATAAGTTCTACACCCTTCTATATGGCATTTTTCTTGTTGCGTTAATGTTTTTAATTGCATTATCAACACCATATGAAGAAATATAGGAGAAAACTTATGAAAAATAAATTAGTGAAATCATTTTTAATGATGTCTCTAGCAGTGATGATGGTAGTGTCAAATGTTGGAGGCGTTTTGAAAGTCAATGCCGCAACGGCAAGTGCAACAAATGGAATCGTAAATTTTAATCGTGGAAATGCGCAGATTACAATTCAAGGAAACGGCGGGCAAAGCTTAACCGGAAAAGAATTTCATATTTACAGATTGTTTCATGCGGAAAACTCTGTAGGAAATGAATCTATTAATTACACCTTTAATCCCGAGTACAAATTGGCGCTACAGACGATTGTAGGAAGAAAGTTAGGTATTGCGGCAACAGAAATTACCGAATACCAAGTTATTGATTACATACAATCACTGAATAAAAACCAAGTAGAAGGTGCATATGCCACCCAAACACCAGAAGGTTCTTACAGTGATTTCCGCTATTTTGTTGAAGAATTAAGAGATGTCATCGTAGCACAAGGCATTGTTGGAGATGTTGTATCCGTTGCTAGTGCATCATCTGATAATACAATTGTTGTTCAAGGGCTAGAGTATGGATACTACTTAGTAGATGAAACAACTGCAGTTGGTGACACTCATTCTGCAGCATCCTTATGTATCGTGAATACAGCGAATCCGGATGCGAGTGTAGTTGTGAAATCTGATTATTCCGGTATTGTCAAAAAAATTCAGGAAGACGATAACAAATCCTCAATTGGTAATGAAGGTTGGAACGATATCGCAGACTATGAAATTGGGCAAACCGTACCATACATGATGGCATCTGTCATACCAAACATCAACGGATATCACGAATATTATTATGCATGGCATGATGTAATGGATGAAGCTCTTACTTTTGATCCATACTCAGTGCAAATTGAAATTCTCGATGATGAATCAGGAGACGTATACTATCTTGATTGGTCAGAATTTAAGGTAATTGAGAATCCGGGTAATGGCGATACGTTTATGGTTGAGATTGAAGATATCAAGAAAATCGTCGATCGCGAGTTTGATAATATGAATGCTCTGAACGAAAATAAGTACGGCCAAGACGTAATCCTTACTTATACTGCTACATTGAATGACAAGGCAGCTAAGGATATGGGAAGACCTGGATTTGAAAATGATGTAAGATTGGAATTTTCCAACGATCCTGACAGCACTGGAAAGGAAGAAACAGGATTCACTCCTTGGGATACAGTAGTCTGCTTTACTTATCAAGTAGATGTATTAAAAACAAACAATCATGATCTTGAATTAGCTGATGCAAAATTCAGACTGTACTACGATGAGGAATGCACAGAAGAGGTATATATTAAACAGACAGAAGACGGTTACAATGTGGTTAATTATGATAGTCTGTGGGTTCCACAACCTGTAAGCAGCACAAACAGCACAAGTTTGGGAGAATCTGTAGAAATGGTAACGGATGCAAACGGTTCCATTATTATCAATGGATTAGACGAAGGAACATACTATTTAAAGGAAACAGCTGCTCCTACAGGTTATCGCAAACTCCTTGACCCTATCGTTATTTCTATTAATGCCACATACACAAATTACAGAAACGACTATGTAAAAGGAGATGGGGCAACAGACAAAACATTGGTTAATTTAGAAGCGATGGCCCATATTAAGACTTTCCTTGAAGGAGTATATGAAGAAGACGATGTTGTTCTCGAAACAAACATGGAAACAGGTAAAATCAACATCACCGTTATTAATGCAGTAGGCAAAAAACTTCCTGTTACTGGTTCTGTACTGACACCAATTATTTTGGCAGCCGGTGCCGGACTTTTAGGATATTCATTTAAGAAAAGAAAAGAAGAGTAGAAATAATGAAAAGTAGAACAAAGAAACATCTTGCTTTAGTCCTGGGGATGTGCTTGTGTGCATATCCACTCGTGGCAAGTATATTTGAAAGATGCGACCAACAAAATGCAATCTCGACATATAAGAGCCAGATTGAGACTAACGATGCTGATACACAAGCATGTATTGAGAGTGCAGTTAAGTACAATGAAATGCTTCACCAGTCTCAAAAATCGGTAGTAGCAGGACTTCAGGACGGTATTTTAAGTGAAGAGAACTATTTGCAAGAACTAAATTTAACAAGAACCGGTATGATGGGTTCCATTGAAATACCAAAAATAAGCGTAAATCTTCCAATATATCATGGGACAAGTGATGCGGTCCTAGCAAATGCTGTAGGACATATTGAAGGTACCTCACTACCAGTTGGAGGTAATAACACCCATTCTATTCTCACAGGGCATCGAGGACTACCTAGTTCCCAGCTTTTTACCCGACTGGACGAAATGGAAGAAGGAGATTTGTTCTATATCAAGGTGTGTGATGAAGTGCTTGCTTATCAAGTGCAAAATATCCAAATAATAAAACCTGAAGAAGTTGACTGTTTGGAAATACAACAAGATAAGGATCTAGTCTCTTTAATCACTTGCCACCCATATGGGATAAATACGCACAGGTTAGTAATAACCGGCGAACGAACCACTTATGAAGAAACTGAATATTTAAGTATAGCGAAAGAGTTGCCGTCATTGAGAGAACTCGTATTTATGGTATTACCTTTTGTACTCCTAGTGGCAGTGATTCTAAACTATATCAAAGAAAGAAAGGAGAAAAAACATGCAGAAACAAAAATCTCATAAAAAAATCATTCTGCTTCTCCTAACGGGATTACTCGTATTATTTAGTTCCACATCCGTATTTGCAAAAGAAGAGAAAGGAAGCATACAGATTCTTTTGACAAAGGGAGATATAGGTACATCTGTGGAAAACGTTGTTTTTGAATACACGAAAGTTGCAGAGCTCAAAAATGGCTTTTATTATCTCGATAAACAATATGGAAATATTGATTTGAACGAAATAAACACAGCAAAAGAATTGGCAGAAGCAGCAGAACTAATCAGTAGTAATGTTGTATTAGCAAACGGCGAAGTAAAAACGGATAATAACGGAGAAGCAATCATCAAAGATTTAGAGATCGGCGTATATTTGCTTGAAGTATCTGACAAAGCCAGATATGAGAATGTTACTCCATTGCTAATTGCAATTCCGACTTGGAATGAAGAGGCAGGAGATATGGTATATGATGTTACTGTAATTCCAAAACACTCTCCGAATAAACCTGGCGAAATCATCACAAACACAGATAAAGGTGTGTCTAGCGATTCACCAAAAACCGGAGATAATGCTAATTACGGTCTTTATATTGCATTATTAGGTGCATCTGTAACCCTAATAGCCCTCAGCAAGTTCAAGAAAAAGACTGGAGGTGCCAACCATGAAGAATAGAATTACATCTTTCCTAGCATTAGTCCTATGCCTAAGCGTCATGGCGCCGACACTTGTTCAAGCAAGTTCTATCCCACACAAAGAGACTGTCATATTTAATTCTGACAGTAAGGACGGAACATATGAATTTGACGAAAAGATAGAAGTCAACCGTGTGAAATATAAGTTATCTACTGTTGATTACAATCTTGTTTCCACTCAGAAAAAGCAGGTGGAAGGAGAAGTAACCCATGTGGAAAAATCAGCCCCGGTATTAAGGGGAAGTACGGTAGATTTTCCGGACAAAATCACTGTAATGGGTGAAGAATTCACTCTGAAAGAAGTGCGTTCTACCGCCGCTGCAGAGAAGCATACGCAACAAGTTACTCAAAATACAGACTACGAATACTATGTCACAAGAGAGACTGTTCCTCAGACAAAAAAAGTAACTGTAAAAAACGAAGTGACTGGTATAGAGGAAACAGTAGAATGTACACTGTCAGACATCAGCCGACAAGGTAGTAGATGGGTCAAATCCTATATAGACATCAAATTCAGCGGTTACGACAGTACTGCCATTTCATGGCGAGGTCTGTATTTTGCAAACGAACCGACAGAAACACCATTAAAAGGGTATGAAAACGAACTGTTGGCATCTGTCGATTTAAACGCCAGTAATGGAAAAGTCTTAAAAACATATTGGACCTCAGAACCTTATACTGCAAACGAAGTGGTATATAGAGAAGCAAAAGCAGATATCGAAAAACTGGTACCGGTATATCGTGCAACTTATTCCGGAGAAATTTCAGAAGATATGGTGATTCAAGAAGCGGTATACACTGGCATGGGTAAGGTAGAAACGGATGAAGATGAGTATACTATAGAGGCAGTTGCTTATTATGAAGAAGATACTATGTCAGACTTCATGAAGGCAGTTGGTTTATTTCTACTCACTATCCTGATTATTGTCTTTATAGTGCTTGCAGTAGCCAGAAAAAAACTGAGTGATAAAATCAAAGAAATCAAAAATAGAAAAAATAACGTGTAAAAATTTGCTTTATCCTTGTAAAATCACCTATATATTAGGTAAAGGAGGCGGATGATATGCGTTATCAATCAAATGGAATGGAATTTACATATCAGGAGGCATTATACCTGAAAAAAGAGCTTATACAAGATATTAGTAAAATGTCAGCGGAAGTAGTAGCAAGTCTGCTGCGCAAAGATATAAAATTTTTGAAGGAATATAATGCTGAAATTTTGCCTATGGTAATACTTGCCATGAACGACAAAGAATATGAGGATTTCCAAGAATATGTGAGTCATTTACACAAGACAAATAAAATATATATCACACAACCGTACAAAAGTAAGAACAGTAACTTAATTACAGTTGTACCTTGTCATGATTAAAATCACATATATTTATTAAAGAGCAGCACGTGTGGCTGCTCTTTTCAATGGCAATATTTATAATATATTTCATGCACGGCTTCCATATATACATTAAAAGAAGAGTGGGTGTAATCATTTCTAGTCAGATACTGTTTTTTTCTCAAATAGACAACTCTTAATTCTTACCACTTACCATTTTTCTATGAAAAACTGAATGAGCGTCAAAAATTTTTCGCGTTTTTTAAATTTATAAATATTAAAAATATAAAAGTATTTTAAATCATTGCCTTTTGGTAGTATATGTACTATAATAGTGGTGATAATTTTAAAATAATGAATTTTTACATATATAAGACGACAGGAGGTAATATAAGCGTGATACGAGTAGATAGAAAAGAACTTACTCGCAGTGAGATTGTTCGGGTTGCGGCTAACTGTTTTTTGAATGACGGTTATACCAAAACGACAGTAAACTCTATGTGCAAGAAATTAAATATGAGTCCCGGTAACATGACTTTTCACTTTCCGACAAAAGAGCATATGCTGGCTGAGCTGGTTGAAATGCTTTGCAAGTATCAGTGGAAGATGATGGAGGACGAAGCCAAGGACGGATACAGTTCCATCATGGCAATATGTCTGGAGCTGCTGACCATTGCTTCTGCCTGTGAACAGGACGAGGTGGCAAAGGATTTCTTCCTTTCCTCCTATCGGAGCGAGATGTGTATGGAGCATATTCGGAAGAACGATACGGATCGCGCCAAAGAGGTGTTTAAGGAATACTGCCCCGACTGGTCAGATGAGTATTTCTCGGAAGCGGAAACCTTAGTTTCAGGCATTGAGTATGCTGTGTTTTTCACTACTTCCGACTCTGCACCGTTAGATGTTCGGGTGGCAGGAGCGCTCAGAACGATCCTTTCGATCTATAACGTTCCCAAAGAGATTCGGGACGAAAAAATCAAGAAAGTGCTTTCGATGAATTATCAAAAGCTCGGCCTTGATACCTTAACGAAGTTCCGAAAGTACGTAGATCAAACCACCGAGCAGGCACTGTTTGACCTGCTGAAACGAAAACAAATCGCACAATAACAAATGATTGAAATATACGGCGAGAGCCGATTCCTATAATCCTAATACGGAGGTAACGATATGAAAACGAAAAATCAATTTACGAATCGCATACTTAGCCTTGTGCTCAGTATTATGATGGTAGTATCTATGCTGCCGATGAGTGCGCTCACAGCGAGTGCGGCGGACGGAGATGCTTGTGCATCCACGGTGGATTGCACGGGTGCGTATGTAAACGGCTTTTGCACCGTATGCGACGGCTATGAGCCTGCTACGCTTGTCACCAATGAGAATTACGAATCTTTCAACCTGAAAGCCGACTATGTTGGCTACTATGCGATCTCCAACGCAGGTCAGCTCTTCTGGTTTGCACAGCAGGTCAATGAAGAAGGAAGCAAAGAGATCAAGGGTGTTCTCACGGCGGATATCGAGTTGGAAAAAAGACCTTGGACGCCCATCGGCGCAATGGGTGAGGAGAACAGCTTCCGCGGTATCTTTGACGGACAGAACTACATCATCTGGGGTCTATATGTGGAAGGTTCCGAAAACGGCGTTGGCTTCTTCGGTGAGGTCAGAACCGGTACGGTCAAGAACTTCACCATCTACGGCAATGTGGTCGTGAACACCGAGGTCGATTACGTTGGCGGTGTCATCGGCTCGATTTGCGGTGTGAATGGTGAAACTGACCTTGAGCGCAACGGCGCGATCATTCAGAATATCACCTCCATCGTGAATATTACCGTAAAGGCCCACGATGTTGGTACGATCGGCGGCTTGGTGGGACACGCAGACCACCAGAGCCTGATCGAACAATGCGTCTGGTCTGGCACCTTTAATGCAGGCAGTTACCGTGTGGACTCCGGCGCGGGCGGCTTTATCGGCAAGATCCAGGAGAACACCAGTGAAGTGACCATCCGCAACTGCGGCGCCTACGGCACCATCAAGACCAATTACGCAAAGAACAGCTATAATAACTACGCAACCATCTATATGGGCGGTTTCCTCAGCTTTTCCAACACGGGCGCGAAGACTACCATTGAAAACTGCCTGTTTGCAGGTAAGTTTGAGCGGGGTGAAAACTTGACCGACGAGGCGCAGCTTGCGGCATTTGGCACGCTTCGGAGCGTTAAAGCAATCAAGAATTGCTATTACCTTGGTGACGACGGTCTTGTGGCTGTACACAGCGATTCACATCTGAACCCCGGGAGTGACAACGTAGAGATCACAAGTGTAACCGAGGAAGATCTCAGGGGCGGCATGGTTGCCACTCAGCTGGGTGAATACTGGTCTCAGGGGGAGGATTATCCCAGCCCCAAGGACATGGGGGGACATATTCATAGTCATAGTTACACCTACACTGACAATGGCGACGGCACCCACGATCAGGTTTGCTCCGTCTGCGATTACGTGGAAGTGGATAATGAAGCACATAGTGGCGGCACCGCAACCTGTGCGGCACAGAAAGTATGTACCATCTGCGGAAACGGATATGGCGACCTTGCTCCCGAAAACCATGACTTTGGTAGCGGCAACACCTGCATCTGCGGTGCTGAAATTGCGTTTACAGGGATTGTTGTTGATGATGAAAACTCAGATGAATACAGATATGATGAAACCAGCAAAACATATACCATTATTATTCCTGCTGATGAAGTGGGTGGTACTGGCTATTTATCCTACGATATTATTGGTACTAATCTGACACTTATTGAAGATACGAACACACTTCTGAAAGTACAGCATGAAAACGAAGATGGTCTCACCCCTGCTCCAGACGACCTTTTAGTAGATGTGCTGCAAGACAATGGTTATTTTGGATGGAGCGTTTTGGGATATGGAGACGGAGAGTGGGAAAAACTGTTGTATTCCAACGATGGCGGCATGACTTGGACCACCTACACTTTTGAAGTTAAGCAGGCTTACTCCATTACCGTGAATGCTTCTCAAAATGGCACCGTTACTGCTAACGAATATGCCATTGAAGGCGATAACATCGCCCTAAATATATCTCCCGCCGAGGGCTATATGCTGGATACCCTGTCCGTCACCGATGCAAGCGGCAACACCATAGTTGTCGAGAATAATCAGTTCACTATGCCTGCATCCGCTGTCACCGTCAACGCAACTTTTGCTGTTTGCGACCACAAGGATAGCCGACATGAAACTGCTACCGACAACGACGACGGCACCCATAGCTTTACCTGTACCGTCTGCGGCGTCACCGGAACCGAAAATCATACCTTGACCTATACCGCAAATGGCAATATCATCACTGAGTCCTGCTCCGCGGGCTGCGGTTACAGCGAAACAGCTACCATCATCGCAAGGGATGCGACCTATGACGGTCTCGTGCATAACACCGCCATCGTTAATTATAGCGAGGGCTGGAAAGGTGGCGAGCTGACCATTTCCTATGCAAACAACACGAACGCAGGCACAGCTACCGCAAGCATCACAGTCGGTGAAACTACAGCAAGCGTTGATTTCTCCATCGCAAAGGCAACCGTTACCGTAACGGCTGACGCAAAGACCAAGACCTACGGTGAAGCCGATCCCCTGCTGACCTATGATGTGTCCGGCTTGGCAAACGGTGACAATCTAAACGACGTGCTGACCGGCAATCTGACCCGTGAGGAAGGCGAGAACGCAGGTACTTATGCCATCACGCAGGGCACGTTGACCGCAAACTCTAACTACACCATTGCCTTCACGGGCGCAGAGTTTACGATCATAGATAAAACCGTACCTACCGGAACCATTCTGATCAAGGAAAACGGCTGGAATAAGTTCTGGAACACCATTACCTTTGGTATCTTCTGCAAGGACTATGTGGATGTAACCATCACTGCTGACGGCACCGGAAGCGGTGTTGCAAAGGTAGAATATTTGCTTTCCGGCACAGCATTGGAGGAAAACAACATCCCTGCTGATGGCTGGACAACGCTGAATGCCGATAACGGCAGCTACCGTTTCTCCATTCAACCCCAGAGCAAAGTTGCGGTTTATGTCCGCATTACCGATGAGGGCGGCAATGTAACCGTTATCAACTCCGACGGTATTGTGGTTTATGAGGACAGCGAAGCTGTTGATACCGAGGTAACCTACACCTACAAGGGAAACAGCAATAAGGACATTGCTGTGGAGTTTAACGGTAACACCGTAAAGTCCATCGTTTGCGGCGAAAAAGTCCTTGTAGCAAACACCGATTACTCCGTGGATTACGAATCCGGTAAAATCGTTCTGAAAGCTACTTATTTGGATACTCTGAACGCCGGTGACTACACCTATACCGTTTCCTATAACCCGATGGGCGTTGAAAACTCCGGTGTGACCGATCTGACAACGACCTTCATCGTTAAGGTGGAGCCGACAAGCATCGACGGTGCAGCCGTAAATGTAAGTGGTACCTTCACCTACGACGGCCATGCCAAAACACCTGATCCTATGGTCGTTCTGAACGGCGAAACCTTGGTAAAAGATAGGGACTATACCGTTTCCTATGCTGAAAATGTGAATGCAGGTACTGCAACCGTTACCGTAATCGGCAAGGGCAACTACAGCGGTACGGCAAGCGGCAACTTTGCGATCGGTCGAGCAGAATTGACAGATGTATCTGTTCAGCAGAACGGAAAGCTGACCTACAACGGTCAAGCGCAGACACCTACCGTTTCTACAAGTGTAACCACCGTGGACGGCTCGAAAGTTACATTTACCTACGGCACGGAGATGGAAGGTCTATAC
>JAFQDE010000055.1 GCA_017416155.1 Tyzzerella sp.
GGATAAGAGATGGTACAGAACATGCGGACTACTCGTCCGTGCTCCGGTCTCCAGGGAAGGGGCATTAATGTGTCTGCGTCAGGGTGAAGTAACAAGTCGGAATGTGTTTCATCACCAAAACCTTCGATAGCAGATGCATCAATGGCAATTCCATATTCAAAGGCACGAGGAAGTTCCTCAGGCATAATGGATATGTTTTTCTGTTTGCCAAAAACATCACAAAAGGCAAGGCGAATAAATTTTACATCTTCCTCCTGTACATATTGCATAATCTCTTGTTTTGAATACTTCATAAGCCTACCTACTTTCTTTTAATTTATGCGAAACTTAGTTCGCTACATACATTTGTTTATAAGGATTTCTGCTGTCCGGTGTAATTACGGTAAAAGAATCAGATAAAATATCATCTATATCGCATTCAAAGTCGGAACAATATTCAGACAGGTAATTGCATATTTCATCCAAATCTTCTCTGGTAGCAGGTCTGGCTGTGACCTGTGCGGGAAATTTAATATTTTCACAATTACCACGAAGGAACATTTTACCGCCATGCATACCTGTGCAGGGAAAATTGCCAACAATATGATTATCAGCGCGGTCCAAACCCAGCACAATTATAATGCCACCTGCTTGATATTCGCCAAGGAAACTTCCAGCACAACCGCCAATAATCATGACAGGAATTTTTTCTTTGTATGCTTTCATGTGAATTCCGGCACGGTATCCGGCATTACCACGGACATATATTTTGCCTCCACGCATAGCATAACCGGCAGCATCACCTATGTTGCCATGAATTAATATTTTTCCTTCGTTCATGGTATCGCCAACAGCATCCTGCGCATTTGCATTTACGGTGATATTAGCATTGTTAAGGTATGCACCAAGTGCATTACCAGGGATACCATTGATTATGAGAGTTTTGTCTGACATACCTGCTGCAATGAACCTTTGACCACAACATCCTTCAATGGTACAATCTTCATCAGCTTTACGCAACTCTTCATTTAAAGTCCTGTAATCTAAATTTTTAGCATCAATCAATTTCATATTATACCACACCTCCAAAAATATGTTTACGTTTTTCTTGCGAAAATGCAGTTGTACATGCACTTTTTTTCAAGGTCTCAAAGTTAATTGAGTTTAGCGGAATGTGTTCTCTGATTAATGAGGTATATATTCCGGCACGACTTGTAACAGAGTTACCAATTAGAATAAATCCGGTCAAATAGCCATCTCGTGTAAATAAGCGTTTTAGTGTGTTTTCTGTTTTTTCCTCATATAATTCTCCACCTTCATCAGCGGTATAGTAGCTACCAGCTGTCATAGTATGTAAACCAAAGAAACCGATAGAATTCATTGGAATCGCCCTGTCAAAAACAGCAGTGCCACCTGCCATATTGATACCTGCACAATTGCCTTGCATATAGGCATTAGGGAGAATGGCAAGGACACGTTTTCCGTTATATGAAATATCGTCACCTTCCGTGCAGTCACCAGCGGCGTAAATATCAGGAATGGAAGCTTCCATTTTGTTGTTGATAAGTATTCCACGATTTACCTTTCCGCTGATTTCGCTTAATAGAGAAGTATTGGCTCTAACACCAACAGCAAGGACTAAAATATCGAAATTGACGGTTTTTCCGCTTTTCATAAGAGCAGTATTTTTGTCAAAGGATACAGCACTGTCGCCTAACATAAATTGAATTCCGTTTGCTTCCAAGTGTCTCTGCATCATGGCAGCACAATCTGGATCCAAAATGCTGGAAAGTACACGTTCTGCAAGGTCACAAACTGTAATGCTTAAAACACGGTCTTTCAAACCTTCGGCACATTTTAAGCCGATGAGTCCGGCACCTACGATTAGTACCTTAGAATCTGTGCTGATAGCAGATTCAAGTTCCAACATATTATCTAAGGTCATAAATGAATATTTATGTTCTACGGTTTCAAGTCCTGCAAATGGTGGAACAAAAGGAGAGGAGCCGGTAGCAATACAAAGCTTATTATATGGAATGATAGTTTCATCATCCAAGGTTATCTGTTTTGTAGTATTATCGATTTTTACGGCTTTTCTGCCATAAAGGACTTCGCAATTCATTTCTTCATAGAAATTAGGATTGCGGTATGCCATTTTCTCCAAATCTGTTTTACCTTCCAAATAGTAGGAGATGAGAGGTCTGCAGTAAACAGGGTGTGTTTCTTCTGAAATAACAACAATTTTATTTTGAGTATCTTCTTTTCGGATCCCCTCGATACAACCAATGGCAGCCACACCATTTCCGATGATTACATATTGAGCCATACTAGTCACCTCTTTCTTCAAATACGATTGCTTTATTTGGACAGCCTTTTACGCAAGCGGGTTCACCGCAGGTGTTAGAAAGGCAAAGTTCGCATTTTTGCATAATGCCGTTTTCATTTGGAGCCAATGCTCCATAAGGGCAGACCAAAACACAAGTAAGGCATCCCACACATTTATTCTGGTTAATATGAACAACACCGTCTTCCTTGGAAATTGCACCTGCGATACAGCTTTTGATACAGATAGGGTCAGTGCAGTGTCTGCAAGAAACGGCGTAGCAAATCTTTTCTCCTTCCTCAATATGAATGCGAGGATAGATCGGCTTTCCTTTCAATGCATCTGTCATGTCCTGTTTACCGGAATTGGCAAAGGCACAGTTATATTCACATAAATGGCATCCAAGACACCATTCTTCATTTACATAAACTCGTTTCATTTTATATAGCACCTCCTTTATTCTCCGGCATAAGAAATGCCGAGAATTTCCAGTTCCTTTTCGTTCAGTCCGATACCACGAAGCATCAGGCGATTTCCACGCAAAGCTTCGATAGAGTTAATGCCCATACCGCCCATAAGTTCTTTGATTTCGTGTTTCCATGCGGTCATCAGGTTGATTAGTCGTTCACTTCCGATTTCGGGGTTAAGTCTTTTCACAAGCTCTGGACGTTGGGTTGCGATGCCCCAGTTACATTTACCGCTTTGGCAGGTTCGACAAAGATGACAACCCATAGCTAGTAGGGCGGCGGTAGCTACATAGCAGGCATCTGCACCCAGTGCAATAGCTTTTACTACGTCGGCAGCACTACGGATACTTCCGCCAACAACAAGAGACACATTATTACGGATACCTTCATCTCGAAGTCTTTGGTCAACAGCTGCTAACGCCAACTCAATAGGAATACCTACATTGTCACGAATTCTGGTAGGAGCTGCACCAGTACCACCACGGAAACCATCAATAGCGATAATATCAGCACCACTTCGTGCGATACCACTTGCAATAGCTGCAATATTATGAACAGCAGCAACCTTTACAATAATTGGTTTCTTGTATTCAGTAGCCTCTTTTAAGGAGAAAACAAGTTGTCGTAAATCTTCTATAGAATAAATGTCATGATGCGGAGCAGGGGAAATTGCATCGGATCCTTCAGGTATCATTCTGGTACGGGATACATCACCAACGATTTTAGCACCGGGCAGATGTCCGCCGATACCGGGTTTAGCTCCTTGTCCCATTTTAATTTCAATTGCAGATCCGGCATTCAAATATTCTTCGTGAACACCAAAACGTCCGGAAGCGACCTGAACAATAGTGTTCTCACCATAACAATAAAAATCCTCATGTAATCCGCCCTCTCCGGTATTATATAAAATTCCAAGTTCAGTAGCAGCCAAAGCCAAAGATTTGTGAGCATTATAGCTGATGGAACCATAACTCATAGCAGAAAACATAACGGGTATAGAAAGCTCCAGTTGTGGTGGTAATTCACAATTTAGTGTACCATCTTCGTTACGTTGCACCTTCTCTGGTTTCTTACCCAGATATACTCTGGTTTCCATCGGCTCTCGCAAAGGGTCAATAGAAGGGTTAGTTACCTGTGAAGCATTGATAAGAATTTTGTCCCAATACACAGGAAGAGGCTTTGGATTACCCATGGATGATAACAGGACGCCGCCACTGTTTGCCTGCTTATATATCTCCTTAATCGTATCGTTTTGCCAGTTTGCGTTTTCACGCAAGGTGCAATCGCTTTTCACAATTTTTAAGGCTCTGGTAGGGCAGAGA
>JAFQDE010000056.1 GCA_017416155.1 Tyzzerella sp.
ATGTAAACCCCATCCGAAGCAAAACCGAATAAAAACAATGTGGCGGCCCGTCACGTTTTAGGTAGGTTGCTTGAGCCTGTTGGCAACAGCAGGTCTAGATAGATGACCGTTCAACGACATAACCCGGCTTATCGTCTTGCTTCATTTCGCAAGCGAAATTCAATTTCTAGGCATACAAAAACTCACAGATTTCAAACCTGTGAGTTTTTCCATTTTATCTATGATATTTCTCTTCGCAGTACTGACAACGATAAACGATGTTCTTCGGGTCAGTAAGCACGAATACATGATCCAATTGTTGTTCTACAGAAGTAATGCAACGAGGGTTCTTGCATTTGATAACATTTGTAATCTTTTCAGGAAGAGTGAGGGTTTTTTTCTCAATGATCACATCGTTTTGGATGATATTGACGGTGATGTTGTGGTCAATAAAACCAAGAATGTCCAGATCAATGAGAGATAAGTCGCACTCGATTTTAATAATGTCTTTTTTACCCATTCTTTTACTTGGTACATTTTTGATGATTGCAACACAGCAATCCATTTTGTCAAGTTTTAAATATTTATAGATATCCATACTTTTTCCTGCCGGGATATGGTCAAGCACAAATCCTTCAGAAATCGTACTGATGTTTAACGAATTCTTCATCATAATCATTTATTTCCTTTCTTAAGATACTTTGATACCCAACAAGGTAAGAATTAATGCCATACGAACATATACGCCGTATTGTGCCTGCTTGAAGTATGCGGCACGTGGGTCGTCATCGACTTCAACGGCAATCTCGTTCACTCTAGGAAGTGGATGAAGTACCAACATATGCTCCGGCGCAAGTTCCATTTTCTTTGCATCTAAGATATAGAAGTCTTTCATACGGATATAGTCTTCTTCGTTGAAGAAGCGTTCTTTTTGTACACGTGTCATGTAGAGTACGTCAAGCTGTGGAAGCGCATCTTCCAATCGTTCTACCTCTTCGTAAGGAATATTCTGCTTGTCCAATACATCCTTGCGAATATAACCAGGAAGACGAAGTTCTTCCGGTGAAATAAGGATAAATTTGATATTGGTATGACGAACAAGAGCCTGAATCAGTGAGTGAACAGTACGACCGAATTTTAAGTCACCACAAAGACCGATTGTCAAGTTGTCAAGTCTTCCGCCAAGAGAACGAATCGTCAGAAGGTCAGTCAGTGTCTGTGTAGGATGTTGATGTCCACCGTCACCCGCATTGATAATCGGAATCGAAGAATAGCGGCTTGCAACCATCGGTGCGCCTTCCTTTGGATGTCTCATAGCAATAATATCTGCATAGCAGGAAACCATTCGAACTGTATCAGCTACAGTCTCACCTTTTGCAGCTGAACTTGAATCTGCAGATGAAAAACCGAGAACATTTCCTCCCAGGTTCATCATAGCAGCTTCGTGACTCAGTCTCGTTCTTGTACTAGGCTCAAAGAACAAAGTGGCAAGCTTCTTGCCATCACATGCATGTGCATATTTCTTAGGGTTGGCCTCAATATCGTTTGCCAAATCTAAGAGATCGTTTAATTCTTCTACAGATAAGTCTAAAGGACTCATTAAATGTCTCATAATAACCTCCTCATTTATCGATATGTTAGTAAATCTTCTACGGATTTCCTTTTTGGTGCGTCTGGTGAAATATCAGGATAACCGATTGCAATCAGTGCAGCGAGTTCCTGTGTCTCAGGTATGTCGAGTAATTCAGTAATACCGTCTTCGTCCCAAATTCCCATGATTACTGTTCCAAGTCCGGCTTCATGTGCGGCCAGGCAGAAAGTCTGGCAAGCAACACCAACATCAAACATTTGCCAACGGTCACCTTTCTTAGTCGAAAAAGAACCGTTGCGCTCAAAGCCACAGCGACCTTTTACAAATGTCACAGCAATTAGAGTAGAAACCTGTCTAATAATATTAGCGTTGAATTCCGGGGTAAAATCATCAGCAATTTTTTTGATAATAGATGTGTCTTCAATTGCGATATAACGAGTAATCTGAGTGTTTTTCCAAGAAGGAGAGAAAGATGCGGTAGAAACAATAGATTCTAATAAGGAATGACTAATCTTATCATTCTTAAACTTTCGAATGCTTCTTCTTCCCACGATACAATCCGTTGCTTTCATTGTGAAAACCTCCTGTCAGAAAATCCTACAGATATCATATACCAAAAGATATGCTTTTTCAACTCTAAACTTTTGAAAAAAGACAAAATATTTTCTTGAAATACACTTGCGATAACATTTGCATGTGCTTATAATTAGGGAAACAGATAAGAGAAAGAAGGTACATAAATTGAGAACAAATCAATTGATGTTATATAAGAATATGGAGCACGGTGAACTCCTTCAGGACATGACATTTCTGATGGAGAACTGTGAAAATGAATATTATAACAAAGAAGACATGGTAGGGCTTCTTTTTGAGTGCTTAAATGAACTTCTGGAGATGACTGCAAGCCACGGGTTTGAGGGAAATCTTTGGCAGAACTATCTGACATTTTTATTGGCAAACCATGAGAATGCTTACAGTACAGCATGCGAAGTGGTTGGAGCAGTGGACGGCAGTATTAATAAAATTGCGCTACATGATTTGGAGATTATTCGCGAAGTGTTTGATTATGATTTACATATCATTGAAAAAGCACTTGATACTGATTTTGTTTCTATGATAGAAAATTATGAGAATACAACAGGTCATGGAAAGGTGTTTAACAAAAGAATCCGCGACAGCATCTGCCAGTTGAGCTGCAAATTGGCAGATTGTGAGAGTGCAGAAACTTTCAAAGAAACGTTGACAACTTTTTATAAGAACTTTGGCGTTGGCAAATTCGGACTTCACAAGGCATTTCGCGTAGAACATAGCAAAAACGGAGTAGAGATTGTTCCGATTAACAAGATTGCTCATGTACATTTGGATGACCTTGTAGGCTATGAGATTGCCAAGAAAAAACTGATTGATAACACAGAGGCATTCGTGGAAGGAAGACGTGCGAATAACTGTCTGTTATTTGGCGATGCCGGAACAGGTAAATCCAGCTCTGTCAAGGCAATTTTGAATCAGTATTATGACCAAGGACTTCGTATGATTGAAATCTACAAGCATCAGTTCCAGGATTTGAATGATGTGATTGCACAGATTAAAAACCGTAACTATAAGTTTATTATCTATATGGATGATTTGTCATTTGAGGAGTTCGAGATAGAATACAAGTATCTGAAGGCAGTAATAGAAGGTGGTTTAGAAAAGAAACCAAACAATGTGTTGATCTACGCAACTTCGAACAGAAGACACCTGGTGCGTGAGACGTTTAGAGACAAGCAGGACCGCGATGAAGAACTTCACACGAATGATACGGTGCAGGAGAAATTGTCGCTTGTTGCAAGATTTGGCGTGACTATTTACTTCGGAAGACCGAATAAGAAAGAGTTCCAGCAGATTGTAAAAGTTCTTGCTGAGCGCAGTGATATTCAGATGAGTGAAGAGGAGCTCTTCCTTGAGGCAAACAAGTGGGAACTTAGCCACGGAGGATTGTCCGGAAGAACGGCGCAGCAGTTTGTGGATTATTTGCTGGGGAAGCCAAAATGTAACTAGTATCAAAGAGGGTTAAGTTTAAGGAATAAAATAAAACGGGACAGCTGCCATGAAGACCGGATTGTTACCAAAAGAAATCGCAGATAAATGTATTGCAATCAATAACAGCAGTTTCTTAGGAACAGTAAAATATGCATGTGAACAGAATGAACTTTTAAGTTATCTCGAACATGCGCAATATATAGATTTATCTTCAAATCCAATTTTTACAGAATTGTTTGTTGAAAATATGATGTTTGAAAAAGAGACGTAGCCCGCAATACATAGAAAAATGAAAAATACAAAGCACAATTTTACGTTATGTTTTCGCGTGAAATTGTGCTTTTATTTTGGCTCTACGTCAAATGTTGGGGTCTGTGCGGAAAAAGGCATTCTGCGTGACAATAAAAAAAGATTTATAAAGAATACGCTTCGGCGTATTCTTCAGAATGAAGACAAAGGCGGTACTAGAATGCGAATTCTAGTACCGATTTTCTTTTCACATGAATTTTCGGCGCCCAAAATGAGTTTAACCAAGAAACAACACTGTTAAGAAGCTCCCTTTGGTGCTTCATTTTTGCTAG
>JAFQDE010000029.1 GCA_017416155.1 Tyzzerella sp.
CGCCTCGATCTCGGCTCTGGTGATAAGATCTTTCCCGCGCAGATCGACAAGCTCACTCCGGCGCAGACCGGTTCCTTTGCAGAACTTGATCAGTTCATCGTTGTTTGATTTTGAAAAATGCTTGTCCCGGACACGATCCACTCGACTTCTGGTGATCTCCTGCCTCTCCCGTTTCGGCGGCTGAAAATAATTCTTATCGTCGGGATCGATGCCGAACAGCTTACCGAGAGCTTTCGCCTCGAGGTGAATTGTCCATGATGATTTTCCTTCCTCCGTTCTCATCTGCAGCCATTCATTCATGTACTGCTTGGCAGCCTTCAGCGTGGTACACTCCGGATGTTTCTCCTGAACGTACTTGATGAAGTATTTCGTGTGCTTCCAATAGGCTTCATAAGTCTTGTAGGAAAAAATCTTGTCCTTGGAAGTACCGTCCGCCACGGATTCCTTTTTGGACGTGCCAAAAGCTTGCATCTCAGCCAGCCGATCATACGCCTGTTGGTGCAAGTCCTTGGAATACGATTTATTTTTTCTCCCCATAAGAGATTACCTCCCTTGCGTTGAGATTTTTTGTAGGGATAATGCGATTTCGTTAAGGTCAGACCGCTTCATACCCGTCCGTAAGGAACACGGTAATCAGCAACACTTTTTTAAGTCTTATGTGTGACTTTGGTGGGAATACTCCCCGGGATTGCTCCCAACACTTTTTTACTGCTTATGTGTGCAGCCGGTTTCTTACAACATCTACGGCAGTTCGGTCTGTCGGATTTTTGACGGAGAAATCAACTCCACGGCACTTTTTACAGCAGCACCGCACGCATTTCGATACGTTTTACTTGCAACACGCTTTCAAAAGGATTACTTACGTGAAGGTCCATAATGCACTTTTCCAATTCACAAAGGTTACTGCGGCGAGTCCGTGCATTACACAGGTGTATCAAACCCGAATGACTCCTGAAGGGTATATGCTAAACCTCCGATCATAGAACCGGAACGCTCTGGGCTTAATAGCTGTTTATGCTCGCCCAGACGAGCGCAGACTATCTCTGCATGATATATTATAGCATAAAAAGATGATTTTGTCAAGAGCTTATAACAAATTTATCCGCTTATAACGGTTTACCCGTTCATGCTATAGGCACAAACGGATAACCCGTTATTTTCCAATAAAAGGGATAAAAGGAGTGCCGGTGACGGCACTCCTTTTATCCCTTTTATTGGATCGAGCCTGCAGGATCGTCCGTCTGCACCACCGAAGCCGACGCATCAGCGGCAGCATCACCGGCACATTCGTCCGTTCCTGTTTGCTTGTGCTATTAAAATACATTAAACACGGGATCTATTTTTGTTCTTGTGCTTGGCATCATGATTTCAAAATGAAGATGCTCCCCGGTAGAATCTCCACTTCTACCCACAGTACCAACTTGCTGCCCTGCCATAACTTCATCTCCTACAGAGACAGCCACAGAGCCTGCCAGCATATGCTGATATCGACATATTTTATTGTCAAAGGCTGACTGAATTTCAACGTAATAGCCCAACTGATCCGTATAACTTGAAGCAATTACTGTTCCAATAAACATTGAGTATATCGGCTGCGCCCCAGCAATTCTTTCAGGAACATCGATTCCTCCATGGGCAGGACGCCATAATGCCTGAAAACCATCGGTCATACCAATATTCTCCGTCGTAGGCCACACTCCGTCATATCCATCAACACACGAATGCGAGTATGTATAAGATGTTCCGGTAACCAATTTCCACAGCTGATCTGCATTGCTACGGTACGGATACCACACCAAGTGAGTCGGCGTCGAATTCGTTCCAATAGCAGACTCCGCAGTAAGATATCTCGGAGATCCACCAATGTTACACATAATGCGATAAATATTATCGCCATAACTTTCAAGTGTCACTTTGTACGAGTTTGATGCATCAGATCTCATCATAGCTCTGTAATATCCATATTCTGTTCCACCGGATGCGGATGTGGAATATCCCACGTGATATGTCTGATTCATAGCAGATTTAATCACATATTCTCTACCAGAAATCTGATCAAAATACCACCGCTGATCATTTACATTATCCCAGTCCCAAAGAGTTGCCAGTGTTCCATCACTGATTCCACTGCTTGTATATACGTTCAATGCGTTGCCATAACCTTTATGGCTAATAACGTGGCAGGCAGCAGTTGTGGGATTATCAAATACTTCCTCCAAAGACCAAAGCTGATCGTTTCCACCAGTTGCACCCAACCATACAACACTACTTGATCCCGAAGCCGTAAGATATTTTGTTGGATAGTTTTTTAGCCTAATCTGGTAATACCCCTGAGATGTAGGAATAAATTCTGTTGTAGCATCAGTTTCATTTCCAACAATCTCATATACATCACAATTATACTCTGTATCTGAAGAGCGATACGCATTAAGCCCAAAAAACGGCCAATACGCGGAACGTACGAAGGTACTACTCGGAGAAGAAAGATTGATGTCCCATATTTGATCTTTTCCAAGCGAGGTTGCTGTTTTACATACCACATTCTTGTTCTCGTAAAGAATTCCGCCAGCTGTCAAATTATATATCGAAACATATTTCCCGTTTGCAACGGACTTGATCTTATAACGAGCCATGACTTACCTCCTATTCTATAATCACAGACTCTATGGCAGGAACAATTACTGTATCTAAATACTTTTCTGAATCCGCATCCAGGTTTTGATAAGTTGATATGGAATACAAGGAGTCATCTTTAGATACAACCAAAAAATAGTATACACGCCAATGGACATCCTTTTCAATTTGAGAATCGCGATAATAACCGATATACTCACATCCATTGTCAGTGACACCGTTCAATGGACCTTCATCATCAGCATGCCCTTCTGTCCATTGTTCTATTGTTGTTCCTTGCAGTTTTCGAAATTCCATTCTTTTACTATCTTTTGTCACATATTCAGTTTCGAAAGTTTCAGAAAAAATATCATCAGTACCACGTTCCCAATTCGAAGGAACAACAACTGATAACATTTTTGAATCATCAAAAAGCTGGAATGTATGTTTCATCCTGCCATCTTCTAACTTTTCAATGTAATCATCCACAATTTCATTCGTTGCTTCTCCCTGAATTGATGCTGCGGTCTTTGAACCACTCGTATCAATTTCTGATTCTTGCGTTAGCTGATCAGAGCTCACTGATTCAGAGTCATTTGTGTTGATTTCACCATTCTGACTTTCTCCACAGCCAACAATGAAGCAAACCATACACAGAGTAATAACTGATATACAAATTATTTGAAAAATTCTTTTCGTCGTTTTCATATGTCCTCCCCAAACACAAAGGCGCACAGACACACTTACTTTTTCGTAGTGCATCTATGCGCCATTCCTTACAATCTTTATTGGATATAATATTGACAATCCCAGGTGTTCGTGCATCCAATAACGCATATGACTGCACTCGCATCTCAGTTCTAACATCATATCTCCGTCACCTCTTTCCTATACGTGCGAACTGATCTTTCTCGGAAAAAGCGAAACCAGAAGACATTTATCCTATTGTCGTATTTATTATACCAAATTCAACCAAATAATGCAATTAACACACCATGTATTTTCCGTTAATATTTTTTGATTCTATTTTTGTTGGATTTTCAGCCGTTTCATGATTTACTGATTTCTCCCACATCGTAATATTAGCCGACAGGAACGTCCGTCTGCGGGCTGCTCCCCCTTTTTTTGATGTTCCGCCGCACGTCAGATCGCCGGAACATCAATCTTCATAGTGTCCCTTGCACGACAGGATCTCAAGCACACCATTCTCGATACGGTACACAAAACGGTTCGTAGCATCGATCCGCCGGCTCCAGAATCCACTCAATTCCCCTTTCAGCGGCTCCGGCTTTCCGATACCGTCAAAGTTGCTGCGCTCGATGTCACGAAGCAGCTCATTGATCCGTTTCAGCGTTTTCTTATCCTGGCTTTGCCAATACAGATAGTCCGCCCAGGCTTCATCAAACCAGACCTTCTTCATTCATCCTCTACCTCAATCGGTTCGTGTTCTTCGCCCTTCCCCGCATTGAGTGCTGCAATACCACGGCGCAGATGCTCCATGTTGCTTTCGGAATAAAACATATCCGCCGAGATCTCAAACGGGATCCGGCGTTCCCGTCCTACGATCTTTGAGAAGATCGTCAGTGCAGTGCTCACAGACATTCCCATATCAGCACAGGCACTCTCAAAGAGTTTTTTGTCTGTTGCGCTCAGTCGGAAATTTACGTTTACCACTTTATCCAAAATGCTCACTCCTTTCTTGATCAATATTATTATACACCAAAGCACAGATTTTTGCAAGCGTTTTGCATTACATTTGCTTGCTGTTATTTGTAAATTTTCTGCCGTAATTTCCGGATGAGGAAAGCACCTCCGTCCGGGAGTCGATGCCGGAACGAAAGTGCTTTCGTTATCCTCTTGAGAAGGTTATTCAGTTGTGAGATCTTCATCAGCTGCAGCGGAATCTGCGCCATCATCAAGCTCCACGTTCTTCAGATCTCCGATATACAGAGTTTTCCCGAACGCCGCAAGCAACTTGAGTACCGTGCTCATGTTCGGCGTGTTGATTCCGCTCTCAAATCTGGCAATCATCTGTTGTTTCACTCCGCTGCGGTCAGCAAGTTCCTGCTGAGACATATGATTATATTTTCGCATATGAGCGATTTCTTGTGTAATTGCTGCACATATTTCATAGGACGAACTTTTCTTTGGTGTGTGAATCTCCTTTCTGACCTTCTCAAGGTCGGCTCCCATTACATTTACACCTGTCATAATTATAACTTTTCTCCTAAATTATTTCGGATAGAACTGCCCCGGGCTATTCCTTATTTACCCGTTCAGTGGTCGTCATTCTAACATTACATCCATCCAGCCTCATTATATCACACCTCCGCAAAAAAATCAACACGAAATTGTTGTATTTCATGTTGACAAATTCTAAAATGTATGATATAATAAAATCGATCAGATGGAATATTGTCCCAACAAGTTCCAAACAGACAGATCAGTTCACCTTATAGAAAGGGAGTGAGATGAATATGGTATTCGAACTGAGCCGCCTTACATGCCATCCTATGCCTACACCATCGGTCGACATTCTGATCCATACCCTACCATATCCGATCAAGCGTATTCACGTTGGCGCATAGGTTGGCTGTAAGTTGTCCGTTTTGACTTGCAGATCAGTCTATGCGCTTTTTCTATCAACCCAAAATTCGAAGAAAGGAGGCACTCATTATGAAAAAGTTTGTAGCTGTTCTTATGATGATCGTATTGGTTGCAACTCTCTCAATGACCGTTTTCGCAGACTGCCCTAATCCGGACTGTTATTCAGGAAAGAAGGAGGCATACTGTGGCGGTGGTCAAACTATTACGGGTTTAAACCATACGTTTATCTATTACGATCCTTTTTGGCCGTTCGGTGAAACAGAAGGTTCATGTACTTATGCATTAACGGTCGATCATACCACATACGGTATTTGTTCGATATGCGGTACATACTATCCTCCTGGATCAGATGTTTTCTTCAACCATGAAGGTGAATGTGCTCATTCGCATGAGAAATGTGACGGTTCAAAGGTTCCGGTTTGTTCCTCTGGCGATTGGCTTGAATGGTATTTCTAAGTTGATGAGGCTGCGGGGATAACATGAAAAGTTATCCCCGCAGTTTTTATCAAATTGATTAATTTGACCAGGTGATAACTAATGAAATTTATTCTTCTATTTATCAAGAAAAATTTTCAATACAGGAAAGCGAATTATATCCTTCCATTCATATCTTTTGTTTTAAGCGGAATTTTATTATGCACATCAGTTTTTTATCTTACACTGGCTAAGAATGATGTTGTTTTCCTTCCATCCTCCCCATACGACATCACAATAAAAAGTGATAATGAGCAGGAATATTCACATATTTCAGAAACACTAATGGGTATCAAAGATGTAACAGGTGGTTATGTACAAAAATATGTCGATCTTCTTCCTCTCATTTACAATGAGGTATCGACTTTTGATCATGACATTGTACACAGTAGTATTACATTTACATCTATCCAAGCTTCTTCCCCCCTCGCTTCCTTTTATGCGGACTATAGTTGTGACATCTCGAAACTATCCTCCAACGATATATTTGTAACTCCATATATTCTATATTATTTCCATAATCATATTAAGGACAACGTTCTTACACTTCCAGTTACTCCACCTCACACAGACCTAACCATCCATCTAAATATCATTGGTGTTATTGATGAACAGATATCCAATGGAAATAATTTTTCTATCATTTGTTCGAACGATGAATTGTTTCAAACCATCCAGGATATGTGTGGTCAAAATACATCGTTTCACTTTTATGATTTTTCTGACAATTTTGTTCACAATGTAGACAATTATACCGACTTTCTAAAAAAAATGAACTCATCGGATTTTTCTGTCGATGTCACCATTACAAGTAAGGCTCCTATTAAAGAAAGTTCCTCTATATATTCCGGAGATGTTGCCATTGCCGCATTTAATATTTTCTTTGCTGTTTTATGTATCGTCTCTACCTTAAAATTGAAATTCACTAACGAGGTTGCCGATTATAAAAAGCTTTTCAACCTCGGATTATCCCCTTTTTATCGATTTTTCACCCCACTCATTGATCTATCTATCATCTTCATTCCATCTTACTTCTCAGCCTTTATCGCCTCTGTTTTCCTATTTTATCAACTGGCTCCAAAAGCAGCCGAAACTTATCAAAGCAGGGTAATAACCAATTATTTCCAATATTCGAGTGATTTGTTAATTTCAACCCTCATTTTGTTTTTTGGGTGCGTGATCATCATATCAAGTATCATGATCATGTTCTGTATTGTTCGTAATCCAAAAACATATGATTCTTATGTAAAACATAGTTCAACTATTTACACATCTTCTCGCTCTCATTTAATACCATATACTTTTCTCACTTTCTGGCGCAACAAAAAATATAATTTATTTTTTATTTTTATCCTCTGTTTTCCTTTGTTTGTATCAAGTATGTACGGAACTGCAGCAGTAAACCTGGTTTCCAATGGTAATGATCTATACGCGGATGCCGCTTACATAATCAGCAGAAATCAAGTTTCATACGGCAATCCCATTACCGATCGAATCGTCAAAGATATCCAACAGCTACCAGGTGTGGAATCCATCCATATGATACATAAAACAAATACTCTCTATACATTTGCTTCAAATGACATAACTACTCACGCGCAAATTATCGAACTCAACGATTATACCGAAGAACAATTTTCTAAATATCTGATCGCCGGAGATTTGAAAGATGTCAAAAGCAACCATAATGCCATTGCTGTTGTAGATAATCATACTCATTTATCGGTAGGCGATCCTTTAATATTACAGGAAACGAATCAGGAGTTTACAGTTGCTGCTATTCTAAAAGATGTCCCTTTAGAATATCGTTCCCTCATGTATCTTGCCGACATAAGCTTAATAGAATCTCTGGGACAAGCCGATATCCTTCCCGCTGATATTCACATTTACATCAATGATTCTATTTCATCTACTGACTATATCTACCTCAATAATACAATTCCAGCTTTAGTTTACGATCCTCATGCAACGTACTTCAATCAAAAAGATGAAATTGCAAGTCTTGATGTAAATGGGAGCGTCACGTACAAAGTCGCAACTTCAATGAATATTCTCATCTGTATTATTTCCATACTTTCGACGTTCTTGTTCCACACACAAAAGCAAATCAATCGCGCTCGTGAATACGATGTTCTGTATAAATTGGGTTATAGCCATAAACAAATACGTTCCCTTATTTTTACAGAAAGCTTTATTCTAATAGGAATAGGATTACTTATATTTGGTCTTTTATATGGATCATATGTGAACAGTATCATTCAATCCATCCAAGATACTCAAGCATACCAATACAGTGGTTTTGCGTTAGCATGGAGAGAAATTATTTCAATCTCACTCGGAATTATTGGTGTTATCAGTATTTCCAATATAATATCCTATCGTCGGAGGTAATCTATGAGTCAAAAAATAGCGAAACGAAAAAGATACCATTATTACCTTATCGGCAGTTTTGTTCTCATACTTCTCGTAGCCCTCGGAGTATTCGAAATTTTTTCACAGTTTTCTGTCGTAAATAGATACTTGAATAATAGATTTTCATATTCATATTCAGATGCTGAACAGTATTTTTACGATAGATATTCGTTATTTACGGAGGAATTAAAGCTTTTACAACTTGAAAATCCAAATAATGAAGCCATGAGACTAATGATCATCGAATCTCAACAAAACTGTTCACTATCTGAATACGATTTTCTCGATTACTCCTTTTCCTTTTTATCGCCACAAATTCAAGTAAAGGTAGTTGCCGATTACTATGAAAACCTGACAGATCTACACTATAGCCGTACATATACGCTAAACTTCATATTACAAAAGAAATCACTCTTCACCTATCAAATTGCCGATATTATCAATACTGAAGCACACTCACACTAATGAATTAGGGGGGATATATTTTGAAGATTCACGCACACTCTCTGAATAAAGTGTATATCCAAGGCGAAAAACGCATTCTCGCATTGAACAATATAGATATTGACATCGCAGAAGGTAAATTCACAGCTATTGTAGGTACCTCCGGATGCGGAAAATCTACTCTTTTAAGAACGCTATCCGCAATAGAGGAACCATCTGAAGGTGATGTATTTTATGACTCTCAAAACATCTACAAACTTTCAGATAGAGAACGCGCTGCTCTGCGCAGACGAAAAATCGGAATTGTTTTTCAAGACTATAGCTTACTCCCCACATTAACCGCTTTGGAAAATATTTGCACCCCAACACTTATGGATAACAAAAAACCTGACATGAAATATATCAATAGTGTTTGTGAAATATTGGGAATTTCGGATCGTCTCCATCATATTCCAAATGAAATGTCTGGCGGTGAACAACAGCGTGTTGCAGTAGCTCGAGCTTTAGTCAATAAACCATCCATCATCTTTGCTGACGAACCTACAGGAAATCTTGATAAGAACTCCGCCCACGAATTACTTGATCTCCTTTTAATCACTAAAAAAGAATATAATCAAACATTACTTATGGTTACGCATGATCAAGATATTGCCGCACACGCAGATATTATAATTCATATGGATAATGGAACTATTGCGTCTCAACAATAATGGCTGTGCACTCTTAATCGAAATATCGTAGAACAGCACCGGTAATTATCGTGCCGGTGCTGTTTCTTTTTTGCGCATACGACTCACGTATCTTCAGATCATTCTTTACCTGTTATCGCATCCCATACTCTCTTCAACCATCCCCGCTTCTGTTGGGTTTTCCGAAATTCATCCACACAATCAGTAACAGATATATCATCCAGTTCTGATTGTTCTTCTTCCATCATCTGCTGTCCTTCGATCAGAGTTTCCGCAAGAGCTTTCTGCTTCTCCGCACTCTGACCAACAGCCAATGCAGCTTGTGTTTCAGCAAGTTTTGAGAGCGTATCAAGAAGCTGCCGATCTTTTTCCCTGTTGTGCTCCCTTTCCTTCTCAAGCTCCTTGTTCAAAGATTCGATCATCGTGTCCTGACGTTTGATCTGTTCTCTCAAAAAAGCAACTTCATCAGATGATTTTTCATCTGCAGGGGGGTGAATAGGTTGTTCAACCGGGTTGAATGGGGTTGACAACTTTTCGCTATAAGGTTGACAACCAGGTTGAATGGGTTGTTCAACCTCTATCCCATAAAGCTCCGAAATTGCTTGTATTTTCAGCATTTTCTGCCCATCAACCACAACCACATAGGGTTGAATGGGGTTGACAACTTGGTTGTCAACCGGGTTGTCAACCGGGTTGTCAACCTTATTCAACCTCTTATAAATCGATTGAGGTGATTTTCCCACCAACGCAGCGAATTGCTGTACAGTCAAAAGTCCGTCTGTATGTATGTTTTTCTCTTTTTGCTCCATCTCTGTACCCTCAGTTCCCATCGTTTATTCTTCACATCCCTCAAAATCAAACTCAAACGCCTTGATACCTTTTTCTAACAATTCAGGTGATGGAACGACTTTAACTCGAAGTCTACCGTTTTCCACCACAACTCTGCGTTGCGGTTCTTCTTCACGTCTTTGTTGATCAAGCTCAGCGCGTATCACATCATAATATTTACTGACTGTATGACGGTTTATTTGCAAAGCTTCCGCTATTTCTGTTTTCTTTCTAACTTCTGGATGAGCAATCATATATTCTCGAACAAGATGTTCTTTATCAGGTCTCCCGCCACCGCTTACAACATCTCCCATACTTTGCTTTACGCTCCGTACACCTCGAATATATAACAAATGCTCATCTTGCTTTCTCCAATTCCGTTTATTAGGAGGAATCGGAATACCGGAATACTTTGCAATATCCGCCCGCGGGAACGTCACAAAATTCTCGTTGTACATCTCAAGAGCTTTGACAACATCTTCTATCGTGAACCGATTGGAATCCTCATAGCTCATATCGTCAAAAATTTTCATAAGCCTATCCGCATCACGCCGCAACTCGTCTTCATCAATACTGCACTTCACAGCATAGATAGCCAATGTCATAATTCCATAGAACCGGTGACCGACGTGGATCTCCGTCTCGATCTTACGCAGCCACCAATCGTACAAATCCCGCTTCACCGTCCACCGACCGCGCCGTTCGCCGCGAACCACACGCCGCTCATACCAATCCGGATACTTCTTTTTCGCTTCATCAATGGACAGCGTTCCTTTCTCCAAAATCCCGGTCACACGCTGCAGATCACCATTTGTGTCCGGAACATACTGAAGCAAATACTCGATAGACACCGGATTGCCGTACCGATACGCCACAACAGGATAATCAAGCCCCAGCTTTGTCCCGCTGCCAACCACGCGAAAGCCCTGCAGGACACCCTGAACCTGCGGTTCCTTGATGTTTGATGTGAACCGGTTCCAGATCCGGCGTGTCAGAACATACTTCAATTCTTTCAGAAATTTCTGATTCTGCGGATACATCGCCACCGGACTCTCCAGGACATAATACAGATGAAGTCCCGTCCCGCTGTTCACAACAAAGGTTGCAGCCGGTATAAAACCACGATTCATCTGATGGAAGGTGTCTCGGAGCTGCGGCATATCCACGCCATCCAGATCGAAGGTAATCGCATACAGATATCGGGCATACTTACCGGCTCGTGATTTTCCGAAGTAAGACACCGGCGACATAATTGCAAACTCCTGCCCGATCAGCTCATCAAGCATCTCAAGGCCATCGTTGATGACATACCGGTGAACTTTACCTTCCGGCTTGACATTCATGCCAATGCCGTTCCCACGCCGTTCTGAGCCGTTTTCAGCCCCGTCAGCGCCCTCTGGAGCCTCATGGACAGATATACCCACCCCATTGCCTTTCTTGTCCTCAAAATGCCCCTTACGCTCGAAAGAACCCACAGGGAAGATCTCACGATAGAAGGCACGAGGTTCGATCCTCTCATAGTGGGCATCCAA
>JAFQDE010000006.1 GCA_017416155.1 Tyzzerella sp.
CTGAAATAAAATCTTTAAAATTCGAACCTCCAAATGCATATGAAAGAGCCTGTAATGCAATACCCATTACAATAAGTATAATTCCATATAACAAATTTTTTTGTTTTTCCAGCTCTTGTGTTCTTCTTAGCAAATCTAAAATTTGTTCATCATCATAAATACGAACACTTTTTTCTTCTGACATCTCACCATCCATCAGTTCTGCCACTGTAACTTCAAGTTCTTCACACAAACTTTTTATAATGGAATAGTCAGGCATACATTTGCCAGTTTCCCATTTAGAAATAGTCTTATTGGATACGCCAAGCTTCTCTGCTAATTGTTCCTGTGTTAGATTTTTCTGTTTTCTCTTTAATGCTATAAATTTTCCTGTAACTAATTGATTCATATGTATTCCTCCATTCATTTGATGATATAAAGGTACTTCTTTTATCATTAAAATAACATCCCTTGTAAGTAGAATATAGGTGGAATCTCTGTAAAATAGCCAAATATACCATAGTAAACTCAACAGAAACTTCTTATTTTTCTTTCTGTTTAGACTCTCAACAATTTAGGTTTGCGAAATTCACTCTTTTCGATTACTTTCAATCCACTTTACAGCAAAATCCACAAGTTCCCTCTGCTTCATAAAAGTGACAATTCCATTTCCTAATGTCACCTTCTGTACGACATGTTCTTTTTCAAAAGCTTTACCTATTTCGTCAAAATCTTCACCATCTACAGATAATGTATCGTAGGCTTTCCATACGCGTTCTCCATTCTCCATAATTGCACTGTGCTCTGTACAATTATGCTTTCCAGGATATTCAGCCCTCACATCTGCCAGATGAAGAGAAGTATTCTTATCATAACCAACTCCAACCAAAAGAACATAACCATTAAGTTCATATAGTTTCCCAATAGGTGAACCGTCTCCGAAAATGTTGGTAAGATTATGCTCTCTTGTAAGAAAATCTGCATATTTTCCGTATGCTGCTACAGAACGGGCCGGATGGTCACTGCGCAGTGTTCCCGGCCATTTTCGAAACATTTCGGCAACCGCTCCCATTGTATTAGTCGGAGTAATATCCTTATCATACGCAGGCCAATTGTCACGAATCATCTGCCACCATTCTTCCGGTTCTTCCCAGTGCACACCAGTAGTAGGATCAAGATTTTTCCATGACTGGGTTGGCATCATAATGGTTCCATCTGAACCTACACTTTCCAATAGGGCCTCTATTACGGTCTGCGCTCCACCACAGACAAATCCAAGACTGCTAAGAGATGTATGTACCATTATCGTCTGTCCGCTGGTAACACCTACTTTTTCCAGTGCATCAAGTATAGTTTCTTTTAACACAATTTTTCTTTCCATTACTTTTATTTTCTCCTTGTTCTATTCAACTACTTTATAAAGCATGCATGGTCTTCCTCCAGTTTCATAATTTATCTCACCAACTACAGAGCCTACTTCTGTCAAATAATTCAAGTATCTTCTCACTGTGACACCTGTTAGTCCTACCTCTTCCGCGATATTTTCACCCGACATCCACATATGCCCATTTTCTTTCATATACTTTAAAATCAAGTGCAGTGTTTTCTCCTGTATTCCCTTTGGATGCATGTCTTCACTTTTCTTTCTTGCGCTATCAATAATAAAATCAATACTTTTTTGATTGAGAGTTCCCAGTTCATTCAGCGCATTTCTCTGTGCAATAAACTTATCAAGTGCCATGCAAAAACGTTCAAAAGTAAATGGCTTTACCAGATAATCGACGATTCCCAGATGGAGTGCTTCTTCCAAAGATTCTCGGTCATTTGCAGCTGTTACCATAATGACATCTACCGATATCTGTTTTTTCCTGATTTGACGCAGTGTTTCGAAACCATCCTGATGTGGCATAAACACATCCAGAATAATCAGGTCAATGTCATGACTATCCATGAACTCCAATGCGTTCTTGCCGTCTCTACATACTCCTGCGACAAAAAACTTCTTATTTCGCCGGACATATTGTTCATTTATCATAGAAACCATTGGGTCGTCTTCTACAATTAATACTTTATACATTCTCTTGTTCCACCTTTATTTTGTAAAACTTATAGAAAAAGAACTACCGATGCCTTCCTGTGATTCCACAGTGATTTCTCCACCGTATCGCTCTACCATTTCCTTGGCTTGGTACAAACCGGTACCTCTTCCCTTTCCTTTTGTGGAAAATCCGTTCTCAAATATTCTTTCTAGATTTTCCTCCGAAATACCAACTCCTGTATCGTCCGTTGTGATTAGAACAGCACCGGGACGTGAATAAATGCCAAATAACAACTCCTTCTGTACCTCGTAGCCACTCTTTTCATTCATTGCTTCAAATGCATTCTCTATCAGATTTCCAATTACCGTTACCAAGAGTTCGGACGGCAACTGCATATCTGCATTCGAGTAATGACAGCCTTCTCGTAAAACAAATTTGACATTAAGTTCTGATGCCCTTGCGATCTTACCAATCAAAAGAGCCGCGATAGAAGGTTCTTGTACTGCATTCATAATCTTGCTGATCGTCGCCCTCTGCACAATGGTAATATTTTCAATATAGGACACCGCTTCCTCATACATTTCCATCTGAATGAGACCCATAATTACATGAAGCTTGTTTGTAAAATCATGATTATTCGCTCGCATGGAATCGACTAGGTAACGGGTTCCAGTCAGATCTTCCATTAACTTGGTATACTCTGCCCTATCATGAAGAATAGCCACCTCACCAATAGTAACTTCATTTTCCTTAATCGGCATTCGTTCAACCAAAAGTGTTTCGCTTCCCAATTGGATATTGTCAAACTTCTCTCCCACGATTCGATATCCAAGTCCGTTCTCTATTTGATTTAGTATCATGTCCGCTGCTCCATTTACAAACTGTACACGACCTTCATTGTCAATTGCAATAATTCCTTCATCCAAGGATTCCAGTATATTATCGCGAATCCGATACATGGCTGAGAACACGTCCGGCTCATATCCCATCAAACTTTTCTTTATGGTACTAGACAACTCTGTAGAAATCAAAAGTTCCATCAAAATCGCCACTATTGTAATGAGTATAAAGATAAGTGCTGTCTGCCACGTTTCCTTATAGATGTTCTGCATGAGCATAATCGCCATAACAAAACCAATATAATTTCCTTCCTCATCATAGATAGCTGCATAGGCTCTCCGCTGTGTTCCGGATGGTCCACTGTCGTTCGTCGCATAGTATCCTTCACTATCGTCATCGAATCTAGGTATTGTTCCATCATATGTACTGTTTATCAATTCGTGATTGGAATGATACAATCTGACATAGTCACTTCCAACAACCGATATAACGTCAATGTCTTCAAGCGTGTCTCGCAACGAGTCCAGATACTCTGCCAAAATAGCGGTATCGGTTTGCTGTTCCGTGAGAATTGGAGATTGTGCAATTGCCTCGGCAACATTTCGAAGGTTTTGGTCGCGCTTTTGTTTTTCAAAATGGATATTGATCAAAGTTCCTCCTATCCCCAGGAACAGTGCTAACGAAATAATCAAAATCATTTGAACTCGAAAGAATCCTTGCTGAATTCCTTTTAATGTAATTATATCACCCATCGTTCTTTCACCTCTCTTATCTCTTTTGACTTTAACACATTTTCATACTTTTGAAAAACCTTTCGAAAGTAAAATAAATAGATTTTCACACTAGAAAATATTTCTATCTTTCAAAAAATTGCCAGGCCTCGCATCCACCAGTATGATAACAGAAAACAAACAAAAAGGAGGACACCCTTATGGGAGCAATGTTTGAATCAATTATGTTAATCTGTTTTGGCCTTTCATGGCCACTCAATGTTATCAAAGCTTACAAGGCACGAACCACTCAAGGAACCAGCCTGCCATTTATTTTACTGATTGTAACAGGCTATATCGCCGGAATCACCGCAAAAGTAATTAGTGGGCAATTAAACTATGTGTTGATTGTATATCTTCTTAATCTTGCAATCGTATCACTTAATGTTGTGGTTTACTTTAGAAATCTTTCGCTTGATAAGAAAGGAGTCATTTACAATGCTTAAAAAACAAATGTATCATTCATTAAACGAATTAGCCAATCCAAATGGAATGATTATCTTTGGTGGTAACAGTGATATTTCCATTCCACTCTGCGAATTAAAACAGGCATTTGCTTTGAATAACGATATATATAATCGCAGTTTTTCGGATTTATCGGTAACAAATGCACTGGAATATTATGACACTTATATTGCCGATTTGAAACCAGAAAGCATTTTGATACATATTGGAGAATCAGACATAGATTTCTTTTTGTCTGCTCCTTCAGAATTTGACCAAAAATATGTGGAACTGGTAAGACATATTCGGAATAAAGTTAGGGAGTGTCGCATTATAATTGTCTCTTTAAAGAACTATGATAGGGATGTAGATATCGCCGAAATAAATAAGCATCTAAGATATATTGCAGATTCAGAACAATGTGAATACGCTGATATATCCCAAAAACGAGTGTGGAATCCGACACAGACGAAGAATATTGCTTCGTTTATATATGCTACCGGATTTGTTAGACCTTTGAATATCAAGCGTCCTATCTATGATTTAGCAAAGATACTGTTTTGTTTCGAAATTTGTTCTATCTAATATATCCTCACCAAAAACGGCTAAGCACTATGAGCTTAGCCGTCATACATTCATTTAATTATAATTTTCTCGAACATATTCATAAGGATTATGCCAAGTATAAGTCCTGCTAACCCCTGAACAGCATTTGCGGGAATGTTTACTACCGAAGGTCCGAATCCGTACAAAATACCTTCAAACATAAAGTAGCCTAAAATCATGACAATCTCCGCAACAGTTCCACTCATGATTCTCGCAGGCAGATCGCCTAGTTTCCTATGCGTCAGTTTGTATCCGTAGAATGCCACAAGTGCCATCACACCTTTGATAACAAAGGTTGCCGGTGCATATGCAACATATCCCGCAAACAAATCTGCAAGTGCCGAGCCAAAACCTGCTGCAAGAAAACCATACATCGGAGATAACATCCATCCCGCAGCCAGAACCACGCAATCCCCCAGATTCAAATATCCTTTCAGCGGTGAAGGGATTTTAACTATCATTGTAACTACACAGGTAACTGCCGCCAACAGAGCGGCTATTACAATTCTCTGTGTTATGTTTTGCTGTGCCCTATTTTTCATTGCATTTCGCCTCTTTTCATTATAATAGTTCTTCATTATATACTGCTCTCACACCACCGATAAACTTCGGACGGGTTCGGGCAGCAACTACGACAGCTTCGCCAATCATCTTATTATCCAACCTCACAGGAACTGCCACTTTCTTAAGATGCATTCCGATTAATGTAGATCCAATGTCAATCCCTGCATCTGCCTTAACTTCCTCAACAGCAACTGGATTACGGAAGTTGGCATATGCTTGTGTTGCGAAGGAACCGCCCGCTTTCGGTTGCGGAATCACATTCACAACTTCATCAAACGGAACTGCATCCCGCTCAATGATAATGGCACGGTTCAAGTGTTCACAACACTGTGCTGCAAGGTACAATCCGTTCTTAGTCGTATAATCATAAATTGCCTGAAAAACCGCCTTAGCAATCTCAGGGCTTGAATTTGTACCAATTTTAGAGCCGATAATTTCACTTGTAGAACAGCCCACAACCAAAATATCTCCTGTCTTGAGATTCGATTTTCGTCCAAATTCTTCCATCACTGCTTTGGTCTCATGATATAGTTCGTTATTCATTATTGTCGCCCCTTGCCTTTAATATGGTCTTAATTTATAGCAAATCTGATTATATTAAAATAACCAAAACAGGAAAATTATACATGTTCAGATTGAATTTCTGTTTTTAACGCACTTGGTGATTTTCTTACGGTATCATGATGCTATAAAACATCATCAAATTGGAATAAATCACCTTATAACAGAGGTGTCCCTGAAACATTTGTCAAGGACACCTCTTAATTAACTTTATACAATTCCCTGTGCCATCATTGCATCCACTACTTTTTCAAATCCTGCGATGTTTGCACCTGCTACATAGTTGCCTTCCAAACCATATCTTGCCGCTGCGTCCGATACTTTTGCATAAATATCTTTCATAATGCCTTTTAATTTCGCATCCACTTCTTCTGCAGTCCAACTATAACGCATACTGTTTTGACTCATTTCCAAAGCACTTGTTGCAACGCCACCTGCATTTGCAGCTTTACCAGGCATAAATAAAATACCGTTTTCCAAGATATAGTCAGTTGCTTCTCTTGTTGTTGGCATGTTTGCGCCCTCTGCAATAATCTCACAGCCATTTGCTTTCAAAACTTTGACAGCCTCTAAATCAAGTTCATTTTGTGTTGCACATGGCAAATAGATATCACAAGCAATATTCCAAATACCTTTTCCTTCTGTATAAACGGAACCTGGTACCAAATCAGCGTATTCTTTAATACGTCCGCGGCGAACTTCTTTAATATCCTTTACTACATCCAAATTGATGCCATTTGCATCATAAATATATCCATTTGAATCGTTCATGGCAACAACCTTGGCGCCCAACTGTGTTACCTTTTCAACTGCATAGATAGCCACATTACCAGAACCGGTCACAATGACTGTTTTACCTTCTAACGATTCACCCTTTGCAGCAACCATTTCTTCCAGCATATAAATCAAACCATATCCGGTTGCCTGTGTACGAATCAGAGAACCGCCGTAGGAAAGACCTTTACCAGTGAGAACACCTTCATAGAGGCCTGTCAATCTCTTATATTGTCCATATAAGTAACCAATTTCACGGCCGCCAACACCGATATCACCAGCCGGAACATCCTGATCAGCACCAATGTATTTTGAGAGCTCTGTCATAAAACTCTGACAAAATGCCATCACTTCTCTGTCTGATTTACCTTTTGGGTCAAAGTTTGAACCACCTTTACCACCGCCAATCGGAAGTCCTGTCAATGAATTTTTGAAAATCTGCTCAAAGCCCAAGAATTTCAAGATACTTTGATTTACAGACGGATGGAAACGAAGTCCTCCCTTGTATGGTCCAATCGCGCTATTAAATTGTACTCTGTAACCTTTGTTGACCTGAACCTTACCTTCATCATCGACCCAAGGTACTTTAAATGAAATAATTCTTTCCGGCTCTACTAAACGTTCCAGCAAACCGAGGCTGCGATATTTTTCTTCGTTCGCATCAATGACAACCTTTAAGGAATCCAGAACCTCCTTTACTGCTTGGTGAAATTCAACTTCACCTGGATTTTGCTCAACTACGCGAGCATAAATTTCTTCTGTATACGACATAACGTTCTTCCTTTCCGCCATCTTGTGGCATAAAATTTATTCGAATTCGATTGTTCCAGGCGGCTTACTTGTAATATCATATAGTACACGATTTACATGATCCACCTCGTTTACAATTCGATTCATTACTTTTTCTAATACTTCCCACGGTATCCTTGCGGATTCCGCAGTCATAAAGTCTACGGTAGTCACTGCGCGCAACGCGATTGCATAGTCATAGGTTCTTTCATCCCCCATACATCCTACACTTCGCATATTGGTCAGTGCCGCGAAATATTGTCCTATATTCTTGTCTAAACCGGCTTTTGCAATTTCTTCCCGATAAATTGCATCTGCATCTTGCACCATCTTCACTTTCTCAGCCGTCACTTCCCCGACAATTCTTACTCCGAGTCCCGGTCCCGGGAATGGTTGACGGAACACTAAATATTCCGGGATTCCAAGCTGAAGTCCTGCTTTTCGCACCTCGTCTTTAAACAAATCCCGAAGTGGCTCTACTATTTCTTTGAAACTTACTACAGACGGAAGTCCACCGACATTGTGATGCGATTTGATAACTGCTGATTCGCCACCCAGTCCGCTTTCTACCACATCCGGGTAAATGGTTCCTTGTACTAAGAAATCGACTTCTCCGATTTTCTTTGCCTCTTCCTCAAATACACGGATGAATTCTTCTCCGATAATCTTTCGCTTTGTCTCCGGCTCTTCTATGCCTTTTAACTTCGCATAAAATCTCTCCTGTGCATTGACACGAATAAAATTCAAATCGTAGTTACCAGACGGTCCAAAGATTGCCTCCACTTCATCGCCCTCGTTTTTGCGAAGAAGTCCATGGTCAACAAACACGCAGGTAAGTTGTTTCCCCACTGCTTTAGAAAGCATGACTGCTGCTACAGAGGAGTCAACACCGCCTGACAGTGCACATAGCACCTTTCCTTCTCCTATCTTTTCACGAAGAGTTGCAATAGAATTTTCCACAAAAGAATCCATTCTCCAATCACCACAGCATCCACACACATTGTATACAAAATTAGACAGCATCTTGCTTCCCTCGATGCTATGAAGGACTTCCGGATGATATTGAATTGCGTATAATCCCTCGGAAGCACTTTCTGCGGCTGCCACCGGACAATCCGCAGTATGAGCTGTAATTTCAAATCCCGGAGCTATCCTTGATATATAGTCAAAATGACTCATCCAACAAGTGGTCTTTGAGCTGACACCTTCAAAGATAGACGAATCCAATTTGTCCACGATGACCTCTGTTTTTCCATATTCACGTACCGGTGCTTTTTCTACTCTTCCTCCTAATATGTGCATCATAAGTTGTGCACCATAACAGATTCCAAGTACCGGAATTCCCAATTGGAACAGCTTCTTATCACAGGTCGGAGCACCCGGTTCATAGCAGCTGTTTGGTCCCCCTGTCAGAATAATTCCCTTCGGATTCATTGCTTTTATTTCTTCTAAATCTTTTTTATATGAATAAATTTCACAATATACATTGCATTCTCTCACACGCCTGGCAATCAATTGATTATATTGCCCGCCGAAATCAATGACAATGATTCGTTCTTTTTTCATGTTGTCTCCTATTCTACCGTTACACTTTTCGCCAGGTTCCTCGGTTTATCTACATCCAATCCTTTTGCAACACTAACATAGTAGGCCAAAAGTTGTAACGGAATCACTGCCAATGAGGTTGTAAAATATTGTGCGGTTTTCGGAACATATACAGAAAAATCTGCGGTCTCCTCCATGCTATAATTTCCATAAGTTGTCACGCCCATAAGATATGCTCCACGACTTTTTACTTCTACCATGTTGCTAATACTCTTTTCGAACAGTTCACCTCTTGTCAAAACGCCGATTACCAAAGTGCCATCTTCAATCAGACTAATCGTTCCATGTTTTAATTCTCCTGCTGCATAAGCTTCGGAGTGAATGTAACTGATTTCCTTCAGTTTCAAACTTCCTTCTAAGCAAATGCCATAGTCAATCCCTCTTCCAATGAAAAAGATACTTTTTGCATTGGCATACTTAGATGCAAACCACTGAATGCGCTCTTTATCTTCTAAAATTTTATTTATTTTATCTGGCAGGGACTCTAATTCTTTCATTAGTTCTTCTCTGTCATCTTCGGAAAGCAGACCTTTGCTGATTGCCAATTGCATAGCCAATAAATAGATGGCAATCAGTTGAGCACTGTAGGCTTTCGTCGTGGCAACAGAAATTTCCGGACCGGCATATGTATACATCACATAGTCCGCTTCTCTTGCAATACTGGAACCCAACACATTGACAATACCCAGTGTTTCTGTTCCACACTCCTTGGCTAGGCGGAGAGCCGCCAGAGAATCTGCCGTTTCTCCTGATTGAGAAATAATAATCACCAGTGAATTTTTAATCATGCGTGGATTTCGATAACGAAATTCCGACGCAAAATCAACTTCCACCGGAATACCGGCCAGTTCCTCAATGACATATTTCCCCACGATTCCCACATGATACGCAGAACCGCATGCCACAATATAAATGCGCTCAAATTGTTTTAATCTTTCTTCTGTCATCCCTGTTTCTGATAAGTTAATTTTCCCATCCAGCAGATAGTAATTCAGCGTATCGGATACGGCTTTCGGTTGCTCGTGAATTTCTTTCATCATGAAATGCTCGAAACCACCTTTTTCGGCAACCTCTGCATCCCATTTGATTTCTGTCAGTTCTTTTTGGATTTCATCACCGTCCAAATTATAGAAATGTACCTCTCCCTTTTGGAGCTTCGCAATTTCCATATTCCCGATGTAGTACACGTTGCGTGTGAATTTTAAAATAGCAGGTACATCAGATGCCACAAAGGTTTCACCATTATTGATCCCGATTACCATAGGGCTATCTTTTCTGGCTACCCATATTTCTCCAGGGTAGTCGTCAAACATAACCGCTAATGCATAAGACCCCCTAATGCGCACCATAGTTTTATTTAATGCATCAATCGGTCCAATGTTATATTTCTTATAATAGTAATCAATGAGTTTTACCGCAGCTTCTGTATCTGTTTGAGAATAGAATGTATATCCTTTTTTCTGCAGTTTTTCTCGGATTTCCTGATAATTTTCAATAATTCCATTATGAACTGCTACCACACAGCTATCATCACTTATATGTGGATGTGCATTATCCTCTGATGGTTCTCCATGGGTTGCCCATCGTGTATGTCCAATTCCACAGGTGCCGGCTAACGAAATACCATCATTCGTTTTTGCCGCAAGAGTCTTCAGACGTCCTTTCGCTTTCACTATTTCTATTTTGTTAGATTCATTTCGTACAGCCAGACCAGCTGAATCATATCCTCTATACTCTAATTTTTCCAATCCTTCCAAAAGTATCGGAGCAGCCTGCTGATTCCCTATAAATCCTACAATTCCACACATATCATACCTCAGTTTCCTATCATTATTAATATTTATTCTGCTTGTTTGCGATATATAATATCATCACGCCCCGGTCCGTTTGAAATCATAGTAATCGGGTATCCGATTTGTTCTTCAATAAATTCTACATATTTCTTACAGTTCTCCGGAAGCTTATCATATTCCTTGATTCCCCTGATTTCACATTTCCAGCCCGGCAATACTTTGAAAACCGGCTTTGCTTTCTCTAGTAAATGTGTTACCGGAAAATCAGTGGTTACTTCTCCGTCAATCTCGTATCCGACACAGACAGGAATCTCGTCTAAATAACCTAAAACATCTAGCACAGTAAATGCCACATCCGTAGTTCCCTGCATGCGACATCCATATTTCGAAGCAACACAGTCAAACCATCCCATTCTACGTGGGCGCCCTGTGGTTGCACCGTATTCGCCACCGTCACCACCACGTCTTCGAAGTTCGTCAGCTTCCTCTCCAAAGATTTCACTTACAAATGCACCGGCTCCAACTGCAGATGAATAGGCCTTGCATACAGTTACAATCTGCTTAATCTCATACGGCGGAATTCCTGCACCGATTGCTCCATATGCTGCTAAAGTAGAAGAAGATGTAACCATGGGATAAATACCGTGGTCAGGATCCTTTAGCGTACCCAATTGTCCTTCTAATAAAATAGTCTTGTTTTCTTTAATTGCATTTCCTAATACAACTGATGTATCTACTACATATGGTGCAATCATCTCGCGATATTCACGGAGTGTTTCCATCAGTTCATCTACATTTAATGCCGGTTTATGGTACAAATGTTCCAGCATGACATTCTTTTTCTCTAAAATGCCTTGTATTTTTTCATATAACCTTTCTTCATCAAATAGTTCGCTTACCTGAACTCCGATTTTTGCATACTTATCAGAATAAAATGGTGCGATTCCTGATTTTGTGGAACCGAATGACTGTTTGCCCAAACGTTCTTCTTCGTATTGGTCAAACAGTACATGATAAGGCATCACAATCTGTGCACGGTTGGATACCAAAATCTTTGGCATTGGCACACCTTTTTCTACAATCGACTGAATCTCCTTGCACAGAATCGGGATATCCAATGCAACGCCATTCCCGATAATACTGGTTGTATGCTCATAGAAGATACCGGATGGCAAAGTATGAAGCGCAAACTTTCCATATTTATTTACAATGGTATGTCCTGCATTTGCTCCTCCTTGAAAACGCACGATATAATCTGCGCTCTCCGCCAACATATCTGTGATTTTCCCTTTTCCTTCATCTCCCCAGTTAGCTCCAACTACTGCCTTTACCATATCAATTACCTCGCTTTATACATTGATTTTTACGTATTACTTCTTACACATGAATCTCCGCCGACATTCCCAGAAGTTCTGAGTTCTCTTCCAAAATCGGTTGAACACAATTAGAAAGAAATGCTTCCACTTGCTCTTTGGAACGCCCCACATACTTACTCGGTTCCATCGTTTTCTGAAGTTCTTCGATCGACATATTGAATTCCGGGTCCGCCGCAATGAGTTCCAGCAAATTGTTTTCTTTGCCTTCCACCTTTACGTTGCGTCCGGCTTTCATAGAAAGTTCACGAATACGCTCATGTAACTCTTGTCGGTTGCCGCCTTTCTTCACAGCATCCATCATGATATTTTCGGTTGCCATAAACGGCAGTTCACTCATCAGTCGCTTCTCAATTACTTTTGGATATACGACTAATCCATCCACCACATTGAGACATAAATCCAAAATACCATCGACTGCCAAGAAACCTTCCGGTATAGAAAGTCTCTTGTTTGCCGAATCATCCAACGTTCTCTCAAACCACTGCGTAGCTGATGTAATTGCAGGATTTAACGCATCCACCATCACAAAACGAGCCAAAGAAGCAATTCTTTCACTCCGCATTGGATTTCTCTTATATGCCATAGCAGAAGAACCGATTTGATTCTTTTCAAATGGCTCTTCGATTTCTTTCAAATGTTGCAGAAGACGGATATCGTTGCTCATCTTATGTGCACTGGCCGCAATTCCGGAGAGCACATTTAAGACTCTCGTATCTATCTTTCTGGAATAGGTCTGTCCGGAAACTGGATAGCATGCTTCAAATCCCATTTTCTTTGCAATCATCGGGTCGATTTTATCAATCGTTTCCTGATCCCCATTAAACAGCTCCAAGAATGAAGCTTGTGTGCCTGTTGTTCCTTTGGAGCCTAATAGTTTCATATTCGAAAGAACAAATTCCAATTCTTCATAATCAAGTAAGAATTCTTGTAACCAAAGACATGCACGCTTTCCAACTGTAGTCGGCTGCGCCGGTTGAAAATGGGTAAATGCCAAGGTCGGCAAACCTTTATATTCTTCTGCAAAGTCAGACAGAACTTTCATTACGTTAATCAGTTTCTTCTTCACTAAGCGCAGAGCCTCTGTCATTACGATAATGTCCGTGTTATCTCCTACATAGCAAGATGTTGCTCCTAAGTGTATAATGCCTGCCGCCTTCGGACACTGCTGTCCATAAGCATAAACGTGACTCATAACATCATGGCGAACTTTCTTTTCTCGTTCTTTTGCAACCTCATAATTGATGTCTTCTGCGTGGGCTTTCAGTTCGTCAATTTGTTCATCGGTAATAACTGGCACTCCATTTTGACTAAGGCCCAGTTCCTTTTCTGTTTCTGCCAGCGCAATCCAAAGTTTTCTCCATGTACGGAATTTCATATCCGGCGAAAAAATGTACTGCATCTCCTTGCTCGCATATCTTTCGGATAATGGGCTTTGATATCTGTCTGTGTTTTGCATAATGTATCCTCCTACAAAAGTCCTATTCTCTTCATTACTTCTTGGTATGCTTCTTCCACATTTCCCAAGTCTCTGCGGAATCGGTCTTTATCCATTTTCTCGTTTGTGTGTACATCCCACAAACGACACGTATCCGGTGAAATCTCATCCGCTAAGATTATAGTACCATGATACCGTCCAAATTCAATCTTAAAATCAATCAAACGCAACTCTGCTGCAAGGAAAAATTCTTTCAAAACTTCGTTGATTTTAAATGCATATTTCTTAATTGTTTCGATTTCTGCCCAACTTGCCAGATTAAGTGCTCTGGCAAAATAGTCATTAATCAACGGGTCGCCTAGTTCATCATTCTTATAGGAAAATTCAATGGTTGGTTCTGTAAACTCTGTTCCTTCCGGAACGCCCAGTCTCTTTGAGAAACTGCCGGCTGCCACGTTGCGAACGATAACTTCAAGCGGCACAATAGAAACCTTTTTCACTGCAGTTTCCCTATCGCTGAGTTCTTCTATCAGATGTGTCGGTATTCCTTCCTTTTCTAACTGTTTGAAAAGATAGTTAGACATGCGATTATTAATTGCACCCTTTCCGACGATTGTTCCTTTTTTTTCTCCATTAAATGCAGTTGCGTCGTCTTTGTAATCTACAATCAACACATCCGGATCATCTGTTAAATATACTTTTTTTGCCTTACCTTCATAGAGTTGCGTACCCTTCTTCATCATTATGCCTCCTCTTCTGCCATTCGAAAACATGGCATCAATTCCATTTTAAATTTGTTTTTGCGATGTAAATCATCAATCCGTGTTCGTACTGTATCATCCTCGCACACCCCTTCACGGATATATCTGTCTAATGTAGCATAGGTGAAACCGAGATTATCTTCATCTGTTTTTCCACACAGACCATCGGACGGTGTTTTCTCAACCAGTACCTCCGGTAATCCCAATACCCTTCCAATCTCCTTTACCTCTGTCACGGTCAAGTGCGCCAATGGGCTGAAATCGCCTGCTGCATCCCCGTATCTGGTAGAATACCCCACCCAGTCTTCCGATAAGTTACAGGTATTCGCCACTCGACCATTCATACTTTGACTGACCGCATATACTGTAGACATACGTATTCTTGGTGAAAGATTGATTCTGGTTTGAGCCGTGATCTCCACCGTTTCTCCAATTTCTTCAAGAAGTGCATCTACGGCGTTCTTAATGTTGATTTCCACACTTCTGATTCCAAGATGCTCAACTGCTAGCTTCGCCATATCTATATCCGGCTGCTTTCCACATGGCATCAGCACGCCAATGACTCTGTCTTTGCCTAGTGCCTCCACACAGAGAGCCGCTACTACGGAGCTGTCTTTTCCACCAGAAATTCCCAAAACGGCATTGCACCCCGGTCCATTCTTCTCAAAAAAATTCTGAATCCATGCAACACATGCATCTTTCACTTTATTCACATCGAATTGTCTCATCCTTCTACACCCCACTATTTCCATAATTTGTGAGCACTCTTGCGCTCGGGTCATTTACTGCACAGCCTTCCCAC
>JAFQDE010000024.1 GCA_017416155.1 Tyzzerella sp.
ATGCACCGGTTCTGGACGGATACGTTTCTTCTACACCGTCATGGACGATCAGAACTTCATCTCCACTTTTATAACCTTGAAACAGATTTCGTTTCTTGCTCTGATCGGATACCAGCATTGCCATATCTCGGTCATCGATTAGGTATGTATGTTTCTCTGCCAAATACAGGCGGCCCTTTGAAATGCCGTATCCTTTGATTCCGATGATACATACTGTCACAATAAGCAGCAGGATACAAAGCAGAATGAAACCACCTATCATACTGACAGGCAACAACCATTTTTTCTTTTTCATGATACCGCCTCCATTCTTATACTATAAGAGATATGCTCTTGCTTATTCAACTTCAGAACCGCCCCATTCAACAACAGTAAACCCGGTACGTTCAAATGGAGTGATTGTCGGCTCTTCGATTTCAATCGGTTTTTCCAACACTTTATATGCCATAAACACGCGTAAAATGCTATCCGGTTCCGGAGTAATATGCAGTTTTGCAGAATCTGTGTATTTATCTGTTTGGAAGGTAATCAGGTTGTACGGATTATCCTGCATAGATGGAAGCCAATACACGATAAACTCATTTGCTTCTTTTGCATTCAGCCCCAATTCAGCCAGTTTTGTTTCCAAAAACTCTGCTGTTTCAGAGCCTTTTACCACAAATCCCTTGCTAAAATCATATTCTACGTTGGAGATGCCTTCCCAAAACAGATAGGAATAAGTCTTGCCGTCTGCATCTGTCAGTGTGCCGTCAGGCTCTGCAGTCACATTCCAGCCATTCTGATACACCGGATAGGTGCAGATAAGTTCACCTTCATAATCCAGTTTCACTTCCACATCTGTTGTTTCTTCTGGATACAGGTAGATTACCGGTTTTTTCGCCATATACCGATCCTGGCATCCGCACAATAAAAGCATCAACATCATTACACATAAAAACAAACTTATTTTTTTCATCAAATCACACCTTTCCGAATCTTTTATTTGATTCCATTATATCATATCTATCTTCTCAATCATATACTCGTCAAAAAAGCCGTTTGGTTTCATTATGAAACAAAAAAAACACCGCAATCTTTAATCAGATTACGGCATTTTATTGGTGGTATTAATTATGATTTGTATACGTAAGTTCTAGTACTCTTCGATGTAGTCTACAAGGTCAGAGATAGTCTCTAATTTGCTAAAATCGTCCTCATCGACCTCGATTTCAAAATAATCTTCGACATCCATGATGAAGTCCTCCATGCTTTCTCCGGAAAAGCCCAGTTCGTTAGACAAGTGAGTATCAAGCGTGATTTTCTCAGGATCCACTCCATAATTCGTAGAAAGTAGTTTTTTTACTGCATCAAACATAATCAGAACGCTCCTTTGTGTAGTTGTAAATGTATCTTCTGTATATCTTGATATTATTCATAAAGGCAGAGTTTGTCAATATGATATGCAGATGAATACAGAAAAAGCAATGTATTTATTGTTTTACTAAATATTTCATATGTTTTGGGGATTTCAGTTAATTGACAAAAGATAATATTCATAAGACTATTTCCTTCATAATACAGTTCGGTGTTCTCATTTGTATATTAGAGCGAAAACAACCAACAGCTGTGAATTACGTTCTACATAAAAGCGATACCTTACCCTTTGTGGTAGTGGTTGTGAGAGTGCTACACAGTACCCCGCACGACAAGGGTTGTACCTTTGCGATTAAGGATGTAGGCAAGCGTTTAGCCGCCTTGTACCCCCCACTTTGTGATTTGGAATGTAGCACACCAAAGACAAGAGGGTTACCCCTTTGTGATTAAGAGTAAACGAATGGAAAGGAGACGAAAGAAATGGGATGGGCAAAATATGCAGAGGATAATTTTGAATTTTATTGTGAACGCTCTTATATGCGTGAGAGAAGAGAGATTGCTCCGGTAACAATCATGGAAAGAACGCAGCCAAAGACACAAGTTCAAAAAGAAGCAAGAAAAGCACCGGTTAGCCAGTTAATCTGGCACAAAATTTATGTGTAAAGGAGATAAGAAAAAATGAGATGTTTTGATCTAGCAACAGAAGTGTTAAAGGAGGCGGATACAAGATTTCAACCGTTATTTGTCCGCAACGAAGAGAAAGATGCAGAGATTAAAGGATACTGTGACCTGGTGGATGCGCTTGTCATCTTTACCAATGTGTTCAGTTACGAAGTAGAAGTAAATGAGGAAACATTGGAAGTGTGTTTACGTGTGTACTGGGGAGAGGATGAAAGCGATAGAAAGATTGGTATTACCATTCCGGGTGTATGGAAGCATATATCCAGAGACCAGATGAAACAAATTTTAGAAAGCAAGGGGGTGTAAGGATGGCAGTAGCAATTATCTTGATTGCTCTTGCAATACTGGGTTATATGTTAGAAGATCCGGCTACGTCGAATTCTCCTCATGCAAGGGAACAACGGGAGAAGGAACGGAAATTAAGGAAAGAGAAGTGGCTAGAGCAGGTTACGGACCGGAAACTGGAGTTTGAGCTGGAGGATATGATTTACAGAGGAAGAAATTATGACATGATCCGGCAGGAAGTGGTTGAAGCTTTTACAGAGATTCATCAGGCAAATAAAATAGAGGATATGATGTGCTTACATCCGGAAGACATTGTATTAAGGTATGGGAAGAGTGCATATACCAAAAAGCAGAGAGAAAATATTGCGGCGGCTCATAGAGAGACCGTGCAGCGGGTGATGATGGCCAACAGAGGAAAGCTGATGTGGCATGATGCATGGTCCGGCATTCCGTCTTGGGGATTTGGTGCGCCTACCACTCTGATGATGTATGAATGGAATGAAGAAAGTGCGGATTTTGTAAACTGGATGGATTCCAAGCTGAGAGAACACGGGATACAGGAA